>JYOD01000037.1 GCA_000955785.1 Burkholderiaceae bacterium 16
TATTTCTGACTGATGAGTAAGTGACAGTTCATCGGCTGTCTACGAACGACAAGGCGACACATGGTTGCCAACAGAGCTCTCACGCGGTCCATGGGACGCGCGCTCCCAGCACGGCGGGGCGCCATGCGCGTTGTTGGCGCATGCGGCCGAGAGCGCGGTTACGGAGCCTGGCTGGCGCCTTGCGCGCTTGAGTGTCGAACTGATCAAGCCAGTTCCGATTACCCCACTGACAACGAGATGTAACCTCCAGTGGTCGCGAGCCACATCACGTATCACTATCGACCTGCTTGCCGGAGACCTTCTGGTTGCCCGCGGACATGCCCTGTTGCTGCGTGGCGAGCAACTGACGCTGCCTGGTGACCTCCCTGCCGGCTGGTCGCCCACGTGGCTTGAACCGTTGCCGGCAAACTGCAATGACAGCGTGCGCATCCCAGGCTTGCCCGACGGAAGGTCCTTCTATCAATCGGCCATGGAGACACGCGTCGCACAAGGCGACCCTTCGCAAGCCGGCCCCAGCGCGGCCTGGTTCAGGCTCACGGTTCCGATCGCGCAGGGAGCGCCGACATCTCCCGCCATGCGCGCTGCTGCCGCGTCCGATTTCGGCAATGGGCTGAGCTGGGTGCTTCCGGCGAGTCGCTATCTGTTTGCCAATGCTGACCTTAGCCTGCATTTGCATCGTGAGCCCGTCGGGGAGTGGGTCGGGCTTTTGTCCGGTACAGAGGTGCATGGCAGCGGGACTGGTATCACGATGTCACGCCTCTATGACGAGATGGGGCCGATCGGCATCGCGATCCAGACGCTGCTACTACGCGAACGGGCGACGAAGTAGGTCCGGACGGACCAGGGCATGTCGGCGTGCCGCACACCCTCAGCGCGTTCGTTGCAACGAACGAAGGCGGGGTCGGCCATCGTCGCTTTGTCGGTCAGGGCGGACTTCCGCATCCGAACTCACCCGGCGGGATCGCCCGCGGTCGTGGGCTATCGCTCCCCATCATCGGCACTTCCTTCTCCTTCGAGCTTGCGGCGGAGTGCCGTCATCACGCTGCATGTCGTCTCGATGTCTTCGACCTGAAGCCCCTCCGAGAGCCTATTGATCCATGGCGCTTGCAGGCGCGTCGCAGCATCGAACGCCTGCTTCCCCTTGTCCGTAAGCACGACGAGCGGCGCTCGCCGATGGTGCGGATTCGGCTCCAGGCTGACGAAACCCTCACCGGCCAAGTCGTTAACAATGCGCTGGACATTCTGACGGCTGGCACCCATATCGCGGGCATACCACGCTACCGGTTGCGGCTGGCTCGCCGCGACAATGGTGCCAAGCACCTGCCAGCGAGCACTCGTCAGGCCTAGTTCGGCGACCAGCCGGTCGCCCGCGACAAGCATCCGGTTGTTAAGCCGGAATAGATCGAGAATGAGATCAGTCACGGCAGCTCCGGCCGGGGTTCGCTTGGTCTCGCGCATGCAGCACCATGTGTCGTATTTGGCTACATATAACTATATTGACACCATGATGTCAATATCCTAGGCTTGCATCATCACCTCGGCTAGCCGTAAACCAACGGAGACTGCCATGCCACTGATTCGCGCGCTTGACCCCGCCTTTCCGATCGAGCGCCAGATTGCCGTCGAAGCGTCCCCCGTTGTGCTGGTGAATATCTTCATGATGGACCAGGCGGACGAGCAGACCTTCCTCCGGGCGTGGCAGGACGATGCGACATTCATGAAACGGCAGCCGGGCTTCATCTCGACCCAGCTTCACCGCGCGCTCGGAGACAATCCGACGTATCTGAACTATGCCGTCTGGGAATCGACTGCCAATTTTCGGGCTGCCTTCACCCATCCCGAGTTCCAGGCGAAACTCCCGGCCTATCCATCCTCGGCCGTAGCCACCCCGCATCTGTTCGAGAAGATCGCAGTTCCCGGCATCTGCGTTGCGTAGCCAAGATGCGCCGGGAGAGAAATACTGTGCTCAGGATCATCCACCCGGTCGCCGGCGCGCTCGCGATACCGTGGGTCTTCCTGCTGATTCCCGCTCTTGCATTGACAGGCGGCTCCGGATACGCCCTCGCGAAGGGGCGGCGCGCCGTGCTGATCAGGGCGAAGATGAAGCGCATGTCGCCGATCGCCGCCAATGGCATTCTGGTTCCCCTCCCTTGCGCCGCGTCCCTCGCGTCGCAAGGCGAGCGAACGTCGTTTCAAGACCAGGGAGCGGCCGTTCGCCAGCCCGCTATTCTGGTGTTGGTGCGATCGGGACATAGCGTTGGCATTCCATAACAAGCGCCATGGCGGCCTTTTCTGCGGGAGGTGGTCCGTGCCCTGCCTCGGCTCTGCGACGCATCTACGATGCCAGTAACGCGCATCAGCTTGTCCGCTTCTTCTTCGGCGGCTTCCTCTGCGTACTCGTCCGCGATGTGCAGCCCGGCTGCCTCAGTGACTCGCTTAGGCGCAGGTACCGCGCCAGTGGTGACGGGGATCAGCCTTCCGGCAACGTTTATGAGAGTTCCAGGGGAATTTTGCGGCGGAAGTAGTAGACGCTGCCGCGCTTCTGAATGTTGGTAGCCACGGGCTCTCTACAGGTACGGGTGTAACACCTGCGCGGCATAGTGTACCGATGGAACCCGCTACAAAAAACAAAACCCCGGAAGACCGCGATCTTCCGGGGTTCTGCCGCCATTGCTGGCGGAGACGGAGGGATTCGAACCCTCGATCCAGGTTTTGGCCCGGATGCTCCCTTAGCAGGGGAGTGCCTTCGACCTCTCGGCCACGTCTCCCAAACCTGCCGTTGCGTGAGGGAGGCCACACAACGAAGCGCGTATTCTATCGGTCAGATTTCAATTGGTCAACGACGATTCGATAACTAATTAAAAAAATTTTCACTGCCGATAGTTGGACCAACAGTTGGACAAGCCGCACGCGGCCTATCCCGCATGGATCACGCCTGATCCAGCTCAAACACCTTATGCAGCGCGCGCACCGCGAGCTCCATGTACTTCTCGTCGATCAGCACCGAGATCTTGATTTCCGAAGTGGAGATCATCTGGATGTTGATGCCTTCTTCGGACAGCGTGCGGAACATCTTGCTGGCGATGCCGACGTGCGAGCGCATGCCCACGCCGACCACCGAGACCTTCGACACCTTGGGGTCGCCGGAGACACTGGCAGCGCCGATATGCGCCTTCACGCCATCGTTCAGGATAGCCAGCGCGCGCTGGTATTCGCCGCGCGGCACGGTGAAGGTGAAGTCGGTCTTGCCGTCGACGGACTGGTTCTGGATGATCATGTCGACGTCGATGTTGGCGTCGGCCACGGGGCCCAGGATCTGGTACGCGATGCCGGGCTTGTCGGGCACGCCCAGGACGGTGATCTTCGCCTCGTCACGGGCAAAGGCAATGCCGGAGATGACGGCTGCTTCCATTTCAGACTCTTCCTCAAAAGTGATCAGCGTGCCCGAGTGCATTTCTTGCTCGAGGGGCATCAGGGGGTCGGTCAGCGACGACAGCACGCGGGTCTTCACGCGGTACTTGCCAGCGAACTCCACCGAACGGATCTGCAGCACCTTGGAACCCAGGCTGGCCATTTCCAGCATTTCCTCGAAGGTGATCTGGTCCAGGCGACGGGCGTCTTCGACCACGCGCGGATCGGTGGTGTAGACGCCGTCCACGTCGGTGTAGATCAGGCATTCGTCAGCCTCGATGGCGGCGGCGATGGCCACTGCCGAGGTATCCGAACCACCGCGGCCGAGCGTGGTGATATTGCCGTAGCCATCGATGCCCTGGAAACCCGTGATGACGACCACGCGCCCGGCGTCGAGATCGGCCAGGATGCGCTCGTCGTCGATCGATTCGATGCGGGCCTTGGTGTGGGACGAGTCGGTCTTCACCGGCACTTGCCAGCCGGTGTAGCTGATCGCGTCGACACCCTCGCCTTGCAGCGCGATGGCCAGCAAGGCCGAACTGGCCTGCTCGCCGGTCGCGGCCAGCATATCCAGCTCACGCGGGCTCGGCTGCGCCGAAATTTCCTTGGCAAGACCAAGCAGGCGATTGGTTTCGCCGGACATGGCCGAAGGCACCACGACTACGCGGTGACCGGCACGATGCCATTTGGCAACGCGCTTGGCGACATTCTTGATGCGTTCCGGAGAACCCATCGAAGTGCCGCCGTATTTGTGAACGATGAGAGCCATCTATTTGTCGACGCCAGCGATTGTGCAAAACCTCTGAAAATACACGAAGAGGCGGCGCGAAGCAAGGCATCGCATGATGACACGCGCCCGGCGGAAGTGGCGCGCACGGCTCGCGTGCGTATTTTGCGCGCCGTATCGATGCGATCTGGTGTCCGCTTGCACCGCCTATTCCGGCCGCGGTTACGCCCTCGTCCACTCCACCCATTCGATGCGCCAGCGTGGCGATGCGGGCGCACCCGGCCAGCGCCGGTGCATGCCCAGCCCGGCCGCGAACACGAGTTGACCGCCCGCCCACAGCAGGGGGAGCCGCGCGCGCCGCGCCATCGGCACACCGGCCTCCTGATAGGCTTGCTTGAGTGCGCGCGCCGGGCCGCCCGGACGCAGCACGATGCGTTCGCCGCCCTGCCGTGCCGCGAGCCGCAGGGGCTGCCGCAACGCGGCTTCGGGCAAGCCATAGGTGTCGTCGCGCGTAAAGCGCAGTTCGCCATGCCACGCCGGCACCGCCAGGCTTGCCTCACCCTGCCAGGCGGCAAGCGCGAGATCGCCCGAAGCGATCGCTGGCCCGGCGTGCCGGGCCAGCACGCGCCCCTGGAAACGATGCAGCACCAGCGCCTCGTGATGGATGGCTGGCTCCCCGCCTTCGTGCTCGATCAATTGCGCACGCATGGCGGACAAGCGCGCGGTGGAAGGGGCCTGCGTGCCGAGGTCGCGCAACCACAGGCGCAGCACGGTGTCGGCCTGCGCGGGCGAAAGCGCGCGCAGGCCCGCGAGATCGAGTTCCGCAATGGTGCCGGCATCGCGCGGCGGGCGCACCAGCCCGGCCATCAGCTGCATGGCGAGCCCGTCCAGCAATTCGCCGGCCTGCGCCAGATGGGCGGCAGCCTGTGCCACGTTGGCGCGCAAGGCGGGAAACGCCGCGACCAGCGCCGGCATCTGTCCTCTCAGCGCGTTGCGGGCGAAACGGGGGTCGTCGTTGGAGGGATCGTCGATCCATGCGAGCGCATGGGCGGCACAGTAGGCATCGATGTCGTCGCGCGCCACGTCAAGCCAGGGCCGCAGCAGCACGATCTGCTGCCGCGCCCCGAGCCGGCGCAGGCGCGGCATGCCGCCCAGCCCGGCCAGCCCGCTACCGCGAAACAAGCGCAACAACACGGTCTCGACCTGGTCGTCCAGGTGATGCGCGAACAGCAGCAGTTCCGCCCCGGCCTCATCGCACATGGCCTCCAGCGCTGCATAGCGCGCGCGGCGCGCGGCCGCCTCGAGCCCTTCGCCATGCTGCTGGTTCACCGTGACGCGGCGGCTGTAGAAAGGCAGTTGCCAGTCGCGACACAGCGACGCGCAAAAGACGTCCCACTCGTCAGCCTGCGCCTGCAGCCCGTGGTGCACATGCAGCCCCACCACGCGCAGCGGCAGCGACGACGACGCCACCGCCGCACGCAACGCGTGCAGCAGCGCTACCGAATCGCGTCCACCGGAAAGCGCCACCGCCACCGTGCCTGCCCGTGCGCCATGGCCAGAAACAACAAAGGCCGCACCGGCCTGAAGTGCCTGTGCGACCTTGTCGGTCAAGCCGGCGGACGGGTCAGCCCGGTGCGCCGGTTTCCTTGAACTTGCCATAGGACAGCAGACGCTCGTTGCGACGTGCCTGCAACTCCTTCACGCTCATGCCCTGGAACTGGCGCAGCGAATCCGCCAGCGAACGCTTGAGCATGGCGGCCATGCCCTTGACGTCGCGGTGCGCGCCGCCCAGCGGCTCGCTGACGATCTTGTCGATCAGGCCAAGCGCCTTGAGGCGGTGCGCGGTCAGGCCGAGAGCTTCGGCGGCTTCGGGTGCCTTCTCGGCGGTCTTCCACAGGATGGAAGCGCAGCCTTCCGGCGAGATCACGGCGTAGGTGGCAAATTGCAGCATCTGCACCACGTCACCCACGGCAATCGCCAGCGCGCCGCCAGAGCCGCCTTCGCCGATGATGGTGGCGATCAGGGGCACCTTGAGGCCGGCCATCACGTAGAGATTGTGACCGATGGCTTCGGACTGGCCGCGCTCTTCCGCGTCGATGCCGGGGAATGCACCCGGTGTGTCAACGAAGGTGAAGATCGGCAGGCCGAACTTGTCGGCCAGCTCCATCAGGCGCTTGGCCTTGCGGTAGCCCTCGGGCTTGGGCATGCCAAAGTTGCGCATCGCGCGCTCTTTGGTATCGCGCCCCTTCTGGTGACCGATCAGCATGCACGCCTGCCCGTTGAAGCGGGCCAGGCCGCCCACGATGGAGAGATCGTCGGCAAAGTTGCGGTCGCCGTGCAGTTCGTGGAAGTCGGTGAAGATCTCCCGCACATAGTCCAGCGTGTACGGACGTTGCGGATGCCGGGCGATCTGTGCCACCTGCCATGGGGTCAGGTTGGCGTAGATGTCCTTGGTAAGCTGCTGGCTCTTGCCGGCCAGCCGCGAAATCTCTTCGGAGATATCGACAGCCGAATCGTCCTGCACAAACCGCAGTTCTTCGATCTTTGCCTCGAGTTCGGCAATTGGCTGCTCAAAATCCAGGAAGGTGGTTTTCATGAGACTCGCGTACCTGTCTGTGAAGGGGCGCATTCTACCGGAATTCACCCACTAAACCGCAAGTCTGCGGATGCAGCCTCGCGCACTTCCATGCAAATTCTGCTGTCTTTCTGCTGCCTGTCAGGCTAATACGTCACCGGCAACGGGTCAAGACTGCGCCACATGTACCATGTGGCGACGGTTCGCCACGGTTCCCAGTTGGCCGCCACTTCGCGCGCTTCACTGCGGGTGACGGGTTCGCCGCTGAAATAGTTCGCCGAAATGGCGTTGATCAGGCCGACGTCGTCAAGCGGCAATACATTGGGCCGCATCAGGTTGAACATCAGGAACATTTCGGCGGTCCAGCGGCCGATGCCGCGGATCTGCGTCAATTCGGCGATGACGGCTTCGTCGTCCATCTCCGTCCAGCTGTCGACATGCACGCGTCCCGCCTTGAAATGCTCGGCAAGGTCGACGATGTACTCAGCCTTGCGGCGCGACAGGCCGCAAGCGGCCAGGTTGTCGTGCCCGGCCTTTAGCATCTGTGCCGGCGTGAGCTTTGGACAGAGTGCCGCCAGACGCTCCCACACCGTTTGCGCGGCCTTCACCGAGATCTGCTGGCCAACGACGGAGCGGGCCAGCGTGATAAAGGGATCGCCGCGCGAGATCAGGTGCGCCGGACCGTAGGTGGGGATCATCTTGCGCAGGATACGGTCGCGCTTCATCAGGTCGGCGCAGGCCTCATCCCAGTAGGCGGGACGCACCGCGTCCACCACCGTCTCGACCGGCAGGGGGATTGCCGCGGCTTCCGGCAGCACGGGCGCCCTGGGCGTGCGTGCCGCGGTCTTCAGCACCGCCTTGCCGTCCGCCCTGACCACCGGCCCGGACGATTTGACCGGGGCCTTGCTGGCCACCTTGACGCCGCTCTTCAGCGGCTTGGCGGCCTTCGCCACCGTGCTTGCCTTGGGCGACTTGAGCGGCACCGGCGGCTTGGCCGCAGGCCTGGCCTTGCTGGCCGCAGCAGTCTTGGACGGCGCCGCTGGCGTCGCCGTCTTGCGCACGGCAGCGTTCAAGCGCGCCTCCACTCGGTGGCACCGCCCGGCTTGTCTTCAAGGATCACGCCGCCGGCCAGCAGTTCGGCACGGATGCGGTCGGCTTCGGCGAAGTTGCGCTCCGCCTTGGCTTGCTTGCGCGCACCGATCAGGGCTTCGATCTGCTCCGGCTGCAGGCCATCGGCTGTTTTGCCGCCTTGCAGGAACGCGTGCGCGCCGCGCTCCAGCAAGCCCAGCGTGGCACCCAGGCCCTTGAGCTGGCGCGCCATCGCCCGCGAGCCGGTGCGGTTGACTTCACCGGCGAGGTCGAACAGCACGGCCATGGCGATCGGCGTGTTGAAGTCGTCGCCCATCGCGTCGATAAAGCGCCGCGCATGCGCCTCTTCCCAGTCCAGGGGCTGGTCATCCGGCTGCACGTCCTTGAGTGCCGTGTAAAGGCGCGTCAGGGAATGACGAGCGTCCTCCAGGTGGTCACTGCTGTAGTGCAGCGGGCTGCGGTAATGCGCGCGCAAGATGAAGAAGCGCACCACCTCGGCGTCGTACTCCTTGAGTACATCGCGGATGGTGAAGAAGTTGCCGAGCGATTTCGACATCTTCTCGTCATTGATTCGCACGAAGCCGTTGTGCATCCACAAGTTGACGAAGGTCTTGCCGCTGGCCCCTTCGGACTGCGCGATCTCGTTCTCATGGTGCGGGAACTGCAGGTCGGCGCCGCCGCCGTGGATATCGAAATGCTCGCCCAGCAGCGCGCAGCTCATCGCCGAGCATTCGATGTGCCAGCCCGGCCGGCCGGCGCCCCATTTCGAGTCCCACTTGCTTTCGGCGGGCTCGCTCTCCTTGGCGGACTTCCACAGCACAAAGTCGAGCGGATCGTGCTTGGCTTCGTTGGTGGCCACGCGCTCGCCGGCGCGCAGGTCTTCCAGCGATTTGCCCGACAGGCGCCCGTAATTGGGGAATTTGCGCACGGCATAGTTCACATCGCCATCGCTGGCCTGATAAGCCAGGCCGCGGGCCTCCAGCTTGCCGATGATATCGAGCATCTGCGGCACGTAGTCGGTCGCGCGCGGCTCATGGTCCGGGCGCTGGATGCCCAGCGCGTCGGCATCCTCGTGCATGTAGCGGATGAAGCGGTCGGTCAGCGCGCCGATGGTCTCGCCATTCTCCGCGGCGCGGCGAATGATCTTGTCATCGATGTCGGTGATGTTCTGCACGTAGGTCACCTGGTAGCCGGCCGTGCGCAGCCAGCGCTGCACCATGTCGAATACCACCATCACGCGCGCATGGCCAACGTGACAATAGTCGTACACCGTCATGCCGCAGACATACATGCGTACACGGCCGGGTTCGATTGGCACGAAAGGCTGTTTTTCACGCGCGAGCGTGTTGTAGATATTCAGAGGATGCATGAAACGAGGTGAAAGGATGAGGAATCCTGCCGGCGGCATGACCGGGCACAAACTGGCACTGGCTGGAACTGACCCGGCTGCCCGCATTCTGCTGCCCTGCCCCCGGGGCTGCCAGGGGCCGCCCCTGCGTTGCCCGAAGTTGCCCATAACCGACTGCGGGCAATCCTCGCGCAACGATGCGGGACGAGAGGGACAACGGCACAGCGGGACAACACTGCAACGGTACGGCGGGACAACACTTGCAAGACACCAGATGCGCCATTGTCGCGCCTTCGCGAGACCGGCAACTTGCGCCTGCGCAAAACCAGGCGCGACCCATATCTTACCGGAAGCGACCGACCAGGGTGGCCCCGCGCCCGCCTTGCGGCGCACCACGGCAAGCCCGCGTGGCAAAGGGAACGCCCCGATACCCGGGCCGGCATGGCCGCGCTTTGCTAGAATGCCGCGGAGTATAACGGACCGCCATACATGAGCCTGTTCCTGCCCACCATAGCAACCGCTTCATCCCCGCCCCTGCGCCGGCGCATTGCGGCCGCCTCGTTAACCCTGGCGGCCAGCCTGGCAGGCATGCTTGTCATGGCTGACCCCGTGCGCGCGCAGGCCGGACCCGTATCGCTTGCCGTGCCGGCCGTCCCGCCCGGCGGCGTGCGCTCTGCCGATCCGGGCATGGCCGACGCGGAGAAGGCGGCGGCGCAGAAGAAATATGGCGAGGCCATCGATCGCTTCGACCGCGTGCTGGCCACCAACCCGCGCAATGCGCAAGCGCGCTTCGAGCGTGCCTGGGCCCTGGCCCAGGCCGGGCGCGAGGACGAGGCCATCGCGGCGTTGTCGTCCATGGCACAGGACTTCCCGGAACTGCCCGAGCCGCACAACAACCTGGCCCTGCTGTACGCCAAGCGCGGGGATCTCAAGCGCGCCGAGGCGGAACTGCTGCTCGCTCTCGATGCCAAACCCGATTTCGCGGTGGGTTACACCAATCTGGGCGATGTCTACCGCCGCCTGGCCGAGAATGCCTACCGGGAAGCACTCCGCCGCAATCCCAAGGACGCGGCGGCGGCCTCGGGCCTCAAGCTATCGCAACCCGCGGCGGCCATCCAGCCTCCCGCGGGCACCACGCGCAAGGCAAGCGCCGCGGCCAGCGAGCCGGCGGCCGCACCCGCCCGGTAGTGCCTTGCCCGGCAGGCGGGGCCGCAGCCAGGCCCCGGTCTTATCGTTTTCCCGATCCACGGAGTCAAGCATGATCTTTTCGCGTCGCCTCGTCCTTGCCGGCATGGTCGCCGGTGCCCTGGCGCTCTCGCCCCTGGCCTCACAGGCACAGCAGCAGAAAGCCGAGCGGGTGCAATTCGTCACCAGCGCCGGCAAGTTCACGCTAGAGGTCTATCCGGACGCCGCGCCCAAGACGGTCGCGAACTTCATGGAGTATGTCAAGAGCGGCTTCTATAGCGGCACCATCTTCCATCGCGTCATCAACGGTTTCATGGTGCAAGGCGGTGGCTTCGACCGCGACATGAAGCAGAAGCCCACGCGCGCGCCGATTCCGCTGGAGGCCCAGAACGGGCTGAAGAACAAGGCTGGCACGGTCGCCATGGCACGCACCAGCGATCCCAACTCGGCCACCGCCCAGTTCTTCATCAATGTGGTGGATAATTCCAGTCTCGACTATCCGCAGCCGGACGGTAACGGCTACGCTGTGTTCGGCAAGGTGGTGGAAGGCATGGATACCGTCGAAAAGATGAAGAACACGCCCACCACCTCTTATGGCCCGATGCGTAATGTCCCGGCCACGCCGATCGTGATCGAGTCGGCCTCTGTCGTCAAATAACACCGTACCACCGTACAAAGGAAAGCAAATGTCCAAGGTAGAGCTCCACACCAGCCAAGGTGTCATCACCATCGAACTCGACGCCGAAAAGGCGCCCAAGTCGGTTGAAAACTTCCTGTCCTATGTGCGCAAGGGCCACTACGACAACACCATCTTCCACCGTGTGATCAAGAACTTCATGATCCAGGGCGGCGGTTTCGAACCCGGCATGAAGCAAAAGGCCACCGATGCCCCGATCGAGAACGAAGCCGGCAACGGCCTCAAGAACGATCGCTACACGGTTGCCATGGCGCGTACCAACGCACCGCATTCGGCCACCGCGCAGTTCTTCATCAACGCGGTCGACAATGACTTCCTCAACTTCACCTCGCCGACCCCGCAAGGCTTCGGCTACGCCGTGTTCGGCAAGGTGATCGACGGTACCGACGTGGTCGAGACGATCAAGGGCGTGCGCACCGGCAGCGCCGGCTTCCACCAGGACGTGCCGCTCGAAGACGTGGTCATCGAAAAGGCCGTGGTGGTCGAATAAGTCACTGGCCACCCTCGCCAGGACGCGTTCCACCGCACGCCTTGGCGGGGTCGCGGCATGAAGTCAGGCCAGACTCTCTCTCCAACCGCATGACTGTGACCCCATCCACGCCGGCTGCCGGCGCCCTCGCGGTGCCAACGCCGGCGTGGTTCATTTCCGACCTGCATCTCACGCCGGAGATGCCGCGCACGCTGGCGTCCTTCGAGCGCGTGCTCGAACGCGCGGCGCAAGGCGCGCGCGCGCTGTTCATCCTGGGTGATTTCTTCGAATTCTGGGTAGGCGACGAGGAAGCCGACAGCCCCTTTGCGGTGCAAGTGGCCACCATGCTTCGCCAGCTCGCAGGCCGCGGCGTCCAGGTGTACCTGATGCATGGCAACCGCGACTTCCTGCTGGGACAGCGCTTTGCGCGCGCCGCCGGCGCCGCCTTGCTGCCCGATCCGACCGTGATCGAATGCGCTGGCCAGCGCGTGGTGCTCAGCCACGGCGACATGCTGTGCACCGACGATGAACGCTACATGAAATTCCGCCGCTGGACCCGCAAACGGTGGGTCCAGCGCGCATTCCTGTCGCTGCCGCTGACGCTGCGCCTGCGCGTGGCGCGGCGGCTGCGCGCCGACAGCGAGGCGGGCCGCGCCGACCAGGCGCGCCGCGATGCTCCGCCCGACTACGGCGACACCACGCCGCAAGCCGTGGCGGCGCTGTTGCGCGACAGCCATGCAACGGTTTTGGTGCATGGCCACACGCACCGCCCCGCCCGCCACGAAAGTCCGGAGGGCGTGCGCTGGGTGCTGACCGACTGGGACCTCGACGGCAAGCGGCCACGCGCCGCCGTGCTGCAACTCGACGCGGACGGCTTCCACGTACTGCCGCAAGTGGACTGACGCCGGGGCCGGCGTCCCCCAAGCGGCCCCGGCCTCCCTACTTCATCAGCTTGCGCAACTCACTCGCGTCGAAGCGGTCGTTCGGCGTGTTCTCAAGGTGCTCGCCGAGCCGGTCCAGCGCAGCCATCACCGTCTCGAGGCGCTCGTGCTGCTGGGCCGCATTATCGATCAGGCTCTTGAGCGCCAGCGAAACCGGATCGTCCGCGTTCGGCGTGATGCCGTAAGCGGAGAACTCCTGCTTGGCACCCTGCTGCCCGGTGGGCGCATCCGGCAGGATGATGCGCGCCGGAATACCGACCGCGGTGGCGCCCGGCGGCACCGGCTTGAGTACCACGGCATTGGAGCCGATGCGCGCGCCGTCGCCGATGGTGTAGCCGCCAAGCACCTTGGCGCCGGCACTCACCACCACATTGGCACCCAGCGTGGGATGGCGCTTCACGCCCTTGTAGAGCGATGTGCCGCCCAGGGTCACGCCCTGGTAAATGGTGCAGTCGTCGCCGATCTCGGCGGTCTCGCCCACCACCACGCCCATGCCGTGATCGATGAACACGCGGCGCCCTACTTTGGCGCCGGGGTGTATCTCGATCCCGGTGAAAAAACGGGCCCAGTGGGAAATCCACCGGCCGAGCCAGTGAAACCCCGCGTTCCAGCAAGCATGGGCGAAGCGGTGAAACATCACGGCATGAAAGCCGGGGTAGCAGGTCAGCACCTCCAGACGGCTGCGCGCGGCGGGATCGCGCCGCATGATGGCGTCGATATCTTCCTTCAGACGAGAGAACATCTTGGTCGTGTCGTGTTGCCACGCCGTGCGCCGCGCGTCCTGAGTCAGCAGGACTGACGCGCGTCGCCGGCATGGTCATTGGCCGGTGGGAACGGGATCAGGGAGTGTAAGAGATTTGCTACCCTGCTGCCGCCATGGACATTGATTGCGATGGCGCGGTCCGCCTTTGCCGTACCACGGTATCGGCCGCGGTGCGTGGAGGTGGACGGCGGCCGCCATCAACATCGCTCGGGCACGTGGACCAGGCCGGTCATCAGACGGCGAGCGCTGTGGCTCATCACGGCGCGCTCCATCACCCAGGCCCCATCGCGCCTTGCCGTGACAGCGCCCAGGGCAAGGATGCCCGACGCATGGCCAATGCGGGTCTGGCTGCCGCTGCGCACGGCGGCCCGATGCACCACCGAGTCTGGCAGGTTGGCAGCCGCCGCCAGCGCGATCGCGTCGGCCCCGGTAAAGGCAGGGTCGGCGCTGCGGCGCAACACATCGATATGGGCCGCGGCCAGCGAAGCTCCGGTGCTGGCGCGATAGCCGGCGGGCGGTGCGACCCACGCGATCCTGGGCGTGGCGGGACGCTCGCGCATGGCGGTTTGCGCATCCGGCGCCAGTCCCATGGCCACCGCGCCCTTCGCGCGGATAGCCTCGAGCCCGGCCAGCAGCCCGGTGTCCGAGTTGATCCGTTCGGGCCGTTCTGTGCCATCCAGTCCGAGGTCGGCAGCGCGCACGAACACGGTGGGAGTGCCGGCCGTCACCAGCGTCGCATCGATGCGGCCCATGCCTGGCACATCGAGCGTGTCCACCACGTTGCCGGTGGGACACAAGGGCAACAGCGTGGTGGCCGGCTCAAGGTAATCGAGCACGATTTCGGCCGCAGGAAACGGCACCCCGTCTTCGCAGAAATCACCATCCTCGAACGGATGGCCATTGCGGCAAGGCACGTGGGCGTGGAACACCTGGCCAATGCCCTGCTGCCAGATGCGGACCGTGGTGATGCTGTCGCGCGCCGGGACAAAGCCCCGCCAGATCGCGAACGGGCCCACCGCCGCCGACAGGTCTCCGCCATGGCCGGACCAGTCGATCCGCCGCTCGCCGATGGCCACCTCGCCGAACAGGCAATCGACGTCGCAGTCCGGGCGCTGCGAGGGACGCAGCAGCGCAACCTTGCTGGTGCTGCAAGTGGCGCCGCCCATGCCGTCGGCATGCGTGCCATACGGGTCGGGCGAGCCGATCACGCGCAGCAGCACGGCATCGCGCTCGGCAGGGTCGGTCGGCAGGTCGTCTGCCAGCAAGAACACGCCTTTGCTGGTGCCGCCGCGCATGTAGTAGGCCGGAATCTCCGCCACTTGCTTACTTCTCCTGTTTCGCTGGCGCCCGTGCGCCGGCGCCTTGCGTGGCCACCAGCATGTGCTTGGCAATGCCCCGCAGGATATTGACTTCCTCTCGCTCCAGCCCGGTGCGCGCGAGCAACCGGCGCAGGCGCGGCATCAGCTTCTTGGGGCTGGCCGGATCGAGAAAACCAATCGCTTCCAGGCCGGCCTGCAGATGGCCGAACATGGCCTCGATCTGCTCGGCCGTGGCCGGTTCGCCAGCATAGCCGATCTCGGCGAGCGGCGTAGCCCTCACCTCCAGCAGCGCCAGCCGCATCTCGTAGGCCACCAGTTGCACGGCCTGGGCCAGATTGAGCGAGGTATAGGCCGGATTGGCGGGAATATGGGTCACCGCCGAGCAGCGATCCACCACTTCGTTGGGCAGGCCGAAGCGCTCATTGCCGAATACGAAGGCAACGTGGGCGCCGGCGGCGGCCGGGGCGGCGGCATGCTGGGCGGCGATACGGGCACCGGCCTGCGCCACCGCGTCGCGCGGGAGCAGCCGCGGCGGCCCGAATTCACGCTGGCGGGCGGTGAGCGCCACCGCGTAAGCGGTGCCGGCCAGCGCGGCCTCGATGCTCTCGACGATCACCGCGCCGGCCAGCACATCGTCGGCGCCACTGGCCATGGCAATGGCATCCGGGTGCCCGCGCACCGCCGGCTCGCGTGGCGAAACCAGCACCAGGCTGCCCGGCGCGGCGCCAAAACCCATGGTCTTCATGGCACGCGCAACCGCACCGACATTGCCCGGATGACTGGTTTCCACCAGCACGAAGCGCACCGCGGCAAACGCGGCGGGGGCGCCGCCGGCCGCATCCGGGCCGGTGCCGGGAGAAGCACCCGGGGGCGGAATAAGGGCCGGGCCGGCCTGGGGATCGGCGGCTGCGGCGGGGGCGCCATTGGCGGCCGCGCTCGTCTGGTTCTGCGGGTTCATATACAATTCAGGCTTCATCTTCGGTGCGCCGCCCGTTTTTACGCGATGGCGACGCGCCCGTTCTTCTACAATCCGTTGTGTTGTCAGCCGCCCCGGGGGGCAGCGCGCCGGCCTTTTGCGCCAGGCGCGCACCCTTGGCCGGCCTGGAGAGATTCATGCATCCGATGCTAAATATCGCCGTCAAGGCGGCCCGCAAGGCAGGTTCCGTCATCAACCGCGCGTCGATGGACGTCGACCGGGTTCAGGTCTCCCGCAAGCAGCACAACGATTTCGTCACCGAAGTCGACCGCGCCGCCGAGGCCGCGATCATCGAGATCATCCGCACGGCCTACCCGGATCACGCCATTCTAGCGGAAGAGTCCGGCCCGTCCTGGGGCGAGGGCGAACCCACCAGCGAATACGTCTGGATGATCGACCCGCTCGACGGCACCACCAACTTTATCCACGGCTTCCCCCAATACGCGGTTTCCATCGCCCAGCTGCACAAGGGCGTGCCGGCGCAAGCGGTTATCTATGACCCGTCGCGTGACGAACTCTTCACCGCCAGCAAAGGCGCGGGTGCCTTCCTGAACAACCGCCGCATCCGCGTATCGCGCCGTGACAAGCTGGCCGACTGCCTGATCGGCACCGGCTTCCCCTACCGCGACATGGAAGGCCTGGACCAGTACATGGAACTGTTCGCGCTGATGACGCAGAGCTGCGCCGGCTTGCGCCGCCCGGGCTCGGCAGCGCTTGATCTCGCCTACGTGGCCTGCGGCCGCACCGATGGCTTCTTCGAACAAGGCCTGCATCCCTGGGACATGGCCGCCGGCATGCTGCTGGTGACCGAAGCCGGCGGCCTGGTAGGCAACTACTCGGGCGAAGCGCGCCAGCTCGAACAAGGCGAAGTCCTGGCCGGCAACCCCAAGGCCTTCGCACAGATGGTGCGCCTGCTGTCCCCGTTCTCCGTGGACAACGCCAAGCCGGCCCGGTAAAAGCACGACGCAACAAAGCGCCCCACGTCCATAAGGGGCCCGCCAGCGGGCCCCTTCACGCGAGGCGAAGCGAGCGGTGAAGGTGCACCTGGCCGCATGGGGCGTCTTCTTCGCCTGCCTTCCTGGCAAGACATGTAGGCAGGTCGCCCCCGCAGAGAATGAATCTGCCTTTGACGTCAGGCAGTTGCAGTGAGATCTCCGCAACGGAGATCCCCCCAACGCTCCACATACTCCGGCGCACTCCCCTGCACGCCATCCGGCACCGGCGGCAACCCCTGCAAAGCCATCGGCAACACGCCGGCCCACACCGGCAGCGCAAGATCCGCCTCGTCATCCTTCGGACCACCGCTGCGAGTCTTGGCTGCCGCCTCCTCCAACCCGATACGCAACACCGTGGTCGCGGCCAGCTCATTGACGTCGCCGGGCCTGGCCTGCGCCGAGCGGCCCGGCGCGATGCGCTCCAGGAAGGCGTCCATGGCCGCTGCCTTGGCAGCGCCGTCAATCACTTCGAAGCTGCCGTAGATCACCGCCGAGCGATAGTTCATCGAATGATGAAAGGCCGAGCGCGCCATCACCAGCCCATCCAGATGCGTCACGCACACGCAGACCTGGCTGCCCGTGGCCGCCAGCTTCAGCATGCGGCTGCCGTTCGAGCCATGGATGTAGAGGTGCTCCCCTTCGCGCCAGCACGCGGTGGGAATGCAATGGGTGCCACGATCGTCCGCGAAAGCCACGTGACAAAGATAGGTGTCATCGAGGATCGCATGAAGGGTGGCGCGATCGTAGCGGCCGCGATCGGCAACGCGCCGCACGCGGGGTACGTTCGCTCGGCGGCATCGGTTTCTGGCTCATGGTGGCTCCTTGGGCTATGGTGGGTTTTGCCTGGCGGCGATATGCCGCGTCCGGCGTTGCAGCCAAGATAAGTTTTTCGTGGCACCATGGGTAGACCCATAATCAGTCTCATTTTTAGAACCACAGTTTTTGTTACTACACCATGGACTACGGCTTGCTGGTCTCTACCTTCACGCGCCAGCTCGACGGGCGCAAGCTCACCCAGCAACGGCTGCTGTACGAATGCCTGCGCGGCGCCATCCTCGATGGCAGGATTGCCCAGGGCAGCCAGCTGATCGCCACGCGCACGCTGGCGGCGGAACTCGGGATGGCGCGCAACTCGGTGATCTACGCCTACGAGAGCCTCGCCGCGGAGGGCTTCGTGGTATCGACACGGCATGGCACTACGGTCGCGCGCGTGGGTCTGGCACGAGCCGGCCATAGCCCGGGGGCGGTCAAACGCGTCGCCGAACTATCGCGCCGCGTGCGAGGCCTGCGGCGCAATGGCGATCGCATGCACGACTTGCTGCCGTTCGTGCCCGGCGTGCCGGACCTCGAAGCGTTTCCGCTGGCGGCGTGGCGGCGCTGCGTCGAGCGCGCGTGGCGCCAGCTCGGGCCCCACCACCTTGGCTATGGCAGGATCGAAGGGCAGCCCGCACTGCGCCATGCCATCGCCGAATACCTGAAGGTATCGCGCGGGGTGCGCTGCGAGATGGACCAGGTCTTCATCACCGACGGCACCCAGACCAGCCTTGACCTGTGCGCGCGCATGCTGGCCGACCCCGGCGACACAGCCTGGATCGAGAACCCCGGCTATGGCGGCGCGCGGGCCGCCTTCCAGTCCGCCGGCCTCCGGCTGGAACCCGTGGCCGTCGACGCGGACGGGCTGGCGCCCCGGCCCGAACAGTGGCACGACGCGCCGCCGCGGCTGATCTACATCACGCCGTCGCACCAGTACCCGCTGGGCTCCATCCTCAGCCTGGAACGCCGCCTCGGGCTGATAGAAGACGCCCGCGCCGCCGGTGCCTGGATCGTGGAGGACGACTACGACAGCGAGTTCCGCCGCGGCGGCGTGCCGCTCTCGGCGGTGCAGGGGCTCAGCGAAGACGCGCCCGTGATCTACCTGGGCACCTTCAGCAAGACGATGTTCCCGGCCCTGCGCCTGGGCTTCATGGTGGTGCCGCGCTACCTGGCCGCATCCATCGCCGGCACGCTGGGGGAAATCGCCCGGCGCGGCCATGTGGCCGAGCAGATTGCACTGGCTGATTTCATCGACAGCGGCCAGTTCGCCCGTCACCTGCGCCGCATGCGCCAGCGCTACGGGCAACGCCGCGATGCACTGGAAGCCGCACTGGATCGGCACCTGCGCGCCAGGGTGACGGTCTCGGCCAGCGCCGGCGGCATGCACCTGTCGGCGCGCCTGGAACTGCCTCTTGCCGATACCGTGGTCAGCCGCGCGGCGCGTGAGCAAGGACTGATCGTGCGGCCGCTTAGCACCTACCGTTTGCCCGGCACGCCGCTGGCGCAGTACAACGGCTTCGTGTTCGGCTACGCCGGCGTGCCTCCCGGCGCCATCGACGGGCTGATCGCGCGGCTGGCACAGGTGATCGACGCACTGCGACCGCAGCAGGGATCGTAAAAGCGCGGCGTCGAACACCACTCTTGGGAGTCGGCCTGCTTGCCGCCTGCATTACTCCCACGGGACTTCCAAGTTCCGCGTGCTGGCAGGCGAGTATGCAAGCACCGACGCCGCGCTCCGTGCGCTGCGCCGCAATAGCGACCCGGGTGGCGAACATGGCGGCATTGTCGAAATGGTGGAGGCGCCTGGCTGACAAGCCGCTCGATCCGCTCGCACGGGAACCCGCCATGCCATTGCCGTGGTGCCGCTGCTGGCATGGATTGGGCTCTGGGCACCGACGAGCTTTCGTCCTCGTGCCATGGGCCCGAGGAGGCCTTCCTGGCTTGCTGGCCGAGCCGCGAGTGCCGAACGGCAAGTGGACAAGGTTCTACATGGTGACTTAGCTGGCCTTCACGGCGGGCGAGATCATCCCGCTACCCGGCGAACTGCAGGCGCGGCTACACCTGCAAGGAACGCAAATGGTGCTGCTGCCGATGAATGTGGCGTGACGGCACGCTCTACCTGACCAGCGTCACCGGCACGCGCGACATGCGTATCAGCTTGTTGGTCAGCCTCCCCGCCAGCAGCGCGCCGACTGCCGTACGCCCCGCGGTGCCCATCACGATGGCATCGCAGTCGTTCGCCGCCGCAACCTGCGCAATGGTCTGCGCCACATTGCCCACCTTGATCTGCGCGACATACCTGGCCCCGGCGTCGTCCAGGATGCTCCGGGCATCGCGCAGCGCCGCCTCACCGCTTGCTTCTTCGAGCTTGCGCAAGGCGGACAGCGAGTGAAAGGCCGACGCCCGGCCGGATTCCAGCGGCGGCTGGACATTGAGCAGCACCACCTCGGACACGCAGCGGTCCCGGAACATGAAGGCGGCATGACGCACCGCGTCCAGCGCGTGCGCAGAGCCGTTGACGGGCACCAGAACTCTCAGCATGTCGAACACCTTTCCTTGTCTCAATCGTTTCGCCTGTCGTCCAGGCCCGGCTATCTGGAATCTATATAAGTTCGGGCGGCGCAAATATTCTGTAAAGAGACTGGCGGCGGTGTATTTTTTTTGTAAAGACCCTGGCTGCCCCCGACTGCCCGGCCATGTCTCCCCGGCCCCATCCCGCACCCTTCCTGCACCCTTCCATGCCCTTCCCGCCCCCTTCCGCGCCCGGCTCGCAGTAAAATGCCCGTTTTATCCGCGCCCGCCCCATCCACGGCGCCTGCCGCGTACGCCGCGCCAGGGCCGCAGGCCGCCGGAGTACCCGAAAACAGGCGGTTTCGCCAAAGCCGCCCGAGAGGATTGCATGTCCGTAGAACCCCGACAGTCCGCCAAGACCGAGCCAAAGGCCGGTGCCGCGGAAAAGCACACGCCCATGATGGCGCAGTACCTTGGCCTGAAAGCCGACCATCCGGACACCTTGCTGTTCTACCGGATGGGCGACTTCTACGAGCTTTTCCACGACGATGCCGAGAAAGCCTCGCGCCTGCTCGATATCACGCTGACATCACGCGGCTCTTCCAACGGCGTGCCGATCCGCATGGCGGGCATCCCTTTCCATTCGGTGGACCAGTACCTCGCGCGGCTGGTCAAGCTGGGCGAATCGGTGGCGATCTGCGAACAGATCGGCGACCCGGCCACCAGCAAGGGGCCGGTGGAGCGCAAGGTGGTGCGCATCGTCACGCCGGGCACGCTGACCGACGCCGCGCTCCTGCCGGACAAGGCCGATACCTACCTGATGGCGGTGCATCAGCAAACCACGCGCCGCGGCGTCAGCAAGACCGGCCTGGCCTGGCTCAACCTCGCCAGCGGCGAGCTGCGCCTGATGGAGTGCGAGGTGTCGCAACTGGGCCGCGAGCTGGAGCGGATTCGCCCGGCCGAACTGCTGTTTGCCGACGGCATCGAATTGCCGGCCCTGGCCTGCGCGCGGACCCGGCTGCCCGAATGGCATTTCGACCAGGAAGCCGGCACCCGCCGCCTGCGCGAGCAGCTCGCTGTGGCCAGCCTCGATCCGTTCGGCTGCGCCGGGCTGGGCGCTGCGCTCGGCGCGGCTGGCGCGTTGCTCAACTATGCCGCGTCCACCCAGGGGCAATCGCTGCGCCACGTGAAGGGCGTGACGGTGGAGCGCGAGTCGGAGTTCGTCGGCCTGGACACCGCCACCCGGCGTAACCTGGAGTTGACCGAAACGCTGCGCGGCGGCGAATCGCCGACGCTGTTCTCGCTGCTGGACACCTGCGCCACCGCCATGGGCAGCCGCCTGCTGCGCCACTGGCTGCACCATCCGCTGCGCGACAGCACGATTCCGCAGGCACGCCAGCAGGCCATCGGCGCCATGCTCGGCCAGGGCACCGATGCACTGCGCGCGGCGCTGCGCCGGCTGTCCGACGTGGAGCGGATCACCGCGCGCCTTGCCCTGATGAATGCGCGTCCGCGCGATTTGTCCTCGCTGCGCGATACGCTGACCGCGCTGCCCGACGTACAGGCCTGCCTGCGCGCTGACGATGCCGCGCCGTTGCTGAACCAGACGGTGAGCGAACTGGCTGTGCCCTGGGAATGCCATGCGCTGCTGGTCAGCGCGGTGGCGCCGGAACCGGCCACCGTCATCCGCGATGGCGGCGTGATCGCCCGCGGCTACGATGCGACGCTGGACGAGCTGCGCGATATCTCCGAGAACTGCGGCCAGTTCCTGGTGGAACTGGAAGCGCGCGAGCGCACCCGCACCGGCATCGCCAACCTGCGCGTGGAGTACAACCGCGTGCATGGCTTCTACATCGAAGTGACCAACGGCCAGGCCGACAAGGTCCCTGACGACTATCGCCGCCGCCAGACGCTGAAGAACGCCGAGCGCTACATTACGCCCGAGCTCAAGGCCTTCGAAGACAAGGCGCTGTCGGCGCAGGACCGCGCGCTGGCACGGGAGAAGCTGCTCTACGATGCGCTGCTGCAACAGTTGCTGCCTCATATCGGCGAGTTGCAACGCGTGGCGGGCGCGCTGGCCCGGCTCGACGTGCTGGCCGCCCTGGCCGAGCGCGCGCAGACGCTGGACTGGACCCAGCCCGAGCGCGTCGACGAGAACGTGATCGACATCGTGCAAGGCCGGCATCCGGTGGTGGAGGGCCAGCTCGCCGCGGAATCCGTGCCGTTCATCGCCAACGACTGCCAGTTGACCGAAGCGCGCAAACTACTGCTGATCACCGGCCCGAACATGGGCGGCAAGTCGACCTTCATGCGCCAGACGGCGCTGATCGTGCTGCTGGCCTGCGTGGGCGCCTACGTGCCGGCACGGCGCGCGGTGATCGGTCCGATCGACCGCATCTTCACCCGCATCGGCGCCGCCGACGACCTGGCGGGCGGGCGCTCCACCTTCATGGTGGAAATGACCGAAGCCGCCGGCATCCTGCACAACGCCACACCGGCCAGCCTGGTGCTGATGGACGAGATCGGGCGCGGCACTTCGACCTTCGACGGCCTCGCGCTGGCGTGGGCGATCGCGCGCCACCTGCTGGCACACAACCGCAGCCATACGCTGTTCGCCACGCATTACTTCGAGCTGACGCAACTGCCGCAGGAATTCGCGCAGGCGGCCAACGTCCATTTGTCGGCGGTCGAGCATGGCGATGGCATCGTGTTCCTGCACGCCGTGCAGGATGGCCCTGCCAGCCAGAGCTACGGCCTGCAGGTCGCACAGCTGGCAGGTGTGCCGCAGCCGGTGATCCGCGCGGCCCGCAAGCACCTGGCGTGGCTGGAGCAGCAATCGGCGGATGCCACGCCCACGCCCCAGCTCGACCTGTTTGCCGCACCACCGTCGCCGCTGGACGACGATGACGACGACTACACGGAGCGGGACAGCGGGCCGCCGGCCAGCGCCATCTCGCCGCAGCAGGCTGCACTGCTCGACGCGGTCGCCGAGCTGGACCCGGACAGCCTGACCCCGCGTGACGCGCTCGACGCGCTCTATCGCTTGCAGGCGCTCGCCAGGGACGCAGTAGCCACCGCATGATGCCAATCCGGCTCGTGGGCGAGCGCATGCAACGATCGGGGTACGCTGCCGAGCCAACCGCTGCGCGTGCGCGGCCGCCTGGCGGCCTGGCGCGGTTTGCCACACTGGGCATATTGATGGCGTTGCAGGCACTGCCTGGCCAGGCGCTGGCTGACCGCGCCCGCGGCCCGGCTGCCGAGCTGGTGCGCGTCGCCTTGATTGCCGATCAGCCGCAGTGGCCGGCTGCCGAGACGGGCACCACCCGCCTGCTTGATTTCGTGGCCGCGCGCCGTCTCGATTTCGTCGTCCATCTGGGCGGGATCAAGGGCGACACCGAATCCTGCGGCGATGCCTTGCTCACCGTTCGCCAGCGCTTGCTCGACCAGTCGCCCCTGCCGCTCGTCTACCTGCCCGGCGAAACCGACTGGGCGGAATGCCAACGCGCCGCGAACGGCCGCTTCGATGCCGTGGAGCGGCTGAACCGGCTGCGTGAGCTGTTCTACCCGGCGGATACCACGCTTGGCCAGCGCGTCCTTCCGCTGACACGGCAATCCGACCAGGCCACCTTCCGCAGCTATCGGGAAAACGTGCGCTGGAGCGCCGGCAATGTGATGCTGGTGGGACTGAACCTGCCTGGCGACAACAATCACTATCGTTCGGAAGGCGGCCGCAACGGTGAGTTCGAGGATCGCCGCGAGGCCAACCGCCAGTGGCTGGCGCGCGCTTTTTCGCTGGCGCAGCAGCGCAACCTGCCCGGCATCGTGGTGCTGGCGCATGCCGACCCGCAGTTCGGCAACGGCTGGGAACAGCGCGGCAACCCTTCCTTGTTCGATGGCTTCCTGCGCCGCCGCGCGCGCGACGGCTTCCTGGAGTTCAAGCGGCAGTTGCGGGAGCTGGCCGGTCGCTATCGGGGCCAGGTCCTGCTGGTGCACACCGGCCCGGGCGGCTTCGGCATCGACAGGCCGCTCAAGGATGCCAGCGGCAAGACACTGCGTAACGTCTCTCGCGTGGTCCTGCCCAGCGGCGCTCCCGGCCAGTACGCCGAACTGGCGATCACCCCTGGTTCGCCGTCGCTGTTCGAAGTCATGCTCAAGGATGGCCCCGAAGCGGAGTAAAGACGCACCGGGCGCATCGGGTGCATCCAATGCCGCGAGCCCAACAAAAAAGCCGGCAAGGCCGGCTTATTCGCGGGTACTGCAGCGAGGTCTCGCGCGCGCCTCGCACTCAGTGCAAGGTGCGGCTGCTATCGCCTTCGTCGTCCTCATCCTCGTCCACGACTTCGATGCCCGAGGCACCATGCGCGTGGCCGTGCTGCACTTCGTCGGCCGTAGCTTCGCGCACTTCGGCCACCTGCAGCCAGAAACGCAGTGCCATGCCCGCCAGCGGATGGTTGCCGTCCAGCACCACCTTGTCTTCCGCGACGTCGGTCACCGTGTAGATGATCGAGTCCTCGTCATCGCCGTCTTCCGGCACGCCTTCGAACTGCATGCCGATTTCCAGCGGCTCGGGAAAGCGGTCGCGCGGCTCGACCTTCACCATGTCGGCGTCGTAGTCGCCGAAGGCTTCCTCGGGCTCGAGCTGCAACTGGGTTTCGAAGCCGGCTTCATGGCCTTCCAGCGCTTCCTCGATCTTGGGGAACGTGCCATCATATCCGCCGTGCAAGTAAACCATCGGCTCATCCGACTCCTCGATCAGATTGCCCTGCGCATCCGACAGCTTGTACACCACGGATACCACCGTGTTCTTAGCGATTTTCAATTCTTGACTCCATGAACGATTCCGCATTATACGCGCAGGCCTTGCCCCCCGGCCCCGTCGATCCCGACGCGCCACTCGCCTTGCTGGGAGGCATGACGCCGGCCGCTTTCATGCGCGATATCTGGCAACGCAAACCCCTGCTGATCCGACAAGCGGTACCGGGAATCGAGCCGCCGGTATCGCGCGAGTCGCTTTTCGAACTAGCCGACCGCGACGACGTCGAGTCGCGCCTGATATCGCACTTCCGCAACCGCTGGAAGCTCGAGCAAGGCCCCTTCGCCGCCGATAACCTGCCCTCGCGCAAAGCCCGCCAATGGACCTTGCTCGTGCAGGGCGTTAACCTCCACGATAGTGCAGCCGCGGCTTTGTTGGGACAATTCCGTTTCGCCCCCGATGCGCGCCTGGACGATCTGATGATCAGCTACGCCACCGATGGCGGCGGCGTGGGCCCGCACTTCGACTCCTACGACGTATTCCTGTTGCAAGTATCGGGCCGGCGCCGCTGGCGCATCTCGTCCCAGGCCAAGCTTGACCTGGTCCCGGACCTGCCCCTGAAGATCCTGTCGGACTTCACCCCGGAAGAGGAATGGGTGCTGGAGCCGGGCGATATGCTTTACCTGCCACCCCAGTACGCCCACGACGGCGTCGCCGAAGGCGAGTGCATGACCTACTCGATCGGCTTCCGGGCTCCCGCGTACCGCGAGCTGGCAGGGCACTTCCTGGCATGGCTGTCGGAAACGGTCGAGGACAACGAGGATCTGGGCGGCCGCTATGCCGATCCGGGTGAGGCGGCCACGGCATATCCGGCCCAACTGCCGGCCCAGATGGTGCGTGCCGTGACCGAACGGCTGAGTGCCCTGCGTTGGTCGGGTGGCATGGTCTCGGAGTTTCTGGGCGCGCATCTCTCGGAACCCAAGCCGAGTGTCGAGTTTGCAGAAATATCCGAAATCACATTGAAGAAATACAACAAACTCGCGCTGGCGCACGGCATCGTGCTTGCGCCGGGATCAATTGCCCTGTATGACCGCACCCATTTCTTTATCAATGGGGAAGCCTACGAACCGCCCGGCGCGCTGGCGCGCTGGCTGCGGCAGTTGGCGGACCACCGTTGCCTGAGCGCCGCGGAAGTGGCCGCCTGCGCGGATTTGCCGGACCTGATGGAGACTTTCCATCACTGGACGCTGGAAGGATGGCTGCAATTTGCACCATCTGCCCTGTAATAATCCGTAACAAGCAAAAACAGCAAAAGAGAGCGCTACACAAGCCGGGAAAACGCGGATATAATCGTCGGCTGGCTAGTACTGTGTACCACTGCATTTGTCGGCACCCGGGAGAGCCTCTATTTTGCAGTTCAAGAGCGATAATTACCGGTAATTATTCATCGCCTGTTTTTCTGTTATTAAAGTTAAAGGACGAACAATGAAGAAGTCTCTCCTGATCGCATCGCTGCTCGCCGCCGTTGCTCTCGCCGCCTGCGGCAAGAAGGAAGAAGCCGCCGCACCGGCACCGGAAGCTTCGGCTCCGGCTGCTGCTGCCCCGGCTGAAGCATCGGCTCCGGCTGCTGCCGCTCCCGCTGCTGAAGCATCGGCTCCGGCCGCTGAAGCATCGGCTCCGGCTGCTGACGCATCGGCTCCGGCTGCTAAGCAGTAATCGGTCTCGACCGATAAAAAAGCCGACCTTCGGGTCGGCTTTTTTTCGTCCATATTTTCGTCCGGGGGCGTCGCCATCACAACGACGGACCGCCGATCCGGCCCACCCTGCCTCAGTCCCTGACCGGCTGCCAGTCCAGGCCTTCGTGCTGGTCCGCCACCAGGATTTCGCCGGCGGATGTGCCCAGCACCGCCGCCAGTGCCTGGGTAGCCAGCTCCCTTGTATTGTTTTGCTGGCTCAGGTGCGCCGCGACCACGCGCTGCAGGCCCGGGTGCGCCACGCTTGCCAGGATGCTGGCCGCGACTTCGTTTGCCAGATGCCCGAAATCGCCACCGATGCGGCGCTTGAGCGAATACGGGTAGGCCGAATTCCGCAACATTTCGCGATCGTGGTTGCACTCCAGCACCAGCGCATGCACGCCCGCCAGCCGGGCGGTGACATAGGGCGTCTCCATGCCCGCATCGGTCAGCACGCCAAGCCGGGCATCGCCATCGCTCAGCACGAACTGCAGCGGCTCGCGCGCATCGTGCGGTACCGTGTACGGAAGGATGTGGATGCCGCCAACGACCAGCGGATGGTCGGCGCAGCAGACGCGTACATCGGCCTTGTCTGCCCCGCGCATATGCGAGGTGGCCAGCCATGTGCCGTGACTCGTGTGCACCGGCACGTCGTGGCGCGCAGCGAAGGAATACGCCGAGCCGACATGATCGCCATGCTCGTGGGTGACCAACACGGCATCGAGCTGGTCCGGCGTGACGCCGAGCCGCTCCAGGCGCCGCGCGGTTTCGCGAATGCCAAAGCCGCAGTCGAGCAACACCCGGGTCGTGGTGGTGCCCTCTTGCGATTCGATCAACAGGGAATTGCCCTCGCTGCCGCTGCCGAGGAAGGCGAAGCGCATCATGCGCAAGCCTCCCCCGACAACTTGCGGGGCCACCCCGCGGCCGGGCGCCGCGGGCAGTCTTGCGCGACCTGCACTCCGGTCAGCGCAGTTGCTCGTCGAGCAGCGTAAGAATGCGCTTGCCGACTTCAGTACCTTCCGGCTGGCCCGCATCGTTCTGCACCGTCACGGTCGTGCCGGTGCCGTCGCCCTTCAGCGCCACGCGGTACTTCTTGGCCTTCTTGCTGTCCTCGGTGCCGGTCTTGGTGAACAGCTTGGAGAAGAAGCCGCGGTTGTCCACGGTATCGCGCGTGTCGACATAGCGCACATAGTAGAGGCCCTGGGCGCGGTCACGGTCTTCCACCGTGAAATTGACGCGGTCCAGCGCCAGCCCGACCGAGCGCCAAGCGCGGTCGAAAGGCTCGGCCAGCTGCAGCGCCTGGGTGCCGTTTACCTGGATCAGGTTGGCGTTGGCGCTGGATGCCTTGGCGGCACCGGCGGCGGCGGGAGCCGCAGCAGCGGCAGGCGCCGGGGCGGCACCGCTCTTGGCCATGCGATCGGCCTGCTCTTTCTGCACGCCAAGACGCTGTGCGAAGCGCGAGAGGAATTCAGCTTCGAGCTCAGGATCGGAAGGACGCGCCGTCCAGATCGTGTTCGACTTGTCGATGCCGGTCAGCTGCTCCTGCGCGCCACGGTGGCTGATAAAGACCTCCATATTGCCGTTCTGCGCGCGCTCCAGGCGGGTGCGGAACTTGTCGCGCTCGGAAGTCGAATACAGCCCATCGAAAACCTTGCCGATGGTATTGCGGATGAAATCCTGCGGGATCTTCGCGCGGTTCTCGGCCCAGTCGGTTTCCATGATGCCGGTCTCTGGCGAGTCCTGCACCAGCAGGAAACCGCTCTCCTGCCAGAATTCACGCAGGGACTGCCACAGCTTGTCGGCCGGCATGCCATTGCTGATCACCAGCCAGCGCTGGTTGCCGTCGCGCTCCATGCGGATGCCTTGCGTGGACGGCAGCACGTTTTCGGTACCTGACTGCTGCTGCGCCACCTTGTTCGACTGGTTATACGTCGAGAGCGTCGAGGTGCCGTTCTGGTCCGGCACCGAATAGCGGCGATCGCCTTCGATCTTGGTCAGATCCGGGGGCACGTCCAGCGTGGAAGTGCGCTTGGCGGCGGACTTGTAGTCGATCTTGTCGGGCGCCATCGCATCGTTGATGCTGCTGCAACCGGTCATCGCGCCCGCCACCAGCACGGGCAAGACCAAGGCGGCACGGCTAACTTGCGTTGCGCCGTGGCGGTTAAGCTTGAGTTTCATTGACACGCAATCCTAGTTAATGGGATGACGGCAAAACACGGTGCGATCAGCCGAGCAAGCCGGCATTCGACAGCGCCTTGCGCACCACGTCGTGGTAATCCGGTGACAGCGGCGTGAGTGGGAGGCGGATACCGCCCTGCATTCTGCCCATTTGCTGGAGCGCCCACTTGACGGGAATCGGGTTGGCTTCGACGAACATCGCCTTGTTCAGCTCAACCAGTTCCATATGGATGCGACGCGCCGTAATCGCATCGCCCTTCAGGGCAGCCACGCACAATTCGTGCATCTTCCGCGGCGCCACGTTGGCCGTGACGGAAATATTGCCATGGCCACCCAGCAGCATCAGGGCAATCGCGGTGGGGTCGTCGCCACTGTAGATGGCGAAGCCTTCCGGCGCATCCTTGATCAGTTGCGCGGCGCGGTCGATATTGCCCGTCGCTTCCTTCACGCCGATAATGCCCGGCACCTGCGCCAGGCGCAGGATGGTGTCGTGCTGCATGTCGGCCACGGTGCGACCGGGCACGTTGTACAGCACCACAGGCAAGTCCACGGCTTCCGCGATGGTACGGAAGTGGCGGTACATGCCTTCCTGCGTCGGCTTGTTGTAGTAAGGCACGACCTGCAGCGACGCATCGGCGCCGACCTGCTTGGCGAACGCGGTCAGCTCGATCGCTTCCTTGGTCGAGTTGCCGCCGGTGCCGGCAATGATCGGGATGCGCTTGTCGGCCTGCTCCACGGCGACGCGGATCAGCTCGCAATGCTCATCCACGTTCACCGTGGGCGATTCGCCGGTGGTGCCGACGATCACAATGCCATCGGTGCCCTCGGCCACGTGCCAGTCGACCAGGGCGCGCAGCGCCGGGAAATCCAGGCTGCCATCTTCCTGCATCGGCGTCACGATTGCGACGATGCTGCCGTTAATCTGTGTCATAACGTTTGAGAATTCGAGAAACGAATACCGCGATTGTACCGGATACCTCAGGCCTTCCGACCGCACCTTCGACCAGGCAAATCCCAAGGCAGTTCAACGCGTGAAGTCCAGGTCTCGCCGACCTGGCAGGCAAATAACCCGGGCCGCACTTCAGCCCGGCAAAGGATAACGGGGCGGCGCATCGCCCCCCGTATTTCCACCACCCTCCCTGACTGCGCAAATCCGCTGCACGAAGGCAGCTTTAGGCACTTGGAGGATACCATCTTCGAAGCCGACCACGCGCAACGTGCCGCGCACGGCCTCCAGCAATTCACCCGGCCGCAGCAGGAAATCCGGGTTGGAAGGCTTGCCCACGGTCTCGTTGCCGGTGGCAAAGGTTTCGTAGAGCAGTACGCCGCCCGGCGCCAGGGCATCGAGCAGATGGGGCCATAGCGGCCGGTGCAGATAGTTGGTCACCACGATCGCGTCGAAGGGCGCCTCATCGGCCAGGGGCCAGGTGCCCTGCTCCAGGTCGGCCATGCGGGTGGCAACCCCACCCGTGGAAGCGGCCAGCGCCGCCAGCACGGCCGGATCGCGGTCGACGCCGAGCACGGCATGACCCCGGTTAGCGAACCACACGGCATGGCGGCCGCTGCCGCAGGCCAGGTCGAGCACCCGGCCGCCCGGGCGCACCAGGTGCGCCCAGCGCGTCACCCACGGCGACGGCACGCCCAGTGGCGCGTGTGAAGCCACTCCCTCGGCCGTGCTCACCGGTACCCCAGGCCCATGGCCGAGCGTACGTCTCGCATGGTCTCGCGCGCCACCTGGCTGGCCTTGTCGCAGCCGCGCGCGACGATATCACGCAGCAGCGCAGGATCGTCCATGTACTTTTGCGCCCGTTCCAGCATGGGCTGCTGCTCGCGCAGGATGCCCTCGATCACCGGTTGCTTGCATTCGATACAGCCGATGCCGGCGCTGCGGCATCCCTGCTCCACCCACTCGCGCGTGGGCACATCCGAGTACACCTGGTGCAGTTGCCACACCGGACAACGCACCGGCTCGCCGGCATCGGTGCGGCGCACGCGGGCCGGATCGGTTGGCATGGTACGCACCTTTTTTTCCACCGAAGCCTTGTCCTCGCGCATGCGGATGGTGTTGCCGTAGGACTTCGACATCTTCTGGCCGTCCAGCCCCGGCATCCGCGAAGCCGCGGTCAGCAGCGCCTGCGGCTCGACCAGGATGGTCTTGCGCGAGCCGCCCAGATAGCCCAGCAGCAATTCGCGATCCTCGGCGGACAGGCTCTGGGACTGGGCCACCAGTGCGCCGCCTTCCTCCAGGGCCTCTGCCTTGCCTTGTTCATGATAGGCACGGCGCAGTTGGAGAAAGGCCTTTGCGCGCTTGCCACCCAGCTTCCTGGCGGCTTCCTGCGCCCGCTCCTCGAAGCCCGGCTGGCGGCCATAGAGATAGTTGAAGCGGCGCGCGATCTCGCGCGTGATCTCCACATGCGGCACCTGGTCTTCGCCCACCGGCACGCGGCCGGCGCGATAGATCAGGATATCGGCGGCCTGCAGCAGCGGATAGCCAAGGAAACCGTAGGTGGAGAGATCCTTCTCCTTGAGCTTCTCGATCTGGTCCTTGTAGGTTGGCACCCGCTCCAGCCAGCCCAGCGGCGTGCCCATCGATAGCAGCAGGAACAGCTCGGCATGCTCGGGCACGCGGCTCTGGATAAACAGCGTGGCGCGTTCGGGATCGACCCCGGCGGCGAGCCAGTCGACCAGCATCTCCCACGCCGATTCGCCAATCACATCGGGCGACTCGTAATGCGTGGTAAGCGCATGCCAGTCCGCCACGAAGAAAAAGCAGGGGTACTCGGCTTGCAGCTGGACCCAGTTTTTCAGTACGCCATGATAGTGGCCCAGGTGCAGCGCGCCGGTGGGCCGCATGCCGGAAAGAACGCGATCGGGGAACATGTCTGTCTGTTTTTATGGGGAATCGGTACTGGTACTCGTATCCGGTTTTGCCGCCGGCGCGGATGCCCGCGCGGCTTACTGCACCAGTGCCAGGACAGGTTGCAGCATCAGCTGCACCAGCCCGCTCAGGGCCCCCATCACCGGCTGCATCCACACCTTGGTGATCACGCCCGCGGCTACCAGCGCCAGCACCACGAAGATGCCATAGGGCTCGATGCGCGACACTGCATGGGCGATCCGCCGCGGCAACAGCGCGGTCAGCACGCGGCCGCCGTCCAGCGGCGGCACGGGGAACAGGTTGAAGGCCGCCATCACCAGATTGACCAGCACGCCGGCCCGCGCCATCTGGCTGAAGAACGGCTCCTGCACCTGTCCCAGCACCAGCCCGATCGCCACCAGCGCCCACAGGAAGGCCTGCAGCACGTTGCTGCCCGGACCCGCCAGGGCCACCCACATGCCGTGCCAGCGCGGGTTGCGCAGGCGGTCAAAGGCGACCGGCACCGGCTTGGCGTAGCCGAACACAAACTGGCCACTCGTCATGAAATAGAGCAGCAGCGGCACCGCGATGGTACCGATGGGATCGATATGGCGCGCCGGGTTAATGCTGACGCGGCCCATCGCATAGGCAGTGTCATCGCCGAACAGTTTGGCCACATAGCCGTGCGCGGCCTCGTGCAACGTGATGGCGAACAGGACCGGCAGGGCATAGACCGCAATGGTCTGAATCAGGGAGGAATCCATGGGGCGCTATTGTACCGGGGACGCGGGAAAGTGCGCCCGCCGCCGGGGCGGCGAGGCGCTGCGGGGGCAAGTCGGGATCAAAGGCCGAAACGCTCGATGTCGCCTCGTCCCTGCCGTACCAGTTCAGGCTCCCCGCCCGTGAGGTCGATCACGGTGGTCGGCTGCGCCGGTGCGGCGCCGCCGCAGATCACCAGCTCCAGGAGCTTTTCCAGCCGGGCGCGAATCACCTCCGGCTCATTGAGCGGGGCTTCGTCGCCAGGCAGTTGCAGGGTGGCCGAGATCAGTGGTTCGCCCACTTCGGCCAGCAGCGCCAGCGGGATGGCGTGCTCGGGCACGCGCACGCCGATGGTCTTGCGGGCGGGATGCGAGAGCCGGCGCGGCACTTCCTTGGTGGCTTCCAGGATAAACACATAGGGGCCGGGCGTGGCGCCCTTGAGCCAGCGGTACTGCCGGTTGTCCACGCGCGCGAAGTTGCCCAGTTCGGACAAGTCGCTGCACATCAGCGTCAGGTGGTGCTTGTCGTCGATCCCGCGCAGGCGGCGCAGCCGCTCCACCGCGGCCTTGTCGTCGAGCCGGCAGGCCAGCGCGTAGCTGGAGTCGGTTGGCAAGGCAATCAGCCCGCCCTGCCCGATGATCTGCCCGGCCTGCTTGATCAGGCGGGCTTGCGGGTTGAGCGGATGGATTTCAAAATATTGGGACATAGGCGGGCCAGGGGAAAACGGTCGCGGGCCTGGGGCGAATACCGCGCGCACTCCGGGCCAGCTCTGCGATGGGGAGAAGCGAATGGGGCGCATGGTACGGGCCGGCGCGGCTTACCAGTCATGCCAGACCGGCGTGACCGAGGACGGCAGCGGCGGCAGCGAGCCCAGCTCGACCCGGCCTTCGCCTGGCCCATGGAAATCCGAGCCGCGAGAGGCCAGCAGGCCGTAGTGATGCGCGACATCGACGTAGCGGCGGTACTGGTCCGGCGTATGGCTGCCAGTGACCACCTCGACCGCGGCCCCGCCGAGCTGCTTGAACTCGTCAAACAGCGCATCATGCTGCAGTTGCGTGTAGTTGTAGCGCCCCGGGTGGGCCATCACCGGAATACCGCCTGCCGCCTGGATCCATCCCACGGCATCGGCCAGCCTGGCCCAGCGGTGCCCCACATAACCCGGACAGCCTTCGCCGAGGTAATCGCTGAACACGTCGCCGATGGTCTTGCACCGCCCCTGCTCCACCAGCCAGCGCGCAAAATGCGTGCGGGAGATCAGGTCGGGATTGCCAACATGCTGCAGCGCGCCCGCGTAGGCGCCCTCGATGCCGATCGCGGCCAGCGCCTCGCCGATATCCTGCGCGCGCGCCGCGCGGCCGGAGCGCGTCGCCGCCAGGCCTTCAACCAGCGCCGGACAAGCCGGATCGATCTGCAAGCCGACGATATGGACGGTCTGGCCGGCCCATGTCACGGAAATCTCCACCCCCGGCACATAATGCATGCCAAGCGCCTCGGCAGCGGCGCGCGCCTCGGCCTGTCCGCCGACCTCGTCATGGTCCGTCAGCGCCCAGAACGCCACGCCGCCGGCGCGCGCGCGCGCGGCCACGTCCCTGGGCGACAACATGCCGTCGGATACGGTGGAATGGCAATGCAGGTCTGCGTTGATTGCGTGTGGATTTTGCATGTGTCTATTCTACTCCCGCGCATATTCCGCGTTAATCGTGTGTTACTCCCGCGCCAGCGGCCACGTGGGCTAGCCCACACAGCCCACGCCCGCGGGCAGGCCGATAGCCCTGCCGCCAACACTGGCGTAGGCATGGAGCGCCGCCCCGCGCGGTATAGTTGTGGCCTGACGATCCTCCCCCCTGGCGGCGCCGCGCGCGCTGCCTGCCAAGCCATGCCGATCCACGCCACTGACTCCGCCACGCCCGAAACCCGCAATGCTGCCGATGGCGCCGCCCCATCCGAAGTGATCCATACCGACGTCCTGATTGTCGGCGCGGGCCCGGTCGGCCTGTTCGCCGCGTTCCAGGCGGGCGTGCTGGGATTGAAGTGCGAGCTCATCGACGTGCTGGACCGCGCCGGCGGCCAGTGCACCGAGCTGTATCCGGAAAAGCCGATCTACGACATCCCTGCCGTGCCCGGCTGCCTGGCGCAAGACCTGGTCGATCGCCTGCTCGAACAATGCGCGCCGTTCGCGTTTCCCATGCATTTCAACGAACGCGCCAACGGCCTTGCCGAAATTCCGCCCGCACCGCACGCCACGGCCACCGCTCACCCGCCCGGCCACGAACACCTGCACCGCCTGCTGGTCACCACCGACAACGGCAAGCGCTTCAACGTGGCGGCCGTGCTGATCTGCGCAGGCGCGGGTGCCTTTGCCCCGCAGCGCGTGGCGCTGCCCGAAGCCGCCGCGCTGGAGGACCGCTACCTGCACTACGCCGTGCGCGATACCGCGCGCTTTGCCGGCAAACGCGTGGTGGTGGCCGGCGGCGGCGATTCCGCGCTGGACTGGGCGCTGGCGCTGCGCAAGATCGCAGCGCGCGTCACGCTGGTGCACCGCCGGGAGGGCTTTCGCGCGGCCGACGGCGCGGTGGCCGACATGCGGGCCGCGGTGGCCGCCGGCGAAATGGACTTCGTGGTAGGCATGCTGGGCGCGCTCAGGACCGAGGGCGACGCCCTGGCCGGCGTCGATATCCGCACCCGCGACGACACCGTCAGCCTGCCGGCCGACGAACTGGTGGCGCTGTATGGCCTGGTCTCCGAACCCGGCCCGATCGCCCAATGGGACCTCGATATGCGCGCCGGCCGTATCGCGGTGGATACCACCACCTACGAGACTTCCCGGCGCGGCATCTTCGCCGCCGGCGATATCGCGTTTTATCCCAACAAGCAGAAACTCATCCTGTCGGGCTTCCACGAGGCTGCGCTGGCCTTGCGCCGCGCCTATCACTATGCCTTCCCCGAGAAGGCGCTGGTGCACGTGCACACCAGCAACAACGCCACGCTCAAGGAAAAGCTGACGCACACCTGAGCGTAGCCGCATGGCGCCGGCCGGACATCACGCGCAGAACGATTCGACCAGCCCGGCGACCACCCGCGGCTGGTCGTGATGCAGCATATGGCCGGCGTCATCGACAATGGCCTCGCGGAAATCGCGGAACGCCTTGAAGCGCAGCTTGAACTCCGCCAGCGGCTGCCCCTTTGCAATATGGCTGAGCGTTTGGGAGTCGCGCGCTTCCACATGCAGTACCGGCGCGGTGGCCTTCGCCCAGATCGCCATCACTTCGTCCAGCCGGTACAGCACGGGATTGACCATCTTGTGGGCGGCGTCGCCAAGGATTTCCCAGTGGCCTTCGGCGTTCCTGGCCGACCAATGCTCGGCCAGGAACGCCGCGCGATCGTCCGGCAGGCGCGGATTCGTCTTCTGCAACCGCGCCGCCACTGCCTCCACGCTGTCATAGGTCTTCAGCGGCTGGCTGTGGCGCAGTTCGTCCAGCCAGCGCGCATAGCGGCCGGGCGCCTGCTCGGCGCGGGTGCCCGTCATGCCAAAACCCTCCAGGTCGACCACGCGGCGCACCCGCTCGGGGCGGATGCCGGCATAGAAGCAGGCGACGTTGGCACCCATGCTATGCCCCACCAGGTTCACCGGCTGGTCCGGCTGGTAATGATCGAGCACGGCCTCGAGATCGGCAATGTAGTCGGGAAACCAGTAGGACTCGGTGCCGGGATAGCGTGTGGGCCACTCGGTCTGCCCGAAGCCGCGCCAGTCGGGCGCAATCACACGCCAGTCGCGCTGCAGCGCATCCACCATGAACTGGAACGAGGCGGCCACATCCATCCAGCCATGCAGCAGGAACAAGGTGGGCGCACCGGGCTGGCCCCAGTGCCGCACGTGCATGTCGAGGCCGCGCAACGTGATAAATTCCGAGCGCGAGGTTTCTCTTATTGTCATGGTGTCTCCCCGGGTGCCTTTTCGTGGCGGACGCTTTCACCCGCGACGACGGGGAAGCCAAAAAATAGAACGATCGTTCGTTTGCGTGGATTATAGCGGCAAGCCGGCCCGGCACGCATCCGCGCAATATCGAGCGCAAACCAGGAGACCCAGCATGGCCGCGCCCACCCTGCCCGCCAGCCGCCGCGACGACTATCGCGCGCTCTACGATGAATTCCGTTGGCAGGTGCCTGAGCACTTCAACCTCGCCGACGTGTGCTGTGGCCGCTGGGCGCGCTCTCCCGCCACCGCGCACCGGGTGGCGGTCCACACCGAACACGAGGACGGGCGCCGCGCCAGCTACAGCTACGCCTACATCCAGGCCGAGGCGGACCGTCTCTCGCGTGCGCTGCGCACGCTGGGCGTGGCGCGGGGAGACCGCGTCGGCATCGTGATGCCCCAGCGCATCGAGACGGTGGTTGCGCAGATGGCAATCTATCAGCTCGGCGCCATCGCCACGCCCTTGTCGATGCTGTTCGGACCGGAAGCGCTGGCCTACCGGCTCCGGCACGGCGAGGCCTGCGTGGCCATTGCCGATGAAACAGCGATCGACAATGTACTGGCGGCGCGCGCGGAGTGCCCCGCGCTGGCCTCGGTGATCGGCGTTGGCGGCGCGGTGGGCCGCGCGGAGCATGACTGGGACGCGCTGCTGGCCGCCGAGCTACCGGAGTTCACCGCCGTTCAGACCAAGGCCGACGAGGCCGCCGTGCTGATCTACACCAGCGGAACCACCGGGCCGCCGAAAGGCGCGCTGATCCCGCACCGCGCACTGATCGGCAATCTCACCGGCTTCGTCTGTTCGCAGAACTGGTTCCCGCAGGCGGACGACGTATTCTGGAGCCCGGCCGACTGGGCCTGGACCGGCGGCCTGTGGGATGCGCTGATGCCCGCGCTGTATTTCGGCAAGCCCATCGTCGGCTATCAGGGCCGGTTCTCGGCGCAGGTTGCCTTCGAACTGATGGAGCGCTATCGGGTCACCAACACCTTCCTCTTTCCCACCGCGCTCAAGCAGATGATGAAAACCTGCCCCGCGCCGCGCGAGCGTTACCAGTTGCACCTGCGTGCGCTGATGAGCGCGGGCGAAGCCGTCGGGGAAACCGTGTTCGCCTGGTGCCGCGACGCGCTCGGCGTGGTCGTCAATGAAATGTTCGGCCAGACCGAGATCAACTACATCGTGGGCAACTGCACCGCCCAAAACGACGATGGCCAGCTCGGCTGGCCCGCGCGCCCGGGCTCGATGGGGCGGCCCTACCCCGGCCACCGCCTCGCCGTAGTCGACGACGAAGGCAAACCTTGCCGGCCGGGCGAGGACGGCGAGATTGCCGTGTGCAGCACCGATCACCACGGCCATCCCGACCCCGTGTTCTTCCTCGGCTACTGGCGCAACGAGGGGGCCACCGCGGGCAAATACCTGGAGCGCGACGGCTTGCACTGGTGCCGCACGGGCGACCTTGCGCGCGCCGACGAGGACGGCTACCTCTGGTACCAGGGCCGCGCCGACGATGTCTTCAAGTCCTCCGGCTATCGCATCGGGCCGAGCGAGATCGAAAATTGCCTGCTCAAGCACCCCGCCGTGTCGAATTGCGCCGTGGTGCCTTCCCCCGACCCGGAGCGCGGCGCGGTGGTCAAGGCGTTCATCGTACTGGTGCCGTCAGTCGCCCGCTCAGCGCAGGCCGACGCTGAACTGGTCGCCGAACTGCAGCAGCATGTGCGCGGCCAGCTTGCGCCGTATGAATATCCCAAGGCGATCGAGTTCCTCGACCAGTTGCCGATGACCACCACCGGCAAGATCCAGCGGCGCGTACTGCGCGAGATCGAAGCCCGGCGCGGCGCGCCAACGCGCCCGTAGCACTGGCAGGCGGGTGCCGCCACAAGGCTCGCACCCGTCCCCGTCCCTACCCGTCAAATCCGCCCCCCAGGCCCTGCCCCTCAGCGCCCGGCCTGCTTAACCTGCAGCGCCGCGGACCACCGATCGCCGGCATGCTTTTCGCCGCCCTCCCGGCAGTCAAGTTTTTACCGAATCTGACGTTAGCAAGGAGATGCGGAGCGCATTGCAATGGCGCATCCCGATCGGCAGATCGGGCCACATTCCAGTCGCAGGAGGGGTCATCCATGACAGCTTATTTTTTCCGAGAAATTTATAGGATTACTCCTATAAAAGCCCATCGGACCCATTTCTTTTCGCCCCTTTAATTAGGGTTTTTCCTATATCCCGGGGGCAACTACATGGCGGATAACAGCGCATTTTGCAACCTGACCTAACAGATTAGTGCAAAAAAGAATTGGGAAAATTCGGATTATCTTGATTGTTTTTCCCAATCCCGGGAAATAAAGTTCCCAATGAGCACACAGAAATTTCCCAATGTGCTTCAACTTAATGACGAACTGGAGATCACGATGAGCACGCTTGCAAGCACCGGCCGCGCCGCCTCCCACCGCTTCGCGCATCGGTTGCCGTTGGCCCTGGCGAGTGCTTTGCTTTCGGCATCCGCGTGGGGCGCGGATGGCGTGATCCACTTCCGGGGGGCCATCGTTGCGCCCCCCTGCGATACGCAACTCGGCACGAGCGGGACCGCATCGGTAAATTGCCCGGCAAACGGCACCCATTCCGCGGAGTCTGCCTCCCTGCCGCTGCTGCCTGGCCGGGTAGTCCAGCTGACGACCGCGCGCGCCTTTATCGTGCCCGTGCAATTCGCGGCAGGCCCCGGTAGCGGCAATAAGCAGGGCTATGTCGTGGTGACGGAATACAACTGACTGGCCTGTCCCTCCAGCCACGCCAGCTCATCTTCGTCGAAACCCGCCGCGCGGCGCGCCGCCAGGTTGAAGGGCGGCCGCAGGCGCGGCGCCTGGTACCGCGCGGCCAGTTCGGCGTAGGTGGTGACGGGGTCCATGCCACGGGAGGCGCATAGCCATCGGTACCAGCGGTTGCCGATGGCTACGTGGCCCACCTCGTCGCGCAGGATGATGTCGATAATGGCGGCGGCCTCGTGATCGCCCGCGGCTGCGAGCTTGGCGCGCACCGGTGGCGAGGCATCCAGGCCGCGCGCCTCCAGCGTGCGCGGCACCAGCGCCATGCGCGCCAGCACATCGCCGGCGGTCTTGTCCGCCATCTCCCAAAGGCTGTTGTGCGCGGGAAAATCGCCGTAACGCGCACCCAGCGTGGCCAGGTGCTGCGCCAGCAGGCTGAAATGCAGCGCCTCTTCGTCGGCCACTCGCAGCCAGTCGAGGTAAAAGGCTACCGGCATCGCGTCGAATCGCCAGATCGCATCCAGCGCCAGGTTGATGGCGTTGAACTCGATATGTGCGAGCGCGTGGATCAGGGCCGAGCGGCCGGCGGGCGTATGGATGGACCGCCGCCGCTCGACCCGCTGCGGCGCCACCAGTTCGGGCAGCGGCGGCCGGCCGGGCAGCGGCAGTTCGTCCGAGATCGCCTCGCCGATGCCCAGGGCCTCCGGCGCCATGGCTTCGCCCGCAAGCCGCATCCGGCGTGTGGCCGCGGCCTTCTCGTGCGCATCGCTCAAACACAGGATGGCAAGCGCCTGGCGGCGCAAGGACGGCACCGCCGCGCCGGATAAAGAGCCAGGTGCGGCAAACGGCATGCCGCCGCGATCGGGGTCAGGGGCGCCAGGAGAGGCGGCATGGGGAAGGTTTGCTGGCATAAGCGTAAAATCCGGTTTGCCGCCATTGTAGGGCCCGGCGGGTGGCACTCCATGCCAGGCCGACCGCGTCCCTTTAAAGCCTGGCGGCAAACCCCATATACCCATACGAACTTGTGCAGGAGACCTCATGGCGCTTTACCAGCTCGGCGACGTTGCCCCCACCATCGATCCGGATGCCTATGTGGCGCCGGAGGCCACCATCATCGGCAACGTGACGCTCAAGGCGCGTGCCAGCGCCTGGCCAGGCGTGGTGATCCGGGGCGACAACGAACCGATCGTGGTGGGCGAGTCCAGCAATGTGCAGGAAGGCACTGTGCTCCACACCGACCCCGGCTGCCCGCTGACCATCGGCGACAAGGTATCGATCGGCCACCAGGCCATGCTGCATGGCTGCACGGTGGGTGAAGGCTCGCTGATCGGCATCCAGGCGGTGATCCTGAACCGTGCCGTGATCGGCAAGGAGTGCCTGGTCGGCGCCGGGGCCGTGGTCACCGAAGGCAAGGTATTCCCGGATCGTTCGCTGATCCTGGGCGCGCCGGCCAAGGTGGTGCGCGAGCTCACCGAGCAGGATGTGGCCAACCTGTACCGCAATGCCGAGACCTACGCCACGCGCCAGGCCATGTACAAGACGCAACTCAAACGCATCGACTAAGGCGCCGCGCCGCCCGCACCGATTCACCGACGGATCATCGTGACTGACACCACCACCCCCGACACCCTGCAGAAATTCCTGTTCGACGCGGCCCCCGTTCGCGGCGAACTGGTGCACATGCAGACCACCTGGCAGGAAGTGCTGCGCCGCAATCATTACCCGGCGCCGGTGCGCCGCCTGCTGGGCGAAATGATGTCCGCCGCAGCACTGCTTTCGGCCAACCTGAAGTTCAATGGCGCGCTGGTGATGCAAGTGCACGGCGACGGCCCGGTGCGCATGCTGGTGGTGGAATGCCTGTCCGACCTGTCGATGCGGGCGACCGCCAAGCTCGCCGAAGGCGTAGCGCTGGCCGACGATGCCACGCTGGCGGACCTCGTCAACGTCAACGGCCGCGGCCGCTTCGCCATCACGCTGGACCCGCAGGACAAGTTACCCGGACAGCAGCCGTACCAGAGCATCGTGCCGCTGGCCGATGCACACGGCCCGATGGCGTCGATGACTGCCGTGCTCGAACACTACATGCAAGCGTCCGAGCAGCTCGACACCCGGTTGTGGCTGGCCGCCGACGACAAAGTTGCCGCCGGCATGCTGCTGCAGAAGCTGCCGTCCTACGGTGGCACGCTGGAAGGCCATGCCGGGCGCGCCCCCGCCGAAGTCGGCGAAACCGGCGCGCCGCTGGCGGACAGCGGCCGCGCGCAGGACCTGGACACCTGGGACCGCGCCTGCCAGCTCGGTGCCACGCTGAAGGACGAAGAACTGCTGGCCGAAACGCCCGATACACTGCTGCGCCGCCTGTTCTGGGAAGACCTGCAAGCCACCGGCCTGCGCGTATTCGAGCCGCTCACGCCGCACTTCCAATGCTCGTGCTCGCGTGCCAAGGTGGCTGGCATGCTGCAAAACCTGGGCCGCGTGGAAATCGAGGACATCCTGGTCGAACGCGGCGAAGTGGAGATCCAGTGCGATTTCTGCGGCCAGCAATACCACTTCGATCCGGTTGACTGCGCGCAACTGTTTGCGCCGGCCCCCGTTGCAACCGGCGCCGGCGACGGTGCCGCGCAGCAACACTAAGCGGCAACTCTGCAAGGCGGAGCGGCCCGGGAGGCACCCCACGAGGAACCTTTACGCCCTCCGCCGAGGTCCAAGCATCAGCGACCTACCAGAGTCAGGGAGTCAACATGTCCGCTTTGCCTTCAACCCCGTCCGCCCTCGCCGCAGCACGCAAAGCGTCACGCCTTGTCCGCGCGCCGGGCGCGATCGGCGTCTTGCTGCTCGGCGCAGTGCTGGCCTGCGGCGGCTGCGCGGAGTTGCCGCGCGACATCAACGGCTCGCCGCCGACCGCACGCCTGGTGCCCAACGGTGTTCCGCCAGCGCCCATCACCCCTGAAGAAAGGCAGAAGCTCGACGCCCTGAACCAACAGGTGCTACGCGAGCAGGAAGCCGCTATCGCATACCAGCAACAGGCCGAGGCCATGGCGCAGGCTGCTGCCTATGCCTATCCAAGCTGGAGCCTGTATTACGGAGGGTGGGGCGGTGGCCACTGGGGTGGCGGAGTCGGCTTCAGCGGCCCCGGATACTGGGGCCGGGGCGGCTATCCGTATTGGTGGTGAGTTTGCCTGGCACCGTGCATTGCGCAGGGCGCCAGGAACTGGCGCCAGTCAGTGGCGGTTGAACGCCGGGGAATTCGGCGGAGGCGGCAGCGGCGGCGTGGCGCTGACCTTGGGCGCGGGCGCCACGAACTGCACGAACACCTCGCCATCCTTGACCATGCCCAACTCAAAGCGGGCACGTTCCTCGATGGCGCCGGTGCCATCCTCCAGGTCCTTCACTTCCCCTTCCAGCTTGGCATTGCGCAACTTGAGCAACTGGTTGCGCGCCGATTGCTCATGCACCTGCTTGTCCATGTCCCACACACGCAGCCAACCGCCCTTGCCCAGCCATAAGGGATACTGGATGGCGAGCAACAGCACAAACAACAGCAACGAGATCAGGCGCATGGGTTCTGGCGCTTAAGCGAAAAAGGAAGTTGCGTCAGCGCCGGCCGCGGCCGGCGCATGACACGCGCTTAGCGCAGATTGTAGAACGCGCTCTTGCCCGGGTAGCTGGCGATATCGCCGAGATCTTCCTCGATGCGCAGCAGCTGGTTGTACTTCGAGATACGGTCCGAGCGCGACAGCGAGCCGGTCTTGATCTGGCCGGCGTTGGTGCCCACCGCGATATCGGCGATGGTGCTGTCCTCGGTTTCGCCCGAGCGGTGCGAGATCACGGCGGTGTAGCCAGCGCGCTTGGCCATCTCGATGGCGGCGAAGGTCTCGGTCAGGGTGCCGATCTGGTTGATCTTGATCAGGATCGAGTTGCCGATGCCCTTCTCAATGCCTTCCTTCAGGATCTTGGTATTGGTCACGAACAGGTCGTCGCCCACCAGCTGCACGCGCTTGCCCAGCTTGTCGGTCAGCACCTTCCAGCCTTCCCAGTCGCCTTCGGCCATGCCGTCCTCGATCGACACGATCGGGAACTTGTCGCACAGGTTGGCCAGGTAGTCGGCGAACTGGGTCGAGGTCAGTTTCAGGCCCTCGCCTTCCAGGTGGTACTGGCCTTCGCCTTCGTGATAGAACTCGGTAGCCGCGCAGTCCAGCGCCAACAGGACATCTTCGCCTGCACGGTAGCCGGCCTTTTCGATGGCCAGCACAACGGTGTTCAGGCACTCTTCGTTGGAAGCGAAGTTGGGGGCAAAGCCGCCCTCGTCGCCAACCGCCGTGGACATGCCCTTGTCGGACAGGATCTTCTTGAGCGCGTGGAACACTTCGGCGCCGCAACGCAGGGCTTCGCGGAAGCTCGTCTGCGACACCGGCATGATCATGAATTCCTGGATGTCCAGGCTGTTGTTGGCGTGCGCGCCACCGTTGACGATGTTCATCATCGGCACCGGCATTTGCATCGCGCCCGAACCGCCGAAGTAGCGGTACAGCGGCAGGCCGGCTTCTTCAGCGGCGGCTTTGGCCACGGCCATCGACACGGCCAGCGTGGCGTTGGCGCCCAGGCGAGCCTTGTTGTCGGTGCCGTCGAGGTCGATCAGGGTACGGTCCAGGAAAGCCTGCTCGGAGGCATCCAGGCCCATGATGGCTTCGGAGATTTCGGTGTTGATATGCTCGACCGCCTTCAGCACGCCCTTGCCGAGATAGCGCGACTTGTCGCCATCACGCAGCTCGATGGCTTCGCGCGAACCGGTGGATGCGCCCGATGGCACTGCCGCGCGGCCCATCACGCCGGATTCGAGCAGGACGTCGCACTCGACCGTCGGGTTACCGCGCGAGTCGAGAACTTCGCGACCGATGATATCTACGATTGCACTCATGGATTCCTCTTGGACTGTTGATGCTTGATGACTTCGTACTACACGGGCGCCATGCCCTGGACTACCGCTGACGGGCGCTGATTAATGCCTAAGCGCCTTCTACCACGATCATGTTCATGCGCGCGGCATGCTCGCGCGACTTGCGCGCGGCGCGATATTCCTCGCCGTCGTGGAACGACTTTGCCGCGTCATAGCTGGGAAACTTCAGCACGACCACGCGCGTCGGGGCCCAGTCGCCCTCCAGCTTCTCGGTCTTGCCGCCACGCACCAGCACCTCGGCGCCATGCACCTTCATGGCATGGCTGGAGAGCACCTTGTACTCTTCATACTGCTGGGGATCGGTGACATCGACGTGGGCAATGATATAGCCGCTGGCCATGGCGTATCTCCGTGTGATTTTATGGTGTTGATTCTACTTGGCTGATCATGGCCGCCTGATGACGGCCATGTCAGCAACGGCGCTGCGCGCTCAGGCGCAGGCCGCGGGCCAGCCGAAATTGTCTTCGAGGAAGCCCGAGCGCTTGACCAGCGTATCGAGTTCCTTGAGCACGGACAGCAGTTCCTTCATGCGCGACAGCGGCACGGCGTTGGGGCCGTCCGACATGGCCTTGCTCGGGTCCGGATGCGTTTCCATGAACAGGCCCGCCACGCCCACCGCCACGGCAGCGCGCGCCAGCACCGGCACGAATTCGCGCTGGCCGCCGGAACTGGTGCCCTGGCCGCCCGGCAGCTGCACCGAGTGCGTGGCATCGAACACCACCGGCGCGCCGGTCTCGCGCATGATCGCGAGCGAGCGCATGTCGGAGACCAGGTTGTTGTAGCCGAAGGAAACGCCGCGCTCGCAAGCCATGAAGCTGTCTTCCGGCAGCCCTGCCTCGCGCGCGGCGTCGCGCGCCTTGTCGATGACGTTCTTCATGTCATGCGGCGCGAGGAACTGCCCCTTCTTGATATTGACGGGACGGCCGCTCTGCGCGCACGCGCGGATGAAGTCGGTCTGACGGCACAAGAAGGCCGGCGTCTGCAGCACATCGACCACCGCCGCCACCGGCTTGACCTCGTCGATCTCGTGGATGTCGGTCAGCACCGGCACACCGATCTCGCGCTTGACCGTGGCGAGGATCTCCAGCCCTTTCTCCATGCCCAGCCCGCGGAAGGTCCTGCCCGACGAACGGTTGGCCTTGTCGAACGAGGACTTGTAGATAAACGGGATGCCGAGCTCGCTAGTGATCGCCTTGAGCTCGCCGGCGGTATCCAGCGCCATCTGCTCGGACTCGATCACGCACGGACCGGCGATCAGGAAGAAGGGCCGGTCCAGGCCAACGTCAAATCCACAGAGTTTCATCACTAGTCTCCTGCTTGCGGTGCCGGGGCTCAGCCCGCCTTGCTCTGCTGGCTGGCCAGCGCCGCTTCCACGTAGGCCTTGAACAGCGGATGGCCATCGCGCGGGGTGGAGGTGAATTCCGGGTGGAACTGCACGCCCACGAACCACGGGTGCATGCTTTCCGGCAGTTCCATCATCTCGGGCAGGTCTTCGGTCGGGGTGCGAGCCGAGATCACCATGCCCGCCTTTTCCAGCGTCGGCACATAGTGATTGTTGACCTCGTAGCGGTGGCGATGGCGCTCGTTGACTTCTTCGCCGTAGATCCTGGCCGCCTTGGTGCCTGGCTTGACCGGTACGCGCTGCGCGCCCAGGCGCATGGTGCCTCCCAGGTCGGACTCGGCGGAGCGCTCCTCCACCTTGCCTTCGCGGTCGACCCATTCGGTGATCAGTGCGACCACCGGATGTTCGGTTTCCAGGTTGAACTCGGTCGAATTGGCATCGGCCATCGCCGCCACATGGCGGGCGAATTCGATCACGGCCAGCTGCATGCCCAGGCAGATGCCCAGGTACGGCACCTTGTTCTCACGGGCGTACTGGATCGCGCGAATCTTGCCTTCCGTGCCGCGCTTGCCGAAACCGCCCGGCACCAGGATGGCGTCCAGCGGCTTGAGCACTTCGAGGTGGCCCGATTCCAGCTCTTCCGAATCGATGTACTCGATGTTCACGCGGGTGGCGGTGTGCATGCCGGCGTGGCGCAGCGCTTCGATCAGCGACTTGTACGACTCGGTCAGGTCGACGTACTTGCCGACCATGCCGATGGTGATCTCATGTTGCGGATTTTCCTGGGCATTGACCAGGCGTTGCCACATGGAGAGATCGGCCGGCTTCGGGTCGATACGCAGTTCCTCGCAGATCAGGCGGTCGAGGCCCTGCTCGTTGAGCATCTGCGGAATCTTGTAGATGCTGTCCGCGTCCCAGACCGAGATCACGGCTTCCTGCGGGATATTGGAGAACAGCGAAATCTTGGCGCGCTCTTCGTCCGGGATCGGGCGGTCGGCGCGGCACAGCAGCGCGGTCGGCGAGATGCCGATTTCACGCAGCTTCTGCACCGAGTGCTGGGTCGGCTTGGTCTTCAGCTCGCCGGCGCTGGCGATGAACGGCACCAGCGTCAGGTGCACGAAGGCAGCGTGGTTGCGGCCCATGCGCAGGCTCATCTGGCGCGCGGCTTCCAGGAACGGCAGCGATTCGATATCGCCCACCGTGCCGCCGATTTCCACCAGCGCAACGTCCGCCTTGCCACCGTGCGACGCAGCCGCGCCGCGCTCGATGAAGGCCTGGATTTCGTTGGTGATATGCGGGATTACCTGCACCGTCTTGCCGAGGTACTCGCCGCGGCGTTCCTTGCGGATCACCGACTCGTAGATCTGGCCTGTGGTGAAGTTGTTCGACTTGCGCATTTTGGCCGAGACGAAGCGCTCGTAGTGGCCGAGATCGAGGTCGGTTTCAGCACCGTCTTCCGTGACGAACACCTCACCATGCTGGAAGGGGCTCATCGTGCCGGGATCGACGTTGATGTAGGGATCTAGCTTGAGGAGGGTGACTTTGAGGCCGCGCGACTCAAGAATGGCCGCGAGCGAAGCAGCAGCGATGCCCTTGCCGAGCGAAGAGACGACACCACCGGTGACGAAGACGAATTTGGTCATAAACCGAGCTTGCCGGGGAAATCGGGATTATACATGAGAGCCCGGCTGCTGCAGCGCCGCATTTGCGACAAGTCGCCTTGCCCGGCAACCGCTGAGACGCATTCGCCGCTTCGCGCCCCAGCCCTCGCTGCTGCCCTGCCCGGCCCCGGCTACGGACGCGCGGCCGCGGGCGAATTGCCCCGCATTTCGCCGACGAGATCGCGGATCAATCCGGCCGTCTGGCCGGGCCGCTCCATCGGATAAAGATGCCCGCCCTCGATAAAGCGCAGGCGCTCTCCCACCAGCTTGCGCGTGGCGCCGAGCCCGCACTGGCGCACTTCGCGCGACCGCGTGCCGGCGACAAAGCCGACCGGCACCGGCGCGCCGCGCGCAACGCTTGAGCCCAGGCTGGTGGGCAGGGTGCGGTAGATCCGGTACTCGATCTCACGCTCGAAACGCAGGCGGCGTTCGGCGTCGTTGCCGGTCGGCTCGGTGCCATGGATGGCGTAGTCGCGCAGCACCTCCTCATCCCAGGCCGCGAATACCGGCTTGGAACGGAAATGTTCCCAGACCGCCTCGGCATCCGGCCAGTGGGTGCGGCGCCGCCGCGTCACCGCAGCGGGGCCGGGCCGTTCGTCCAGGCCGAAGCGCTGGCCGGCCTTTAGCAAGGCGGCACGCCAGCCGGCGATCACGGGCGAATCGAGCATCACCACGCCGCGCACCCATTGCGGGCGCCGCAGCGCGGCCAACAGCGACAGGAAGCCACCGAGCGAATGCCCCACCAGCCACACCGGCTCGCGGTACTTCTGCTCCACGGAAGCCAGCAACTCATCGACGAGGTGCGGCCACTCGCGCGTGACCGGGAACTTCGGATCGTGGCCATAGCGGTCCACGGCGCGGATCTCGAAATCGTCTTCCAGCGTTGCGAACAGCTTGCGGTAGGTGCTGACGGGAAAGCCGTTGGCATGCGAAAAATGCAGGATGTCACGCATCTGGGATACCCGCCCTCAGTCCTGGGTGCCGGCGCGTTCGCGCGTGGCGCGCACCGGCTGCCCCCAGCGGTCGCCTTCGCCCTGGCGCGCCAGCGGAAACTCCGCCGGGGCGGAGGCATCCCATTCCGGATCGTTGATCTCGCCGAAGACCTGGCGCAGGCGATGCCCCCAGGTATCGCGGATCATGCGGAAGTAGGCGTTCTTCTCGTCGATATTGACGAAGCGGGTCACGCGCAGCGAATCGGCCTCGTAGACCAGCAGGTCCAGGGGCAGGCCCACCGAGATATTGGATTTCAGGGTGGAGTCCATCGAGATCAGCGCGCATTTGGCGGCTTGGCCAAGCGGTAGCGTGGGTTCCACCACGCGATCGATGATGGGCTTGCCGTACTTGGCCTCGCCGATCTGGAAATAGCAGTTCTCGGGCGTGGCTTCGACAAAATTCCCCGCCGCGTACACATGGAACAGGCGCACCCGCTCGCCACGGATCTGCCCGCCGAAGATCAGGCTCACATTGAACTCGATGCCAGCCTCGCGCAAGGCGTGGGCATCGTGCTTGTGCACCTGGCGCACGGCGTCGCCGACGATGGCGGCCGCCTCGAACATATCGCGCGCGGTCCACAGGGAGCGCTTCTCGTCGCGGCCTTCTGCGAGTATCTGGCGCACCGCCTGGCTAATCGCCAGGTTGCCCGCCGTCAGCAGCACCATCACGCGGTCGCCCGGCTCCTCGAACACAGTCATCTTGCGCGCGGTCGAAATGGCGTCGACCCCGGCATTGGTGCGGGAATCGGAGAGGAACACCAGACCGGCATCCAGCCGCATGGCTACACAGTACGTCATGATCTCGTCTTGTTATGGTGCACGGGGCCGCGCCCGGCGCCAGGCCGCATTCTAGCGCCGCCCCTGCGCGGCTGGAACACCGTATCACGCCCATTCCTGGTGCGCTTCGCACCACCTCGCTCACTGCAGCGGTGCAATGGCAATCTCGACCGCCAGTTGCTCGCCGCTGCCGCCCTCGCGAATGCCTCGCACCGGCGCGGCCATGCGGTAATCACGCCCGACCGCAAGCCGGACATGACGCGTGTCGCTCAGGCAAGCGTGCGTCACGTCGATACTGCACCACAGCTCCCTGTCCACGTCCACACAGACATCGGCCCAGGCATGGCTGGCCAACTCGGAGGCCGCCGGGTCGTAGAAATAGCCGCTGACGTAGCGCGCCGGAATACCGAGGGCGCGGCAACATGCCACCATCACTTGCGCCTGATCCTGGCAAACCCCGCTGCCCAGCCCGAAGGCCTCGCTGGCTGACGTGCCCACATCCGTGCTGTCTGCCTTGTACCGCACCCGCTCGGCTATGCCACCGGCCAGAGCCAGCAGGGCCGGCACCTCGTGCCCCGCCGCCAGGTAGGGCGAGGCAAAACGTACCATTTCCGGATGCGCGGCGGTCAGCGGCGTGCTGCCCAGGTAGTAAAGCGGCGAGACACGCGCCTCGCCCGCCGGCGGCGCATCGCAGAAAAGCGGCACTTCTCCGTCGGCAGGCGGCGTCACTTCCACCACGCCGCCTGCCTCGATCACCAGCGTATGCGCAGGGCCCGCCACGGTAAAGCTGTGAACGATATTGCCAAAGCCGTCGCGGGCCTCGGACAGGTTGCCCGGCACCGATAGCTGCCAGCCTTGCACGGCCTGCAACGGGCCCGAACGCGGCGCGAGCCGCAGTTCGTGCACGCTGCGCCGGACCGGCTCGGCGTAACGGTAAACCGTCTTGTGATGAATCTTGTATTTCACGATATGGCGAGGCCGGCACAACCTCCCACGTGAAGTGGCTCAGGCAGCCAGCAGCGGCACGAGAAAATCCCGGCTGATGCCGTTACCGAGGTCGCCGATGCGCTCCAGGAAACTGGTCAGGTAAGCATGCAGCCCGACGGCGAAGATGTCGTCGATGCGCGCGTATTTCAAATCAGCGTGGAGTTTACCAGCCTGCCGCTCGGTCTCCGAAGAATGCTGGTTCCCGACCAGCGACAGGATCGCCACCACCTCGTCCATGCTCGACACCAGCGAACGCGGCATGTCCGGCCGCAGGATCAGCAGCTCAGCCACGCGCTCGGGCGTGATCACCGTGCGGTAGATCTTGCGGTAGACCTCGAAGCCGGACACCGAGCGCAGCACTGCCGCCCAGTGATAGAAATCATTGGCGTCGCGATTGGGATCGCTGTCGTCCAGCGTGCCGGCCTTGAATTTCACATCGAGGATCCGCGCGGTATTGTCGGCGCGCTCCAGGAACGTACCCAGCCGCATGAAGTGGAAAGCATCGTCCTTGAGCATGGTGCCGAACTGCACGCCACGGGCCAGGTGAGAGCGGAACTTGACCCACTCGAAGAACTGCGCGGGATCGTCGGACAGGATGCCGTCAGCGATCATGCGCTGCACGTCGAGCCAGGTGGTGTTGATGGTCTCCCACACCTCGGTGGTCAGCGAGCCGCGCACCGCGCGCGCATTCTCGCGCGCCGCGCGCAGGCAGCTCATGATCGACGAGACATTGGTCATGTCCCGCACCATGAAGTCGATCACATCGTCGCGCGTCAGCAGGCCGTACTTCTCGTCAAACACCGTGGTCAGCTCGGAAATATCGAGCATGGCCCACCAGCCCTGCTCCGCCACCTCGGCGGATTGCGGCAACAGCGACGTCTGGTAATTCACATCGAGCATGCGCGCGGTGTTCTCCGCGCGTTCGGTGTAGCGCGCCATCCAGAACAGATGGTCGGCAGTGCGGCTAAGCATGTCAGTCCCCTCGTACTGCGCCGTTCGCCCGCGCGCCGCCGGCTTCGAGGCGGCCGGCGCGGGAATCTCAAACAATCCTTGCGAGCGCCGCGCTTCAGCGCTCCAGCACCCAGGTGTCCTTGGTGCCCCCGCCCTGCGAGGAATTGACCACCAGCGAGCCTTCCCGCAGCGCCACGCGCGTCAATCCGCCGGGCACCATGCGCACGTCCTTGCCCGACAGCACGAATGGGCGCAGGTCGATGTGGCGCGGCGCGATGCCGGACTCGACGTAGGTCGGGCAGGTTGACAGCGCCAGCGTGGGTTGCGCGATGTACTGCTCCGGACGCGCACGCACGACCTCGCGGAAGGTATCGATCTCGGCGCGGGTGGCGGCCGGGCCCACCAGCATGCCGTAGCCGCCGGCGCCGTGGGTTTCCTTCACCACTAGTTCTTCCATGTGATCGAGCACGTACTGCAGGTCGTCGGGACGGCGGCACATATAGGTCGGGACATTGTTCAGGATCGCTTCCTCGCCGAGGTAGAAGCGGATCATGTCCGGCACATAGGGATAGATCGATTTGTCGTCGGCCACGCCGGTGCCGATCGCATTGCAGATGGTGACGTTGCCGGCGCGATAGACCGACAGCAGCCCCGCCGCGCCCAGCGTGGAATCGTGCCGGAACACCAGCGGGTCGAGGAAGTCGTCGTCGACCCGGCGGTAGATCACGTCGATGCGCTGCGGGCCCTGCGTGGTACGCATGTAGAGATGATCGTCCTGCACGAACAGGTCGCTGCCCTCGACCAGCTCCACGCCCATCTGCTGGGCCAGGAAGGCGTGCTCGAAGTAGGCGGAGTTGTACATGCCGGGCGTCAGTACCACCACGGTGGGATCGGCGATGTTCTGCGGCGAGACCCCGCGCAACATGTCGAGCAACAGGTCCGGATAGTGGGCCACCGGCGCCACGCGATTGCGCGCGAACAGGTCGGGGAACAACCGCATCATCATCTTGCGGTTCTCCAGCATGTAGGAGACGCCGGAGGGCACGCGCAGGTTGTCTTCCAGCACGTAGAACTCGCCCTCGCCCGCGCGCACCACGTCGATGCCCGCAACGTGGGCATAGATATCGCGCGGCACGTCGATGCCGAGCATCTCGGGCCGGTACTGCGCGTTGTTGTAGATCTGGTCTGGGGGAATCACGCCGGCGCGGATGATGTCCTGGCCGTGATAGATATCGTGGATGAAGCGATTCAGCGCGGAGACCCGCTGGCGCAGCCCGCGCTCCAGCGTGGCCCACTCGCTGGCGGGAAAGATCCGGGGAATCACGTCGAACGGGATGGTGCGCTCGGTGCCGCTGTTGGACTCATCCTTTTCGCCGTACACGGCGAAGGTGATGCCCACACGCCGGAAGATCAGGTCCGCCTCCGCGCGCTTATTGCCCATGGTGCCTTCGGACTGTCGCGCCAGCCAGTCCGCGAACTGCTTGTAATGCCCCCGCACGGCGCCTGCCGGCAGGGACTCTCCCGCGTGGATCGATGCCGCCACGCCATCTTGCCAATCGAGCATCTCGTCGAAAAACCGCGCCGCCATGATGGCCGTTCCCCCATGATTTGGGCGCCGCCCAAACTGCCGGCAATCCCGTTTTGATTGGCTTCTTGTTCCCGGCACAGCACCTTGAGGTCACCACCCGCGGCCCGGCGGCGCAGCCGCGGACCGTCTCGTCGTGCTTCGAAGTGCTGTACCTATAGGATACCTATGGCCACAAAAGCCGCAAGCGGCGGGCATTCGCGCCATCAAACATGGATTAAGCAAGATGTTTGCCAGCCCCTCCTCAATACACACAAGACGGCGCCCGGGAACGGTCCGGGCGGGGGCAACCGCGCCGCGCTAACGCGCCACGGCTGCGCCTTTGCATGCCGGCACTTCGGCCAGGATGTACTGCACCAGGGCTTCCGGGGTCTGGCGGATATCGAGTACCAGCGCGTCGCGCGGCTCCTCCAGCGTTTCGAACTGGCTCTGCAAGAGCGCCGGGTTGAAGAAGTGCTCGCTGCGTTCGGCCAGGCGGCCACCGATCACAGCGGCGTCGCCCTTCATATAGACAAAGGTCACGCCGCCGTCGGGCGGCGTCAGCCGGTCGCGATAGGTCTGGCGCAGCGCGGAACAGGTGAACACATGGGTGCGCCCTTCGGCGCGGGCCGCATCGATCGCCGCGCGCATGGCGGCCAGCCAGGGCCAGCGGTCTTCATCAGTCAGCGGGATGCCGTTGTGCATCTTCGCCTTGTTGGCGGCGCTGTGGAAATCATCGGCGTCGTGAAAGCCGCAATCCAGGGTCTCGGCCAGCATCTGGCCGACGGTGCTCTTTCCGCTGCCGGAAACGCCCATCAGGATGTAGATCATGTCTGCTCCAGCGATCGTGTTCGGATGGTTTGCCCATCCTTGTCGGTAGTCCCCGCGCCGGCCGCCGGCAGTGTCCGGAAGCATACGGCCATGAAGCCATGATAGGACCCGCATGGGCCGGCTCGGGGTCGTCCCCGCCAGCCGTTGGCTGCCGGGGACACAAATGACACAAATATCGGGGCGCGTTGCCTATTGTGCGACGGCCGCGCCGGTTTGGACAGCGCCGTGAGCGTCGGCTTCGGACAGGTCCAGCGCGCTGCCGCCCTCTTCTGCTATCCGCGCATTGCGGCGGAACAGGCCAAACAGGCCGCGGCCGACGCTGAAGCTGGCGAAAGCGTCGTCCGGCAGTACCGCCGAGGCGCGCGCCGCGAAGTCGGCGTCGCCGTCGGCGCCACCGAGCCATTTCAGGGTGCCAGCGACGGCATCCACGCGGAGGCGGTCGCCATCGCGCACTCGCGACAAGGGGCCGCCAGCAAGTGCCTCCGGACCCACATGAATGACTGCCGGCACCTTGCCCGAAGCGCCGGACATGCGCCCGTCGGTCACCAGCGCCACCTTGTGGCCGGCATCCTGCAGCGCGCCCAACACCGGCGTAAGGCGGTGCAGCTCGGGCATGCCGTTGGCGTTCGGCCCCTGGAAGCGCACCACCGCAACCACATCGCCAGCCAGCTCGCCGGCATCGAACGCGGCCTGCAAGCCTTCCTGGGAATCGAAGACGCGCGCCGGCGCCTCCACCACCCGATGCTCCGGCGCCACCGCCGACACCTTGATCATGCCGCGGCCGAGATTGCCCTGCAGCAAGCGCAGGCCGCCCTCGGCGGAGAACGGCTCGGCCGCGGTGGCCAGAACCGTCGCGTCGCCGCTGGTGGCGGCACCATCGCGCCACTGCAGCACGCCGTCGATCATCACGGGTTCCTGCGTGTAGCGGGCCAGGCCATGCCCGGCCACGGTTTCCACGTCCTCATGCAGCAGCCCTGCGTCGAGCAACTGGCGAATCACGTAGGCCACGCCGCCGGCGGCGTGGAAATGGTTCACGTCGGCGGAGCCGTTGGGATAGACCCGCGCCAGCAGCGGCGTGATGCGCGAGAGGCGGTCGAAGTCGTCCCAGTCGATGATGATGCCGGCCGCGCGCGCCATCGCCACGAGGTGGATGGTGTGGTTGGTCGAGCCGCCGGTGGCCAGCAGGCCCACCACGGCATTGATCACGGCGCGTTCGTCGACGATGCGCGCCAGCGGGAGGTAGTCGGCCCCCCGCGCCGTCAGGGCCAGCGCGCGTTGCGCGGCGGCGGCGGTGAGCGCATCGCGCAGACCGCTGTCAGGATGCACAAAGGCCGCGCCGGGCATATGCAGCCCCATGATCTCCATCAGGAACTGGTTGCTGTTGGCGGTGCCGTAGAAGGTGCAGGTGCCGGCCCCGTGATAGGCCTCGCACTCGGCTTCCAGCAAGGCTTCGCGGCCGACCTGGCCGGTGGCGTAGAGCTGGCGCACGCGCGCTTTTTCCTTGTTGGACAAACCCGTCGACATTGGCCCGGCCGGCACGAACACTACCGGCAGGTGGCCGAACTGCAGCGCGCCCATCAGCAGGCCCGGCACGATCTTGTCGCACACGCCAAGCATCACGGCGGCATCGAAGGTGTTGTGCGACAGCGAGACCGCGGTCGCCATCGCGATGGCGTCGCGCGAGAACAGCGACAACTCCATGCCGGCATTGCCCTGCGTGATGCCGTCGCACATCGCCGGCACCCCGCCCGCCACCTGCGCCACCGCGCCAACGGCGCGCGCGGCCTCGCGGATCACGCCGGGGTAGCGCTCGTACGGCTGGTGGGCCGACAGCATGTCGTTATAGGCGGTGACGATGCCGAGATTGGCGGCATGCTCGACCCGCAGCTTGAGCTTGTCATGCACTGGCAACGCGGCCAGGCCATGCGCGAGGTTGGCACAGGACAGCCCGCGCAAGGGACCCAGCTCCTGCTGGGCGCGTTCGCAACGCGCCAGGTAGGCGGCACGGCTGCGCTGGCTGCGCGCGATCACGCGCGCGGTGACGGACTGAACTTCGGCGTGGAGGGCTTTTGACATGCGTGGGATTCCTGGTCGTGATGCCTGATCGTATCCGGTAGGACTGGGGAACGCGTTTGTTTGTAGATTTTCTACATTATATCGAAAGGAAATTTGAAAACACCATGCGCACGCATCACAAAGCGACGCATTCACGGCAACAATCGACAAAATAGGTGAAACCCCTAGCCCCAAGCCCGCCGGAAGCCGAGGCGATTTCGATGTTGATTATGTAGAATATCTACATACAGTGCGAACTACCGAACCCCGGATACCGAGGCCAAAGGCACAAGAATGCCCCGGCACAGACAGCCCTCCTTACCATGCGCGACCGAATCCTTGCCGTCTACGACACGCTTCGCCCCTCCGAACGCCGCCTTGCCGACTACGTTGCTCGCCACGGCGCCAGCGTGATCCGTTTGTCAATGCCAGAACTGGCCGAGCGAGCCGGTGTATCCCAGCCCACCATCGCGCGCTTTTGCGCCGCGCTAGGTTATGACGGCTTCCGCGAGTTCAAACTCCAGTTCGCCCAGAACGTGGGCGGCGGCACGCCCTTCGTGCACCAGGACGTCAAGGCCGAAGACCGTCCCGCCGACATCGCCGGCAAGGTGTTCGACCGCACCATCGCCACGCTGATGACAGTGCGCAATGCGCTGTCCGCGGACCAGATCGAGCACGGCATCCAACTGCTCGCGGCGGCGCGGCGCATCGAGTTCTATGGCTGCGGCAACTCTGGCATCGTCGCGCTTGATATCCAGCACAAGTTCTTCCGCCTCGGCATTCCCACCGTTGCGTACTCGGATTCGCATGTATTCAGCATGTCCGCGGCGTTGCTCGGCCCCGGCGATGTGGCGGTGCTGGTTTCCAACAGCGGGCGCACCTGGGACATGCTGGCGGCCGCCACGCTGGCCCGCGCCAGCGGCGCCAGCGTGCTGGCGCTGACCCACAGCGGTTCGCCGCTGGCCGCGCTGGCGGACGTATGCGTGTTCTCGGACGTGGAAGAAGACAGCGAGGTCTACACGCCGATGACCTCCCGCATCTGCCACCTGGTGCTGGGCGACGTGCTTGCGGCCGGCGTCGCACTGGAACGCGCCGACACCGTCTCCGCCGGCCTGCAGCGCGCCAAGGCCCATCTGCGCGAGCGCCGCATCGCCCAGGCCGAGCCCGCGCATCTCAGCGAGGCGCCGGCGGCGCCGCGCGCCAGTAGCGCCGCTCGTGCTGGCGGTAAGCCCGCACCTCGTAAGACTCGCCGCGCGTCATGATCTGGACCGCGCCGGTTTCGTCGCTGCGATAGCGCGCGATGCCGTGCGAGCCGTAGCGATCCCAGATCTCGGGGCGCGGATGCCGGTGGCGATTGCGATAGCCCATCTGGAACAGCGCCAGCTCGGGCGCCACCACGCCCAGGAGCGACCCGCTGGACGAGGTGTTGCTGCCATGGTGCGGCGCCTGCAGGAAATCGGCGCGCAGGTCTTGCGTCGGCAGCCGCGCGAGCAGTGCCGCCTCGTCGCGCCCGGAGATATCGCCAGTCAGCAGAAGGCTGCGCGCGCTGGCCTCCACCTTGAGCACGCAACTGCGCGCATTGCTGTCGATGGCAGCGTTCTGCGCCACGCCCGGCAAGGGATGCAGCATGACAAAACGAACCCCGTCCCACTCCCACCGCTGCCCCGCCGCGCAGGGCCGGGCCTTTGGCGAGGCCGCGCCCCCAGGCGGCGCCAGCAGCCGATGCCCTGATGGCGCACCTGACAGCAGGCTGTCCACCGTCAACGCCGCCATCACGTCGAGCGCCCCGCCTGCATGATCGGCATCTTCGTGACTGATCACCAGTGCATCGAGCCTGCGCGCGCCCGCGCTGCTGCCCGGCTCGCCACGTCCGGCGCCCCATCCGTAGGCCGGGCCGGCATCGTAGAGCAGCACATGCGAGCGTGTTTCCACCAGCACCGCGGTGCCCTGCCCGATATCGATCGCGGTGGCGCGAAACTCGCCTTGCGCCACCGGCTGGCGTCCCGCCAGTACCATCGGCAGCATCAGCACGACGCCGTGCAGGCGCGTGCGCACTCCGCAACGCACGGGCGCCAGCAACAGCAGCGTGCCGAGCACCGCCAGCGCCAGCGCGAACGGACCCGCGCGCGCGGCCTGCCACACTGCCCACGGCGGCGCCGCCAGCCACTCCAGGCCTATCACCAGCCAGTGCAGCAGCAGGTGTGCGGGGACGAGCAGCCAGCCCGCCAGCGGCGCCGGCAGGGCGGCCGCCAGCAGGGCCAGCGGCGTCACCAGCAGGCTGACCAGCGGAATCGCCACCGCATTGGCCAGCGGCGAGATCACCGAGACCTGCTGGAACACCAACAGAGTCAACGGCACCAGCCCGATGGTGACGGCCCATTGCGTGCGCGTGGCCTGCGCCAGCGTGGACCGCAGACGCTGCCACCACGAGGACGCGGCATGATCGTCGGGCTGCGCCGCGGCCAGGAAGATCACGCCCACCGCGCCGAAGGACAGCCAGAAGCCGGGCGACAGCACCGCCCAGGGATCGAGCCCGATCGCCACGAACGCAGCCCAGGCCAGCACCAGGGAGGCCGGCGGCGTGCGGCCGCTCCATAGCGCCAGCGCCGCCACGACCAGCATCGACACGGTACGTTGCGCAGGTACCTGCATGCCCGCCAGCAGGCCGTACACGAGTCCGGCCATCACAGCCGCCACCAGTGCGGCGCGGCGCGCGGGCCAAAACAGCGGCAAGGGCCGCCGCAGCCAACGGCCAAGGCCGAACGAATGCCGCCACAACCAGTACGCGAAGCTGGAAAAGAGACCGGAAATCATGGTGATATGCAGCCCGGAGATGCTGATCAGGTGGCCGATGCCGGTGCGCGTGAACAAGGTCCAGTCGCGCTGCTGGATACCGCGCTGGTCGCCCACCACCAGCGCCGCCAGGACCGGGGCAAAGCGCGCATCCGGAGGCAGGCTGCCCAGCACGTGGTCGCGTACCTGCACCCGCCATCGCGCGATCCTCCACTCCAGTTGTTCACCGACTGCCTCCTGCGCCTCGCGCCGCACGTCGCGCACGTAGCCCGTAGCGCCGATTCCGGCTGCCATCAGCCAGTATTCGTAGTCGAAACCATGAGGATTGGCCAGGCCGTGCGGCCGGCGCAGACGTAGCGAAAAGACGTACCGCTCGCCGGGGCGCAACGCGGGCGGCGCATCGTCCCAGCTCAGCAGGATGTGCGAGGGCATGCCGGACGCCATGCCATGGACCTGCGTCTCATCGAGCGCGAACAGAAAGCGCTGGCCGCGCGGCGGCCGGCAGGCCCGCAACGACCCCGCTCAGCATCAGGTCCACGCCTTCGAGTTCGGGCGCCAGACGTTCCTCCAGCCTGAGTTCGGCGCGCCATGCCGACCAGCCGAAACCTGCCAGCACCGAGAGCACGATCAAGGCCGCGCGAACCCGGCCGGAGCGGCGCCCGCGTAGCGCGAGCAGGGCCACCGCAACCCCGGCGGCAACCAGCCACCATGCCGAGGTGCCGCGCGGCAGCGAGCCCTGTTGTTGCAGCCACCAGCATCCCGCCACGAAGGCGAGCAGGATCAAACGCATGCCAGCTCCCGGACGGGAAGTCAGATGTGTTTGCTTATACCGCCGTCACCGGCCGCGAAACTTGTCAGGATGAGACGGGAAGGTTGCCGGTCGTTTCGGCCGGGGCCGAGGCCGAAGCAGGCAATGCCGATGGGAACATGGTTGCCGCAAAGGCAGCCAGGCGCGGCAGCGCAGCCACTGAGTTTTGCCACATCGCCGGAGCCAGCGCCGCGGCATCGAGACCACGCAATTCGCCCAGCACCCTGGCCACGCCCACCACTTCGGCAGGCGTATTGCGCGCCTTGTGCTGCTCGCCGAACTGGTCGTCGGACAGCCATGCGGGGGCGATGTCGGGCGCGTCGGTTTCGAGCACGATGGCGTCGAGCGGCAACTCCAGCGCCAGGCGCCGGATCTGCTTCGCGCGGCTGAAAGTCAGGTTGCCGCCAAAGCCCAGCTTGAGGCCTTGATCGACAAAGCCGCGCGCCTGCTGCACGCTGCCGTTGAAGGCGTGGGCGATGCCCTGGCGCACGCCGGCGCGCCGCAGCTGCGCCGCCACCTGGTCCTGCGACTTGCGCACGTGCAGCAGCACCGGCAAGTCGAACTCGCGGGCAATCTTGAGCTGCTCGGTGTAGATCCACGTCTGGTGCGCAGCATCGAGGCCGGGCACGAAGAAATCCAGCCCGATCTCGCCGATGCCGACGAAGCGCGGATCGGCCAGCGAGGCTTGCACCTCCCGTCGCAAAACATCGAGATCGGACTGCGCGGCACCCGGCGTGCACAGCGGATGGATACCCAAGGCGTAGACGCAGCTATCGTGCCGCTGCGCCAACGCGCGCACCGCGGCGAAATTGGACACGGCCACCGCCGGCAGCACGATGCCGGTGACGCCAGCCGCGGCGGCGGCGGCGGCCACGGCATCACGGTCGGCGTCGAATTCGCCGGCGTCGAGGTGGCAATGGGTATCGATCCACATGGCGGTGTGCCGGCGCGGCGATGCGCTTCAGCGTTCGGCGTGGAGGTGCCCGTCGCGCAGGCGCAGCACGCGGTCGCAGCGGCAGGCCAGGTCGAGATCGTGGGTCACGATCACGAAGCTGGTGCCCAGCGTGCGCGACAGCTCCAGCATCAGGTCGTAGACGCCGCCCGCGGTGTGGTCGTCCAGGTTCCCTGTGGGCTCGTCGGCCAGCACGCACGCCGGGCTGCCGACCAGCGCGCGGGCAATCGCCACCCGCTGCCGTTCGCCGCCGGACAGCTCGCCGGGCCGGTGCTGCGCCCGGTCGCCCAGGCCCACCCGCTCCAGCACCGCCATCGCCGCCGCTCGCGCCTCGGGCTGACGCAGCCCGCGGATGCGCATCGGCATGGCCACGTTGTCCAGCGCCGTGAACTCAGGCAGCAGGTGGTGGAACTGGTAGATGAATCCCAGCTCGCGATTGCGCACGATATTGCGCTCGCTCTCGCGCAGCGCCGTAAAGGGCCGGCCCTGCAAGGCAACCCGGCCACTGTCAGGGTTGTCGAGTCCGCCCAGCACATGCAGCAAGGTACTTTTGCCGGAGCCGGACGCGCCGACGATGGCAACCTTCTCCCCCGCCTCGACCCGCACGTCCACGCCCTTGAGCACGGTCACGTCCAGGCCGCCCTGGCGGAAACGCTTGGTCAGGCCCTCGCCCAGCAGGACGGGCGTGCCGTTGGCTTGGCCCGGTCCATCGGCGGCGCTTCCGGCCGGTTCGGCGCGCAACAGGGTTTCACTCATAGCGCAGCGCCTCCGCCGGATTGACGCGGGCAGCGCGCCAGCTTGGGTAGAGCGTGGCCAGGATGGACAGTACAAAGGAAACGATACCGATGGTGGCAATGTCGTTCACGCGGGGATCCGAGGGCAATTCACTAATGAAATAGATGTCGCGCGGCAGGAACTGCACATGCAGCAGCCGCTCGATAAAGGGAACGATCACGTCGATGTTGAAGGCGATCAGCGCGCCGCCGGCCACGCCCGCCAGCGTGCCAATAAAGCCGATGGCCACGCCCTGCACGATGAAGATCTTGGTGATCGAACCGGGCTGGGCGCCCATGGTGCGCAGGATGGCGATGTCGGCCTGCTTGTCCGTCACGGTCATGACCAGCGTGGACACCAGGTTGAACGCGGCCACGGCGATGATCAACGTGAGGATGATGAACATCATGCGCTTCTCGGTCTGCACCGCGGCGAACCAGTTGCGGTTCTGCTTGGACCAGTCGCGCAGGTAGAGCTCACCCGAGAGCGTGCCGGCCAGCGCGTCGGCCACTTGCGGCGCGCGCTGCATGTCCGTCAGTTTCAGGCGCACGCCGGTGGGCCCGGCGAGGCGGAACATGGCTTCGGCGTCGCGAATATTGATCAGCGCCAGCGCGCTGTCGAACTCGAAATGGCCCGACGAGAACACCCCGACCACCGTGAACTGCTTGAGCCGCGGCAGCACCCCGGCCGGCGTGATGGTGCCCTGCGGCACGACCACCGTGACCTTGTCGCCCACCTGCACACCCATGGCATTGGCCAGTTCGTTGCCCAGCGCGATGCCGAATTCGCCGGGCAGCAGGCGATCCATGCCGCCGCCCCGGAACTGTTTGCCAATATCGGACACCTTGGGTTCTTCGGAAGGCTCGACCCCGCGCAGCAGCACGCCGCGCACCGCATCATCCCGGGTCAGCATGGCCTGCGCCGCCACATAGGGCGCAGCACCGATCACTTCCTTGTTGCGCAGCGCCTCGGCGGCGGTCTTTTGCCAGTCGGGCAGCGCCCCGGGACCGACCACCTCGATGTGCGACAGCACCGAGAGCATGCGGTCGCGCACTTCTTTCTGGAAACCATTCATCACAGACAGCACCACGATCAGCGCCGCCACGCCCAGCGCGATGCCGGCCATGGAAATCATCGAGATAAAGGAAATAAAGGTGTTGCGGCTGGCGCGCTTGCTTGCGCGGGTGTATCGCCAACCGATCTGCCACTCGTAAGGAAAGTTCAAGAGGGTTCCTGTTGTTAGGGAGTAACGCCGGCGCCACACCGCCAACGCCGCATATGGCTTACTGGCTGCGTGCTCGCGCCACTGTCCCAGCCGGGCCGGGGGACGATATTTCCGCCGGCCGCCAGCCGCAAGTTTACAATCTCGGCACCATGATGACGCACCTGACCCTGATTGTGCCCTTTTCCGTCCCGCCCGGCGCCGCGATCGACGCGGACGGCGGGGGCAACGACGCCATGCTGGAAGCCCTGCTGCGGCAGTTGGAGTTGCCGGCGCTGGGAAAGTTGCTTACCCGCGCCAGCCCCGGCCCGCGGGAGCGCCACGACGATCCCTTCCAGCGCTCGCTGCCGCATGAGCGCTGGCTGGCCGGACGTGCCGGGCTCGACACCGCCCGCGTGCCCAGCGCCCCGTTCATGCGCCTGGCGGACATGAGCGCAGCCGGCGCGGGCGCCGCCGCGAACGACGGCCAGGCTTGGGCTTGCCTGCAGCCGGTACACATCCACGCCGCGCGCGACCACCTGGTGCTGATGGACCCGGCCCAGTTGCACGTCCGGGCCGAAGAGTCGGCGGCCCTGCACGCCGCCGTGTCTGACCTGCTGCGGGAGTCCGGCATTTTGCTGGAAACGCCGCATCCGGCCCGCTGGTACATCCCGGAAGCCGTGTTCGGGCCACTTGTGGCGGCCAGCCCGCTGCGCGCCACCGGCCGCAATATCGATGTATGGATGCAGTCCGGAGAGCGCGCCCGCGACTGGCGCCGGATCCAGAACGAAATCCAGATGACCTGGTACGACCATCCGGTGAACCAGGCCAGGGAAGCTGCCGGAGAGCTCTCCGTCAATTCTGTCTGGCTCTACGGCGGCGGCACCCTGCAACAAGTGCCGCGCCTGGCCGACACGGTATTGACAGGCGACGCTTTCCTGCACGGCCTGGCGCTGGCCGGCGGCGCTGTGTGCCAGCCCGCGCCGGCGCGCTTCAAGGCCATCGAAGGCATCGAGGGCAGCGCCATGGTGCTGCTTGAGGACGCCATCGAAGCCCATATCGCCGAAGACTGGGGCCTGTGGATCGAGCGCATGCACGCACTCGATGCCGAATGGTTCTCCCCGGCGCTGGCCGCACTCGAAGGCGGCCAGTTGCAAGCGGCGACGCTGATGCTGGCCGGCGACAACCACTACGCCGAATTCACCGTGCGCCGCGCCGACCTGCGCAAATTCTGGCGCGGCCTGGGCCAGCGCGGCGACTGGCGCGCGCTGCTGTCCGACCTCGCCTATGCCGCCTGATCACCGTTTTCCCGCAAGCCGTACATGACCCGAATCGCCGTTCGCTCCTTCTCCACCGAAAATGCCGGCAAGCTGGCCGGACTCGGCCTGCATCCCACACTGGCGCGCATCCTGTCGGCGCGCGGGGTGCGCGAACCCGCCGAACTTGCCACTGAACTGCCGGGCCTGGTGCCGCCGGCCGCCCTGAAGGGCATCGACCAGGCCTCGACTTACCTGGCGGACGCCATCGCCGCCGGCCGGCGCCTGCTGATCGTGGCCGACTACGACTGCGACGGCGCCACCGCCTGCGCGGTCGGCGTGCGCGGCCTGCGCATGCTGGGCGCGCGCATCGACTACATCGTGCCCAACCGCTTCGAGTACGGCTACGGCCTGACCCCGGAAATCGTGGCGCTGGCCGCCAAGCAGCAGCCGGATGTGATCGTCACCGTGGACAACGGCATCGCCAGCGTCGACGGCGTCGCGGCCGCCAATGCGCTCGGCATCGATGTGGTGGTGACCGATCACCATCTGCCCGGCGACCAGTTGCCCGACGCCGCAGTGATCGTCAACCCCAACCAGCCAGGCTGCGAATTCCCGAGCAAGAACCTGGCGGGCGTGGGCGTGATGTTCTACGTGCTGCTGGCGCTGCGCGCGGAATTGCGCCGCCGTGGCGTGTTCGACACGCAGACCCAGCCGCGCCTCGACACCCTGCTCGACCTGGTCGCGCTGGGCACCGTGGCGGACGTGGTCAAGCTAGACAGCAACAATCGCATCCTGGTCGCGCAAGGCCTCAAGCGCATGCGCGCCGGCCGCATGCACGCCGGCGTGGCCGCCCTGTTCCGCGCCGCCGGGCGCGAGGCGACGCGCGCCAACACCTTCGACCTGGGCTTTGGCGTGGGCCCGCGCCTGAACGCCGCCGGGCGCCTGGCCGACATGTCGCTCGGCATCGAATGCCTGCTGACCGACGACGCCAACCGCGCCTGGGAAATCGCCCAGGAACTTGACGGCATGAACCGCGAGCGGCGCGATATCGAGGCCGGCATGCAGCAGGAAGCGCTGCAGATCCTGGAAGGCCCGCTGGGCGCGCTGGACCCGGCCGCGCGCTTCACTATCAGCGTGTTCAACGACACCTGGCACCAGGGCGTGATCGGCATCGTAGCCTCGCGCCTCAAGGAGAAATACCACCGCCCCACCATCACCTTCGCGCCGGGCGACGAGGATACGATCAAGGGCTCGGGCCGTTCGATCCCGGGCTTTCACCTGCGCGATGCCCTGGACCTGGTATCCAAACGCCACCCCGGCCTGCTGAAGAAATTCGGCGGCCACGCCATGGCGGCCGGCCTGACCCTGGGCGCGGGCGATTTCGCGCAGTTCATGGAGGCGTTCGAGGCCGTGGGACGCGAATGGCTGAGCGACGAGCAGCTTGCCCGTGTGATCGAAACCGATGGCGATATCGAGGATGCCTGCTTCAGCCCGGAGTTCGTTTCGCTGCTGGAGCAGCAGGTATGGGGCCAGGGCTTCCCGGCGCCCACCTTCTGCGGCGAGTTCGATGTCTTGCGCCAGAGCGTGCTCAAGGGCAAGCACCTCAAGCTGCAGCTCGGGCGCGGCAGCCAGCGCTTCGACGCCATCTGGTTCAACCATGCCGAATCGCTGGGCGCCAGCGCGCTGGTGGCCTACCGGCTCGATAACAACACCTTCAATGGCGTCACCCGCGTGCAGATGGTGATCGAGCACGCGCAGTAGCGTGCGCGCTCCGCCCGGACGTCAGCCGCGTGCGGGCAGCAGTCCTGCCGGATCGACCGGCTTGCCGTTGCTGCGCACCTCGAAGTGCAGCTCGCTGTCGGCGGTGCCCATGCGGCCCACCTCCTGCCCGCCGGACACCTGCGCGCCCTCGCTGACCGAGGGCTTGTCCAGGTTGCCGTAGACCGTCAGCCAGTTGTCGTCGTGCTTGATGATGACCAGCATGCCGTAGCCGCGCAGGTTGCCGACGTGGATCGCCTTGCCCCCCGCCGCGGCGCGCACCGCGCTGCCAGGCGCCGCGTTGATGCGCAGGCCCTTGCTTGCGGGCGGCCCGTAGCCCGCGGTAACGCGGCCGTCCGCCGGCCATTGCAGGCGGATGCTGGTGGCCGGCGCCCGCGACGGCGCGCTGTTGTCCACGCGCGGGGTATCCCCCACCGCCACCGGGCCGCCGCCGGCCCCGCCACCCGTGCTGGCGCTGGTGCCGGCGCCGGCCGGTGGGCGAATCCGCAGCAACTGCCCTACCTCGATGCGATCGGCGCTGGGCAACTGGTTCCAGCGCGTCAGCTCGCGCACCGAGCGCTTGTGTCGCCGGGCGACGGTATACAAGGTGTCGCCGCTCTGCACCCGGTAGTAGCCGTCGGGCGCGGGTTCGCTGGCCAGGGTGCCACAGCCGGCCGCGAGGCAAGCCGCGGCCGCGGCGGCCAGCAGGCCAAGCGCGCGGCGGCGCGCGGTCGTCTTGTCGTGGTTGCTTTGCTTCATCACGTACTTATCGTTCCTCCCTGTCCATACTGCCCATATCTTGAAGCCGGTTGCGCCCGCCCACCCTCGAGTCTGCCATGAGGCACCCGAAACTGTAGACCGTTCGCGAGGCGAACCGTTCGAAATCATGCAACAGACTGCATCCTGCCTGGGGAAGACAGCCCCCGATCCGCTATAATTCAAGGTTTTGAAAGCGCAGGAACATCATGGAAGCAGAACGCCTCAACGCCATCTCCGGTGCCATCTCCGATCTCCGTTCGCGAACGGAAGATCTACGGGGGTATCTTTGACTACGATGTCAAAGTAGGAAGACTCGACGAAGTCAACGGCGAACTCGAGGATCCCGAGGTCTGGAACAACCCCAAGCGGGCCCAGGATCTCGGCAAGGAAAAGAAAATGCTGGAGGGCGTGGTCGGCGTGCTCGGCAAGCTCACCGATGACCTCAGCGGCACCGAGGAGCTGTTCGAGCTCGCGCGCGAGGAAGGCGACGACGACACGATGGAAGCCATCGAGACCGACGTCGCGGGCTTCGAAGCCATCGTCGCGGACATGGAATTCCGCCGCATGTTTGCCGGCGAGATGGACCAGGCCAACGCCTTTATCGACATCCAGGCCGGCGCCGGCGGCACCGAAGCCTGCGACTGGGCCTCGATGCTGCTGCGCCAGTACCTGAAGTACTGCGAGCGCAAGGGTTTCAAGGCCGAGGTGCTGGAAGAATCCGAAGGCGACGTGGCGGGCATCAAGAGCGCCACGATCAAGGTCGAGGGCGAGTACGCGTTCGGCTACCTGCGCACGGAAACCGGCGTGCACCGCCTGGTGCGCAAGTCGCCGTTCGACTCGTCGGGCGGTCGCCACACGTCGTTCTCGTCAGTGTTCGTCTACCCCGAGGTGGACGACTCCTTCGAGGTCGAGGTCAATCCGGCGGACCTGCGCGTCGACACCTACCGTGCCTCCGGCGCAGGCGGCCAGCACATCAACAAGACCGATTCGGCAGTGCGGATCACGCACATCCCGACCGGCATCGTGGTGCAGTGCCAGAACGACCGCTCGCAGCACCGGAACCGCGCCGAAGCCATGTCGATGCTGAAATCGCGCCTGTACGAGCACGAAATGCGCAAGCGCCAGGCCGAGGCCGACAAGCTGGAGTCGTCCAAGACCGACGTGGGCTGGGGCCACCAGATTCGCTCCTACGTGCTGGACCAGAGCCGCATCAAGGACCTGCGCACCAACGTGGAAATGTCCAACACGCAGAAGGTGCTGGACGGCGACCTGGACCCGTTCATCGAAGCCAGCCTGAAGCAAGGGCTGTAACACGCAGCAGCGGCGCCACGCCGCCGCGCCGGGGCATGGCGCGGCGGCCGGTGCGGCCACACACCCGCCGGGACAAACTCGACCATGACCGCAGCATCGCATCTGATCATCATCACGGGCACCTCGCGCGGGCTTGGCGCCGCTCTGGCACAGGTACTGCTCAAACCGGGCAACCGCCTGCTGTGCGTGGCGCGCGGCCGAAATCCCGAACTGGAACGCATCGCAACCGCCAGCGGCGTCAAGGTGGCCTGGCACCTGCAGGACCTGTCGCAGCCCGGCCCGGCGGCGACCTGGCTCGGCAGCGTGCTCGACGCGGTCGAGGAAATGCCGGCCAGCGTCACGCTGATCCTGAACGCTGGCATGATCGAGCCGATCGGCCCGATCACCAGACTGCGTGAACCGACGCTGGTGCCGCACCTGCTGACCAATCTTGCCGCGCCGATGACCATGACCGCGGCCTTCCTGGCGCACACCGAGCGCTTCGGCTGCCCGCGCAAGATCCTGGCGATCTCGTCCGGCGCGGCGCGCCGGCCGGTTGAAGGCTGGAGCGCCTATTGCGCCGGCAAGGCGGGTCTGGACATGTTCGTGCGCTCGATCAATGCGGAGTACGCGCAGGCCCCGGCCGAACGCGCCGTGCGCGCCGTGGCGCTGGCGCCGGGCGTGGTCGACACCAACATGCAGGCCACCATCCGCGATGCCGATTTCGCGCAGGTACAGCGCTTCCGCGACCTCAAGGAAAACGACCAGCTGGCCTCGGCCGACGACACCGCGCAGCGCATCGCCGCGTACCTGGAGCGGCCGGACTTCGGCAGCACCGAGCTCGACGACATCCGCAATACCTGAACCTCGCGCGGCCTGGGCCGCGCGACTCACCAAGACATCATGACCGAATCCAACCGCGCTCCCGCCGAGGCCAACGCCCCGGCCGCAGCCGACGAAAACAAGATCATCGCGGAACGGCGCGAGAAGCTGCAGGCCCTGCGTCAGCAAGGCGTGGCCTTCCCCAACGATTTCCGCCCGACCCACCAGGCCGCCGCGCTGCACCAGCAGCACGGGGAGACCGACCAGCCCGCGCTGGAAGCCACCCCGGTGGAAGTCGCCATCGCCGGCCGCATGATGCTCAAGCGGGTGATGGGCAAGGCCAGCTTCGCCACCGTGCAGGACGGCAGCGGCCAGATCCAGTTCTACATCACGCGCGACAAGGTCGGTGAAGACGTCTACGCGGCCTTCAAGCACTGGGACCTGGGCGACATCATCAGCGCGCGCGGCGTGCTGTTCCGCACCAACAAGGGCGAGCTGTCGGTACAGGTGCAGGAACTGCGCCTGCTGTCCAAGGCCCTGCGCCCGCTGCCGGACAAATTCCACGGCCTGGCCGACCAGGAAACCAAGTACCGCCAGCGCTATGTCGACCTGATCGTGTCGCCGGAAACGCGCGCCACCTTCCGTGCCCGGACCAACGCGATCAGCTCGTTGCGCCGTCACATGGCCGACGCCGGCTTCATGGAAGTGGAAACGCCCATGCTGCACCCGATCCCGGGCGGCGCCACGGCCAAGCCGTTCATCACCCACCACAATGCGCTGGACATGCAGATGTTCATGCGCATCGCGCCCGAGCTGTACCTGAAGCGCCTGGTGGTCGGCGGCTTCGAACGCGTGTTCGAGATCAACCGCAACTTCCGCAACGAAGGGGTGAGCCCGCGCCACAACCCCGAGTTCACGATGATGGAGTTCTACGCGGCCTACACGGATTACCGCTGGCTGATGGACTTCACCGAGAACCTGATCCGCCAGGCCGCCATCGACGCGCGCGGCAGCGCCGTGCTGAACTACCAGGGCCGCGAGCTGGATCTGTCCAAGCCCTTCCATCGCCTCACCATCACCCAGGCGATCCAGAAATTCGCGCCGCAGTACACCGACGCGCAACTGGCCGATACCGAATTCCTGCGCGCGGAGCTGAAGAAGTTCGGCATCAACACCAGCGCGCCGCAATTCCTCAACGCCGGCCTGGGCACGCTGCAACTGGTGCTGTTCGAGGAAACCGCCGAGAGCCAGTTGTGGGAGCCGACCTTCATCGTCGACTACCCGGTGGAAGTCTCGCCGCTGGCGCGCGCCTCGGACACCCAGCCGGGCATCACCGAGCGCTTCGAGCTGTTCATTACCGGCCGCGAAATCGCCAACGGCTTCTCGGAGCTGAACGACGCCGAGGACCAGGCCGAGCGTTTCCGCAAGCAAGTGGACCAGAAGGATGCGGGCGACGAGGAAGCGATGTACTTCGACGCCGACTACATCCGCGCGCTCGAATATGGCATGCCCCCGACGGGCGGCTGCGGTATCGGCATCGACCGCCTGGTGATGCTGCTGACGGATAGCCCGAATATCCGCGACGTGATCCTGTTCCCGCATCTGCGCCGCGAGGACTGAAGCACGGTGGCAGCCGAGGCTGGCCACCAGCAACGAAAAAGCCCCATCCAAGCGATGGGGTTTTTCATTTGCGCGCCGGCTTGTTACAAACAGCCAACGTCGAGGCCAGCGGAATCACGCAGCAACCCACTGATTTAAAACGGTTTTCCTGCCTACATAAACTTACAAAATCAAACGGAAAACGGCGCCCCGTTCGGCCACACTGGTCTCATCGAGACGTTGGCCGGCAGCACCCCTGACTGGCGGCGCTTCGCGAGGAAAACGATATGCCGAACCCGACCTTGCAGCCATCGAACGAATCCGTCCTGCCTTCTTCGCTGCCGGCGCAGCGCCGCCTGCATCCGCTGGTGGGCGCCGCCGCAGTGGCAATCGTGATCGCCAGCCTGACCGCCGTCGCCGCGATGACCGGCGTGCTGCCGGTTAGCAAGGCGACGCAGGATGCGCCGCAATCGCTGACCGCGCCGATCGCCGCCAACAATGCGCAAGCCGTCCAGCAAATGGCGCCAGGCAGTACCACCCGCCCGCCCGAAGCATCAGCCCCCGCGTTGGCGCAGGCACCGACCGCCCCGCCCGCCCAGGCGCCCGCGGCACGGAGGGGCACCCAGCGCAACGGCAACCCGGAAGCAGGATATGGCCCCGAGCCGAGCCGCGCTGACAACGGCGCCCCCGCCCAACGCCAGCCAGCGCAAGGCAGCGCGTACACCGGCCATATCGTGGCCATCACGCCGATCGAGACCGCCAAGCCGGCCAGTGGCCTGGGCGCCGTCGGTGGCGCGGTGGTCGGCGGGCTGCTGGGCAACCAGATCGGCAAGGGCAACGGCCGCATCCTGGGTACGGTGGCCGGCGCGGTAGGCGGCGGCTTTGCCGGCAACCAGATCGAGAAGACCGTGCGCAAGGACACTTCCTACCAGGTGCGCGTGCAGATGGACAATGGCAGCTACCGCACCTTCACCTATCATGCCGATCCTGGCGTGCAGGTAGGCCAGCGCGTGCGCTTGCAGGATGGTGTCCTGGTGACGGCCTGACCGGCCGGCCGGACTCCCGGAACAAAAGTCAAAAAAAGGGCCGGATCACCGGCCCTTTTACTTTTGACTTTCCCTTACTCCGCCTCTTCGATCCAGGCAGCCTGGATCGCTTCAAGGATCTTTTCACCCGAACGCTCGGGCACGTCGGCGAAGCCGTCAAGCTCAAGGACCCAGCGGCGCAGGTCGGTGAATCGAATCGTGGCAGGGTCCACGTCCGGGTACTTGTCGTACAGGGCGGCGGCGATGTCGTAGGTATCGGTCCACTTCATGGAGATTCTCTCTGTCAGGTCGGCAACGGGACGAGCTGGCGCACAGGCGCTCAGTGTCCTTCCTTGGCGTAATTGATGGTGTACTTGGGAATCTGCACGGTAAGGTCCTCGTCGGCAACGATAGCCTGGCACGAGAGTCGCGAATTCGGCTCAAGCCCCCACGCCTTGTCCAGCAGGTCCTCTTCCTTCTCTTCCGGCTCGTTGAGAGAGTTGAAGCCCTCGCGCACCACCACGTGGCAGGTGGTGCAGGCGCACGACTTTTCGCAGGCATGCTCGATCTCGATGCCATTGCTGAGCAAGGCATCGCAGACGCTGGTTCCGGTCTTGGCTTCGAACACGGCGCCCTCGGGACAGAGTTCGACGTGGGGCAATACGATGATCTGTGGCATGAAATGTCCTGGATTTAGATACGGTGCGAGAGTCCTCGGGGATCAGCCCAGGTCCTCCACCTTGCGGCCAGCCAGCGCGCTCTTGATCGAGCGGTCCATCCGGCGGGCGGCGAATTCGTCGGTGCCGTGGGACAGCGCTTCCACCGCCGCCTTGATGGCGTGGTGATCCTCGCCCTTGGCGATGTCGCTCGCTGCCGCGATCAACCGCTCCACGCCGGCACGCTCCTCGTCCGAGAGCAGGTCGCCGTCGAGCTCCAGCGCGCGGTGCGTGGCTTCGATCAGGCGCGCGGCGTCCACGCGCTCTTCAGCCAGCGCGCGGCTCTTCATATCGTGCTCGGCTTCGCGGAAGCTGTCCTGCAGCATGCGGGCGATCTCGTCGTCGGCGAGCCCGTAGGACGGCTTGACGGCAATGGTCGCTTCCACGCCCGACTGCGTCTCGCGCGCGAACACCGACAACAGCCCGTCGGCGTCGACCTGGTAAGTCACGCGGATACGTGCCGCGCCGGCCACCATCGGCGGAATGCCGCGCAACTCGAAGCGCGCCAGCGAGCGGCAGTCGCTTGCCAGTTCGCGCTCGCCCTGCAGCACATGGATGGCGATCGCCGTCTGGCCATCCTTGAACGTGGTGAACTCCTGCGCGCGCGCCACCGGGATGGTGCTGTTGCGCGGAATGATCTTCTCGACCAGTCCGCCCATGGTTTCCACGCCCAGCGACAGCGGGATCACGTCGAGCAGCAGCCAGTCTTCGCCCGGCGCACCGTTGCCGGCCAGCAGGTTGGCCTGCATCGCCGCGCCCAGCGCCACGACCCGGTCGGGATCGAGGTTCGTCAGCGGCCGCTGGCCGAAGAAATCGCCCACTGCCTTGCGCACCGAGGGCATGCGGGTCGCACCGCCGACCAGCACCACGCCCTTGACTTCGTCGGCCGCCACGCCCGCATCGCGCAGGGCCTTGCGCACCGGCGCCAGGGTCTTCTGCACCAGCGGCGCGGTCATCTCTACGAAGGCCGTTGCCGACAGCGTCAGGTGCACGATCTCGCCGCTGTCCAGCACTGCGTCGATCACCGTGGAATCGGCCTCCGACAGCGCTTCCTTGGCGGCGCGCGCGCGCACCATCAACAAGCGCATATCCTCGGCCGAGAGCGGTTGCAGGGCAGCTTGCTCGACAATCCAGCACATCAGGCGCTGATCGAAATCGTCCCCGCCAAGGGCGGAGTCGCCGCCGGTGGCCAGCACCTCGAACACGCCCTTGCTGAGCTTGAGAATGGAGATATCGAAGGTGCCGCCACCGAGGTCGTACACCGCGTAGATGCCTTCGGACGCGTTGTCCAGCCCGTAGGCGATCGCCGCCGCCGTCGGCTCGTTCAGCAGGCGCAGCACTTCCAGCCCCGCGAGCTGGGCGGCATCCTTGGTGGCCTGGCGCTGCGCATCGTCGAAATAAGCGGGCACGGTAATCACCGCGCCGACCAGTTCGTCGCCCAGCGAGTCTTCGGCACGCTGGCGCAGCGTGGCCAGGATCTCCGCCGAAATCTCAACCGGGCTCTTCACGCCAGACACGGTCTTGATCTGCACCATGCCAGGCGCGTCAACGAAATCGTAGGGGCTATGTTCGATATGCGCGACGTCGCGCAGGCCGCGCCCCATGAAGCGCTTGACCGAGACGATGGTGTTCTTGGGGTCGTGCACCGCCTCTTCCTGCGCGCGGTAGCCGATCTGTGTGCCCTTGTTGGGCAGGTAGCGCACCACCGAAGGCAGCAGCGCGCGGCCGCTTTCATCGGTCAGGACTTCGGGAATGCTGTTGCGAACCGCCGCCACCAGCGAATTGGTCGTGCCGAGGTCGATGCCGACCGCTAGCCGCTTCTGGTGGGGTGCCGGCGACATGCCGGGTTCGGAGATCTGGAGCAATGCCATGATGAATCGTCTTTATTCGTGCGGTGGCAAGGCAGCCTGTCACACAGGCTGGTCTTGCGCCGGGGCGCCATTGTGGCATGGCGGCGGCGAACGTGCCCGGAGGCGCTGAATCCCTAGCCTTCCAGGCGGTCGATCGCCTCGCTGGTGTCGTGTTCGATCTTCTCGATGAACATCAATTGCCTGGCCGCGCCGCCGGCTGCCGCGTTATCGCCGGCATCCAGCAGTGCGCCCAGCGCCGCGTGGCGCTCGCGCTTCTCGCTGCGCAACTCGCGCAGCAGCGCGTCGAGCCGGGCGACGTCCTTTTCCTCGACCGCTTCCTGCAGCGCCTCGCGCCATTCCATTTGCTGCATCAGGAAAGCCGGCGCCATGGCCGTATTGTTCTCGGCCTGGATATCCACGCCGCGCAGCGTCAGCAGATAGATCGCGCGCTTGAGCGGCTGGCGCAGCGTGCGGTACGCCTCGTTGGCATACGCGGCCCACTGCATGGCCACGCGGCGCTCGGCGTCGCCGGCATTGGCGAAGCGGTCCGGGTGCGCCTGCGACTGCACGGTCAGGTAGGCGGCGTCCAGCGCCGCCTCGTCGACTGCGTACCCCACCGGCAAGCCAAACAGGGCGAAATAATCGTCTTTCAACACCTTCCCCAACAAAAAGAGCGGCTGCGCCGCCCCTTCGAACTTCCTTCAGCGTAAAAGCGGTGCGCCGGCCGCGCCGGCGATGCCGCAATAAGTTGCGCAGGCACCGGTCGGCAACGCGCTACGCGCTACGCGCTACGCGCTTCGCGCCGCCCAATCTGCCGGCGGCTCCGCCCGATCGCACTTCAGGCAGTTCACCACCTCGCCGATCCGTGCCGCCCGGCCCTGCGCCGTCAGCGTCCACGGACGCATCTGCCAGGGCGGGTCATGGCGCATATGCTGGCCATGACCGCAATCCAGCTCTGCCACCCAATGGCTTTCGTCATCCTGGTGGAAGCCGACTATGCCGCGTTTCATCCCATTCTGCGCAAAGACGTCAGCCGTCGCGCGCTCAGACCCGGAACGACTCTCCGCAACCGCATTCGTCCTTGACGTTGGGGTTGTTGAAACGGAACCCCTCGTTCAGGCCTTCGCGCGCGAAGTCCAGTTCCGTGCCGTCGATATACGGCAGGCTCTTCGGATCGACGATCACCTTGATGCCGTGCGACTCGAATACGCTGTCTTCCGGCAACAGGTCGTCGACGTATTCCAGCTTGTAGGCAAGGCCCGAGCAGCCGGTCGTCTTGACGCCGAGGCGCAGGCCAACGCCCTTGCCCCGGCGGTCCAGGTAGCGCGCCACATGCTTGGCGGCTTTCTCGGTAAGCGTGATCATCGGTGCTTTATCCCTTGATGGATCGCGGAACTCAGGCGGCCTTCTGTTCGGTGGCGCCGTCGTGCTTCTTCTTGTAATCCTCGACCGCCGCCTTGATGGCGTCTTCGGCCAGGATCGAGCAATGGATCTTTACCGGCGGCAGCGCCAGTTCCTCGGCGATGTGCGTATTCTTGATTTCCAGCGCCTGATCCACGGTCTTGCCCTTGACCCACTCGGTCACCAGCGACGAGGATGCGATGGCCGAACCGCAGCCATAGGTCTTGAACTTGGCGTCTTCGATCACGCCAGCTTCGTTGACCTTGATCTGCAGCTTCATGACGTCGCCGCAAGCCGGCGCGCCGACCATGCCGGTCCCCACGGCGTCGTCGTTCTTGTCGAACGAGCCCACGTTGCGGGGGTTTTCATAGTGGTCGAGAACCTTCGTGCTGTATGACATTTTGGCTACCTCTTGGCGTAATTATGGGGTCTTGCGGGGGTGTTGGCGCTTAGTGCGCGGCCCACTGGATGGAATTCAGGTCCACACCGTCCTTGAACATTTCCCACAGCGGCGACAGGTCGCGCAGCTTGGCGATCTTGCTCTTGAGCAGTTCGACGGTGTAATCAACTTCTTCTTCGGTGGTGAAACGGCCTACCGTAAAGCGAATCGAGCTGTGTGCCAGTTCGTCGTTGCGGCCAAGGGCGCGCAGCACGTACGAAGGCTCCAGCGACGCCGAGGTGCAGGCCGAGCCCGACGACACCGCCACGTCCTTGATCGCCATGATCAACGATTCGCCTTCGACGAAGTTGAAGCTGACATTCAGGTTGTGCGGCACGCGCTGTTCCAGGTCGCCATTCAGGTAGACCTCTTCCATGCCCGACAGGCCGCGCCACAGGCGGTCGCGCAGCATGCGGATGCGCTCGTTTTCCGTGGCCATTTCCTCGCGGGCGATGCGGAAGGCTTCGCCCATGCCGACGATCTGGTGCGTGGCCAGCGTGCCCGAGCGCATGCCGCGCTCGTGGCCGCCGCCGTGCATCTGCGCTTCCAGGCGCACGCGCGGCTTGCGGCGTACGTACAGCGCGCCAACGCCCTTGGGGCCATAGGTCTTGTGCGCCGAGAACGACATCAGGTCGCACTTCAGCGTGTTCAGGTCAATCGCCACCTTGCCGGTAGCCTGGGCCGCATCGCAATGGAAAATAATGCCCTTGGCGCGGCAGATCTCGCCGATCTGCGCCACATCCTGGATCACGCCGATCTCGTTGTTCACCAGCATCACCGACACCAGGATCGTGTCAGGGCGGATCGCCGCCTTGAGCACTTCGATGTCGACCAGGCCGTTTTCCTGTACGTCGAGATACGTCACCTCGAAGCCCTGGCGCTCCAGCTCGCGGGTGGTATCCAGCACGGCCTTGTGCTCGGTCTTCACCGTGATGAGGTGCTTGCCCTTGCCAGAGTAGAAATTGGCCGCACCCTTGATGGCGAGGTTATTGGACTCGGTTGCGCCCGACGTCCAGACGATCTCGCGCGGATCGGCGCCAACCAGCGCGGCGACCTGCTCACGCGCCTCTTCCACCGCGCGTTCGGCATCCCAGCCGTAGGCGTGGCTGCGCGAAGCCGGATTGCCGAACTGTTCGCGCAGGTACGGAATCATCTTGTCCGCCACGCGCGGGTCTACCGGCGTGGTGGCCGAGTAATCCATGTAGATGGGGAAATGTGGGGTGCTCATCGTTATGACTGCCTTTTAGGGACCGCTATGCTTGATGTTTCTCTGTGCTCTCTGGCCGGCTGCCCGTCTTACGACTGAGCCAGGCTGAAAACCGAATTCACCACCCGCGGACGCGCGGGCTTTTCCTGTTTGTCCGCCTTGCCCAGCGGCACAGCCACGGCTTGCGCCGCCGACTCTTCGCGCATGTCGTGCAACACCGCGGGGGACTTGGCGCGCTGCTGGTCGACCAGGTTCTTCAGGGAGACGGAATCGAGATACTCGACCATTTTCTGGTTCAGCGTGGCCCACAGCTCGTGGGTCATGCAGCGACCGGTTCCCTCATCTCCGTTACAATTACCTTTTCCGCCACACTGGGTCGCGTCGAGCGGCTCGTCGACAGCGATGATGATGTCGGCCACCGTGACGTCCTCCGCCTTGCGGGCAAGGCTGTAGCCGCCGCCCGGGCCGCGCACGCTCTCCACGATCTCGTGGCGACGCAGCTTACCGAACAGCTGCTCGAGGTAAGAGAGGGAAATTTTCTGGCGCTGGCTGATGCCCGCTAGCGTAACGGGGCCCTGATCCTGGCGCATGGCCAGGTCGATCATGGCGGTTACCGCGAAGCGGCCTTTGGTCGTCAGTCTCATGATGCTGGGGAGTACTTGATCAATTTGGTCAAGTATAAAAGAAGTCGACTAATTCAGTCAAGTACCCCTACCGCATTGCATCAAACCCGCCCCTCCCCCACCGGCGCCGCCGTCTCTGGCGCGCGCGGAGGCACGATCAGGGACCAGGGGTTTTTGAGGATGCGCTGCCGCACGGCCGCGCTTAGCGCCCGGCGGTCCACCCGACGCAGGCTGCGTGAGCGCAACGCCATATTGAAGGCCAGGGCGAAACTCACTGCCACATTGAGCAAACCCATCAGCGCAATGCCCGCCACCGCCAGCCAGAACGAAGGCATTTTCAGCACGCCGAGACCCAGCACGCCAATCGAGGTGCCCACCGCCCCGGTCGACAACGTGACGTGGCGCACCTCCATATGCGGACCGAAGAAGCTGAGGATCTCCGGCCCCAGACCGAGCAGCAGGCCAAGCGAGACATTGGCCGCGACCCCCGACATATTGCGCTTCCAGAAATCCGCCATGCGCGCCGCACCCTGCACGCCCAGCACATAGCGCAGGCGGCGGTTGTACGCCATCACGTCGTGCACCTTGTGCAGCGCGAACCAGTTGTCGGCCCAGCCTGCCACCAGACTGGACAGCCACAGCAGCACGCCGGTGAAGATGGCATAGACGGGCGTGGGACCGAGAATGGAGAAGGACTCAATGGTGGCGATCGCCTTCGCCGGTGTGATCAGGTTGGCACCCAGGATGCGGTTGGCCAGCCACTGGATAGCCAGCGCGACCGGAAACACTGCCGCCAGGTTGCCGAAAATCGCCGCTGCGTTCGAGCGAATCATTGCGATGGTGTCATCGACAAAGATCTCCCGGCCCTCTGGCCTGCCGACCGCGTCGAGCCGGTGCGCCAGCGCCGGGCCGGTCATCGCCGGCTGCTTGGTGGCCAGTGTGAAATGCGCGAAGTGAATCACCAGGAAGCTGCCCGCATAGTTGAGCGAGGCAAGCAGGCCCTCGATGAACTTGTCCAGGTGCAGCCCGTAGATCAGGAACTTGAGATAGACCGTGCCCACGGTGATCAGGCCGCCGCCGGCCGCGGCCCGCATCAGATCGCGGTACTCGCGGCGGTCGCGCGTGATGTAGTGCTCGCCGGTCTCGGCAGAGCGCTCCACCACCTTGCGCGCCAGTTGCGAGAACGAAGTGCCGGCCAGATGGACGATGCTGCGGCGCGCCTGGGTGGAACGAATCAACGCCGCGATCAGATGGGCATGCCGGGCGCGCCGCTGCGGCTCGACCCAGGTTGCCAGCAACAGCTCGATGCGCGCGAGCCGCACTTTCATGCGCTCGATCTGGAACACGACCTCCACAGAAACGCCATTCTCTTCGAGATCGTCGTACACACGTTGGGCCGCCTGGTGGCAGCCGTCGAGCAGTGCACGGAAATAGTTGAGGCGGTGCGCGAACGCCTCGCCACCGTGCTGCGCGGCCCCTTCCTCGCACAAGGCCTCGGCGGCGCTGCCCAGGCGGAAGAACGGCGTGTCCTGCACCTTGCCATCGAGGCGCGAGCGGATCGCCTGGCTCAGCCCCGTGGCACGAACCTGACTCACCAGTACCTGGATACTGGTGGCCAGCGTGCGATCAAAACGATCCCATTCCGGCACCGCGGCGGCATCGCCCGCTGCCTCCGGGTCGTCCGCGCGCAGCACGGCAGTCAGCCGCTCGAGCAACTCGCCGTCCAGCGCCTCGACCCAGTCGGCATCATTGCCGTCGATAAACAGCAGCGCAAACAGGCCCGCCAGATCGCCGCGATTGGGCGGCGGCGGCAGGACGCGCGCCTGTAGCCGATCAAGCACCTCGCTCCAGAAGCCCGGGTGAGACGCCACGCCGGTATCGCAAAGCAAGGTAGTGGGATCGTTGTCGCGCACCAGCGAGCGCACCATGCTGGCAAAGCGCCCCGCCACTTCCGGGTTGCGGCCAAGCACCTGCAGCAGGTAGCGCAGCCGAACGTGCTCGCGGCGGCTCTTGTCGGCCGCCATGCCTTCGGCGCCAGGCAGCCCGTCGCGCCGGATCCAGTAGCCCAGTTCGATCAGCCAGCTGTTACGGTCCGCCAGCGGTGCCTCCGGGTCCGCGGCCGCCAGGATTGCGTCGAGTTGCAGGCTGGCATTGCGCGATTCGCGCCATTTGCGGAACAGGGAACGAAACATGAAACCTCATGAAAATTAAACAACGGCCGGAAGGTTCGCGCCCCCGGTCAGGCCGCGCCGTCCAGCCTCTTTGCGAGCAGCATGGCGACCACGCCATCGCAGGCGTCCTCCACGTAATCGAGCACGCGTTCGAAACCGTCGCCCTCGCCATAGTAGGGATCCGGCACTTCATCCGCGGCGTGGCGGCTGGCGAAGCTCATCAACAAGCGCAACTTGTCCTGGCTGCCAGGCGGGCTGATTGCGCGCAGAGCCGCCAGATTGTCATGATCCATGGCCAATAGCAGATCGAAACGCGCGAAATCCTGCACCACCGCCAGCCGCGCACGTTGCGCGGAGAGATCGTAGCCACGGGCCAGCGCATGGCGCTGCGAGCGCGCATCCGGTGCCCGCCCGACGTGGTAGCCATGCGTGCCCGCCGAATCCAGCTCGACCAGATCGGCAAGCCCCGCCGATTCCAGTTTGGCGCGCATCACGCCTTCAGCAGTCGGCGAGCGGCAAATATTGCCCATGCAGCACATAAGAATGGCGTATTTCTTCATAGGAATCGGATACCTGAGGTTCATTCAGGAAGCGCAAGTGCAGCGCGGAACCGCAGATACGCCTCAATGAAATCAATCGCTTGCAGCACACCTTGAGCGGCCGCGGCAGGCCTTCACGAATTTCGCAAGCCGAATTCTACCCGCGGCCGTCCATGCGAACTGCCGGGACCAGGAAGCGCCGCAGTTGCGATTCGGAGTCGAAAAAGCGCTGAGGGCCGTGAGTAACCAATGATCGAAATTGCGATCAGGTCACCCGGCACGCTGCATCGTGGCAAATTAGATGACGCAAAGTCGTCACCCCCTCATAATCGCGCGGTGAATATCCGTCCTAGCCATCTCCTAATATCACCCATCTTGCTTTGCGCAAGCCTTGCCGGCGCCGCCGGACCAGCCGTGGATGCGACCCCCGATGCAGGTTGTGAAAGCCTGCTTGCGGTCGTCCGGCGTAGCCTGGAGGATGAAATCGGCTCGGCATGCCCGGCCTCGATTCCGGGGCAGGGCGCTGCGTGCACTGCGCAACGCGAACCGCTGCGCGCCATCGTGGATTTCATTGGCAAGCGCCACGAGGCCGATGCCGACGCGTGCGAAACCTTGCTGGAAGTCAACAAGCGCCTGCGATCGCTCCCACCAAAGGGCTAGGCCACGCCGCTCGGGCGCCTTTGCAGCCGCGCCCACCGGCAAGCCCGAAGGACTGGCCGGCGACGGTGCGACTCAGGGCAGCTTGGCCGCCAGCACGTCCAGCTTCTCGATGGAAGGCGGTTTGGCGAACAGCTCGGGGGCCTTGGCCATCAAAGCTGCCGCGACCTTGCCCGAGAGATGGGCCTGGCGTCCGGCCTCATCCGGGAACGCATCGAAGATGCCGTACATGGACGGCCCGAGGCGAAGCGCGAACCATGCAGTGGTGCCGGTTTCCTCCTGCACCAGCGGCAGGCCGCCGAGCAGGAATTCCTCCACTTCCTTTTCCTTGCCGGGCTTCGCATGCAGCGGAACCCACAGAGCGAACTTGACCATGAGCCATCTCCTCACTACTGTCCGGGATTCCAACTATAGACGGTAGCAAGTCCGGCGCCTGATGCCACAGGTTCGACCGCCCTCAGGACGCGGCCGCGGCCGGCGGCAGGTGTTCCCCGTCGCCGCTGGCGCCGAATACCTGCCGCTTGAGCTTGGCCAACTGGTCGCGCACTTGCCCGGCCTTTTCGAACTCGAGATTCTTGGCGTGCTCGAACATTTGCTTTTCCAGCCGCTTGATCTCCTTCGCGACCTGCTTCTCGCTCATGTCTTCGTACTTGGCGCGCTCTTCCGCAGCCAGCAGTTCCGCCTTCACCTCGCCCGGGTCGTAGACCCCGTCGATGATGTCCTTGATACGCTTGACGACGCCGCGCGGCACGATGCCGTTGGCTTCGTTGAAGGCAACCTGCTTGGCTCGCCGCCGCTCGGTCTCACCGATTGCCCGCTTCATCGAATCGGTCATCCGGTCGGCATAGAGAATGGCGGTGCCATTCACGTTACGGGCAGCGCGGCCGATGGTCTGGATCAGCGAACGCTCGGCCCGCAGGAAGCCTTCCTTGTCCGCGTCAAGAATGGCCACCAGCGAGACTTCCGGGATATCCAGGCCCTCGCGCAGCAGGTTGATGCCGACCAGCACATCGAAGGTGCCCAGCCGCAGATCGCGGATGATCTCCACGCGCTCCACGGTATCGATGTCCGAGTGCAGGTAGCGGACCTTGACGCCGTTCTCGGTCAGGAACTCCGTGAGCTGCTCGGCCATGCGCTTGGTGAGCGTGGTCACCAGCACGCGCTCTCCGACGGATACCTTCTGGTGGATCTCGGACAGCAGATCGTCGACCTGCGTGGTCGCCGGACGCACGTGGATGAGCGGATCGACCAGCCCCGTGGGCCGCACCACCTGCTCCACCACCTGCCCCGCATGCTCGTTCTCGTAGTTGGACGGCGTGGCCGAGACAAACATGACCTGCCGCATCTTGCCCTCGAACTCCGCGAACTTCAGCGGACGGTTGTCCAGCGCGGACGGCAGCCGGAAGCCATAGTCGACCAGGGTGGTCTTGCGCGCCCTGTCGCCGTTGTACATGCCGTTGAACTGGCCCATCAGCACGTGCGACTCATCCAGGAACATCAACGCATCGGACGGCAGGTAGTCGACCAGCGTGGGCGGCGGGTCGCCCGGCCTTGCGCCCGACAGGTGGCGCGAATAGTTCTCGATGCCCTTGCAGAAACCCAGCTCGGACAGCATTTCCAGGTCGAAGCGGGAGCGTTGCTCCAGCCGTTGCGCCTCCACCAGCTTGTTCTCCTTGTAGAAGAAGTCCAGGCGCTCGCGCAGTTCGACCTTGATGTCCTCGATCGCCCGCAGCACCGTTTCGCGCGGAGTCACGTAATGGCTCGACGGATAGACCGTGAAACGCGGGATCTTCTGGCGCACGCGCCCGGTGAGCGGATCGAAGAACTGCAGCGAATCGATCTCGTCATCGAACATGTCGACACGCACCGCTAACTCGGCATGCTCGGCCGGGAAAATATCCAGCGTATCGCCTCGCACGCGGAAGGTGCCGCGCTGGAAATCGGTCTCGTTGCGGGTGTACTGCATGGCGATCAGGCGCGCGATCACATCGCGCTGGCTGATCTTGTCGCCCGTGCGCAGCGTCAGGATCATCTTGTGGTATTCGGACGGGTTGCCGATACCGTAGATGGCGGAGACGCTGGCCACGATGATGGTGTCGCGCCGCTCCAGCAGGCTCTTGGTGGCCGACAGCCGCATCTGCTCGATATGCTCATTGATCGAGGAATCCTTCTCGATGAACAGGTCGCGCTGCGGCACGTAGGCTTCGGGCTGGTAGTAGTCGTAGTAGCTGACGAAGTACTCCACCGCATTGCGCGGGAAGAACTCGCGGAACTCGGAATACAGCTGCGCGGCCAGCGTCTTGTTGGGCGCGAACACGATGGCCGGACGCCCCATGCGGGCAATCACGTTGGCCATGGTGAAGGTCTTGCCCGAACCGGTCACCCCCAGCAGGGTCTGGTAAGACAGGCCGTCCTCCACCCCCTCGACCAGCTGGCGGATCGCCTCGGGCTGGTCGCCCGCCGGCAGATAAGGCTGGTAAAGCTGGAACGGCGAGCCGGGAAAGGTCGCGAACTTCTCTTCATCCAGCGCGGGCGCGACTTCAACGAGATTCGACATAGGCTGGTAAGGGAAAACCTCAGGAAAACGGGCAGATACGCTAGAATCTTGGGGTTGGCGGCCAGGTATCAAGATGGGGGCCGCCCGCACTCCAGAGCGCAGTCCGGAGCATTCTACGCCTTCCCGTTTTGTTACATAGCTGACCACGAGATCCCAAATGAGTTTGTTTTCTGCCGTCGAGATGGCCCCGCGCGACCCGATCCTGGGCCTGAATGAAGCCTTCAATGCCGATACCCGTGCGACCAAGGTCAATCTGGGTGTTGGCGTGTACTTCACCGACGAAGGGAAAATCCCTCTGCTGCGCGCCGTGCAGGAAGCCGAGAAGGCCCGCCTGACCACCGCCACTCCGCGCGGCTACCTGCCGATCGAAGGCATCGCCGCCTACGACCAGGCCGTGCAGACCCTGCTGTTCGGCAAGGAATCGCCGCTGATCACCGAAGGCCGCGTAGTGACGGCCCAGGCACTCGGCGGCACCGGCGCGCTCAAGATCGGCGCCGACTTCCTCAAGCGCCTGTATCCGGACGCCAAGGTCGCCATCAGCGACCCGAGCTGGGAAAACCACCGCGCCCTGTTCGAGGCAGCCGGCTTCCCCGTGATCAACTATACCTATTACGACGCCCCCAGCCACGGCCTGAATTTCGCCGGCATGGTGGAATCGCTGAGGTCGTACGCGGCCAACACCATCGTCGTGCTGCACGCCTGCTGCCACAACCCGACCGGTGTCGACCTCTCGCCCGAGCAATGGAAGCAAGTGGTGGAACTGATCAAGGAACGCAACCTGATCCCGTTCCTCGACATGGCCTACCAGGGCTTCGCCGATGGCATCGACCCGGACGGCGCGGCAGTGCGCCTGTTCGCCGAATCCGGCCTGCCGTTCTTCGTCTCGAGTTCGTTCTCGAAAAGCTTCTCGCTGTACGGCGAGCGCGTGGGCGCGCTGTCGATCGTCACCACGGGCAAGGAAGAAGCCCAGCGCGTGATGTCGCAGGTCAAGCGCGTCATCCGCACCAACTACTCCAACCCGCCGACCCATGGCGGCACCGTGGTCGCCACCGTGCTGAACAGCCCCGAGCTGCGCGCCATGTGGGAACAGGAACTTGGCGAAATGCGTGACCGCATCAAGCTGATGCGCCATGCGCTGGTGGACAAGCTGGCCGCCAAGGGCGTGCCGGGCGACTTCTCGTTCGTCAAGGCCCAGCGCGGCATGTTCTCGTACTCGGGCCTGAACTCGGCGCAAGTGGACCGCCTGCGCAACGAGCATGGCATCTACGCCGTGGGCACTGGCCGCATCTGCGTAGCAGCCCTCAACAGCCGCAACATCGACGCGGTGGTCGACGCCATCGCCGCCGTGCTGTAACAGTACACGCGTAAAGCGGATAAAAAGGCGACTTCGGTCGCCTTTTCCACGTCTGACCGCATTTTTTTACATTCTTTTGGATTTGTCAGCCAGAAGTACAGCGTTTGTCCATTGTCTTTTTCCGATGCAAGCGTACCTTAGGGTATATGCTGCATCGCACGATCGTTCGATAACGAGCATAATCGGTAACACATTAGCCATTCTGTGTTTGCTGTATTTGTAACATCAAGGCGTTGAATTCCAGCTTCGCCCCCAGCCTGATAGGGACCCGTCATGCTTTACCAGCTGCACGAATTCCAGCGCTCGATGCTGCACCCGCTTACCGCGTGGGCGCAGGCCACAGCCAAGACCTTCACCAACCCCCTGAGTCCGATGTCCCTGGTGCCCGGCGCCACGCGACTGGCCGCCGGCTACGAACTGCTGTACCGGCTCGGCAAGGAATACGAGAAGCCAGGCTTCGATATCAAGTCGGTACGCTCCAACGGCAGGGACATCCCGATCGTCGAACAGACCATCATCGAAAAGCCCTTCTGCAAACTGGTGCGCTTCAAGCGCTATGCGGACGACCCCGAGACCATCAAGCTGCTCAAGGATGAGCCGGTCGTACTGGTGTGCGCGCCCCTGTCGGGCCACCATTCCACGCTGCTGCGCGACACGGTGAAAACCTTGCTGCAGGATCACAAGGTCTATGTGACCGACTGGATCGATGCCCGCATGGTGCCGGTCGAGGACGGCCGCTTCGGCCTGGCCGACTACATTCACTACATCCAGGAATTCATCCGCCACATCGGCGCGGAAAACCTGCATGTGATTTCGGTGTGCCAGCCTACGGTGCCGGTGCTCGCAGCCATCTCCTTGCTGGCCTCGGCCGGCGAGAAGACGCCCAAGACCATGACCATGATGGGCGGCCCGATCGATGCGCGGCGCAGCCCGACCGCGGTGAATTCGCTGGCGACCAACAAGTCGTTCGAGTGGTTCGAGAACAATGTGATCTACACGGTACCGGCGAATTACCCCGGCCATGGCCGCAAGGTGTATCCGGGATTCCTGCAGCACGCCGGCTTCGTGGCGATGAACCCCGACCGCCATCTGTCCTCGCACTACGACTATTACCTGAACCTGGTCGAAGGCGATGCCGACGACGCGGAAGCCCATGTGCGCTTCTATGACGAGTACAACGCGGTGCTGGACATGGACGCCGAGTACTACCTCGACACCATCCGCGAGGTGTTCCAGGAATTCCGGCTCGCCAACGGCACGTGGGAAATCGAAGGTAAGCCGGTCCGGCCGCAGGACATCAAGGGCACCGCGCTGCTGACCATCGAAGGCGAACTGGACGACATCTCGGGCGCCGGCCAGACGGCGGCGGCGCACGAACTTTGCGCCGGGATTCCCAAGGATCGTAAGCAGCACATCACGGCTACCAAGTGTGGCCACTACGGGATATTCTCCGGCCGCCGCTGGCGCCAGGAGATCTATCCGGAGTTGCGCAACTTCGTGCTCAAGCACCATTGAGCCACGGCTGCCATCCATGCAAAACGCCCGCGCAAGCGGGCGTTTTTCATGGGGCTCTCGCAGCGGCAAAGTTCAGCGGCGTTCCAGATAGGAAAGCAGCATATCGGTGTGCAGCTCGGCGAAACGCTCGTGCTCGTCCTGGGCCGCCACATCGCGCCCGATCACGGCGCTGATGGTGTAACGGTTGGAAAGCACGTAGTAACCGAGCGCCGAAATGGTCAGGTAGAGCTGCGAAACGTCAACATTGTCGCGGAACACGCCCTTCTTCTGCCCCCGCTTGACGATATCGGCAAGCACATTGACCACCGGGTTGATCAACTGGTGCAGCTGCGTGGACTTCTTCAGGTGGCGGGCCTCGTGAAGATTCTCGCTGTTGACAAGGCGGATGAACTCCGGATTGCGGTAGTACCAGTCCCACACGAAGCGGGCCAGGGTGCGCACGGCCGCCACCGGGTCTTCCTCGACGATATGCAGTTGCTCCTCCGCGGCACGAAACTCCGCATATTGTTTTTCCAGGACGGCCAGGAACAAGCCTTCCTTGCTGCCATAGTAGTAATACAGCATGCGCTCGTTGGTCTCGGCGCGGCGTGCAATCTGGTCGACGCGTGCGCCGGCCAGTCCACCCTTGGCAAATTCCTCGGTGGCCGCATCCAGGATGCGGCGGCGCGTTCCTTCGGGGTCCCGCTTGGTTCTGGTTTCGTTTCGCATGCGACGGCTGGTGAATCGTTGCGCGGATTATGGCACAGGGCAACTTGCGCGCAGCGGCCCCGGCAAAGGGCGCATCATCTCGCGTTTCTGCACTGCGGCGAAATCGGGGATAATCCCTGCCGCGCACCCGTTCCAGCCGGCCTGCCCGCCGGGCAAGAAAACGAGAGCGGCGCCTAGCTGCCCCCGCAAACCCCAGAATATTCGTGACTGCCAACCGCCCGACCCTCGCCGATCGCCTCGAAGCCCTGCTGCCGCAGACCCAGTGCACCAAGTGCGGCTTCGAAGGTTGCCGCCCCTATGCCGAAGCCATGGCAGCGGGCGACGCGGCCTGCAACCGTTGCCCGCCGGGCGGGGCCGAGGGCATCCGCCGCTTGTCGGCTCTGCTGGGCGCCCCGGTGCTGCCGCTGGACCCGGAGCGCGGCATGGAACAGGCCCGCGCGGTAGCGGTGATCGACGAGGCGCTGTGCATTGGCTGCACGCTGTGCATCCAGGCCTGCCCGGTCGATGCCATCGTCGGTGCGCCCAAGCAGATGCATACGGTGCTGACAGACTGGTGCACCGGTTGCGATCTCTGCGTGGCACCTTGCCCCGTTGACTGCATCGCCATGGTTCCCGTCACCGCCGAACGCACCGGCTGGGCCGCGTGGTCGCAGGAACAAGCTGACGAAGCCCACGCGCGCTACATGGCGCGCCGCTCGCGGCTGGTGCGCGAGCGCGAGGAGAACGATGCGCGCCTCGCGGCCAAGGCAGCCGCCAAGCTGGAAGCGCTGCAGGCCGAGACCGCGCAAAGCGAGGAGGAACGGGCCGCGCAAGCGCGCAAGCAGGCCATCATCCAGGCCGCCATCGAACGTGCGCGCCTGAAGCAGCAAGCCGTCAAGCCGCGCAATACTGAAAACGTCTCCCCTGCCGTGCAGGCGCAGATCGATGCCGCCGAAGCCCGCCGCGCCAAGGCGGGCCCGGGCGCCAAGCCAGGCCAGGCCGATCCCGATACCACGTCCGGCGCCAACCCAGCCACCAAGGACTAATGAACGCAGCCAAGTGCCGCGCCTTGTTCGAGACACTGCGCGAAGTCAACCCGACCCCCACCACCGAGCTGGAGTACAGCTCGCCGTTCGAGCTGCTGATTGCGGTGCTGCTGTCCGCGCAGGCCACCGACGTAGGCGTGAACAAGGCAACGCGCAAGCTGTACCCGGTGGCGCACAGCCCGCAGCAGATGCTGGACCTGGGCGAGGAAGGGCTGATCGAATACATCAAGACCATCGGCCTGTACAAGACCAAGGCCAAGCATGTCATCGCCACCTGCCGCATCCTGGTGGAGCAGCACAGCGGCCAGGTGCCGCGCGACCGCGCCGCGCTCGAAGCCCTGCCGGGCGTGGGCCGCAAGACCGCCAACGTAGTGCTCAACACCGCCTTCGGCGAGGCCACCATCGCAGTCGACACGCATATTTTCCGCGTTGCCAACCGCACCGGGCTGGCGCCCGGCAAGAACGTGCAGGTGGTCGAACACAAGCTGCTCAAAGTGGTCCCGCAAGAATTCCTGCACGACGCGCACCACTGGCTGATCCTGCATGGCCGCTATGTGTGCAAGGCACGCAAACCCGAATGCTGGCACTGCGCGATCGAGCCACTCTGCGAATACCGCGAGAAGACCGAGGCGCCGCGCATTTAAGTGCTAGCGCACCGGGCAGGCGAAAAAAAACCCGCATGAAGCGGGTCTTTTCTTGAACCGTGGGCGCCGCGAAGGCGCGGCCGTTCAAACGATGCGGCAGGCTTCGTCGAAGGACAGGCGCGGGCTGCGCGGGAACAGCTTGTCGGTCTCGCCATAACCCAAGTTCACCAGGAAATTGACCGACCACTTGCCATCGGGGAAGAAGGCCGCATTGAGCTTCGCGGCATCAAAGCCGGCCATCGGACCGCAATCCAGGCCGAGGGCACGCGCGGCCAGGATGAAATAGCCGCCTTGCAGCGAGCTGTTCATCAGCGCATCACGGGCAATCTTCTCCGGCTGGCCGGCATACCACGAGCGGGCATCGGCGTGCGGGAACAGCTTGGGCAACTGGTCATGGAAGTCGTTATCGAAAGCAACGATCGCGGTAACCGGCGCCGAGCGCGTCTTCTCGACGTTGCCGGCGGAAACGCATTCGACCAGGCGAGCCTTCTCGGCGGCGCTCTTGACGAAGACGATGCGTGCCGGCGAACCGTTTGCCGCGGTCGGGCCAAACTTCATCGCGTCATAGATCTGATGGAGCGCGGCATCGTCCACCTTGCGGTCTTGCCACACATTGTGGGTGCGGGCTTCGGTGAACAGCTGGGCGATAGCGGCCTGATCGATCGATTTCATGCGTTCGGTTCCTGAACAAGAAGTGAGAGCCGGATTGTATCGAAATCGCCGCACTCCTCCCCCCAAGCGATTTGAGCAAGGGGTTCAATTCTGTTGCACAACCTGGCCGCCGGCACCCTTGCGCGTCAGCCACAACACACCCGCCAGGATCAGCCCGCCGCCTAGCGCCTGCGTCAGCCCGACGTGCTCCCCCAGCAAAAGTGCAGCCAGCACCACTGTCACCACGGGTTCCAGCGTGGACAGCATCGAGGCCCGCGCCGCGCCGAGCCGCTGCAGGCCAGCGAAAAAGGTCAGGATGGCCAGGACGGTCGACAACAGTGCGATCGCCAGCAACGCCAGCCAGCCCGCGAAGCTCTGTGGGAACTGTGGCGGCACGCCCGCCCCGGTACGCACCAGACCCACCACGACATAAACCACGGCTGCGGCGCTGCACACCACGGTAGTGGTCGCCAGCGGGTTGACACCCGCCGTAACGCGCGCGCCCACGATAATGTAGACCGAGTAGATCGCGGCCGAGGCCAGGCCCAGCGCAATGCCGAGCGCCGAGCCCTGGCCGCCGCCCACGGTCAGCCCCGCCCCGACCGAGCACAGCACAAGCGCGATCACGGACGCCGTGCTCAGGCGCTCCTTGAGGAAAACGGCGGCGAGGATGGTGACAAAGAGCGGATACAGGTAAAGCAGCAAGGCCACCAGGCTGGCCTGGGCATAGTTGAGCGCGGTAAAGAAGCAGAACGATTGCCCGACATAGCCAATGCCGCCCATGGCGGCCAGCGCGAGTACCTTGCGCCAGCCCGGCATGCCAACCCCGCGCAGGCGCATCGCCATCGCCAGCGCGCCGGCCGCCAGCACGAAGCGCACCGCAAGCAAGCCGTAGACGTCAGTGCCCGCCTCGTAGGCGAAGCGCGCGAAAATCGCCATGGCACCAAAGGCGCTGGCCGACAGGGCGATCAGCAGCACGCCGGCGAATTGCTCACGGGCGTTGCGGACGGGCTGGTGGCCAGCGGTGGCGGAAGATCGGGAAGCAGGCATGGCGGTGCGTGGACGAGGAAATCCCGGCGGCGCCGGGCAACGCCGCATTCTAGTAGCTGGCGCTCCGATTCGGGCAGTGCTCTGGCGGCCGAGCTGCGCTGCAGCAGCGGGAGAGCTCGTTTACAATACCGGCATCATGTTCAATCCCTCCCGCGAAGAAGTCCGCCGTTTTTTCTGCGAAGCATGGCAAAAGCAGCGCGCAGGCAATGTCCTGACGCCACTCGAAGTCATTGCAGTCGACTGGATCGGCGAGCACCCCGAGTATCACAGCCTGCTCACCGACACGGAAGGCGCGCTGACCCAGGATTACACGCCTGAAGGCGGCCAGACGAATCCCTTCCTGCACCTGGCCATGCACCTGTCCATCTCCGAGCAGGTTTCCATCGACCAGCCTCCTGGCATCCGCCGGGCCTACGAGTCCCTGGCCCAGCGCTTGGATTCGCCCCACGAGGCGCAGCACCAGGTGATGGAGTGCCTGGGCGAAATGCTCTGGCAGGCACAACGCACCGGCATGCCGCCCGACGGCGAGCAATACATCGCATCGATCCGGCGCCGCGCCAGCCGCTGAGGCACACGGCCTCACGCACCTGGGCTGCGTACAAATGATCACAAAGTTGTGATGCGGAGCATGATAGGCTTTACCGCGTCGCAATATCACGCAGCGCATGCATCACCTTTTCTGGTGAATGCGGCGCCCAGATCTCAATGCCACCTAGTACCTCCAAGCCGGAGGCGGGTGCCGGCGCGCCCATCCGGCGCCTCCCCGGCGCGAGGCCCGCTCTCCTGCTGGCTATCGCCATCGCGGCCGGCTGGCCTTTGTCCAGCCACGCCGCCATCGCCTTGCTGCAACCGCCAAAGGTGGTCGATGGCACCAAGCCACTGACCCTGACCTTGCTGCTGAGCACCAATAGTGCCAACCGCAGTTTCCTCGTGCCCGAAACCCTTGAGGTCATGGCTTCGGCGGACCTGCAGGCACCTGTGCGGCTTGGCATGCGGCGCGTCACCGCCGGCCCGTCGACCATCAAACTGCGCAAGGGGGAATACCGCACCATCGAATATGGCGCGGAACTGCCACCCAACTTGCGCGGCCTGGTGCGGCTGGATCCGGTTGACATCGATGCCGCCCCGGTTCTCGTCACGCTCAATCGCGCGCCGCGCGCGGATGATCCGCCTGCGGCCCAGGTCGCGAGTACACCGCCAGCGGGAACCGCACCGGAGGCAAGCGCCGGTGGCGCTAGCCCCGTGGTCCCGGTAGTTCCGGTGGCTTCTGCCAGCCAGGCAGCGCCGGTCCAGCCGGACCTCCGCGACCAGGGACGGCTCACCTTCAATGACCCGATGTATTTCATCCTGGGTGCGCACGACGGCGCCAACGCGAAGTTCCAGTTCAGCTTCAAGTTCCGCATCTACCAGGGCGAGAACCCGGCTTCGCACGGCCTGCTTGAAAACCTGTACTTCGGCTACACGCAGTTTTCGCTGTGGGATCTGTCCGGCGATTCGCGCCCCTTCCGCGACACTAACTATCGGCCAAGCCTGTTCTATTACCTCTCGGACACTGGCGTGCACAACCGCGCCATCAGCCGGCTCTCGCTGGCAACGGGCGTGGAGCACGAGTCGAACGGCCGTGATGGCGACCAGTCGCGCAGCATCAATACCGTGTTCGTCAAGCCCACTTTCTACCTGGGCGACCTGACCAACTGGCACTGGAGCATCTCGCCCAAGCTGTATTACTACGTCGAGAAGAACGACAACCCGGACATCGCCAGCTACCGTGGCTACATGGATCTGAAGCTGGCCTACGGCAAGCCCGACTCATGGGAATTTGCCGCCACCCTGCGCAAGGGCACGCAGAAGTACTACGGCAGCGTCGACGCGGCGGTGACTTACCCGCTGGCACGCCTGATCCCGGGCACGGCAGGATATCTGATGGCCGGCTACTTTGTCGGCTATGGCGAGAGCTTGCTGGACTACAACCGCAAGCTGCCGTGGCAATTCCGGCTAGGGTACGCACTGTCGCGCTGAGCTGGCCGCCGTCCGCAACGGCCCAGGTCGCGTTCAGCCCGCCAGCGGCTTGCCGCTGGCCTTCAGGCGGGCGTTGGCTACGGCCGCTGCAAACTGGCCTTGGCCGTGCCAGCCGGTGGCCCGCCCGAGCTTCTTGCCTTTGTGGAAGAACATGAACACGGGAATGCCATGCAGGCCGAAGCGCTTGCCCAACTCGGGATGCGCATAGACGTTGGCGTGCAGCCAGTGCAGTTCGAGGGCACGCACCGGCTCGGGATTGGCCAGCATGGCTCTCTTCGCCATCTCGCAGTTAAAACAGTCCACGCCCCAGAAAAACACACAAACGAGCGCGTCGCAGGCAGCGGCAATGGCGGCATCAATGTCGTCACTCGCTACTTCGCGCATGCCAAACGCATCGAAGGCGCGGTGATCCAGGTGCGCCGCCGCGTCGGCAGCGGCGCCGGGTGCGGCGGCATTGTCTGGCTTGATGGACATAGGCTTCTCCTGCAACGAAAAACGCCCGGGCCAGCGGCACCGGGCGTTGCTTGCGCCGGCCAAATGGGCGGACAGCCGAGGCGTTGCGCTTACTTGGGCGCCGCCACCGTTACCAGTGCCGGACGCAGTACGCGGTCTGCGATCATGTAGCCACGCTGCAGTACCGTCACCACGGTATTGGGTTCCTGCGGCGCGGGCACCATGGAAATGGCCTGGTGGCGGTGCGGGTCGAATTTCTCGCCGACCGGGTTCAGTTCGACGATCTTGCCCTTCTCAAAGGCGCTGAGGAGCTGGCGCGCTGTCAACTCGACCCCTTCGCGCAGCTTGGCGATATCGCCTGAGCCATCGGCCAGCGCGGCCTGCAGGCTGTCCATCACGGGCAGCAGGTAATCGGCGAAGCTTTCGATGGCGAATTTATGCGCCTTGGCGACATCATCCTGGGCGCGGCGGCGGATGTTCTCGCCCTCGGCAGTTGCCCGCAGGAACATGTCGTAGTGCTCCTTGGCCTTGGCTTCAAGCGCGGCCAGCTGGGCCGCCACGTCGCCAGCGGCGTTCTCGGCCTGGCCGGCCGGGGCGGTGTTCAGCTCCTCGCTGGCGGGCGTGAGCGGCGGCGTGGTGGGTGGCGTCTGCTTCTGTTCTTCCATGTCGATCCGTATCAATACAAGGACGCGGCCTGCCTGGTCGCAGGCCGCCGGGTGGTCAATCGGCAAATGTAGCCTGCAGTTGGTGGCAAGCGTCTGTTTTTCAAGGGCGCACCGGGATGGTGCAGTGAAACACAAGGTTACAAAGAGAGGTGCGTGGAAATAGGGGCCATATTGCTTTGCAGCAGCGCACACCCTAAGATGAAAAGGTATAAAAATGACAAAAATAACGGGGTCGAAGATGCATCACACGTCGGGCCACTCTCGAGAGGTTAGCCATGCATAAGCTACCTGTTCTGACGGTCTTCCTACTCGCCGCATTATCGGTGATGACAGCCTTTATCTGCCTTTCCGGCGCGTTCACGCCGCGAGACACCGAGTACGGCAGCGGCAAGGCGGTTTTCAAGCACTACATCATCCCCTACGTTCGCTGACCCAGGCAGGTGAGTCCGGGCGACCGCCCGCGCGGCTGCCCTCCTCACCCCCTGACTCCATCGATCTGGCGCCGGTCGCGCTTGGTCGGCCGGCCCTGCAAGCGCGACGCTGGTTCATCGTTGAGCCGCCTGTTCTCCGCGTCTTGGCGCCGGCGCGCCTCGCTGGCCTCGGTTTCCGCATAGAGGGTCTGGGCGACGGTTGCCGGACCGCGGGCTCCCGCAACGCCCTTTACCACCACTTCCCAGCGTTGCTGGTGCGCCTCCAGTACGACCGTGTCACCCGGCTTGACCTCGCGCGAATTCTTGCAGGCCTGACCATTGACCTGGACCTTGCCCCGCTCCACCGCCTCGGCCGCCAGCGAGCGCGTCTTGAAGAATCGCGCGCACCACAGCCATTTATCGATGCGCAGGCGGGCATCGGCCTCAAAAGATACGTTCATGCATTCACCTCCATGCCGTTGCTCCCGCGCCGCTCATGCCGCCGCACCGCGGGTCTGGGCTTGCGTGCGCCGGGCTTCCAGTTCATGCGGATGGGGCATCCGCAGCGGCCAGCCTTGCAGGTGCTGCAATCCGATCTCCGCGAGCCCGGCGATCCAGCTTTCCGCATCGTTGAGGCAAGGAATGTAGTGGAATACCTTGCCGCCAGCCACCTGGAACGCGGACCGCCCTTCCATGGCGATCTCTTCCAGCGTTTCGAGGCAGTCCGCCGGGAAGCCGGGACAAAACACGTCGACCCGGCCGGTACCGACCTTGCCTAGCTCTTGCAGGGTAGGCGCGGTATAGGGCTGCAGCCACTCCGCCTTGCCGAAGCGCGACTGGAACGTGACCTGGTACTGCCCGGGCTGCAAACCCAGCGCCTCGCCCAGCAGGCGCCCGGTCTTCAGGCATTCGCAGTGGTAGGGATCGCCCAGTTCCAGCGTCCTGCGCGGCACCCCGTGAAACGACAGGATCAGCTTGTCGCCACGCGCGAAATCCGGTGTGCCGTGTTGCGCCCAGTATGCCCCGACCTGCTGGTGCAAGGCCGCAATGTACGCCGGATGGTCGTGAAAATGCTTGACCAGCCGCAACTCCGGCTGGTTTCGCCACGCCTTGAGCACACGAAACGCCTCATCGAAGGCGGTCGCGGTGGTGGTGCCTGAGTATTGCGGGTACAAGGGCAGCAGCAGGATGCGCTCGGTCCCCTGGCGCCGCAGCGCCTCCAGCACCGACCCGATCGAGGGGTTGCCATAACGCATGGCGCACGCCACGGTAACTTCGTGGCCATGCTGGTTGAGCAGTAATTGCAAGGCGTGGGCCTGGCGCTCGGTGTGCACCAGCAGCGGCGACCCCGTCATATGGGCTTCGCGCAGCCAGATCGATTCGTACTTCATCGCCGACGCGCGCGCGCGCAGCGGCAGGATGAGGCCGTACAGGATCGGCAGCCACGCGGCGCGGGGAATCTCCACGACGCGCGGATCCGACAGGAACTGCTTGAGGTAGCTGCCGACCGCTTTAGGCGTCGGCGCATCGGGTGTGCCGAGGTTGATCAACAGGATCGCCGTGCGCGGCGCCTGGCCATGCTGATAGGCCGGCTCGGGAGTAAACGTCATGTAATTTCCGGTGTGGCGGAGCGGCGCGGGCACAGGGCGCGCGGCCGCCAGGTCTCGCCGAGCTTACAGGATGAACGGAACAGGCAGTCTGTGAGACCGGGCCAGGACGACACTAGTTCTGGCTGAGCGCGCTGGACAACAGGCGCGCAGTGATGTCGACGATCGGGATCACCCGCTCGTAGGCCATGCGGGTCGGCCCGATCACCCCGAGCGTGCCGACGATCTGGCCGTCGACTTCGTAGGGCGCGGTAATGACCGCCATGTCTTCCAGCGGCACCAGCTTGCTCTCGCCGCCGATGAAGATCTGCACGCCCTGGGCGTGGCTGGAGACATCGAGCAGCTTGAGCAGGCCGGTCTTGTGCTCGAACACGTCGAACAGCTTGCGCAGTTTTTCCATGCTGGAGGAAAGATCCTCCACTTCGAGCAACTTGCGCTCGCCCGAGATAAAGACGTGATCGTCCTCTTCCTCGGCCATGGCGTTGCTGCCCGCCTCCACCGCGGCCTGCATCAGCTGCGACATATCCATGCGCAGCGCCTGCAGTTCGCCGCGCAGGTGGTCGCGCACGTTGTCGAAGCTCATGCCGGCAAAGTGCGAGTTGATGAAATTGGCTGCCTCGACCAGTTGCGACGGGGAATACGGCAGTTCGGTCTGGATGATGCGGTTCTGCACATCGCCCTCCGGCGTGACGATGATCAGCAGGATGCGCTTGTCCGAGAGCCGCATGAATTCCACTTGGCGGAACGCCTGGGCGCGGCGCGGGGTCATCACCACGCCGGCGAACTGAGACAGGTTGGACAAGGTATGAGCCGCCGAGGTGATCATCCGCTGCGGCCCAAGCTGCTGGCCGCGCAACTGGCCCTGGATCTTGCCGGTCAGTTCAGCCAGGTTAAGCGCGCCATCCAGCGGCTGGGCGGTCAGCATGGTGTCGACGAACAAGCGATAACCCCGCGGCGTCGGAATGCGCCCGGCCGAGGTATGGGGGCTGGCAATAAACCCCATCTCCTCCAGATCCGACATCACATTGCGGATGGTGGCAGGGGACAGATCGAGCCCGGAGTACTTCGACAAAGTCCGTGAGCCCACGGGTTGTCCCTCGGCGATATAGCGCTCGATCAGGGTTTTGAGAAGCGTTTTTGCACGTTCATCCATGATGTTCCCGATTTTACGCAAGTTTACCCCGTTCGGGCGGCTCATCCGTGTTCCGGCCCGGCCGCAGGTGCCCATCTGCTGACAATGGTCGCGGCGGTATGGTCTAATCCCGGCATGTCTTCGCTCCCCACGCCCGGCGCCGCGCGCGCGCCCTTTCGCACCGTCGCCCTGATCGGCAGGTATGCCACTGCCGGCATCGAGGGCCCGCTGGAGGATCTGGCCGCCTGCATCCTCCGGAACGGCCAGGATGTGGTGTTCGAGCGCGAAACCGCGATGGCTACCGGGCTGACCGACTATCCGGCGCTGGCGCCGGACGAGATCGGCAAGCATGCCGATGTGGCGGTGGTGCTCGGCGGCGACGGTACCTTGCTGGGCCTGGCGCGCCAACTGGCCGGCTATCCGGTGCCGCTGATCGGCGTGAACCACGGGCGCCTCGGCTTCATGACCGACATCCCGTTGCAAGACGTGCATTCGGTGCTGCCCGACATGCTTGCAGGCCGCTACGAGTCGGAGACCCGCATGCTGCTGGAGTCGCAGGTGGTACGCGACGACGGCGTGATCTTTTCCGCGCTGGCCTTCAATGACGTCGTGGTCAACCGTTCCGGCATCTCCGGCATGGTCGAACTGGCGGTCTCCGTGGACGGCCACTTCATGTACAACCAGCGTTCGGACGGCCTGATCGTCTCGACGCCGACCGGCTCGACCGCCTATGCGCTGTCGTCGGGCGGCCCGATCCTGCACCCCACCCTGTCGGGGCTGGTGCTGGTGCCGATTGCCCCGCATGCGCTGTCCAACCGCCCCATCGTCCTGCCGCATGACGCCGAAGTCTCGATCGAGGTGGCCACGGCGCGCGACGCGAGCGTCAACTTCGACATGCAGTCACTGACCTCGCTGCTGCCGGGCGACCGCATTGTGGTTCGCCGGTCGGCCAAGACCGTCAACCTGCTGCATCCGATCGGCTACAACTATTACGCCACGCTGCGCAAGAAGCTGCACTGGCACGAGTACCCGAGCGAAGACAACCGGCTCTGAGCCGCGCCGATCCTGACCGATCCGGCCCAGATCCGCTGCCCCCAAACCGAATCCGCCCCTGACCCCGACCCGTCGCCCACGATGCTGCGCAGCCTGTCCATCCGCGATTTCGTCATCGTCGATACGCTCGACCTCGACTTCTCCCCGGGCTTCACCGTCTTCACCGGCGAGACCGGCGCCGGCAAGTCGATCCTGATCGATGCGCTGGCCCTGGTGCTGGGTGAGCGCGCCGACGCCGGCGTGGTCCGCGAAGGCGCCGCCCGGACCAGCATCAGCGCCACCTTCGCCACCCCCGCCGGGCTCGATGACTGGCTGGCCGAACACGACCTCACCGGCGACGATGGCACCGTGCTGCTGCGCCGGACCGTCGACGCCAGCGGGCGCAGCAAGGCCTTTATCAATGGCGCCGCCGCCACGCTGGGCCAGTTGCGCGACATCGGCGACCGCCTGGTCGACATCCACGGCCAGCATGCCCACCAGTTGCTGCTGCGCCCGGACGCCCAGCGCCTGCTGCTGGATGCCCATGCCGGCCTTACCGCCCAGGCGGGCGCCGTAGCCGAGGCCTGGCGCTCGTGGCGTGCCTGCGTGCGCCAGCGCGAAACCATCGAGCACCGCTCGCGCGAGATGCAGCTTGAGCGCGAACGGCTCGAATGGCAGGTCGGCGAACTCGAGAAGCTGGCGCCGCAACCTGGCGAGTGGGAAGACATCCAGGCCGAATACAACCGGCTATCGCACGCCGCGGGGCTGATCGAGGGCAGCCGCGCCGCGCTGGAAGCGCTGTCCGAGGCCGATGGCTCGGTACTGTCGGCACTCAACAGCGTGGTGCAGCGCCTGCGGCAGCTGGCGGGCGTCGATCCCGGCCTGGGCGACGTGCTGGCGGCGCTGGACCCGGCCCTGGTACAGGTCGAGGAAGCCGCTCACTCGCTCAACCGCTATGTCGACCGGCTCGATCTCGACCCCGAACGCCTGCAACTGGTGGAAGCGCGCATGCAGGCTCTGCACACCACCGCGCGCAAGTACCGGCTGCCGCCTGAGCAACTGCCCGACGAACTGATGGCCCGCCGCCAGCAGCTCGACGACCTCCAGTCCGCCCAGGACCTGAACAAGGCGATGGCGCGCGAGGCCGCGGCTCGAGCCGCTTACCTGACCATCGCCCAGCACCTCGGCGCCGCCCGCAAGGTGGCGGCCGAAAGCCTGTCGGCCGCCGTCACGGACGCCATGCAAGGCCTGTCTATGGCGGGCGGCAGCTTCGCGGTGGCGCTGCACCCGCTCGACGAAGGGCAAAGCCACGGCCTGGAACAAGTCGAGTTCCTGGTGGCCGGCCATGCCGGCGTCAGCGCGCGTCCCCTCGCCAAGGTGGCCTCGGGCGGCGAACTCGCCCGTATCAGCCTGGCGATCTCCGTCATCACCAGTGAGGCCGCGCCTACCCCGACCCTGATCTTCGACGAGGTCGACACAGGCATCGGCGGTGCGGTGGCCGAAGTGGTAGGCCGCCGGCTGCAGGAGCTTGGCCGCGCCCGCCAGGTGCTGTGCGTGACCCACCTGCCGCAAGTCGCCGCCCAGGCCGGCACCCACCTGCTGGTCAGCAAGGAGACCAGCCAGCCCGAAGGCAAGGGCTCGGTCACCCGCTCGCGCATCCGCGCCCTCGACGCGGCCGGCCGCGTGGTCGAGACCGCCCGCATGCTGGGCGGCACCACCGTGACCGCCACCACCGTGCAGCACGCCGAGGAAATGCTCGCGCAAGGCATGCGCGGCGCCACCGGCACGGCCCGGGAAGCGCGCCGTTCGCGCCGGAGCGCAAGCTGATCGCCCGCGTCCCGCACCGGCCCAGTAACCATCCAGGAGTTTTCCCATGTCAACCGGCAAACTGCCGCACTCCCGCTCAATGGCTCGCCCGCTGCGGATCACTGCCGCCTGCGGCCTGCTGGCACTGCTCGCACTCACCGCTTGCCAGGCGCAGCAGCGCCCCTACGCGCCGGCCAGCAGTATCAGCGCCGACCGTGCCGTGGGCGACATCATGGTGCGCTTCAGCGCGCCGCCGGTGACCGGCTCCGAAGAGGCCGGCCGCCTGCTGGAGTCGATTTCCGGGCCGATCCGTTTCGTCGTCAAGCGGCCGATGTCGGGCGGCGTCTGGCTGGTCACTGCTATTTCGCAATCCGGTGATGCTACGATGGATCAGGCCGTGGCCACGCTGCGAGCCGCTCCCCGCATCGAGCTGGCCGAACCGGACCGGGTGCTCAAGCCGAATCGCACCATGCCCATGGGACGCGACATGCCGCCGGGCTGAAGCCGGCGCGCCTGCACTGCGGGCATGGCGGGGCGGGCAGGCTCTGTAGTCGGTTTCCCTGACTTGAACGTTGAAGGTTGAATGCTGTAACCGTGGTTCCCGGCGCGATCGCGCTCTTGCAGATTCCGGGGCGCTCCGCAGGGAAAGCCCCACCGCGGTCAGTCCGACGCGGGCTTAACGGGAGAAGGCAGACATGCAGCAACAGCTTCAGTACCGGTCATGCGGCACAAGACGCATAGCGCGCCACGGCGCATTGCTGCTGGCGCTGGGCGCCGCCCTCTGGCTGGGGGCACCGGCCTCCGCCAGCGCGGCTCCCGACCCCGCCGCACGCCCGGCGCCGCGCTACAGCGGCAACTTCATCGTACGCTGGCGCGACGGCAGCACCAGCACCGCGAGCAGCAGCGCTGCCGCCAGCGGCCAGCCCGACCGCATGCTGAGCGTTCGCCAGAACACTGGCGTGGCGCTCGCGGTCAAGCGCCAGATGGGCGGCAGCCTGCAATTGCTGAGCGTCTCCGGCAGCGATGCCGCCGACCCCGAGGCCACCGCCGCCCGGCTGCGCCAGGATCCCCGCATCGCGGAGGTGGTGCCGGACCGCTGGCTGCACCTGCATGACACGGCACCCAACGATCCCGAATTCGCGCTCAACCAGCCGTACCTCGGTACGCCCGCGCAAGTGGTGGGCGGCGTCAACCTGCCGCCGGCATGGGACCGCACCCGCGGCAGCAGCAGCCTCGTGATCGCGGTGCTCGATACCGGCTACCTGCCGCACCCGGACCTGGCCGCGCGCATCGTGCCTGGCTATGACTTCATTACCGACACCAGCATCGCCAATGACGGCGACGGGCGCGACACCGATGCTACCGATGCTGGCGACGGCGTGCCGAGCGGATTCACCTGTCCCGGCACATCGGCGCCAACCACCACTGCCACCAACAATAGCTGGCACGGCACCCGCGTGGCGGGGACGCTGGGAGCGCTGACCAACAACGGGGTGAATATCGCCGGCGTGGACTGGAACGCACGCATCCAGCCGGTGCGCGTATCCGGCCGCTGCGGCGCGTTGCTGTCCGACACCGTGGATGGCATGCGGTGGGCCGGCGGCCTCGCCGTGCCCAATGCTCCGGCCAACCCCACCCCCGCGCGCGTGATCAACTTGAGCCTGGGCGGCGGCACCTGCTCCAGCATCGAGCAGCAGGCCGTGAACGACCTCGCTGCCAACGGCGTGATCGTGGTTGCCGCCACCGGCAACAGCGCCAGTGCGGTCGAGGCGCCAGCCGACTGCAGTGGCGTGGTGGCAGTCACGGCCCACGCCAACGACGGCGAGAACGCCGGCTATGCCAATGTGGGACCGCAAGTCTCGCTGAGCGCGCCTGGCGGTGGCTGCGGCAATTCCAAAGTCGTGCAAGGCAGCAACGGCAATACGTGTTCGGTGGCGAATTCCTTCATCCGCACCCTCTCCAATGACGGCACCACGTCGCTTGGCAATTACACGGTCACCAGTTCCCAGGGCACGAGCTTTGCCACGCCGCTGGTGTCTGGCGTGGCAGCGCTGATGCTCGCGGCCAATCCGGCGCTGACATCCGCCCAGCTGCTTGCCACCCTGAAGAGTTCTGCGCGCCCCCACCCTGCGGGCACGTTTTGCACGACCACCACGGGTACCGGCAAATGTGGTGCAGGCCTGCTCGATGCCAACGCCGCCGTCATCGCCGCCACGCAGGTGGCCCAGCCGCCTCCGCCCAGCACGCCCGGCACATCCTCCGGCGGTGGCGGTGGCGGTGGCGGCGGTGCGCTGTCGTGGCCGCTCGCGCTGGGCCTGTGCGCACTTGGCTTGTTGCTGAGCTGGTCCGGACGGCGCCGGCGTTCGGCGAAACCGCGCTAAGCGAATGACGCTGTGCCGAGGCCGGGCATCCTGCCTCCGGCATGCCTATGCGTCTGACTGGCCGTGACGGCGTTGCCACCACTCCTGCACCAGCCAAAGCGCCAGGCCGGCCACCGTGCCGGCCGCGTGCGAGATACGCACCACCCCGAAGCCCCACTGCGCGTCGAATACCACCGGCGCGAGCCACGACTGCTCTAGCCAGATCTTGACCAGCACGCCCAGGCAAAGCACCACCCCAAGCACGCGCGACACGCCACTGCCAATCAGCAGGCGCAGACCACCCCAAAGGGCCAGCCCGTGCAGCGCGCCGGACAATCCGCCATACCAGCCCACCGAGGGAACCCGGCACAGCGCCAACTGCACCGCTATGCCGCAGGCAACCAGCACCGCCAGCATCGCGCCGGCGCGCGCCTCGCGCCCGACCAGCAGCATCAGGCCCACGGCAGCCAGCAGGTCGGCCAGCCAGTGCTGCCAGCCGAGGTGGACCCACATCGCCGTAAACAGGCGCCACCACTGGCCGGCCGCGCCGTGGCCCATGACCGCGTCGCGCAGATAGAGTCCCTGCGCATGCAGCCATGGTACGAAGGTAAAGGCGGCGCTCAGGGCGGCAGTCGCCGCCAGCGCGGCCAGCAAAGCCGGCCAGCGCACGGCGCCGGCCACGGGCGGATTCATTTTCCGGGCTCCGCCGCCTCGCCGAACACCGCCTGCCAGAGCGCGCGGACTTGCGCCGCCTGCGGCGCCACGGCGGCCGGCGCAACACGCGCGTGAGCCTGGCCATCCAGGCGCAACTGGTGCTGGCGCGCGCGGAATACGCGATACGCGTCGCCCACGTCGCGCGCCAGCGTGGCATCGATCAGGCCAAGCTCGCCGGCGGTGCGCAGCAGCGCAATATTGCCGGCATTGCGCGTCAGCGCGGGATGGTCGTGGCTGTGCAACAGCACGAGGTATTGCACCGTGAACTCAATGTCGACCATGCCGCCACGGTCGTGCTTGAGGTCGAACAGACCGCTTGGGTTGGGATGCCCCTCGGACACCTTGTGGCGCATGACGACGATCTCGCCGCGCAGCGTGGCGGCATCGCGCGGCTGGCGCAGGATCTCGTCGCGCAGGCTTTCGAAGTGCGCGCCGATCGCCGGGTCTCCCGCGCAAAAACGTGCGCGCGTGAGGGCCTGGTGCTCCCACACCCAGGCCGTGTTGTCGCCCTCGCGCTGCTGGTAGCGACGGAAGCCTTCGAAGCTGGTCACCAGCAGCCCCGCCTCGCCGTTGGGGCGCAAGCGCGTGTCGACGTCGAACAGCGTGCCGGCAGCGGTATGGCTGGTCAGCCAGGTGATCAGCCGGCGCGCGTAGGCGGCATAGACGTCGGGCGCGCGTTCGTGTTCGTCCTCGTAGAGGAAGATGATGTCGAGGTCCGAGGCATAGCCCAGCTCCTTGCCGCCCAGCTTGCCGTAGGCGATCACGGCAAAGCGCGGCTGCTCGGCATGCCGCGTGGCAAGCTGGCGCCAGACGGCCTGCAAGGTCACGTCGAGCATGGCATCGGCCAGGTCCGACAGACGGTCGGCGATCTGCTCCACCGTCAGCATGCCTTGCAGGTCTTGCAGCAGGATGCGGAAGGTCTCGGCATGGTGCTCGCGGCGCAGGATGTCCATCTGCGCTTCGATCTGTCCGTCGGCCGCATCGAGGCGCGCGGCCAGGCGGCTGCGGAAGCCATTCCAGTCGGGCGCGCCGGCCAGCGCATCGCTGTCGAGCAGCTCGTCGAGCAGTTGCGGATGACGCGTGAGATAGGCTGCCGCCCAGCTCGATGCGTGCAGCGTGTCGGCCACGCGCGCCATCGCCTGCGGGTATTCCGACAGCAGCGACAGGTAAGACGCGCGGCGGCTGATGGCATCGAGAAAGTCGACAAAGCGCGCGATGGTGCGGTCGGCGTCGTCCTGGCGCGAAGCCAGGTCGAGCGCGCGGTTGACCAGCAGGTCGAAGCGCACCCGGCTCTGCTCCGACAGCGCCCGGTAGCGCAGTGAGGCGCCAATGGCACGCATGCGGTCGAGCAATGCGTTGCAATCCTGAAAGCCGGCACCCGCCAGGCGCTCGCAAGGCGGTTCGTCCTGCTCTTCCTGTATCAACGCCGGCCACAGCGCCTCGCAATGCGCGTGGGCTTCATCGGGATCGGAGAAGGTGGCTTCGAACTGCTGCGCCACCGGATCCTGTAGCGACGACAGCCGTTCCAGCAAAGCCGGCCAGTCGGCGCAGCCCATCATGCGCGCCACGGCCAGTTGCTCATCCGCGGCGGTGGGCAGGTGGTGGGTCTGGGCATCGTCGCGATACTGCAGGCGGTGCTCGAGCTGGCGCAGGAAGCGGTAGGCATCGGCCAGTTGCTCGGCCTGGCCGGCAGGCAGCAAGCCATGCTCCACCGCCACCGCCAGGACTTCCAGGGTGGGCCGGATGCGCAGCGCCGGGTCCTGCCCGCCGCGGATCAGCTGGAAGACCTGGGCCATGAACTCGATCTCGCGGATACCGCCGCGGCCCAGCTTGATATTGAAGGCACGCTGGTTCACGCGCTGCTCGCCGCCGGGCGCCGCCAGCCCGCCGCTGCGCTTGGCGGCCTCGGCGCGGATCTGCGCGTGCAGCGAGCGGATCGCGGCAATCACGCCGTAATCGAGGTAGCGGCGAAACACGAAGGGCGTGGTGAGGCTAGACAGCTGCGCCGCGGTGCGCTGCGCATGCGGCGTGTCCAGCGCCGACACCACCCGGCCCTTGATCCAGGCGTAACGCTCCCATTCGCGCCCCTGCACCATCAGGTACTGCTCCAACATGCCGAGGCTGCACGCCAGGGGCCCGGCGTCGCCGTTGGGGCGCAGGCGCATGTCGACGCGGAACACGTAGCCATCGGCAGTCACGTCGGCCAGCAGGTTGATCAGGCGGCGTCCCAGGCGGATGAAGTACTCGTGGTTGGACAGGCTGCGCTGGCCGCCGCGCGTGTCGCCGTCTTCGTCGTACAGGAAGATCAGGTCAATGTCGGACGACACATTGAGCTCGCGGCCGCCGAGCTTGCCCATGCCGACCACCACCAGTTCCTGGACCTCGCCGCTGCTTTCCCCGACAGGCCGGCCATAGCTCGGCGCCAAGTCCGCTTCCAGCATGGCCAGGCCATACTGGATGCCCAGTTCGGCCAGGTCCGTCATCGCGCCAGTGACCTCGCCCAGAGTCGCCAGGCCGCGCAGGTCGCGCTCGATCACCACGCACATCACTTCGGCGCGCAAGCGGCGCAACGCGCGCTTGATGGCCTCATCGACATCGGCCGACGGCTCATGCAGCGCCTTCAGCCGCGCGTCCATCCAGGCACGCGTCAGCGGCTGCTCGCGCACGCGCGCAACGATTCCGGCAAGCTCCGGGCGGGCTTGCACCATACGGCGGGTGTAATGCGAATAGGCGGGCGAGTACAATGCCATGCCGGCGCAGTCGACCGGCACGAGTTCCGTGGCGGCCACCGTCGCGTACAGGCCCGTGGCCATGTCGGCCACCGCTTGCCTGGCAGCGCTGGAAGTGTTGCCGGAAGCATGTTCGCCGGCAGCGCCGGCGTCGGTAGCGGCGGGATTGGGCGCAGCCGTGGAACTCGTCGGATCAGTGGAAGTCATTCCTGTTACTTGGAAGCGCGTGAGCCGGCACTGTGCCGGCCCGCGCGTTATGCACGGCCGGTCAGGCACCGAATTGGAGAGCGCCTAGTATTGTCGGATAATCTGCGCATGTCCAGCCGCGCCACCCCACCCGCCGAGCCCGCCCCGACCACCGGCGGCACGCCGGCGCTCGACGGGGCCGCCGGTGCAGGCTCTACCCCCTTGCAACTTTCCAGGCGGCACCCGCTGGCATTGGCGCGCGCGCTCGGCCGCGCCCTGCTCGCAGCCTTGCGCCATCCCATGTGGCGCGGCCTGGGCCGCGTATTGATACGCCTGGCCCTGTCGCTGCTGCTGGTCGCCCTGCTGGCCGGCCTGCTGATCCGCTTCGTGCTCTGGCCCGAGGCCTCAGCGGCCCGCACCTGGCTGGAACAGCGTGGCTCGGTGGCGCTGGCGGCCCATTTGAGCATCGGCCAGCTGGACACCTACTGGGACGGCTGGCACCCTGCTTTCCGTGCCCGCGACGTCAAGGCGGTCGACGCCGAACAGCGTGTGCTGCTGGCGGCCGGCGCGCTCGACGGCAAGTTGTCATGGCGATCGCTGTTAAGCATGGACGTGCTGTTCCAGCGAATATCCGCCAGCCATACCGACCTGCTGGTACGGCGTTCCGCCGACGGCAAGCTCCAGGTAGCCGGGCTGGCAGTGGACACCACCGGTGCCCAGCCCCAAGACAACCGGCTGTTCGACTGGCTGCTGTCCCAGGGCAAGGTCGAGCTCACCGACGGCAAGCTGCGCTGGCTCGACGACAAGAACCACCTGCCCCAGCTCGACGTCGGCAATATCCAGCTCAGCGTGCAGCGCCTGGGCTCGCGCCACCTCCTCAAACTGGAAGCGCAGTCGGCGACGCTCGCGCCCCGCCCCCTTGTGGTGCAGGCAGATTTCCGCCATGACTACCTGCATCGCACCGGCGACTGGCACAACTGGCACGGGCAGGCCAGCTGGGACCTTGGCCGGCTTGAGCTGCCGGTATTGCAACGCTACACGGCGATCTTCGAGCGGGTCGCGCGCGGCACCTTCAGCACCGACGGCACGATCGAATTCGGCGGCGGCCAGGTCACCCGCAGCCAGGCGAGGCTGCGCGCCAATGGCGTGGACCTGAAACTGGCCGGCGCGCCCGAACAGCTCAAGCTGGCCAGCGCCCAGGCCTTCGTCCTGCACCGTGCCGGCCGCGACCGCGACAACATCCTCACCATCGACACCCTGCTGTGGCAGCCCGAACCCGCCGAGGGTCCGGCCGTGCGGCTGGCACGGCCGGACCAGCCTGCCTCGGCGGCGTCGGCCGCCGCCGCCGAGGCAAGCGCCGCCGCCAGCGTGGCGAGCGGGGAAAGCGCCTGGCGCGAAGGCATGCGCAAGGTGGTGGTGGGCTGGGCCACCGACAACAAAGGCCAGCTGCGCAAGTTCACGCTGAAGGCACCCACGTTCGACCTGAACACCGTGCGCGCGCTGGCCACCTCTCTGCCGCTCGACACTGCCTTGTCGCGCCAGCTGCGCGCGCTCCAGCCCTCCGGCCATATCGACAACCTGGACGTGAACTGGACCCGCGATCGCCAGGGCATACTCAGCCGCCGCGATGGACAGCGCCACTTCAACGTGCAGGGCACGCTGCGCAACGTCTCGGTGCTGAGCCAGCCCGCAAACGCGCCGACAGGTGCCAACGGCAAGCCCCACCTGGGCGTGCCCGGCTTTTCGCGGCTCTCTGGCAGCTTCAGTTTCGACGAACGGCAGGGCAGCGCCCGCTTCGAAGGTAGCAATGCCGCCCTGGTGTTCCCCGGCATGTTCGACGAGCCACGCCTGCCCTTCGACCAGATCAGCGGCGAAGTGCGCTGGACCAACGACAACGGCAAGCTGGCGGTGCGCACCGATGGCGTCCAGTTTGCCAACGCGGATACCGCGGGCAGCGTGCGTGGCACCTGGCATGCCGGCGGCGACGGGCACGGCGGCATTGCCGATCTCACGGGCGAACTGGTGCACGCCCAGGTCAACCGGGTGCCGCGCTACCTGCCCACGGGCATCCCCGCCGCGACACGCCAGTACCTGGCCGGCGCCCTGGTGACAGGCGAAGCCAGCGACGTCAAGTTCCTGCTCAAGGGCGACCTGGAACACTTCCCCTTCCACAGCCCGCACGAAGGCGCCGGCGACTTCCGGGTCGAGGTGCCGATCCAGCATGTCAGCTACCAGATCGCGCCCCACCTGAGCGCGGCGCCGGGCAGCGCCGCCAGCGCCAGCAACGGCGGCAAGGCGTGGCCGGACTTCACCGACATCAGCGGCCGCTTGCTGTTCGAACGCGGCGGGCTGTCCTTCGTGGCGCAGCGCGCCGGCGTGCAAGGCGTTGCCGGCGTCACGCTGCAGGATGTCAACGGCCGCATCGCCGACCTCGCGGATCACGGCCGCCTGGTGCTGGACGGCAGCGCCAGCGGAGCGATGACGGGCTTCCTGCATTTCGTGGCTGCCAGCCCGGTACGCGACTGGACCGGCCAGGTGACCAGCGACATGCGCGCCCAGGGCAATGGCGAGCTGCGCCTCAAGCTGGATCTTCCCCTCACCGCGGCGCAGGACGCCAAGGTCGATGGCCAGTTCCGGCTACCGGGCAACGATGTGGTGCTCACCCCGCAATTGCCCGTGCTGGCGGGCACCACCGGCGTCGTCGCCTTCAACGAGCACGGCTTCCAGCTCAACGATCTGCGCGCCCGTTTCCTCGGCGGCGAGATTCGCGCCAGCGGCGGCAGCCAGGCGGACGGCACGGTACGCGTCAATGCCGGCGGCAATGCCAGCGCCCAGGGCATTCGCGAGACGCTCACCGGCTCGCCGATGGCCGGCCTGGCACAGAAACTGGAAGGCAGTACCGCCTATAGCGCGGTGATCGGGGTGCGCGAGCATCAGCCGCAGATCACGGTCACTTCGGAACTGACCGGCCTGGCGGTGGGCATGCCTGCCCCGCTGGCCAAGAGCGCCAGCCAGGCCCTGCCCTTGCGCTTTGAGCTCCGGCCCGCCGCGGCTCGCGCCGGCAGCGAAGAGATGCTCTTGCAGTATGGCAACGTGCTCAATGCGCGCTATCTGCTGCGCCGCAACGCCGATGGCGTGGAAGTGCAGTCCGGCGGCATCGGCGTCGAACAGCCGGCGCCGCAACCGGCCAGCGGCGTCGTGGCGGCGCTGACCGCCGGCCGCTTCGACCTCGACGCCTGGCATGGCCTGCTCACGGATAGCGGCAAGGCCGGCGCCGGCGCGGTTACCGTTCCCTCCGCGTTCATGCCGGAGAAGTTCTCCGCGCGGGTGCGCGCGCTGCAGGCCTATGGCCGGCAACTCGACGATGTCGTGCTGGAGGCCAGCCGCGAGAGCGCCGGCTGGACCGTTCAGATCGATTCTCGCCAGATCGCGGGCAACCTGCGCTGGCGTAACGATGCAGCCACGTCGGCAGGGGCGCTGACGCTGCGTCTTTCGCGCCTGAATATCCCCGACACCACCGATGCGGGCAACGTTGCCGAGACGCTGGCGGACAATACGAGCGATTTGCCCGCGATTGACCTGGTAGCCGATCGCTTCGAACTGCACGGCCGCGATTTCGGCAAGCTGGAGGTCAAGGCGCACTCTGGCGAAAGCGGCGGCGAGCCTGCATGGACGCTGGAGCGCCTCGTCATCGAACAACCCGGCGCCACCTTCACCGGCAGCGGCAGCTGGCGCCTGCCGCGCCGACTGCGCGAAGGGGCCGATGCGGAGCGCCGCACGCGGCTCGATTTCAAGCTCGATGTCCGCAACGGCGGCCAGGTGCTTGAACGCATGGGTCTGCCGCACATCCTGGCCGACAGCCACGGCACTTTCGAGGGCCGGGTGGCGTGGCGCGGTTCGCCGATGTCAATCGACTACCCCACCTTGACGGGCCAGATGAAGCTCAAGCTGGAGAATGGCCAGATCCTCAGCGTGGATCCGGGCGCGGCCAAGCTGCTGGGCGTGCTCAGCCTGCAGGGCCTGATGCGGCTGGCCACCTTCGATTTCCGCGGCGTGGCGGGCCAGGGCATGGTGTTCGACGAGATCACGGGCACCGGTACCATCGAGAGCGGCGTGGCCAGCACCAAGGACTTCGCGCTCAAGGGTGCGCAACTGCGCGCCTCGATGACGGGCAGCGCGAATATCCCGCGCGAGACGCAGGACCTCGACGTGACGGTGGTGCCGCGTATCAACGCCACGTCCGCCTCGGTGGCGGCAGCCTTTATCAATCCGGCGCTGGGCATCGGCACGCTGGCTGCCCAGTTGATGTTCGCCGATGAATTCTCCAAGGCCTTTAGCCGCCGGTACCACATCAGCGGCAGCTGGGCGAACCCGCAGATTACCAAAGTGGGGGAGAATAGGGCCGACACGCCCCCTGTGCAGGGCCCGTCGAATCGCGTCTACCCGGCACCATGACCGACCCGTTTGCATGAACGGCTAAGGCCCGGGTCCAAAGCGATCGCCGATGCCCGGCAAGTCCGGCTGCGCCGCCGCCAGGATCTGGCCGAGCCGCACGGATGGGGCGGATTCGCTCCCCTGCAGCCGCCGCCAGCCAAGGAAACCGCTTCATGACCGCAACCGCCTCCGCCCAAGCCGCCAGCACGGCACCATTTCGCGTCGCTGCCATCCAGACCGTCAGCGGTGTCTCGCCCGAGGCCAACCTGGCCCGCGCCGAAGCGCTGATCGCGCAAGCGGCGCAGGGCGGCGCCGAACTGGTGCTGCTGCCGGAGTACTTCTGCATGATGGGCCTGCGCGAAAGCGACAAGGTCGCCATCCGCGAGCGCGACGGCGACGGTCCGATCCAGGCCTTCCTGGCCGGCGCCGCGCGCCGCCACCGCATCTGGCTGGTAGGCGGCACCTTGCCCTTGTGGTGCGAGGACGAGGCACGCGTCCACAACACCTCGCTCGCCTACGACCCGCGCGGCGAACGCGTGGCGCGCTACGACAAGATCCACCTGTTCGGCTTTACGCGGGGCACCGAAAGCTACGACGAATCGCGTACCATCCTGGCCGGCAATACCCCGGCCAGTTTCGAGGCGCCCTGCGGCCGCGTCGCCATGTCGGTCTGCTACGACCTGCGCTTCCCGGAACTCTATCGCCAGCTCGCCGCCGCTGGCGGCGGCACCAGCTTGATTTTGATGCCGGCCGCCTTCACCTACACGACCGGCCAGGCGCACTGGGAAATCCTGCTGCGTGCCCGCGCCATTGAAAACCAGTGCTATGTGCTGGCCGCGGCACAGGGCGGGAAGCACGAGAACGGCCGCCGCACCTGGGGCCACTCCATGCTGATCGATCCCTGGGGCGAGGTGATGGCCGTGCTGCCGGAAGGCGAAGGCGTGGTGAGCGGACTGATCGATCCCGCGCGCCTGGACGAAGTGAGGCAGAACCTGCCTGCGCTGCGCCATCGGGTGCTGTAGCATGTACAACCAGACAAGGCCGGCTCCCCGGAGCCGCCAACATCCCCAGATTTCCACGCGGCGGCGCCTTGGCGCCGCCGCGGCACGACGATAAAGGACAACCATGAACGCCGGCGACCTCGGAATCCGCAACCTCGCCACCGCCCAGCAATTGCTGCTGGCTCCCTACGGCCTCGACGAAGTGAAGCTGCAGCGCGTGCTGGCGGACATCTTCACCCATAAGGTCGACTACGCCGACCTGTACTTCCAGTACACCCGCAATGAAGCGTGGAGCCTGGAAGAAGGCATCGTCAAGTCGGGCAGCTTCAGCATCGACCAGGGCGTCGGCGTACGCGCCGTGTCCGGCGACAAGACGGCCTTCGCCTACTCCGACGACATCAGCCTCGACGCCCTGCTGAAAGCCGGGGCCGCGACCCGCACCATCGGCCGCGCCGGCAGCGGCCGCGTCAAGGTGGCGGGCAAGATGGCCAGCCAGGGCGGGCGCAACCTGTACTCGCCCAACGACCCGCTCGATTCGATGGACGCGGCCGACAAGGTCGCGCTGCTGGAGCGCGTGGAACGCATGGCACGCGCCAAGGACCCGCGCGTGGTGCAGGTCATGGCAGGCCTGGCCGGTGAGTACGACGTGGTCCTGGTGGCCCGCAGCGACGGCGTCATCGCCGCCGACGTGCGGCCGCTGGTGCGGGTATCCGTCACGGTGATCGCCGAGCAGAACGGGCGCCGCGAGATCGGCTCCTCCGGTGGTGGCGGTCGCTATGCCTACGGATATTTCAGCGACGAACTGCTGCAGAAGTATGTGGATGAAGCGGTGGCCTCGGCCCTGGTCAATCTCGAGGCTCGCCCGACTCCCGCCGGCGCCATGACGGTCGTGCTCGGCCCGGGCTGGCCCGGCGTGCTGCTGCACGAAGCCATCGGCCACGGGCTGGAAGGCGACTTCAACCGCAAGGGCTCGTCGGCCTTCGCCGGCCGCATGGGCGAACGGGTGGCGGCCAAGGGAGTGACCGTGGTGGACGACGGCACGCTGGCCAACCGCCGCGGCTCGCTCAACCTCGACGACGAGGGCAACCCCACCCAGTGCACCACGCTGATCGAGGACGGCATCCTCAAGGGCTATATGCAGGACACGCTCAACGCGCGCCTGATGAAGATGCCGGTGACCGGCAACGCGCGCCGCGAAAGCTACGCCGCGCTGCCGATGCCGCGCATGACCAACACCTATATGCTCAACGGCAACCGGGATCCGCAGGAGATCATCGCCAGCGTCAAGCGCGGCCTCTACGCGGTCAACTTCGGCGGCGGCCAGGTCGACATCACCAACGGCAAGTTTGTCTTCTCCGCCAGCGAGGCCTACCTGATCGAGGATGGCAAGATCACCGCGCCGGTCAAGGGCGCCACGCTGGTCGGCAACGGTCCGGAATCGCTCAAGGACGTCACCATGATCGGCAACGACATGCGCCTGGACTCGGGCGTCGGCGTATGCGGCAAGGAAGGCCAGAGCGTGCCGGTGGGCGTGGGCCAGCCGACCCTGCGCATCGAGAACATGACGGTGGGCGGCACCGCCTGAGGCCAGGCTTGGAGCCGGGCGCGGCCGCTCTTCCCTTCAGGGCCGCGCCTCGTAGATCAGATTGAACGGCGTTTGCGCTGCCCGGCGGAAGCGCGAAAAACCGCCCTGTTGCACCACCGAGCGCATGCGAGCCTCGCCCGACTGGGCGCCCAGGCACAGGCCCACCTCCTGCGAACGCGACGCCGGCGTGCAGATGAAGGTCGAGGCAGAGTAGTACACCCGCCCGACCGGATTCAGGTTCTCCTCCAGCCGGTCGTTGGCGAAAGGCTCGACGATCATCCAGGTGCCGTCCGGGCGCAAGGTCTCGCGCACGTGGGCTGCCGCGCCAACCGGATCGCCCATATCGTGCAGGCAATCGAACACGGCCACGAGGTCGTAGTCCTTGCCGCCATACTCCTTGGCTTTTGCCACCTCGAAATGTACCCGGTCGCGCAGGCCGGCGCGCGCCGCCGCCTCCGTGGCGAAGCGGATCGATGGCTCGTGGTAGTCGAAGCCGTGGAATTCCAATGCGGGATAAGCCTGCGCCATGATGATGGTTGAGCCGCCATGCCCACAGCCCACGTCGGCTACGCGCGCGCCAGCCTGCAGCCTGGCCTGCACGCCTTCGAGCGCCGGAATCCACTCCGAGGTCAGGTGCGCGGCATAGCCCGGCCGGAAGAAACGTTCCGTGCCGTGGAACAGCGACGGATCATGCTCATGCCAGCCAAGCCCGCGCCCGTTGCGAAAGGCATCCACCATCTTGGGGATCGCCTTGAACTGCGCCACCGCGATCTGGAAGGCGCCGGGGATAAAGGCGGGACTGCCCTCCTGGGGCAGCGCGAATGCCTGCTCCTCCGTCAGGCTGAACATCTCGCTCGCCGCGTCATAGGCAACATAGCCGCTGGCCGCCTGCGCGGACAGCCACTCACGCAGATAGCGTTCATCCGTGTGCGTCTTCTCGGCCAGCACCTGTACGGTCATCGGCTTCTCGGCCAGGGCCTTGTAAAGACCCAGTGCATCGCCCAGCACGATGGTCGCGGCATGCATGACCGCCCCCAAATCCTGGACGAACTGGTCCATGAAGGCCTTCAGCCTCCCTTCGTCGATCGGCATGGTGTTTTACTCCCCCCCAAATGGCCCCGCCCGTGCCGGACAAGCCTGGCACGCCACGTTCGCCTGCCTTCCCCCGGGCAAACCTGTGCAGGGGCCGCCACCGCGCCGCTGCGCGCGCCGGCTGCGCCTATACTGGCCTCATCCATGTTGGTTCACACACGGAAGCGCGCCAATACGCAGCATTGCGTACCGCAGCGCTGGCCCTCTAACCCGCCCGCAATGCGTACATCGAGCCTTAGCCAGGACGTCCATGCGGTCTCCATGCTCGCCAGGCTGACCGTGCGCGAGCGGCAGGTGTTGCGCTGGCTGGCACATGGCAAGACAGATCGCGAGATCGCCGCCATGCTCGGCATCAGTGCCCGCACCGTGCAAAAGCACCTGCAGCATGTGTACGTGAAGCTGGGCGTGGAGAATCGCACTGCCGCCGTAATGCGCGGACTGGAACTCGATCCGGGACCCGCCACGGGGCGGCTCGAAAATGTGCCAGGGGTAGTGCCGGGCGCTTGCCAAGCCCCTGAAAACGCGCTATAAAGATGCTTCGTTACCTGATGGTCAACCGCCGCAGCCCGCAGAATTAGCTGGCTTGGCGCAATTTTCTGCCATCCGGTGACACGTTGCCGCAAATAACCGACGCCTGTTGAGCCTGATCCCATCCATGTCCGCTAAGTTTTATTTTTACTTTTTTAGCGATCTCGCACCGCTGGCGGATGGAGAGGGACGATCGTAAGTGCCTCCAGAATTCAAAAAAAGCCGCCAGCGAACCTGGCGGCTTTTTTTATCCCGGCCCGCACCAAGCTCTAGCCCAGACACCCCAAACACACGACCCTACAAAATCCGGAGCCATCATGCTGAAGAACACCGACGACCTGCGCATTCGCGAACTCAAGGAATTGTTGCCGCCTGCGCACCTGATCCGCGAATTCGGCTGCTCCGAAAAGGCGTCCGACGTGATCTACGGCGCTCGCCAGGCCATGCACCGGATCCTGCACGGCATGGATGACCGCCTGATCGTCATCATCGGCCCCTGCTCCATCCACGACACCCGCGCAGCGCTCGAGTACGCCAAGCTGCTCAAGGTCCAGCGCGACCGTTTCGCCGGGGAGCTGGAAGTGGTAATGCGGGTGTATTTCGAGAAGCCGCGCACCACGGTGGGCTGGAAGGGGCTGATCAACGATCCGCATATGGATGGCAGTTTCAAGATCAACGATGGCCTGCGCACCGCCCGCGAACTGCTGCTGAATATCAGCGAACTGGGCGTGCCGACCGGCACCGAATACCTCGACATGATCAGCCCGCAATACATCGCGGACCTGGTCAGCTGGGGCGCCATCGGCGCGCGCACCACCGAGAGCCAGGTGCACCGTGAGCTGGCCTCCGGGCTGTCGTGCCCGGTAGGCTTCAAGAACGGCACCGATGGCAACGTCAAGATCGCGGTCGATGCGATCAAGGCCGCCTCGCAGCCCCACCATTTCCTGTCGGTGACCAAGGGCGGCCACTCCGCCATCGTCTCGACATCCGGTAACGAGGATTGCCACATCATCCTGCGCGGCGGCAAGACGCCCAACTACGATGCCGCCAGCGTGCAGGAAGCCTGCGAAGCCATCTCCAAGGCCGGCCTGGCCGCGCGCCTGATGATCGATGCCTCGCACGCCAACAGCAGCAAGAAGCACGAGAACCAGATCCCGGTCTGCGAGGACATCGGCCGCCAGTTGGCAGCGGGCGACGAGCGCATCGTCGGCGTGATGGTGGAGTCGCACCTGGTAGGCGGCCGCCAGGATCACATCCAGGGCACGCCGGTGGAAGACCTCACCTATGGCCAGTCGGTCACCGATGCCTGCATCGGCTGGGATGACTCGGTGAAGGTGCTGGAAACGCTGGCCAATGCCGTGAAGGCACGGCGCTTGGCCGAGAGCACCGGCAACTGATCCGGGCCAGGTCCCGCCCTCGTGTCACAAGCCGCAGCAAGAAAAAAGCCGCTGGACATCAGCGGCTTTCTTTCTTCGTCGCGCGGCGCGTGCCGGCGGCGGGGTGCTTACTTCTTCAGAACCAGGCCACCCGGCAGCGACTCGATGTAGGCGGCGATGTCCTTCAGTTCCTCGCGCGTGAAGGGCCGCGGCTTGCCGTCCTTGCCCGTCACGCCGGGGTTGGCATTGACCTGGCCAGCCATGATGGCGTTGGAGCGCCCCACCTGCGGGTTGGTGGTGATCTGGTAGGCAACCAGGGCGTGGTACAGGTAGTCGGCGTGCTGGCCGGCCAGCTTCGGGTAATCCGGGCTGATCGGGGCGTTCATGCCGGCACCGTGGCAGGCCACGCAGTTGCCCTTCTCCACCAGCGCCTTGCCGGCGGCCAGGTCGGCAGCCGAGGCCGTGATGGCCGAGGCGCCCAGCACGAGTGCGCCGATCGCGAGCGAAAGCGTCTTAAGCGTATTCATGGATGGGTCCTCTTACTTCTGGGTGTTGTTTTGCGAGCCGGAGGTCTGCTGCGCGTAGTAGGCCGCCACGTCGGCGATGTCCTGGTCGGTCAGGGTCGCGGCAATGCCACGCATGGTCGGGTGCTTGCGGTCGCCCTTCTGGTATTCCTTCAGCGCGTTCTCGATGTATTTGGCGTTCTGGCCACCGAGCAGGGGCACCTGGTACACCTCGGGGAAGGAGGCCCGATAGCCGGGAATACCATGGCAACCAATACACATCGCAACCTTGTTTTTGGCGGCGTCCACATTGCCCTTGACTTCCTGGGCTTGCGCAGCCGTTGCGGCTGCGCCCAGCACCACCATCGTGAGGAGCTTTTTCATTGTCGTAGCTGATTGGAAGTGTTAAACCCTGCGTGACCTGCCCGACCGGTCGGAAATGGCTTCAGAATGCGTCCGGCAGGATCGCATCGGCCTGCGGCCGGATGCGGCGCTGCCAGTGTGGGCCGCCAGCTTGGGCCGGACACCTGGGTACTGCCAGGCATGTCGGCGCTGTCTCCGCCTCATTCTGGAACCATCTCTTGTCGATCGCCGCCTCCCGGCAAGGACCGCGGGAGTGACATGGCGGACAGAGCGGGGGGGTGGAGTCGTGGACGTGGGGGGCGCGTCAAACCGCCGCATTGTACAGCAGGCTGCACGTGGCAGTCCAGCATGGAGCGGCCAGCCGCACGCGAACCGGAAAGCTCTTTTATACTGGCCCATTCCGACACGCACAAACCCCTCAGGTTGCCTCATGTCCAACACCACCAACGCCAGCCAGAACCAGCAGTCCCGTTTCGAAGGCACGCAGCAGTATGTCGCCACCGATGACCTCAAGCTGGCCGTCAACGCCGCCCGCGCCCTGCAGCGCCCGCTCCTGATCAAGGGCGAGCCCGGCACCGGCAAGACCATGCTGGCCGAGGAGGTGGCGGCGGCGCTCGGCATGCCGCTGCTGCAGTGGCATATCAAGTCCACCACCAAGGCACAGCAAGGCCTGTACGAATATGACGCGGTGTCGCGCCTGCGCGACTCGCAACTGGGCGATGACCGCGTCCACGATATCCGCAACTACATCATCAAGGGCGTGCTGTGGCAGGCCTTCGAGGCCGACCAGCAAGTGGTGCTGCTGATCGACGAGATCGACAAGGCCGACATCGAATTCCCCAACGACCTGCTGCGCGAAATCGACCGCATGGAGTTCTATGTGTACGAGACGCGCGAGCTGGTCAAGGCGCGCCACCGCCCGCTGGTGATCATCACGTCGAACAACGAGAAGGAACTGCCCGACGCCTTCCTGCGCCGCTGCTTCTTCCACTACATCAAGTTCCCCGACGCCGAGACCATGCAGCGCATCGTCGACGTGCACTATCCCGGCATCAAGCGCGAGCTGGTGGCCGCCGCGCTCGAGTCCTTCTATGAAATGCGCAACCTGCCGGGCCTGAAGAAGAAGCCCTCCACCTCCGAGCTGATCGACTGGCTCAAGCTGCTGATGGCCGAGGACATCCCGCCCGAAGCACTCAAGAGTCCGGACAAGAAGGCCGCGATCCCGCCGCTGCACGGCGCGTTGCTGAAGAACGAACAGGACGTGCACCTGTTCGAGCGCCTGGTGTTCATGAACCGCGCCAATCGCTAAGCACCGCTAAACACCGCTAAGCACCGCAACGGCATCGGACCACCAAGCCATGGCACGTTTTATCGACCCCATCACCCTGCGCGGCCGGCACGCCTTGCTGGAACCGCTGCGTCCCGAGCATGAAGCGGAAGTACAGGCCGCGGTCGCAGACGGCGAACTGTGGAAGCTGTGGTATACCTCGGTGCCGGCGCCTGACCAGGTCCGCGCCTGGCTCGACACCGCGCTGCAAATGCGCGAGCAACAGGGCGCGATGCCGTTCGTGATCCGCGAGATCCGCGACGGCGTGCCGGGCGCGGTGGTAGGCGCGACCCGCTACTTCAACGTCGACGGCACGCACCGGCGCCTCGAGATCGGCCATACGTGGCACGCGCGGCGCGTGCAGCGCAGCGCGGTCAATACCGAATGCAAGCTGATGCTGCTCGCGCACGCGTTCGAGCAGCTGGAGTGCATCGCGGTGGAATTCCGCACGCACTGGATGAACCATCAGAGCCGCACCGCCATCGCCCGTCTCGGCGCCAAGCAGGACGGCGTGCTGCGCAACCACCAGCGCATGCCCGACGGCTCTTTGCGCGACACCGTGGTGTTCTCCATCATCGCCAGCGAATGGCCGACCGTGAAGCGCCACCTGCAATACCGCCTGGACCTGCCGGGGCGCGCATCGTGAACACGCCCGCGAACCACCGCCCCCGCTCCGGAAAACTCTAAGCGAGACCACCATGCTGATCGATTTCTTCTTCTCGCTGCGCCACGCCAAGCTGCCGGTGTCGGTCAAGGAATACCTGACCATGCTGGAAGCCCTCAAGTCCGAGGTCATCACGCCGTCGATCGACGAGTTCTACTACTTGTCGCGCATGACGCTGGTCAAGGACGAGAAGCACTTCGACAAATTCGACCAGACCTTCGCGGCCTACTTCAAGGGCGTGGAAAGCCTGGTCGACTGGAAATCCGACATTCCGCTGGACTGGCTGCAGAAGACGCTGGAGCGCGAGCTGTCGGCCGAGGAAAAAGCCAAGATCGAAGCCATGGGCGGGCTCGACAAGCTGATGGAGCGGCTCAAGCAACTGCTCGACGAGCAGAAGGAAAAACACGAGGGCGGCAACAAGTGGATCGGCACGGGCGGCACCTCGCCGTTCGGGCATGGCGGCTATAACCCGGAAGGCATCCGCATCGGCGGTCCCTCCAAGGGCAACCGCACCGCCATCAAGGTGTGGGAGACGCGGGCGTACAAGGATTACGACGATCAGGTCGAACTCGGCACGCGCAATATCAAGGTGGCGCTGCGCCGCCTGCGCCGGTTCGCGCGCGAAGGCGCCGAGACCGAACTGGACCTGGACGACACCATCCACTCGACCGCGGCCAACGCGGGCCTGCTTGATATCAAGCTGCGGCCGGAGCGCCACAACAAGGTCAAGGTACTGATGCTGATGGATGTGGGCGGTTCGATGGACGACCACATCAAGCGCGTGGAGGAATTGTTCTCGGCGACCAAGACCGAGTTCAAGCACCTTGAGTACTACTACTTCCACAACTGCGTGTATGACTACGTGTGGAAGAACAATCGCCGCCGCCATGCGGAGAAGATCGCTACCTGGGACCTGATCCACAAGTACACGCCGGACTACAAGGTGATCTTTGTCGGCGACGCCACCATGAGTCCGTATGAAATCCTGCAGCCCGGCGGGTCGGTGGAGTACAACAATCCGGAAGCGGGCGCGGTCTGGCTCAATCGGCTGATCGAGCAGTTCCCGCGCTTTGTGTGGCTTAACCCTGAACCGGAAGGGCTGTGGCAGTATCGGCAATCGGTGACGGTGATCAACCAGATCATGAAGTCGCGGATGTATCCCGTCACGCTCGCCGGCCTGGAGCAGGCGATGCGCCTGCTCTCCAAGTAACCGGCAATATCCGGCATCACCCGGGCCTGGACTGCTGCGCGCCTGGCTCAGGCGCGCAGCAGTCCGCCCAGCATTCCCCCCTGCCCGCCCCCGCGTCCGAACAGCGTGCGCGCCACGCGCTCGCCATCCAGCCCGAAGCTTTGTGCCGCTGCCGCGGCGATCAATCCGTCCAGTTCCGTCGTTGGCGCGAGATCGCGTCCCTGGTAGAGCGCACCCGGCGCCAGGCCCGGCCAGTCGGCCAGCACCCGCCCGCCTTTGACGGCGCCGCCCATCAGCATCGCCGCCGCCGCCGTGCCGTGATCGGTGCCGCCGGTGCCGTTGGCGGCAGCGGTGCGTCCGAACTCGGTAGCCACCAGTACCGTGGTGCGTTCCCATGACGGGCCCAGCCCGTCGCGCAGCGCCGCCAGCATGGCGTCCAGCGCCTTGAGCCTGGCAGCCAGCCGCGGTGCCTGTGCGCTGTGCGTGTCCCAGCCGCCGGTTTCGATCATGGCGATGCGGGGCCCGTCCGCCCGCGCCAGGAAGCCGGCGGCAAGCCGTCCCAGGCTAGCCGCGTCCTGTCGCGCGCCGGCATCGCCGGCGAGTCCGCGGGCTTGCATTGCGGCATTCCAGAGCGGGTGCAGTTGCGCATCCAGCTCGTAGAGCTGCCCGACGCGCGCCAGCAGGTCATCCGGCGCGGCCGGCAAGGCCGATGGCGCATAGGAGCTGACATCGGCCGTCCCGCGCAGGGCTGCCGGGACGGTCGGCGTGAAGGCGATCGCGCTATCGGTCCGCTTCGGCAGTAAGCCCACCAGCCGGTTCAGCCAGCCGTCCTTAACCTGGTAGGGCGCGTTGCCGCCGGTCTCCAGCACATTCTGGCCGTCGAAGTGCGAGCGCTCGCGGTAAGGCGATGCCACCGCCTGCACGAAGAGCGCCTGCCCGGCGACATAGAGACGCGCTGTCTCCGCCAGCGCGGGATGCAGCGCGAATGTGCCGTCGAGCCGTGTGGCCTGCGTGGCGTCGATGGCGAGCGCGCCGCGCAGGCGGGCGTAGCCGGGATCGGCGTAGGGGATCACGGTGTTCAGGCCGTCGGCGGCTCCGCGCTGGATGACGAAGACAAAGCGCCGGTCGGAATCCACGCTGGCCAGCGTGAGGCGTGGCAGTGCAAGCATGGCGCCCGCGCCGGCGGTAACGCGCAGGAAATCTCGGCGGGAAAACATGGCGATCACCTCCTTTGGAAATCGGGCGAGACCAGCAGCAAGGCCAGCGCGGTCTGGGCGCTTTCGGCGCGCGCGATGGCGCCAGCGGTCGGTGCGGACATCGAACCGGCGAGCAGCCGGGGACCAAGCTCGCGCGCATCGAGCCGGTCGCCGACGCGCGCGGCCAGGCGCTGCGCCAGTTCCACCCGCCGCACCAGCGCGTCGGGCCCGGCCCAGCTCGCGGCGATGTCGTCGTAGCCCGCGGGCGATCCCGGCCGCCAGACCGGCTGGCCAAGCTGGGTCAGCATTGGCGCGAAATGCTGCGCGCCCGGTTCGCGCAGGCCCAGCCCGCGCAGCGAGGACACAGCCCACTCCCACGGCGTCTTGAACTTGGCCGGCGCGCCGACCCACGCCTCGGGCGATTCCACCAGTGCGCGATACACTTCGGACAGCGCGCCGCCGTTGCGAAGGTATGCATCGGCCAAACGTGTCACCAGTGCCGGCGGCGGCGTATCAGCGACGAAGTGCCGTGCCAGCTTGGTGGCGAGATGGTTCGCGGTGGCTTCGCTGTGCGCGAGATCGTGCAGCACCGCCAGTGCCTGCGCCTCGCCCTGCTGCGGGTAGGCGCGGCCCAGGATGGACCGGGCGCCGGGCTCATGCAGGCGCGGCCGGAACTCGAAGTGCCCTGGCTCGCCTTCTGCGCGGGCACCGAGGCCACCAATGCTCCAGCCGGTCAGCGCGCGCGCGAACTCGGTGACGTCGGCCTGCTGGTAACCGCTGCGCACGCCCAGCGTATGCAACTCCAGGATTTCGCGCGCCAGGTTTTCGTTCAGCCCGAGCTGCCGTTCGGGCGCGCGCTGCGCGGCCACCCGCGCGGCCATGCTGTCCGGCCCGATCGAGCGCACCTGATCCAGGAAGATCTGCATGGCGGGATGCCGCTCCACCGCCACCAGCATGTCCTCGAAACGCCCGAGCACGTGCGGGCGGATCGCCTCGGCCTCGAATGCGCCAGCCAGCGCGGCTACCGCCGGTTTCTCGACCGAGACCGCGAAGTGATTGGACCAGAAGTGCACCAGCCGCTCGACGAACGGCGCGGGCGTAACCAGCGCGCTCGTCACGCGTGCGTCCACGGCATTGCGGTAGGCTACGCGCGTCTCGCGCTGCAACTGCTGGCGAGCGGCGGCTTTGGCGTCAGCCTGCGACTGGCGGACCTCGCGCTGCTGGGCGCCATACGCGCCGGCCAGCGCCGCCGTATCGGACTGCCCGCTCCAGGGCGCCGGCCTGGCCTGGTAACGCTCGAACTGGCCGAGCAGCCAGCCACGCGGATCGGCGGGCAGGGATTCGTCGGGGCGCGCGCCCAGCCCGAAGCGGTTGACCGCGATGGCCGCGGTTGTCATGGCGGTGGTGGTCATGCGTTGCTCTCCCGGAAGTCCGCGTCTTGAACCAGGGCGGCGTGGCGACCTGCCGCCCTGCTGCTTGCTGCTTTGTCGCTCAATGGCTGTGGTCCCGCGTTGCCGGTTCATCCTCCGTGAATGCCGCGCCTGCCCCCGGCCGGGCGCGGCCCCGCCGCGTCAGTAGACAAAGACCGGCGCGCGATAGTGGTGGCAGGCCGCGCCGGCAAGATCGCGCAGCCGGACAGCGTAGCGTCGACAATCCGCACGAGGCTGGCCGTGGGCAAAACAGGGAAGGGAAATGTCGACCCGCACATGAGATTCTCCAGTCCAGGCCCCGGCGCCACTAGCCCCCGGGGTCGTCATGTCTGACATGTCTCTTAAACGCAGTCGGCTGGAAAATCGTTTGCGGAAAAACGTAAGTCTTGATTACAAAGGGTCCGTCATGCCACCACGTCGACCCCTTCCATCACCCACTGGCGGAAGGTTTGCAGGGCCGGCAGATGCTGTTTCTGCTCCGGATAGCAAAGGTAGTAGCCCTTCTTGCTCAGCACCCGGGCCGGATGCGCCACCACCAGCACGCCGGTGGCAAGCTCTTCCTCGATCAGGCAGCGCGGGATCAGCGCTATGCCAAGCCCCGACATCGCCGCCTGGGTAAGCAGCGAGAACTGGTCGAAGCGCGCGCCGCTCCACGCCTTGCGGGTGGCGACACCAAGCTCGGCGAACCAGTCGGGCCAGGCTTCGGGCACGGTGGTGTGATGCAGCAGGGGGAAGCGCAGCAGGGACGAAGGCGTGCGCGCCATCCCTCCGGGCTCGCCCGCCAGCAGGGCGGGCCGGCACACCGGCAGGACTTCGCGGCCGGTCATGTAGTCGGCCAGGCTGCCCGGCCACATGCCGTCGCCGAAACGGATGGCGGCGTCGAGGTCGGGCTGGGAAAAATCGTAGCCCTGCGCATGCGGCACGAACTCCAGGCTGACGTCGGGATGTTTCTCGAAAAACTGCGGCAGGCGCGGGATGAGCCACTTGGCGCCAAGCGTGGGCATGCTTGCGATGTGCAAGGTGCCGCCGCGGCCTTGCCGGGCGATCAGTTCCACCGTGGCGGCTTCGATCTCGGTCAGGCTGGGCCGGATACGGTCCAGGTAGCGCTGGCCGGCATCCGTGAGCATCAGGCGCTGGCGCACGCGTTCGAACAATTCCACGCCAAGAAAGGCTTCCAGGCTGCGGACTTGCTTGCTCACCGCACCCTGCGTGACGTGGAGCTCCCGGGCCGCGGCGGTAAAACTGTTGTAGCGGGCGGCGGCCTCGAAGGCCTGCAATTCAGTCAGCGACGGACACAAGCGTCGCATAGATAACCCCTTACTTCACTACCAAATGGAATGATCTCACGATTTTAATTCGTTTGCGGTCTCATTGCCCGAACAAGCAGAATCGCGGAAGCCCTTCTTCTCCTCTTTCCCCCATTCAGGAACCGCACCATGCAACGCCGTAACATGCTCCGCCTCCTTGCCGCCGCCACTGGCGCCGCCGCCGCTGGCCTGTCGCTTTCGGCCGCGGCCCAGGGCACCTACCCGACCAAGCCGATCTCGCTGATCGTGCCGTTCCCCGCCGGTGGCACCACCGACATCGTCGCGCGCATCGTGGCCGACAAGCTCGGCCAGCAGTTGGGCCAGACCGTGGTGGTGGACAACCGGGGCGGCGCCGGCGGCAGCATCGGTACCGGCTACCTGGCCAAGGCCGCGCCGGACGGCTACACCCTGGGCATCGCCACGGCTTCCACGCATGGCATCAACCCCGCTGTGTACCCGCGCCTGTCCTACGATGCCACCAAGGACTTCACCACCATCACCAACCTGGCTTCGGTGCCCAACGTGATGAGCATCAACCCGGCAGTGAAGGCCAACGACATGAAGGCCTTCATCGCCTTGGCCAAGAGCCAGCCGAACAAGATGGCGTACGGCTCGGCCGGCAACGGCAGCGTCTCGCACATGATGGGCGAACTGTTCAAGATGAGCAGCAAGTCCGAACTCCTGCACGTGCCGTACAAGGGCGTGGGCCCCGCGCTGAACGACGCGCTGGCCAACCAGGTGCAGGTGCTGTTCGACAACCTGCCCTCGTCGCTGCCCTTTATCGAAGGCGGCAAGCTGCGCGCCCTGGCCGTGGCCTCGCCCAAGCGCGTGCCGGCCCTGCCCAATGTGCCGACCTTTGCCGAACTCGGCCTGCCCGAAGTCAACGATGCCGCCTGGTTCGGCCTGATCGCGCCGGCCGGCCTGCCCGCCGACGTGCAGACCAAGCTGCACAACGCCGCCGTCAAGGTACTGGCGATGCCCGAAGTAAAGGCTAAGCTGGAGAAGCTGGGTGCGGTGCCGGTTGGCAATACACCGGCCGAGTTCGCCGCGCAGATCAAATCCGAAGTGGCGAAGAACAAACGCATCGCCGCCGCAGCCAAGATCACCCTGGATTAACCGACACCCATCATGACGGAAGCAGACCGAAAGACCGGGCTCAGCCCTTACCTCCTGCAACTGCCGCAAGGCGAGAGCAGCCCGCTCTTTCTCGACTCCCCGCACAGCGCCACCAGCTATCCGGCTGATTTCCGGCCGGCCGCCGGCCTGCCCCTGGCCCTGCTGCGCCAGGCCGAAGACACCTTCGTCGACGAGTTGTACGCCGACGCTCCCGCACGCGGCATTGCGCTGCTGTGCGCGGGCTTCCCGCGCAGCTACCTCGATGCCAACCGCGGCATCGAGGAAATCGACGAGGCCCTGTTGGACGCGCCCTGGCCCGGCCCGCGCCAGGAAACCTCCAAGACCCGACTCGGCAAGGGGCTGGTGTGGCGCGTGCTGGATACCGGCGAAGCCATCTACGACCGCAAGCTGAGCGTGGCCGAGGTGCAGGCGCGCATTGCGCAGTACTACCTGCCCTACTACGCCCAACTGCAGAAGCTGGCCGACCAGGCTATCGCCAGCCATGGCAGCGCGTGGCACATCAACTGCCACTCGATGCCCAGCGAGGCTGCGCAGTACGCCACCGAGCATCCGGGGCTGCAGCACCCCGACTTCGTGGTCGGCGACCGCGACGGCACCACCTGCGATACGCGCTTCACGGACCGCGTCGAAGGCGTGCTCAAGGAGATGGGCTACGACGTCTGGCGCAACCACCCCTATAAGGGCGTGGAGATCGTGCGCGTGGTGGGCCAGCCGGCACAGAAGCGCCACAGCCTGCAGCTCGAGATCAACCGCAAGCTGTACATGGACGAAGTCGGCCTCGTGCACAACGCCGGGTTCGGCAAGCTAAAGGCCGATCTCAACGCGCTGCTGGACGAGCTCAAGGTCTTCGTCAAGGCCGCTTAAGCGCACCGGAAACCATGCGGCCCGCCGTGCAATGCGGGGCAGGCCGCACTGGCACCGCAGCTCGCGCCAAATCCCGCACCGCCGCTCCCGCGGCGGTCTTTGCCGCCGCGCCGAAGGCTGCACTCGGCTGCAACGCCGGCAGCAACCCGCTTCGGGTGGAACCCTTACGCCGGGAGATTTCGGAACTTTGCTGCATGGGTTTCCTCTATCATGGCAGACCTTTGCCAACCCCTTATGCTCCAAAGCAAGACGATCCCGTGATCCGACGACTCTCTGACCTCATCAGCAGCCGGCTGTGCTCGCTCGCTGCTGCAGTGGCAGGTGCGATCGCCCTGGTGGGCTGCGCCGATACTCCGCTCAATGATCGCGACGCCGTGGCAACACCCGGCATCGCCACCCAGGCCGCCGCCAAACCCGCAACCCCTGCCCCGCCCGTGGCTGCCGCCACTGCGGCACCGCCCACCACGACGGTGACGCTACCCGCGCAAGGCCGCGTGAGCCTGGCCGAGTACCGTGCGCAGATGCGCCAGCAACTGATGCAAACCGAGAATGCGAGCGCGGATGTGGCCGATTGCGCCGCGCACGCCAGTTGGGTGGTGCCCCGCTCGGCCAGCTACGACGCACTGAAGATCCCCACCGGCGCGCTCGGCGCCGGCCAGGCCACCGTGGAACCCTGGGATGGCCGCTTCTCGCAAGGCAAGCAGGCGGTTCCGGTCAGCGCTGTGGTGACCTTTACCGCCACCGCCCACAAGCGCCGTGCCGAAGCCCAGTGGGAACCGGTCAAGGTGCGCTGCGGCTATGCCGACGGCATGATGCTGGCCTACGAACTGCTCGATGGCAGCGGCACCATCATCAGCGAACCGGCCGCCGCGCCCGCCGTACGCAGCAACGCGACTACGCGCCAGGCCACCAGCAGCAAAGCCCGCAAGGGCAGCAAGGCGAGCAAATCGGGCTCAGGCAAGGCCACCAGCACCAAGTCCACCAAGGCAACCTCTTCCAAAGCCGGCAGCAGTAGCAGCAGCGCCAAGCCGGCCAGCAAGAGCAGCAGCAAGTCGACCACCAAAAAGACGAATTAATACGCACTAACGCGCATTAAGGCGAACTGATGCGCCCCGACAGATAGCCGCCCGCCGGGCGGCTATCTGTCCATCCGTGCGTTCAGCCCAGTTGCTCCAGGATGGCCTGCAGCATTGCCGCGCCCAGCAAAGCGCTGCGCGCACCGTTCCAGCCCACCGCCGGATCGGGCTGATCGGCATTGTCCTTGAACGGCATCTCCAGTGTCAGCGACAGGCAGCCAAAGGTATGGCCGATGTACTTCGAGGCCAGCTTGAGCGCGTCCGCGTTGTACTTGCTGGCGGCATAGCCGTGGACGTCCTGGAAGTCCGGCGTCGCGCGCTTGAACGCGTCGATGAAACGCAACTGTTCGGCACGCTGTGCTTCGGTGAAGCCGGGCAGCATCTCGCTGCCGGCGACGAAGTTATAGGGCAGGCCCTCGTCGCCGTGGATGTCGAAGAACATGTCGCAGCCGGTGGCCTCGATGGCGCGGCGCACGTGATACACCTCGGGGCTCGTCTGCTGGCTGGGAGCCATCCATTCGCGGTTGAGGTTGGCCCCGGCCGCATTGGTGCGCAGGTTGCCGCGCGCCGAGCCGTCGGGATTCATATTGGGCACGATGTGGAAGACAGCGCGCTCCAGCAGGCGGCGCGCCACCGGGTCCCCGGCCCACAGGCCCGTGCCCGTCAGGCGTTGCAGCACACCCTCGCAGAACCACTCCGCCATGGTTTCGCCGGGATGCTGGCGCGCGATCATCCAGATGGTCTTCTTGCCGTCGCCGGGCGTACCCACCGTGACCGCGGTCATGTCGCGGCCATCCACGGTGCTGCCCAGGTGCGACAGGCGCGCCAGCGGCGAGCGCTGGCAACCGGCAAGCAGCGACAGGTGGCGGTCGTCGGAATAGGGCTCGAAGTAGGCCAGCCAGACGCTGTCGTGCTCTGGCGTGAAAGCCACCGTCATGGTGCTGCCGTCGAAGATGGTCGGCACGCGGAACCAGTGCGCGCGGTCGTACGAGGCCACGGCTTCGTAGCCGCGCCAGCCATCGGGGTAGGTACAGTCGCCGGCATTGAGGAATTGCAGGCGGCAGGCCTGCCCTGCCGCGCCCTGCAAGCGGAAATGGAACCACTGGCGAAATTCGGCGTGCGAGTCGGCGCGGATGCGCAGGCGGATGTCGTCGGCCTGGGCGAGCGACTCGACTTCGATGGCGCCCGCATCGAAGCTGGCGGAGATATGCAGGGCTCTGGTCATGGCGTGGAATCTCGCAGGGTTCGCGCCGGGATGCCTCTGGGCAAGCCCTGGCGCTGGGTTCGGGGGCGGGCCGGCAACAGGCCGGCCGGCGTTGGTCTGCTTGCGCTTCAGTCTTCCTGGCGCCGGCGGAATACCCAGCGCGCGTCGTCGGAGGCCGCCGCGTCGAAGGCGTAGCCATGCTCGGCGAAGCGCTTGAGCTTTGCCGGTTCGGTGATGCGGTGGGTCACTGCATAGCGGGCCATATAGCCGCGTGCCCGCTTGGCGTGGAAGGAAATGATCTTGTAGCGGCCGCCCTTCCAGTCCTCGAATACCGGCGTGACGATCCTGGCCCCGAGCACCTTGGGCCGCACCACCTTGAAATACTCTTCGGAGGCCAGGTTGACCAGGGTGGGGCTGCCCTCGCTCTTCTGGTCCTTGAAGTCCTCCTGCAGCAAGCGGGTGACGTCGTCGCCCCAGAAGGCATAGAGATCCTTGCCCGCCACATTGTCCAGGCGCGTGCCCATTTCCAGCCGATAGGGCTGCATCCAGTCAAGCGGCCGCAATACGCCGTACAGCCCGGAAAGGATACGCAGGTGCTTCTGCGCGAAGGGGAGATCTTCGCTGGACAGGGTGGAAGCGTCCAGGCCGTCGTACACGTCGCCATTGAAGGCGAGCACGGCCTGCTTGCTGTTGGCCGCGGTGAACTCCGGCGACCAGTCCCCGTAGCGGACGGCATTGAGCACCGCGAGCTTGTCGGAGATGTCCATCAGCGCGCCGATATCCTGCGGCGCGAGCTTGCGCAGGCGCTCGATCAACACCGCCGAGCGGTCGATGAAACGGGGCAGCGTATGGGTCTTCAGACGCGGGGGCGTCTCGTAGTCGAGCGACTTGGCAGGGGACAGGACGATGAGCATGGCAAAATCGCGGCAAACACAAAGGCCAGATTGTAACGAATGCACCCCGAATCCACCGCAGTACCCGCCAATTCCCCGCCGGCCGAGCCAGCCTTTGCCGCCGCGCCCGCGCCGCGGGTCGTGCTCGACTCCAATATCTGGGTCGACCTGCTGGTCTTTGCCGACCCCCATGTCGAACCCATCCGGGCCGCGCTGCACAGCGGCGCCATCGCCGCGGTGATCCGCCCCGACTGCCGCGAGGAACTGCGCCGTGTGCTGGCTTATCCGCAATTTGCCCATTTCGGCGTCGACATTCCCGCCGCCATGGCCACGGTGGACCAGTTGACCACCGCCTTCGCCATCCCGGAGGAAACCGAGACGCTGGCGGCGCGCCTGCCGCGCTGCCGCGACACCGACGACCAGAAGTTCATCGAACTGGCGCACTTTGCCCAGGCGGCCTGCCTGGTGTCCAAGGACAAGGCTGTGCTCAAGCTGAAGAGCCGGTTGCGCCGCCAGAGCGGCGTGGACATCCTGCTGCCCCAGGCCTTCGCCGGCTGGCTGGCGGCACGCGCGGAACACCATGCGCAGGCGCAGGCCGATCCCCGCTAGAATGCCAGCAACGTTTTTCGTCCATCCAGACCGTCCAGCCTGACGCTGCCTCCCATGCCCACCACCAATCCGAGCGCCCAGTCCGGCGCCAGCACCCTCGCTCCGCTCACCCCGCCGCCGTCGCGCCTGCCCAAGGTCGGCACCACCATCTTCACCGTGATGTCGGCGCTGGCCGCCGAGCGCAACGCGGTGAACCTGGGCCAGGGCTTCCCGGATTTCGACTGCGACCCGAAGATCGTCGATGCGGTCGCGCACGCCATGCGCTCGGGCCTCAACCAGTACCCGCCGATGGCGGGCGTGCCCAGGCTGCGCCAGGCCATCGCCGACAAGATCGGCAAGCTGTACGGCCATGCCTACGACTGGGACAGCGAGATCACGGTCACGGCCGGCGCCACCCAGGGCATCCTCACCAGCATCCTGTGCGCCGTGCATCCGGGCGATGAGGTGATCGTGCTGGAGCCCTGCTACGACTGCTACATCCCTGCCATCGAACTGGCCGGCGGCAAGGTGGTATCGGTCGCGCTGGACGCGCCGCACTTCCGCATCCCCTTCGACCGACTCGCCGCCGCCATCACGCCGCGCACGCGGATGCTGCTGATCAACACCCCGCACAACCCCACCGGCACCATCTGGCGCGCGGGCGACATGGAGCGCCTGGCCGAACTGCTGGCAGGCACCGATATCCTGCTGCTGTCCGACGAGGTCTACGAGCACATGGTGTTCGACGGCCAGCTTCACCAGTCGGTATCGCGCCATCCCGAACTGGCACGGCGCAGCTTCGTGGTGTCGAGCTTCGGCAAGACATATCACGTCACCGGCTGGAAGGTGGGCTATGTGGCCGCGCCGGCAGCGCTGTCCGCGGAATTCCGCAAGGTGCACCAGTTCAACGTGTTTACGGTGAATACGCCGGTGCAGTACGGGCTGGCCGAGTACATGGCGGACCCCGCGCCTTACCTGGACCTGCCGGCTTACTATCAGGCCAAGCGCGACTTCTTCCGCACCGGGCTGGCCACCACGCGCTTCAAGCTGCTGCCGTCGGATGGCACCTACTTCCAGTGCGTGGACTACTCGGCCATTTCCGATATGAGCGAGGCGGATTTCTCGATGTGGCTGACGCGCGAGATCGGGGTGGCGGCGATCCCGGTGTCGGCGTTCTATTCGCAGCCGCGCGAGTCTGGCGTGGTGCGGTTCTGCTTTGCCAAGAAGGAGGAGACGCTGGCGTTGGCTCTGGAGAGGTTGAAGGCACTGTAGGAGCAAGAGCGCCTGCGGGACTGCGTTCGGCGGTGGTGACTCGAGCAGTATCGGTCCTGCGAGCCGCTCCCGCCCCTGATGCAAAGTCATCAATGCAAAACGCCCGCTGATCGCGGGCGTTTTGCCTGGCTGGTGCAAACCCTGACTTACTTCCGGCCGCTCAGCATCAGCTCCGTATTCGCCTTGCGATCCGCATTCACCTTCTGCACGGTGGGCCGCTCGGACATCCGCTTCAGGTAGTCCCTGACCGGCAGGTCGGACAGCATGTCCGTACCGTAGATGATCTTGGTGCACGACGAGATCAGCGGGAAGTGCACCACCGCGGCGCAGTCCGCCAGCGTGAAGGTATCGCCAGCCAGGTAAGGCGAGAACTTCGCCAGCTTGGCGAACGCGGGGATATACCGCTCCAGCAGCTTCTTCTGGCGCTCCTTCACGCCATCGCTCACCTTGCCGCCAAAGAACGCTTCCGGATAAAGCTCGCGCGCGGTCAGTTCCAGGTAAAGCTCCAGGAAGGTCACCAGTTCGCGTACCTTCGCGGCCTGGTAAGGGTCCACCGGCAGCAGCGGCGATTGCGGATAGGTCGACTCGATATAGGCGTCCAGCACTTCGGACTCGCATAGCGGGCCGTGATCGGTGATCATGTAGGGCACCTTGCCCAAGGGCGAGGCTTCGAGATCGGTCTTGCCGATCCAGGCCAGTTCTTCCTCGAACGGCAGGTTCTTCTCCAGCAAGGCCAGCTTGACCTTGTTGTAGTAGTTGCTGGCGGCAAAGCCACAAAGTTTCAGCATGTCGTCTCTCTCCTCGTTATTTGCGATCCACAGGAGGGATCGCGATGGAATCAGGGGCGTCGTGTCCCGCGCATACCTGATCAACAGGCATTGTGAGCCATGACAGACTCTGGTGGTCCGCTCTGGCCGATCAGCGCACGCCGCTTGCATCGCCCCACTGTTGCGGATGATGCAAAAAACGTACGATCGTGCTAATTTAACCACACTTTTCTGGAAGCACTATGAGCACTTTCACCATCGACACCCTCGGCATCGTCGGCACGGGCGCCATGGGCCGTGGCATTGCGCAGATCGCCGCGCAAGCCGGCCTGACCGTCAGCCTGTACGACACCAACGCGCAAGCCGTGGCGGCGGCCCGGCAATACCTGCAGGACACCTTCGCCAAGCTGGCCGAAAAGGGCAAGATGAGTGCAGAGGACGGCGCAGCGGCGCTGGCCCGCGTGCTGCCCTGCGCCACGCTGGACGACCTGGCCGGCTGCGACATGGTGCTCGAGGCCATCGTCGAGAAGCTGGAAGTCAAGCGTGACCTGGTGGCAAAGCTGGAAGCCATCCTGCGTCCGGATGCGGTGATTGCCTCCAACACGTCGTCGCTGTCCGTCACCGCGATTGCGGTCGGCGCCAAGCATCCGGGCCGCATCGCCGGCTACCACTTCTTCAACCCGGTGCCGCTGATGAAGGTGGTCGAGGTGATCGACGGCCTGTCCGGCGACCCCGCCGTGGGCGATGCGCTGATGGCGCTGTCGCGCCGCCTGGGCCACACGCCGGTGCGCTGCAAGGACATGCCCGGCTTTATCGTCAATCATGCCGGCCGCGGCATGAATATCGAAGGCCTGAAGGTGGCGCAGGAAGGCGTGGCCGACTTCGCCGACATCGACGCCATCATGCGCGAGCAGGCCGGCTTCCGCATGGGCCCCTTCGAGCTGATGGACCTGACCGGGCTGGACGTTTCGCACCCGGTGATGGAATCCATCTACAACCAGTTCTACCAGGAGCCGCGCTACCGCCCGTCGCCCATCACGGCGGTCCGCTCGGTGGGCGGCCTGATCGGCCGCAAGGCCGGCGCCGGCTTCTACCGCTATGCCGATGGCCAGAAGCAGGTGCCCGCTGCGGCCGCCGTGCCGGCCGCGCGCCCCGCCAGCGTGTGGGTAAGCCTTGCCGACGAACGTGGCCACGGTATGGCCGTCAAGCTGCTGCTCTCGCTGGGCATCACGCCCGAAGCCGGCAACCGGCCCTCGGACGACGCCCTGATCGTGGTCACGCCGCTGGGCCTGGACGCCACCACCTGCGCGCTGCATGAGGGCCTGGACGCGACACGCGTGGTCGCCATCGACACCCTGCTGCCGTTCGAAGCCACCAAGCGCCGCACGCTGATGACCACGCCCGCCACGTCCGCCGCCATGCGCGAGGCCGCGCACGGCCTGTTCGGCAGCGATGGCGTGCCCGTCACCGTGATCCGCGACTCGGCCGGTTTCGTGGCCCAGCGCATTGTCAGCTGCATCGTCAATATCGCCAGCGACATCGCGCAGCAGCGCATTGCCACGCCGGTCGACATCGATCTCGCCGTCAACCTCGGCCTGGGCTACCCCAAGGGCCCGCTGGCGCTGGGCGACGTGATCGGCCCGCACCTGGTGCTGACGGTGCTGCGCAACCTGGAACGCCTGACCGGCGACATGCGCTACCGCCCCAGCCCGTGGCTGTGGCGCCGCGCCGGCCTCGGCCTGTCGCTGCTGGCCGAAGAGCAGTAAGAACCGCGACCGCAGGCTTGTCATAGCCTGCGGTCGTTTCGTATCCGCCTCCGCTTCTGCATTGTTGCATTCGCTTCTTCCCACAGGCCGCCATGACCGCACAGCTGCTATCCGAACGCGTCGACTCCACCCTGGTGCTGACCATCTCGAACCCCGAGGCACGCAACGCGCTGCATCCGGACATCTACGCGGCATCGCAGGAAGCACTTGAACTTGCCTCGCGCGATCAGGAAATCCGCGCGGTGGTGATCACCGGCGCCGACGGCGTGTTCTGTGCCGGCGGCAACCTCAACCGCCTGCTGGGCAACCGCGCCAAGCCGCCCGAGGTGCAGGCCGAGAGCATCGAAGTCCTCAATCACTGGATCGAAACGCTGCACGCCTTTCCCAAGCCCATCATCGCGGCGGTGGAAGGCCCTGCCGCGGGCGCTGGCTTCTCGCTGGTGCTCGCGTGCGATTTCGTGGTGGCCGCCAGCGATGCAAAGTTCGTCATGGCCTACGTCAACGTCGGGCTGACGCCTGACGGTGGCGGCTCGTACGAACTGGCCCGCGCCCTGCCCCGCCAGCTCGCCTCCGAACTGATGATGGAAGGCAAGCCCATCGATGCGGCGCGTCTGGCCCATTTCGGGCTGGTCAACCGCGTGGTGCCGGCCGGCCAGGCGCTCACCGAAGCGCTGCGCCTGGGCGAAACGCTGGCCGCGCGCTCGCCGCATGCCGTGGGCCGCATCAAGGCGCTGATCAATCACGCAAGCACCGCCAGCCTGACCGGGCACCTGACCGAAGAGCGCGACAACTTCGTGGCCGCGCTGCATCACAAGGATGCGGGCGAAGGCATTGGCGCCTTCCTGGAAAAGCGCAAGCCGAACTATCGCTGAGCGGCCGATCCCGCCGCTTCGCCAGCCGACCTGGCCACGCAATACCACGCCGACCATGCCCGCGCAGACGGGCGCATCGGCCAAGCACCGGAGACTTGCATGGAATTGCCGCCCTCGCCCCGCCGCCGCGTCTACCTGATGCGCCATGGCGCCGTGACCTACTTCGACGAGACCGGCCGCCCGGCGCTGCCCGAACTGGTACCGCTCAACGAAACCGGCCGGGCGCAGGCCAGCGCCGCCGGCCGCGCCTTTGCCGCGGAGAACATCCGCTTCGACCGCATCATCGTCAGCGGGCTGCCGCGCACGGTGGAAACCGCCGAACGCGTGCTGGCCGAACTACCCGAGATGGAAGACGCCACGCTGGAAACCTGGCCCGAGCTGCAGGAAATCCGTGGCGGCAAGCTGCAGGGCATCAGCGACGACAAGCTGCGCGATGCCTTTATCGGCGCCTTCGAAGGCGAAGTGCCGGAAGACAAGCGCTTCCTCGACGGCGAGAGCATCGGCGAATTCCTTGACCGCGTGCTGCCCGCGCTGCGCCGCCTGCGCGACGATCCCAAGTGGGACACCGTCCTGCTCGTCCTGCATGGCGGCACCAATCGCGCCATCCTGTCCCACGCCATCACCTGCGGGCGCCGCGTGTTCTACGGCAGCCTGATGCAAACCGCCGGCTGCATCAACGTGCTGGACGTGGGCGACGATCCGCCGGACTGGGTGGTGCGCATGATGAACTACTCGCCGCCCACGCCGGTGCACAGCGGCACGCGCCACACCACCATGGAAGTGCTGCTGCACCAGTACCTGCGCTTTCGCGACCTACGGGGGCCGGCCAGCTAGCCACGCCGCAGACAGACATATTCGAATCTCGGAAAACCCGGAACATACCGAAAAAACGGAGACAGCATGAGCACCAACGTTTCGAACTTCGAAGGCACCCGCGAGGTAGCCGAGCAGCAACGCTTCGACATGGCCGCGCTGGAGGTGTGGATGCGCGAGCATGTGGCGGGTTTTGCCGGCCCGCTCACCATCGAGCAGTTCAAGGGCGGCCAGTCCAACCCCACCTTCAAGCTGATCACGCCGGGCCAGACCTATGTGATGCGCGCCAAGCCCGGCCCCAAGTCCAAGCTGCTGCCCTCGGCCCATGCCATCGAGCGCGAGTACCGCGTGATGGCCGCGCTGGCAGGCACCGACGTGCCGGTCGCCAGGATGTACGCGCTATGCGAGGACGAAACCGTGATCGGCCGCGCCTTCTACATCATGGAATTCGTCGCCGGCCGCGTGCTGTGGGACCAGTCCCTGCCCGGCATGACGCCGGCGGAGCGCAGCGCCATCTACGACGAGATGAACCGCGTCATCGCCGCGCTGCACACGGTCGACTACAAGGCCATCGGCCTGGGCGACTACGGCAAGCCGGGCAACTACTTCTCGCGCCAGATCGAGCGCTGGACCAAGCAATACAAGCTGTCCGAGACCGAGAGCATCCCCGCCATGGACTCGCTGATGGCCTGGCTGCCCGAGCATATTCCGCAGGAAGACGCCGATCTCACTTCGATCGTGCATGGCGACTACCGGCTGGACAACCTGATGTTCCATCCCACCGAGCCGCGCGTGCTGGCGGTGCTCGACTGGGAGCTCTCCACGCTGGGCCATCCGATGGCGGACTTCGGCTATCACTGCATGAGCTGGCATATCGCTCCGGGCCAGTTCCGCGGCATTGCCGGGCTGAACCACGCAGGGCTCGGCATTCCCGACGAGGCGACTTACCGCAGGACTTACGAGCAGCGCACCGGCCGGCCGATCACGGGCGACTGGAATTTCTACCTGGCGTTCAGCATGTTCCGGATCGCGGGGATCCTGCAGGGGATCATGAAGCGCGTGGTGGATGGGACGGCTTCGTCGGCGCAGGCCCTGGATGCAGGGAAACGGGCCAGGCCGATGGCGGAGATGGGGTGGGAGTATGCAAAGAAGGCCAAGCAATAAGCGCTCATTGCTGCGCACGGCTTGAATGGGAGACCTCTTCGTTTGCGGAAGAGGTCTTTTTTTGACTTTAGTTATCGTATCAGATGATGTGTAGGTGTCATTTTTCGATTTGATCCAGCGGGATCGGCAATGGGCGCCGGCAAGCAGCGGGAGAGAGTAGGGAAAGCCCGGAGCGCCATCGTTAGCAGTGATGGCTACGCTCAGACGCTTAAACGTCCACTCGCAAAAACCCTTCGGAAAGAATGCCTGGACCCACTCAAAACTTCGAGCTATCATCCAACACATACGACAACATACAACACAATACAGATCCGGAGACAACAAGATGCCGACGACCCGCCGCACCTTTCTATCCCGACTCTCCACGTTTGGCGCGACAGCCACCCTGGGCAGCCTCGGCGCAGCCGGCGCCCTGATCGCCCCCCGCGCCGCGCAGGCCGCCACCGAATGGCCCACCCGTCCGATCAAGCTGGTAGTCCCCTATTCCGCCGGCGGTTCCTCCGACATCATCGCCCGCCTGATCAGCCGCCAGTTGGGCGAAGCGCTCGGCCAGCCTGTCGTGGTCGACAACCGTCCCGGCGCCAACGGCAATATCGGCGCCGCGATGGTCGCGCAGGCCGGCACCGATAACCACACCCTGCTGCTCTGCGACATCGGCGCGCTAGCGATCAGCCCTTCCGTCTACACCAAGCTCACGTTCGATCCGGGCAAGGACCTGAAGGGCGTCTCCATGCTGGCTTACTCGCCGCATTTGCTGGTAGTCCATCCCTCGGTGCAGGTCAGCAACCTGAAAGAACTGGTGGACCTCTCCAAGCGCACCCAGCTCAACTTCGCCGTGACCGCCATCGGCAGCGCGCCGCACCTGGCCGGCGTGGCAGTGGCGCAGTCGACCGGCGCCAAGTGGCAATATGTGCCCTATAAGGGTGGCTCCCAGGCCGTGGCCGACACCGTGGCCGGCACCGCCCAGGTGCTGATGAACGGCATGTTGGCAACGCTGCCGCAGGTCCAGGCGGGCAAGCTGAAGGTGATCGCGATCTCCAAGAAGACACGCATGCCGCTGATGGGACAAGTGCCGACCATCGCCGAGCAAGGCGTGTCCGGCTTCGAATCAGGCACCTGGCAAGGCGTGATGGCGCCGGCCGGCATGCCCGACGCCCTGGTGGCGCGCATCAGCAGCGAACTGATCCGCATCATCCGCCTGCCCGAAGTGCGCGCGCAACTGGCCGGTCAGGGCGCCGAAGTGGTGACCATGACGCCGCCGGAAACGAATAAGTTCTTCGTCAGCGAGCGTGCGCGCTGGGCGGCGGTGGTGAAACAGGCTGATGTGCGGCTCGATTAAGCCAGCCGCGCGTCGGACAAAAAATGGCCGACTCGGAAGTCGGCCATTTTTTTTTTGCGGGAGCGCCGGCAGAGCACGCTCCATGCCGACCCGGCGAAACGCCTAGTCGCCCAGCGCAACCCCTTCGCGGCGCGGGTCGGCGCCGCCGGCCCAGGCCCACGTGCCGTCGGGGCGCTGGCGGCGCATGATGGCCTGCGTGCCGCTGGTCATCTCGATCTGCGCCACTTCATGCCCACGGTCTTTCAGGCCTTGCACCAGGGCCGGGCTGACCAGTCCGGCTTCCAGTTCCGTCGGCCCGTTGCGGCTGCCGAAGTTGGGCATATTGATGGCCCCCTGCACGTCCATGTTCCAGTCCAGCAGGCCCACCAGCGTCTTGGATACGTACTCGATGATCTGCGAACCGCCCGGCGAGCCTACCGTGGCGACCAGCTTGCCGGTCTCGCGGTCGAACACCAGCGTCGGCGCCATCGACGAGCGCGGGCGCTTGCCGGCCTGCACCCGGTTGGCGACCGGCTTGCCGTTCTCGCTCGGCACGAAGGAGAAGTCGGTAAGCTGGTTATTGAGCATGAAGCCGCGCACCATCAGGTGCGAACCGAAATAGCTCTCCACGGTGGTGGTCATGGAAATCGCGCCGCCGGTATTGTCAACGGCAACGATCTGCGAGGTGGACACACGCGGCGGCGAACGGTCCGGTGCCAGCGCCAGCGTGTTTCCAGGCGGCGTGCCAGCCTCCGCCTTGTCCATGCTCTCCTCGCCGATCAGGCTCGCGCGTTGCACCAGGTAATCACGATTTAGCAGCCCCGCAACGTTGACCGGCACGAAATCCGAGTCCGCCACATAGAGGCCGCGGTCGGCATAGGCCAGGCGTCCGGCTTCGGAAACAACGTGTACGGCTTCGATACCCGGCTCGACGCGGGCAGGCGTGGCCACCTGTTTAGGTTTCATCGCGGCAAGCGCGTATTTCGGGTCTTTCGCCTCCAGCGCCTGCAAGGTCCCGAGCATCTGCGCGATCGCGATGCCGCCCGACGACGGCGGCGGCATGCCGCAGATCTTCCAGCGCCTGTAGTCGCTGCAGATGGGTGCGCGCTCCTTGGCGCGGTAATCCCTCAGGTCCGCCAGAGACAGCGAACCGGCGTTGGCACTGCCGTTGACCTGCTTGACGATTTCGCTGGCGATGGGGCCGGTATAGAGCGCATTCGGCCCGCGGCGGGCGATGTCGCGCAGGGTCTTGGCCAACGCCGGATTCTTCAATAGGGTGCCGACTGGCTTGGCCTTGCCGTCGGGCGCCAGGAAGTAGGCCGCCATCTCGGGCGAGTTCGGCAGGAATTTGTCCGCCGCGATCTGCGTATAGAGGCGCTGCGAAATCGGGAAGCCCTGCTCAGCCAGCGCGATAGCCGGCTCGAACAGCTTGGCCCAAGGCAGCTTGCCGTGCTGGCGATGCGCCATTTCCAGCGCGCGCAACACGCCGGGCGTACCCACCGAGCGGCCGCCGATCTGCCCTTCGCTGAAGCTCATGGGCTTGCCATCGGGGCGCAGGAAGAGCTTCTCGTCGGCGCCGGCGGGCGCGGTCTCGCGGCCGTCATAGGCCTGCACGCGCTTGCCGTCCCAGTACATAATGAAAGCGCCGCCGCCGATGCCGGTGGCCTGCGGCTCCACCAGCGTCAGCACAGCCTGCATGGCGATCGCGGCATCGATCGCGGTACCGCCCGCGCGCAGGATCTTGCGACCGGCTTCGGTAGCTAGGGGATTGGCGGCCGCGGCCATATGCTTGTCGGCATAGGTGGTGGTCATGCCCTGCCGGTAGCCGGACGACACTTCCGGTGCGGGCGGCATCGCCGTGGCGGCGGGAGCCGTGGCCACGGGAGGCGCGCTGGTCTGCGTCGAGCAGGCGCCTAGCAGCGCAAGCGCCGCGGCGGCGGCGAGCGGGCCGCGCCATAGCGCCGATGAATATGCCTGGGGTGCCATGCAATCGTCCTCCTGGGGGAAAAAATACTCATTGTATGGCGCTCGGGCGCTGCTGCGGCACCCTTGACGCACACCTCAGGGACAGCACCGATGGACCGCGTCAGGCAAACGTGGGCTGGCCTGTCCCGAGCGGCGCGACCTGCACTCGCCGTCCCCTTTTGAATTTTTTCCACCCGACTTAACCCCGCCAGCCGGGCTGCTTCGTTTCACTGACAGCGCCCTGCCGCCGGCATCGCCGGCGCGGCCCTTCAGGAGAAAAAGAAATGCTCAAGCGCCTGGGAGTCCTGGCTACTGCCTTTGTACTGGCCGCATGCGGCGGCCATCCGGCGACCGCCCCGACCTCGCCAACGCGAGGCGGCAACGCCGAACCGGCCGCAAACCAACCGCTCGCGCTGCCGCCATCCATGCCCGCCCAGCCCGTGCCCGCGAGCAAGGCCGGCGACGCCGCCACGCACGCCAGGGAGACGGCCGCCGGAGCCGTCGCCGATGCGCGCGCCATGCGCGCCCAGCCGTCGGCGCCCCTGACCCTGATGGCCCGCCCCATGCCCTACCCGCGGCCCCAGGCCGAGCCGGATCGCGAGCGCTATGGCGCCATCGACGAGAACGGCGTGCAGCTGGTCGCGCAGGCGCCCGTCTCCACCTTCAGCATCGATGTCGACACCGGCAGCTACAGCAATGTGCGCCGGCTGCTCAACGCCGGCCGCTTGCCGCCGGCCGATGCGGTGCGGGTGGAGGAGATGGTCAACTATTTCCCCTACGACTACGCGCAACCGCGCGATGGCCGTCCTTTCGCCGTGCACGCCGACGCCGCACCCGCACCGTGGCACGCGCACAATGTGCTGCTGCGCATCGGCATCAAGGCAGCCGACGCGGCCCGCGACAGCCTGCCGGCGGCCAACCTGGTCTTCCTGGTCGATGTGTCAGGCTCGATGTACTCAGCCGACAAGCTGCCACTGCTGAAATCCTCGCTCAAGCTGCTGACGAATGTCCTGCGCCCGCAGGACCGCATCACCCTGGTCACTTACGCCAGCGGCACGCGCGTCGTCCTGCCGCCCACGCCCGGCAGCGACAAGGCCGTCATCGCGGCGGCGATCGACTCACTGGTCGCGGGCGGCTCGACGGCCGGCGCGAGCGGCATCGCGCTGGCCTACCAGGCCGCGCAGCAGAGCTTTATCGCGGGTGGCATCAATCGCGTACTGCTCGCCACCGACGGCGATTTCAACGTGGGCATTACCGACTTCCGCCAGCTCAAGTCGCTGGTCGCCGAGAAGCGCAAGTCGGGCGTCTCGTTGTCCACGCTGGGCTTTGGCACCGGCAACTACAACGACCAGCTGATGGAGCAGCTCGCCGATGCGGGCGACGGCGCCTACTCCTATATTGACAACCTGATGGAAGGCCAGAAGGTGCTGGTGGAAGAATTCAGTTCCACGCTCGCCACGGTGGCGCGCGACGTCAAGATCCAGGTCGAATTCAACCCCGCCACGGTCAGGGAATACCGCCTGATCGGCTACGAGAACCGTGCGCTCAAGCGCGAGGATTTCAACAACGACAAGGTCGATGCGGGCGACATCGGCGCCGGGCACACCGTGACCGCGCTCTATGAGCTGACCCTGACGGACCAGCCCGGCCTGCTTGACCCGCTGCGCTACCAGCCGGCCAGCCCCACCGCCAGGCCGGGCAAGGGCGCCGCCGGCGAGCTGGCCCACATCAAGCTGCGCTACAAGCTGCCGCAGGCCCAGGCCAGCGAGTTGATGGACCTGCCCGTGCAGGCAGCTTCGGTGCGGCCGCTGGCGCAGGCCGACGATGCCTTCCGCTTTGCCACGGCGGTAGCGGGTTTTGGCCAGGTGCTGCGCGGCGGCAACCATGTCGGCGGCTGGACCTACGCCGACGCGCGGGCCCTGGCGCTGGGCGCGCGCGGCACCGACCGCTTCGGCTATCGCGGCGAGTTCATCAAGCTGATCGACCTGGCCCAGTCCTTGTCGACGCGCGCGCCGCTGGCGCAAGACGACGGGCCTGCCAGGGAGCAGCCACGCTGAAGCCGCCATCGGCCGGGCTGCCCGCGCGCGCCGCCCGGCATGGACATCCCGGCCCGCACGACAGCGGGCGGGGCTGTCATATACTGCCGCGCATGCATGCCTCCACGCCCGGCGCCCCGCCGCCCACCCCACCCTCCGGACTGTCCGCGCTGCCGGACGCCGACCTGATGCTGCTGGTCGCCAACGGCCTGATCGAGCAGCCGGTGGCCGAGCTGTTTCGCCGCCACAACGCGGCGCTGTACAACTATATGGCCTGGCTCTGCCAGGGCAATGCCGGCGAGGCCGAGGACGTGACGCAGAAGACCTGGGTCAAGCTGATGACCCGCTGCGGCGACTACCAGCCCAGCGCGGCCCTGCGCACCTTCCTGTTCCAGATCGCGCGCAATACCTGGCTGGACCAGTTGCGCGGCGCCTACGAGCGTCAGCGCGACACGCTCGACGAGGGCCACCTCGCCCTGCCGTCCGACGACCTGAGCCCCGAGGCCGAGGCGCAGCTGCGGCAGAACCTGCAAGGCGTGCGGCAAGCGTTGCTGGCGCTGCCGGCGGCGCAGCGCGAAGTGATCGTGCTGCGCTTTTTCAGCGAGATGAGCGTCGAGGAAATCGCCCTGACGCTGGGCGAGAAGTTCGAGACCATCAAGAGCCGGCTGCGCTATGCCTTCGCACGGCTGCGCGATAGCCTGGCGGCCACGGCGTCGCAGGAGCGGCTGCCATGAGCGCGGACGAACGATTCATTGCCGGCGAAGACCGGCTCGCGGCACTGCTGCGCGAGGTGCCCGCCTTTGTGCCGCCGGCGTCGCTGGAGGCCGCGGTGTTGGCCGCCGCGCGCGCCGAGCAAGCGGCCCGGCAGATGGCCCGGCAAGCGGCCGCGCCGCCATTACCGCCCGCCGCTTTGCCGGCCAGGGTCCGGGCCTACTCCGAGCAAGCCGACTACCCCACCGGCGATGACGAACTGGCGTTTGCGCCGCCCGCCGGACTGGAGGCATCGGTCATGGCGGAAGCCGCGCGGCTGCAGGTAGCACAGGCCGCGCGCCGCAGCGCCGTACTGGAGGAGGTGCGGCGCGGCGACGCGCCGCAGAGCGTGCTTGGCGCGCCAGTTAGCGCGGCGGCACAGGCCTGGCTGCGCGAACAGGCTTCCGGCGAACAGGCGGCGGCCAAGCCGGAGCGCGCACGCCGTGCGCGGCGCTGGTGGCCCGCGCTGGGCGTGCTCGCCGGCACCCTCGGCGTGGGTGTCTTGTCGATGCAGATCGTATTGCGCCAGCTTGACCTGCGCGACGGCGAAATCACGTTGCCGGCCAAAGCGCCCGCGACGGAACGCGCAAAGCGTGCGACTGCCGCGCCGGCAATGCACGCGGACGCAGGCAGGCCGGCAGCGGAACCACCGCAAGCCGAGTCCGCCGGGCAGCCTGCATCGCCACTGGCGGATGCCAAGACGCCACCAGCCCCGGCGCAGCCGCCACCGGCAGCCGCACCCGGGCCATCGGCAGCCCAGGCGCCGGCAGCCAGCCCGGCCGCAACAGCCAACGCACAGCCCAGTCACGCGCTCACTGCCAAGGCGCAGGCCAGCGCCGCTCCGCGCGAGCCCGACATGCTGGCGGAGCACCGCCTGGCTGCCGCCAGGGAAAGCGAGCCCGCCGCGGGAGGCTCGCTTTCCGCCGGGGCGCCACCTGCTGCCGCGCCGGTGATTCGCGCGCCGGCACCGATGGCATCGATGGCACCAATGCCGCCAATGGCTTCCGTCGCGCCTCCGGCCCCGGTCGCGCCTATCCCGCCGCCGGCGCCGGCTCCCGCCATCGAGCCACCGCGCTTTGCGCTGCGAGCCAGCCCGGCGCAGCAGGCCGAGACGGCGCGTGCGCCCGCGCCTGCAGCCAGGGGACAAAGACTGGGGGCATGGACGATGAGCCTGCGGGAAGAACCTCAATTGGCAGTGGAGCGCCTGATGTCCGATGCGCCAGGCACCGGATCCGCCGCCGCCGGCGCGCCGCTTGCGCTGCGCATCACAGCGGCGGCACCCGCAAGCCCCGAGGTCCGGGCCTGGGTCGATCGGCTATGGCAGGCCGTGCCGGCCGAACGCCGCCCGCCGCTGCCTTACGCGGTACAGGCTGACAGCACGCTGCCCCCGGCCACCGTGCGCATCGAGCGACAGGCCGATAACGCGCCTTGAGGGGCAACGCCGCGCCGCGGGCCGCGCCAGCTTCAGCAAAGGGAGTCAGGCCTGCGCCGCCTCGCCAAGGCCGCCGCCCAGCGAGGTGATCACGGCCATCAACTGTTCTCTCAGCCAGCGATTGGCCCCGTCGTTCTCGCCGCCCGCGTGCCAGTAAAGGTGCAACTCCAGTGAGGGCACCTTGAAGGGCAGCGACAGCAGCCGGTTGGCATAGGGTTCGTTGGCGATGCGCGCGTAGCGCAGCGGCAGCGTGGCCAGCAGGTCGGTGCAGCTCACCACGCGGCAAGCCGCGGCGTAGTGCTGGCAGCGCAGCCGCACCCGGCGCGTCAATCCCATGCGGTGCAGCGCCTGGTCCTCCAGGCCGGCACCGCGCCGGCGCGAAGAAACATGCACGTGCTCGGCGGCCAGGTAGCGGTCCAGCGTCAGTTCCTTCTTCACCAGCGGATGATCGCGGCGGGCCAGCACCACCATCGGGTCGGCCATGAAGGGCGCGTGATGGATCGCGGGCGACACCGGCAGCAGGATATCGATGGCGGCGTCGAGCGTGCCGGCCAGCAGTTCGGACTCCATCTCGCGCCGGTCGAAGCGGATCGCCGCAATTTCCACCTGCGGCGCGACGGCGGTCACCCGCGCCATCAGGGGCGGCAGCAGGGTCGACTCCAATGCATCGCGCATGCCGATGGTGAACCGCCGCACGGTGGCCGCCGGATCGAAATGCGGCGTATCTTGCAGGGTGCGCGCGAACGATTGCAGCGCGGTGCGCACCTCGGCGGCCAGCGAGCGCGCCAGCGGCGTGGGCGCCATGCCCTGCCCGCGCCGCTCGAACAGCGGATCGTCAAACAGGTTGCGCAAGCGCCCCAGCGCATGGCTGACCGCGGGCTGGGTCAGGTTAAGCTGGCGCGCGGCGGCCGTGATGCTGCCTTCGCTATAGATAGCGTCGAACACCACGAAGAGATTCAGGTCGATCCGGGATAGCTGCATGGCAGGCATTCTGGCATGGAATGCACCGCATTGATACTGGCAAATCCAGAAAATTCATTTTTCTAATTACCTGGATTACGGTACAGTCCTCTTCAGTCGGCGCGAACCGCGTCCGCCGGTGCCGGAAACGGCGCGCAGCAACCCGCTGCGGCCCCACCGGAAACCGGCCTCATTCTGAGGTGGAGGAGACAACATGCAATTCGAGTACACGCCCAAGGTCAAGGAAATGCAGGCCCGCCTGCTGGCCTTCTTCGACAAGCACATCTATCCGAACGAAAAGCGCTTCTACGCGGAGATCCAGGCCAATCGCCAGGCCGGCAACGCCTGGGTGCCGACCAAGGTAATCGAGGAACTCAAGCCGCTGGCCCGCGAAGCCGGCCTGTGGAACCTGTTCCTGCCCCACTCCAAGCGCGCCCCGGAAGGCCTGTCCAATCTCGAATACGCGCCGCTGTGCGAAATCATGGGCCGGGTGCCCTGGTCGGCCGAAGTCTTCAACTGCGCCGCGCCCGACACCGGCAACATGGAAACGCTGGAGCGCTACGCTTCGGAAGCACTCAAGGACAAGTGGCTGGAGCCGCTGCTGCGCGGCGAGATCCGCTCGGCCTTCCTGATGACCGAGCCGGCCGTGGCCTCGTCGGACGCGACCAATATCTGCTGCAGCATCCGCCGCGACGGCGACGATTACGTGATCAACGGCACCAAGTGGTGGTCGTCGGGTGCAGGCGATCCCCGCTGCCAGGTCTACATCGTGATGGGCAAGACCGATCCGGAAGCGGGCCGCCATGAGCAGCAATCGATGATCGTGGTGCCGGCCGATACGCCGGGTATCACCATCAAGCGCTTCCTGCCGGTGTTCGGCTACGACGACGCGCCGCACGGCCACATGGAAATCGAACTGAAGGACGTGCGCGTGCCGGCCGCCAACATCCTGCTGGGCGAAGGCCGCGGTTTCGAGATCGCCCAGGGCCGCCTCGGCCCGGGCCGCATCCACCACTGCATGCGCAGCATCGGCGTGGCAGAGCGCGCGCTGGAACTGCTGTGCAAGCGCGCCCTGTCGCGCGTCGCCTTCGGCAAGCCGGTGGCCGCCCAGGGCGTGACGCGCGAGCGCATCGCCGAAGCCCGCTGCGAGATCGAAATGGCTCGCCTGCTGACGCTCAAGGCCGCCTACATGATGGACACCGCGGGCAACAAGGTGGCCAAGGCCGAGATCGCCATGATCAAGGTGGTGGCGCCGAACATGGCGCTGAAGGTGATCGACTGGGCCATCCAGGTGCACGGCGCCGCCGGTGTCTCGGACGATTTCCCGCTGGCTACGTGGTGGGCGCACCAGCGTACCCTGCGCCTGGCCGACGGTCCGGACGAGGTGCACCGCAATGCCATCGCCAAGCTGGAACTGGCCAAGCACATGGGCCTGAATTCAGACGAGATCAACATGCCGGTCACGCGTGGTTTCTAAGCCGCAACCCGTACCAATGCCGGCCCTGCCGGCAACATGGAAAACGCGCAGCCTGTCTGCGCGTTTTCTTCTTCTGTGCTTAAATCGCGCGGTTCGCCACGTGCCACGTCAGTGGTTGACGTGGCGGTCACCCCTTCGCAGCCAGGAGCCCCATCCGATGATCGACGTCTACAGCTGGCCTACGCCCAACGGCCACAAGGTTCACATCATGCTCGAGGAGTGCGGCCTCGAGTACAAGGTGCACCCCATCAATATCGGCGCCGGCAACCAGTTCGAGGCCGACTTCCTCAAGATCAGCCCGAACAACAAGATCCCGGCCATCGTCGATCCAGACGGCCCCGACGGCCAGCCCATCTCGCTGTTCGAGTCCGGCGCCATCCTGCTGTACCTGGCCGGCAAGACCGGCAAGTTCCTGCCCGAAGATGTGCGCGGCAAGTACGACGCGCTGCAGTGGCTGATGTTCCAGATGGGCGGCGTCGGCCCGATGCTGGGCCAGGCGCACCATTTCCGCATGTACGCGCCCGAGAAGATCGAATACGCCATCAACCGCTACACCAACGAGGCCCGCCGCCTCTACGGCGTCATCGACAAGCAATTGTCGGAGCATGCCTGGCTGGCGGGCGACGCGTACTCCGTGGCCGACATCGCCACCTTCCCCTGGCTGCGCAACTGGCAGAACCAGGGCGTGGAAATGGACGACTATCCGCACCTCAAGCGCTGGTTCAACGAGATCGCCGAGCGCCCGGCGGTCAAGCGTGGAGTGGAAGTGCTAGCCATGGAACGCAAGCCCATCCGCGATGAGAAGGCGCGGGAAGTCCTCTTCGGCGCCACGCAATACCAGCGCCGCTGAGCATCCGCCGGAAGCCGCCCGGGGGACCGCGGGCGCGGGGCGTCAATGCAGGCGGACGGACCGCATCGCGGCCTCGCCCGCCACATGCGCCGGCGCCTGCAGGCAGCACAGCAGGCTCGCCACGGGATGGAGCGCATCGATCCGGTACGCTTCATCGGGATCCGGCGCGAAGACCATCCCGGGCTGCAGGTAGGCCACCTGGCGCTCGGCATGCGGCCAGGGCGAATGCCACTGCAGGCACAGCGTCCCCTCATGGCAGGCCGCCCAGTTCAGCCCGCCCGCGCGCAGGCGCACCGCCCATTCCGGCTCGCCCTCGGCCAGTGAGACAAAGGCCGCGTTGGCCCGCGGCACGCAGGACGCGCAGCGCGCCTGGCCTTCGGCCAGCCCTGGCGCGAAACGTCCCGGGTGCGCCGACGCGCCGGGCACCTCGATCGCGTCGGCGCCCGGCGTAGCGCGGCAGCGCTCCGCCGGGCCCGCGGCAAACGCATCGTAGCTGCTGGTGATGCCCGCCCCCACCAGCCCGACGGTATTGGGATCCAGGATGGCGCGGATCAGCACGGTGTCCTGCAGCACCGCCAGATCCAGGCGCTCGGCCTGACGCAGCGCGTACACGCCGCCGGCGGACAACAGCACGGGGGCGCCACCCACCGCGTCAGCTTGATGGTGCCGTACAGGCAGGCCCACCACTCGGCACGCGCGGTGATGATGCCTGACTGCATCGCGCCTTCCGGCAGGAAGATGTAGTCGCCGCTGCTGCCCAGCCCGGCAGCCTCCGGCACCACCCTCACCTGCAAACCGACGCGCAACTGCGAAGCGCTTCCGCCCGCCAATATTTCGCCGCGCATCTGCGCATCGAACAACGAAAAAATACGCATGGCACTTCCTTCTCCGCGTAGTGGAAAATGCAGCGCCGCGCTTCCCCGGGGGGTTGGAGTGTCCCGATGTCCTGATGCCCCAAGCTTTGGTTGCCTGGTTTCTTGGTTTTCTGGTTTTCTGGTTTTGCCGCTGCCCGGCCGCCCGGTATCGGCTCGCGCAGGCACCCGGCTGCGTTCGTAACACTCGGAAAAGCTTTTACCGACCACTCGCGGGCATCATCCACAGGTTTTCCGGACGCATGCCGCCTGTGGCAGGCGCCAACGCTTTCGCCAATGGCAACCGCGATAAAAAACAACCGGAACCTCTTCAAACCAGGGGCAAAACCGCGCGTTCCAGCCCATCGGCCATGCCGGCACTCTGAGTGTTGCGCCCAGTAACCTATAGTGCGTCCCACTATAAAGCGTCGCCACAAAGAGGTCAGTAACTTAGCCTCGATCCGTTCTCCATTACGCATAGAGCCATGGTCGGTGATCCTCTCAAGCTGTTTGGACTGCACCTTGCGGAGTTGCGCAAACAGCGTGGCTGGTCGCAGGAGAAGCTTGCTCTCGAAAGCGGAATGGCGCGCTCCTACCTGAGCGGTATCGAGCGCGGGATGCGCAACGTTTCCCTGATCAATATCTGCGCGCTGGCAGGCACGCTCGGCGTAAGCGCCAGTGAAATGCTCAACTTCAGCAGCGGTGAGGGCCAGAGCGGCGCCCTCGTGCTGGAGCAGAAGTGCGCCGAGTTCAATATCACGCCGGCGCAGCGTGTCACCGTGCGCCATATGGCCCTGATGACCGACTCCGAGCAGGACGTGATCGCATCGGTGGCGCGCACAATCGCCGTCCGGGCCATGCAGCAGACCTAGCGGCCCGGCGCCCCGGGCCGCGCACGGCAGCCAGGCTCAGCCGGCGGCGGCCGGCGCATCCACTGCCAGCAGTTCGGCAAAGCGTGCCGCGTCGAGGTTGGCCCCGCACACGATCAGTGCGACCTTCTTGCCCGCCAGCGTTTCGCGCAGCGGTCCCAGCAACGCCGCCGTGGACACCGCCGTGGCGGGCTCCGTGGCCAGCTTCATGTCGCGGTAGAGGATGCGCATCGCATCGCGTATCGCCGCGTCGGATACCCGCACCATGCCGTCGACAAACTGGCGGCACACACCGTAGCTGTAATCGAGCGCATACGGCGCGCCCAGGCTGTCGGCAATTGTCATGACCCGCTCCAGGGCCTGCGGCCGCCCGGCCTCGAAGCTGCGGTTCATGGCATCGGCGCCATCCGGCTCGGCCCCATAGACCCGGCAGGCCGGATTGATCTGCTTGACCGCCGCGGCGATGCCGCCGCACAGCCCGCCGCCGCCTACCGGCACCACCACCGCATCGAGCCCGCTGACCTGGCGCATCAGTTCCAGCCCCACGGTTGCCGTTCCCTGCGCGATCAGCGGCCCGTCGTAAGGGTGCACCATGGTACGCCCCTCCTGCTCGACCAGTTGCAACGCGTGGTCGAAGGTGGCGTGCACGTCCGGCAACAACAGCACCTCGGCCCCGGCCTCCCGGCAGGCCGCGATGCGTGCCGGACTGGCGCTGGCCGGCATCGCCAGCTTGGCGCCGACGCCAGCCATCTTTGCCGCGTAGGCGACCGCCATGGCATGGTTGCCGGCACTGGCCGCCACCACGCCACGCGCGCGCGCCGCGCCGTCCATGCGCTCGATGCTGTTGAGTGCGCCGCGTACCTTGAAGGTGCCGGTGATCTGGAACAGCTCCAGCTTTAGCCATACCTCGGTAGCGGGATCGAGCTGCTGCATGGCGCCGGTCTGCCAGCGCCACACGGGCGTCTCCAGCACCTTGCCCTGGAGCCGGCGCGCGGTCTCCTGGATTTCGGGCAGGCTGGGATAGCGGGCGTGCGCGCGCAGGTCGGAAAGATCGGACATCGGGTGTTCTCCATCGAATCGGTTGGTCGCGTGCGGGCCCCATGGCCGTGCACGGCAAGGGAGGGACCACGGGCCACCGAGCACCAGCCAAAGCCGCAGCTCAGCGACCCCGGATAATTCGAATAATGGAGAACGAGAAGGAGGAGGACAGGCAGGACGCGGGCAGCCCGGCGCCCGCGCATGCAGCGGCGCCACCGGTAGCGGTGTCGCGGCAATGCGAAGAAGGGGCGGGCGATATCGACGTCATGGACCGGCCAGTATGCCACAAGCGGTGGCCAACGCAAATGCGGAGCAGGGCCGTGCTTACATGCGGTACGCGCCGTCGTTGAAGACGCGATTGCGGCGGCCGCGCGTTAAACGCCCAGCATGCCCTGGCGCTCGATAAAGGCGATCACCTCGTCCAGCCCCTGCCCCGACTTCACGCTGCCCATCACGAACGGGCGTGCGCCGCGCATCTTGCGCGCATCGCTTTCCATGATGTCCAGGTTGGCGCCCACATAGGGGGCCAGGTCCGTCTTGTTGATCACCAGCAGGTCCGACTTGGTGATGCCGGGGCCGCCCTTGCGCGGGATCTTCTCGCCGCCGGCCACGTCGATCACGTAGATGGTCAGGTCCGACAACTCCGGACTGAAGGTGGCGGCGAGGTTGTCGCCGCCGGACTCGATGAAGACGATATCGGCATCGGGAAACTTCGCCAGCATGCGGTCGACCGCCTCCAGGTTGATCGAGGCATCCTCCCGGATCGCGGTATGCGGGCAGCCGCCCGTTTCCACGCCCATGATGCGCTCGGCCGGCAAGGCGCCGGAGATGGTGAGCAGCCGCTGGTCTTCCTTGGTGTAGATATCGTTGGTGATGGCGACCAGGTCATAGCGCTCGCGCATGGCCTTGCAAAGCATCTCCAGCAAGGTGGTCTTGCCGGAACCGACGGGGCCACCCACGCCGACGCGCAGCGGGGGATTCTTCTTGGTACGGGCCTGGGTCATGATGGGAATCTTGTCCTGTTGATCGTTTGGTTCCTGCGGTGGCCCGCTCAGGAACGGAACAGCCGGGAGTATTGCGTTTCGTGCCGCGCGGACAGCAGGCCCAGCATCGGGGAAAAAGTAGACAGCATTGGCGGCTCGGCATCGGCGCGGCGCACCGCCTCGTCGACGGTTGCGAGCACCGCGGGATGCAGCCGGCGCAGGATGTGCTGCCCCGCCACCTGGCCCAGCGGCACCGCCTTGAGCGCGGCAGACACCTGGTTCTCGGCCCAGCTGAAGCAATAGGCCGTCAGCCCGCCGCGCTCGCCAACGTCCAGCGCCACGCAAGCCGCGGCGAAGGCGGTCGGCAGGCATACCGGCGACAGCACCGCGAGCTGCGCGCGCAGTGCGGCATCGCCCCACTCCATCTGCGCCACCAGCCGGGCCAGCGACCAGCCCATCTGCTCGGTCTCCAGCCGCAGCTCCGCGCTCTCGCGCGTGGCGTGGAACCAGTTATTCCATTCGGCTATGCGCGTCGCGTCCAGTGTGCGCCAATGGCGATAGAGCAGCAGCCACACCGGTGCTTCGCACTGCGACTGCACATCGAGCAGGTTGCTGCGCACCCATTGCTCCGCGCTGCCGGCATCGCGCACGATGCCGCAATCGATGGCCGCCTCCAGCCCTTGCGAATAGCTGAAACCGCCGATCGGCAGCGCGGGGGAGGCCAGGTGCAGCAGGGAGATGAGTTGGGAGAGTTGGGTCATGGGCGCATCCTTGCGTCGCGCCATTCACTGTCGCCCGGCACATCGTGGGCTGCAGGCTTCGGCGAGCGCCCGCCCTCTCCCCCTGCCCCTCTCCCACTTGCGGGAGAGGGGAGAGTTGGTGCGGCAGACGGCATTGCGTCTGCCTGCTCTTCCGCGCCACTGGTTTGCTCCCCTCTCCCGCCTGCGGGAGAGGGGCGTTCTGGCGTTGGAGATGGGTGGCGCGGTGGCTTGCTCATGCGTCGAGGGCAGGAATTCAGTGCTTGTGCCCGCAATGCTCGTCATGCACATGCGGCGCATGATCGTGGTCGTGGTCGTGATCGTGGGAGTGGCCGTGATCGTGCGAGTGACCATGATCGTGATCGTGACCATGGTGCTCATGGAACACCGCCTGCGCGGTGGCGTAATCCTCGGCAAAGGTCGCATCGTGACCATGCTTGTGGCCGCCACCGTAGGCGCCGGCCTCGGGCTCGAACGGCAGCTCGGCGCGTTCGGCCTGCACGCCAAGGCGTGCCAGCATGTCCGCCAGCACCGGGTCATACTCCAGCCGCAGGTAGTCGCGCCCCACTTCCACCGGCGTGTGCCGGTTGCCCAGGTGATAGGCCGCGCGCATCAGCGCCTGCGGATCACTGGCGCCCACCTGCAGCACGGACTCCGGCGCGGCGAGCACCTCGACGAAGACTCCGCTCTCGGTGACCAGCAGATCGCCGCCGCGCAGCACGGTGCCGCGCGGGAGAAACAAGGCGACTTCCTCGCCGCTATCGAGGGTGGCGCGCAGGCGGCTCTTGCTGCGCTCGGCGAAAGGCAGCACCAGCTTGGGCGCGCGGCGCACCAGCACGGCGGCGATGCCGTGCGGGGCGCCGAGGTGTTTATCGATCTTTTGCAAAGGGGCCCTTCAAAAGAGGAAATAGCGCTGCGCCATCGGCAGTACGGTAGCCGGCTCGCAGATCAGCAACTGCCCGTCGGCCACCACCTGGTACGTCTCGGGATCCACCGTGACGTTCGGCTGCCAGTCATTGTGCACCATGTCGCGCTTGCTGACGGTGCGCGTGCCGCGTACCGCTGAAAGCACCTTCTCCAGTCCATAGCGGCCACCCACATCGGCAGCCAGCGCGGCCTGCGAGACAAAGGTCAGCGAAGACTTGTGCAGGGCCCGGCCGGCAGCGGCGAACATCGGCCGGTAGTGCACCGGCTGCGGCGTCGGGATCGATGCGTTGGGATCTCCCATGGCCGCCGCCGCGATCATCCCGCCCTTGAGGATCAGGCTCGGCTTGACGCCGAAGAAGGCCGGCTTCCACAGCACGAGGTCAGCCCACTTCCCCACCTCGATCGAGCCCACTTCATGCGCGATGCCGTGCGTGAGCGCGGGGTTGATGGTGTACTTGGCGATGTAGCGCTTGACGCGGAAATTGTCATGCCCGCCGCGCGCATCGTCGGGATCGCCAGGCAGCTTGCCGCGCTGCGCGGCCATCTTGTGCGCGGTCTGCCAGGTGCGGATGATGACCTCGCCGACCCGGCCCATGGCCTGCGAGTCGCTGGAGATCATCGAGAAGGCGCCGAGATCATGCAGGATGTCCTCGGCGGCAATCGTCTCGCGGCGGATGCGGCTTTCCGCGAAAGCGATGTCCTCGGCGATCGACGGGTCCAGGTGATGGCACACCATCAGCATGTCGAGGTGTTCGTCGAGCGTGTTGATGGTGTAGGGCCGCGTCGGGTTGGTCGACGACGGCAATACGTTGGGCTCGCCGCATACCTTGATGATGTCGGGCGCGTGGCCGCCGCCCGCGCCTTCCGTGTGGTACGTGTGAATGGTGCGGCCCTTGAACGCAGCCACGGTAGCCTCGACGAAACCGGCCTCGTTGAGCGTATCGGTATGAATCGCCACCTGCGTATCGGTGGCATCCGCCACGCCCAGGCAAGTGTCGATCGCCGCGGGCGTGGTGCCCCAGTCTTCATGCAGCTTGAGCCCGATGGCGCCGGCATCGACCTGCTCCGTCAGCGGCCCCGGCTGGCTGGCGTTGCCCTTGCCGAGCAGGCCGATATTCATCGGATAAGCCTCGACCGCCTGCAGCATGCGCTCCATGAACCAGGGGCCAGGCGTCACGGTGGTGGCAAACGTACCCGTCGCGGGTCCGGTGCCGCCGCCGATCATGGTGGTGACGCCGCTCATCAGCGCTTCTTCGATCTGCTGCGGGCAGATGAAGTGGATGTGGCTGTCGATGCCGCCGGCGGTGACGATCATGCCCTCGCCCGCGATCACTTCGGTGCCGGGACCGACGACGATGGTCACGCCGGGCTGGATGTCCGGATTGCCGGCCTTGCCGATCGACGCGATGCGGCCGTCCTTGAGACCGATGTCGGCCTTGACGATGCCCCAGTGATCGACGATCAGCGCATTGGTGATGACGGTGTCGACGCAGTCCTTCGCCATGCGCTGGCTCTGCCCCATGCCGTCGCGGATCACCTTGCCGCCGCCGAATTTCACTTCCTCGCCGTAGACGGTGAAGTCCTTCTCCACCTCGATGATGAGCCCGGTGTCGGCCAGCCGCACGCGGTCGCCGGTGGTGGGGCCGAACATCTCGGCATAGGCCTGCCTGGAGATCTTCACGCTCATCACAGCGCTCCCATGATCTTGCCGTTGAAGCCGTAGACGATGCGCGCGCCGGCCAGCGCCACCAGTTCCACCGTGCGGCGCTGGCCCGGCTCGAAGCGCACCGCGGTGCCGGCGGCGATATTCAGCCGGAAACCGCGGGCGGCCTCGCGGTCGAAATCCAGCGCGGGATTGGTCTCGTAGAAATGGAAATGCGAGCCGACCTGAACCGGACGGTCGCCGGTGTTGGCCACCGTCACGCTCACCGTGGGGCGGCCTGCATTGAGTTCGATCTCGCCCTCTGCGGGCATCAGTTCACCGGGGATCATGCTGGTTTCCTTGTAGAGATCAGGCGACCATCAAGCCGACGCCATAGAGCGCCATGCTGGCGCCCGCCAACCGTGCCAGCCAACCGGCCTGGCGGCGCAGCGCGCCGCCCAGGCCGATGCCGGCCAGGTGCAGCGTCATGGTGGCGACAGCGAAGCCGCCTACATAGGCCGCCACCGCGGGCAACGCGCCAGCCGTGGCCGGCAGCTCGGCGCCGTGCGCGTAGCCATGAAAGACGGCGAAGCCCCCGACGATGGCCATGCCCGCCCACGCCGGCAGCCTGGCACGCAGCGCCACCAGCACGCCGATCACCAGCAGCGATGCGGCAATCATCGGCTCCACCAGCGGCAGTCCGAGGCCGCTCAGCCCGAGCACCGCGCCGGCCAGCATCAGTGCAACGAACACAAAGGGCATGCGCAGCGCCTCGCGCGGCGAGCGCGCACCCAGCGCGCTCCACACGCCCACGCCCGCCATGGCGAGCAAGTGGTCCATGCCGGTGAAGGGATGCAGCAGGCCCGCCCACAGGCTGGCGCCGACCGTGGCGGCATCGTGGCCGGGATGGGCGAAGGCCGCGGCGCTGGCAAGCGCCAGCGGGACACCCGCCATGGCGGCCCTGGCGGCGCGCGAGCGATTGGAACTGTTCATGTCTTGACCTCGTGCTCTTGTTCAGTGGTTCGGCAGGCCTGGCGTGCGCAAGCAAAGCGCTCGCCCGTCTCAGACGATCGGATGATGCACAGTGACCAGCTTGGTGCCGTCGGGGAACGTGGCTTCCACCTGGATCTCGGGGATCAGCTCGGCCACCCCTTCCATCACATCTTCGCGCGTGAGCACCGTGGTGCCTTCGTGCATCAGCTCGGCCACGGTGCGGCCATCGCGCGCGCCTTCCATGATGGCCGCCGTGATCAGGGCTACCGCCTCGGGATAGTTGAGCTTGAGCCCGCGCGCGCGGCGGCGCTCGGCCAGCAGCGCGGCGGTGAAGATCAACAGCTTGTCCTTCTCTCGCGGAGTCAGTTCCATCTTGGTATTCCCGTTGTTTCTTGTTCTGCATGTCCGGTGCGCGACCGGCAAACGCCTACGTCGCCCACAGCCTCAGCGGCCTGGCGGCAACGCCGTGCATGGGCTCGCGCAATGCGCTCCATGCGCTCACCATCTGATGCCTGACCGCCTCCATCTGCGCACCCAGCACGCGCAGCAGCAGCATGGACTGGCCGTCCTGCTCAAACCGCGTCACGCCGCCACGCAGGTCCGGCCCATACGGCAGCTGTTCGGCAAGCGCTTCGGCCAGCTCCTGCGTGGCGCCCTCGCCCACCGCCCACAGCGTGCCCATGACATTGAGCCCGTCCAGCCCGGCCACCGCATGCCGCAGCGCGGAGCCGGCGTCCAGTTGCGCGCATTCGATCCACAGCGGACGCATACCGCCATTCACCGTGGTCTTCATGGCCAGCGATCCGCGCGCCCACGTTTCGCCGCTGGCCTGGCGGCCCAGCACCACGGCATCCCAGCCGATCGCGCTGGCGCCGGGCGCCACCGTCACGGTGGTGGCAAGGCGCGCGTGCGCGTCGTCGAATACGATGTTTTCCTGCGGCAGCCAGTCCACCCGCGCGCCGGCTTGCAGCGTCAGCGTGACGCGTTGCGCGGCCTCGCGGCCAAGTGACTTGTACCACTTGGTGGCGCCGGGCGTCGCCAGCACCGCATGGGCGCCCGCCTCCACCGTCACGTCGATCTCCAGGCTGTCGCCGCCGGCCACGCCGGCGGGCGGATGCAGGATCACCACATGGCAGATCGCTCCCCCCGCGCCCTCGGGATAGAGCGGCTTTTGCACCAGCAACGGCCCCCGGTGGCGGCGCTCGGCCAGCACACTGCGTTCGCCGCGCGCGGCAAACCGCAGGCGCAGGCTGGCCTCCCATGCGGGCGGCACGGCAAGGGTCGAAGGAAAGTCTGGATGACGCATGGGCGATGGAAAGGCGGACGCTGCCGGTGATGCGTGGCGCGCTCGATGCGGGCATCATAGCGCGGGGTTGGTGCGGCTGGAAGCGGTATTGGCGGCGCGCGGCATCTGGCTGATTGGCATGCTCTTCGCTACTGCCGGCGCCAGCCCTCTGCCCCGGCGGCGCATTATGTTCAGCCACGCCTCTCTCGCCGGACAAACCCACGACCTCGCTTACACCGCGATCAGCTCCCGCACCCCCTCCTCTTCCATTCTTGCCCCCTCCCCTCTCGCCACCACCTCACCGCGGCTCATCACGACGTAGTGATCCGCCAGATGCCGGGCGAACTCGTAATACTGTTCCACCAGCAGCACCGTCATGCCGAACTCGTCCACCAGCAGCCGCAGCGCGCGGCCGATGTCCTGGATGATGGAAGGCTGGATGCCCTCGGTCGGCTCGTCCAGGATCAGCAGCTCCGGCTCGCTCATCAACGCGCGGCCAATTGCCAGTTGCTGCTGCTGGCCGCCCGAGAGATCGCCGCCCCGGCGCTGGCGCATGCTGCGCAACACCGGGAATAACTGGTAGATCCGGTCGGGCACGCCGGCCGGGCGCTTCAGGCTCGCGGCGCCGATCAGCAGGTTCTCCTCCACCGTCAGGCGCGGGAAGATCTCGCGGCCCTGCGGCACGTAGGCGAGCCCGGATGCCACGCGCTCGTACGGCGGCTTCTTTTCCAGTGCGTGCCCCGCCCAGCTGATGCTGCCGCTCCGGGTGGGCACCACGCCCATTAGGCATTTGAGCAGGGTGCTCTTGCCCACGCCGTTACGGCCCAGCAAAGTCGTCAGCTTGCCTTGCGGCACCTCGAAGGTGACATTGCGCAGGATGTGGCTGCCGCCGTAGAACTGGTTGAGTGCATTGACCTGCAACATGGTTTGGTTTCCTTTATTTACGCGTGCGCGCTTACCGGCCCAGATAGGATTCGATCACGCGCTCCTCGCGCTTGACGGCGTCGAGCGTGCCTTCGGCCAGCACGCTGCCTTCGGCCAGCACCGTGACCTTGCCGGCATCGCCGGCCAGCGCCGCAACAAATTCCATGTCGTGCTCCACCACCATCATCGAGCAGGTGCCGCGCAGGCCGTTCAGCAGCTGGGCCAGTTGCATGGTTTCTTCATCGGTCATGCCGGCCACCGGCTCGTCGAGCAGCAGCAACTGCGGTTGCTGCATCAGCAGCATGCCGATCTCGAGCCGCTGTTTCTGCCCATGCGACAGCATGCCGGCCGGGCGATACGCTTCATCTTCCAGCCCCGTCAACGCGAGCGTTTCCTCGATGCGGCGATGCCCTTGCGCACCCAGCCGCGCCCGCAAGGAAGAGAACCAGCGCTTGTCGCCCTTCATCGCCAGCTCCAGGTTCTCCCACACCTCGTGCTGCTCGAACACGGTGGGCTTCTGGAACTTGCGGCCGATTCCGGTCTGCGCGATCTTGGGCTCGGTCATGCGCATCAGGTCGATGCTCTGCCCGAGGAACACGCGCCCGCTCACATTCGCATTGCGTGGTCCGGTCTTGCCGGTGATCACGTCCATCATCGTGGTCTTGCCCGCGCCATTGGGACCGATCACGCAGCGCAGTTCGCCGTGGTCGATCGACAGCGTGAGCTGGTTGAGCGCGCGGAAGCCATCGAACTGCACCGTCACGTCTTCCAGGTAAAGGATGGGACCGTGCGAGACATCGATGACGCCGGGCTCCAGCACGCGGCCGAGGCCGGTGGTGCCCCCGCTTTCCGCCTGCTGTGCTCCGAGTGCGGCGTTCATGCTTCACCTCCGCTGCGGGTAACGTTGACGGGCGCGCCGGCCGATGTGCCTTGCGCAACCGGGGGCCTGGCACGCATGCCGCGCACGCGCTTGATCAGGCCGATCACGCCGTCCGGCAGGTACAGCGTGACCAGCACGAACATCGCGCCCAGCAGGAACAGCCAGTATTCGGCGAAATAAGCCGTGAACATGGTCTTGGCGCCGTTGACGAGGAAGGCGCCGATGATCGGGCCGATCAGCGTGCCGCGTCCGCCCACGGCGACCCACACCGCCATCTCGATGGAGTTGGCCGGCGACATCTCGCCCGGGTTGATGATGCCCACCTGCGGCACGTAAAGCGCGCCGGCAATGCCGCATAGCACCGCCGAGAACGTCCAAACGAAGAGCTTGTAGCCAAGCGGGTTGTAGCCGGAGAACATCACGCGCATCTCCGCATCGCGCACCGCCGTCACCACGCGGCCAAGCTTGGAGGTGACGATGTAGCGGCAGGCGATAAAGCCGGCCAGCAAGGCAAAGAATGTCAGCACGAACAGCGCGGTACGGGTTTCAGGCGCGGCCACGGCAAAACCGGCGATGCGCTTGAAATCGGTGAAGCCGTTGTTGCCGCCGAAGCCGGTCTCGTTGCGGAAGAACAGCAGCATCGCGGCATAGGTCATGGCCTGCGTGATGATGGACAGGTACACGCCCTTGATGCGCGAGCGGAAGGCGAAGAAGCCGAACAGCCACGCCAGCACGCCGGGCACCAGCACCACCAGCAGCATTGCGTAGCCAAGATGTTCGGTGCCATGCCAGAACCACGGCAATTCCTTCCAGTCGAGGAAGACCATGAAGTCCGGCAGGTCGCTCTTGTAGACGCCTTCGCGGCCGATGGCGCGCATCAGGTACATGCCCATGGCATAGCCGCCGAGCGCGAAGAACAGCCCGTGGCCCAGGCTGAGGATGCCGCAGTAGCCCCACACCAGGTCCAGCGCGATCGCGGCCAGCGCGAAGCACATGATCTTGCCGATCAGCGTCAGCGCATAGGCCGACAGATGCATCGGATGGCCTTCGGGCAACAGCAGCGCGCACACCGGCACGCCGATGCCCGCCACCAGCGCGATCGCCAGCAGCGCCGCCCAGCTGCGGCCCGAGAACAGCGGCTGGCGTTCTGGCACCGCCAGCCGGAATCCGGTCACGGATTGTTTCGATGTTGAAGTCTGCATCATGCCTCCGCGCTGCGCCCTTTGAGCGCGAACAGTCCTTGCGGGCGCTTCTGGATGAAGAGCACGATCAGCACCAGGACAAAGATCTTGGCCAGCACCGCGCCGTAGAACGGCTCGATGAACTTGTTGATAAGGCCCAGCCCGAAGGCACCGATGATGGTGCCCGCCAGTTGCCCCACGCCGCCCAGCACCACTACCATGAAGGAGTCGATGATGTAGGCCTGCCCGAGGTCGGGCCCCACATTGCCGATCTGCGACAAGGCGCAGCCACCGAGCCCGGCAATGCCCGCGCCAAAAGCGAAAGCGTAGCTATCCACCTTCCAGGTGCGTACGCCCACGCAGGCCGCCATGGTGCGGTTCTGTGTGGTGGCGCGCACGAACAGGCCCAGGCGGGTGCGGTTGAGCACGGCCCATGCCACCGCCACCACCGCCAGCGCGAACACGATGATGATCATGCGGTTGTAGGGCAACACCATCCCCGGCAGCCATTCAATGCCACCGCTCATCCAGGAGGGATTGGCCACTTCCACGTTCTGCGCGCCGAACAGCGTGCGCACCGCCTGCATCAGCAGCAGGCTCACGCCAAACGTCGCCAGCAGCGTTTCCAGCGGACGGCCGTAGAGATGGCGCAGCACCAGCCGCTCCAGCACGAAGCCAACCACGGCCGATGCCAGGAAAGATGCAGGCAGCGCAAAAAGCAGGTACCAGTCGAAGGCACCGGCGAAATGCGCCCGGAATACGCCTTGCACCATATAGGTGGCGTACGCGCCGATCATCAGGAATTCGCCGTGCGCCATATTGATGACGCCGATCAGGCCATAGGTGATGGCCAGGCCCAGCGCGGCCAACAGCAGTACGCTGCCCAGGCTCAGGCCGGCAAAGAGGTTGCCGATGAGTTCGGCGCGGCGCTGGTCGCCGCGCAGGGCATCGAGCGCCTGCTGGGCGGCGCCTCGCAGTTCGGCGTCAGGCTCGCGGTATTTGCCGGCTTCGTCACGCTCCAGCAGTGGCTGCAGCTTCTGCCGGCTTTGCGGATTGCTGTCGCGCCCAAGAATATGGATCGCTTCCAGCCGTTCGTCGCGATTGCCCTCGGCCAGCACGATATTGGCCCAGATCACATCGAGCTTGGCACGCAGGCCGGCATCGGCCTCGGCCTTGCGCGCGGCTTCCACCACCGGGCGCGAGGCGCTGCCCGGCTGGTCCAGCAGCGTGTTGACGGCCTGCGTGCGCACCGCTGCATCGGGCGATTGCAGCAGCGTGCTGCTGGCGGCACTGTCCACCAGCGCGCGCAGGCTGTTGTTAAGGGTCAGCGCTTCGAGCGCATCGGGTTTGACCGTGACCGGCTTGCCGCTGATGGCGTCCACCAGCTTGTCGCCGTCCTGGCGCACCATGCCGACGCCGGGCGCGTATTGCAGCGTATCGTCCTGCAGCGCCTTGAGAATGGGGCCCGCCTCCGCCACCGGCGCCTTGGTGAGCGCGGTGATGGCGGCAGTCTTGGCATCGAAGTCGTCTTCGGCCAGTGGCTTCAGGTCAGCCTGCGTCAGCGGCGCGGCCCACAGCGGGCACGCGGCGAGCAGCAGCAACGCTGCCAGCATGGCGCGCAACCGTGAAGCGAAAGAGAACAATAAGGGTCGGTGCATAAGGTTTGCGATCGCGCGCAGGAAGCGCGCGATCACCTTGGTCGGCGTGACGGGTTTTGCTTTGCGCCGCGGCCCTGAAGCGGCCCGCGGCAGTGAAACAAAGTCGGTTTGCTCCCCTCTCCCGAGGGCGGGGAACAAACACCGGACAGCTTGCGGGCGCGGCCTTCTCGACGCAGGCCCGCCTGCGGTCTTACATCACCTTGTCCGGCTTGCCTTCGTTACCCGCGATGAACGGGCTCCACGGCTGCGCGCGCACGGCCTTCGGCGTCTTCCACACCACCGTGAACTGGCCATCGCCCTTGACCTCGCCAATCATCACCGGCTTGTACAGGTGATGGTTCTCGCCCATGGTCAGGGTAAAGCCGTCCGGCGCCTTGAAGGTCTGGCCATACATCGCGGCGCGCACCTTGTCGGTATCGGTGGTGCCGGCCTTCTTGACGGCTTGCGCCCACATATGGATGCCCACGTAGGTGGCTTCCATCGGGTCGTTCGTCACGCGCTTGTCGCCGCCCGGCAGGTTGTTGGCCTTGACCCATGCAGCCCATTGCTTCTTGAAGGCTTCGTTTTCCGGGTTCTTGACCGACATGAAGTAGTTCCATGCGGCCAGGTGGCCCACCAGCGGCTTCGTGTCGATGCCGCGCAGCTCTTCCTCGCCAACGGAGAACGCCACCACCGGCACGTCCTTGGCCTTGAGGCCGGCGTTACCCAGTTCCTTGTAGAAAGGTACGTTGGAGTCGCCGTTGATGGTAGAGATCACGGCAGTCTTGCCGCCTTGCGAGAACTTCTTGATATTGGCGACGATGGTCTGGTAATCGCTGTGGCCAAACGGCGTGTAGACCTCTTCGATATCCTTGTCCGCCACGCCCTTGCTCTTCAGGAAGGCGCGCAGGATCTTGTTGGTGGTGCGCGGGTAGACGTAGTCAGTGCCCAGCAGGAAAAAGCGCTTGGCGCCGCCGCCTTCCTTGCTCATCAGGTACTCCACGGCGGGAATGGCCTGCTGGTTGGGTGCCGCGCCGGTATAGAAGACGTTCTTGGACATCTCCTCGCCCTCATACTGCACCGGGTAGAACAGCAGCGAGTTCAGCTCTTCATAAACGGGCAGCACCGACTTGCGCGAAACCGAGGTCCAGCAGCCGAAGGTGACGGCAACCTTGTCCTTGGTGATCAACTGGCGCGCCTTCTCGGCGAACAGCGGCCAGTTGGAAGCGGGATCGACCACGACCGGCTCAAGCTTGCGGCCAAGCACGCCGCCGCTCTTGTTGATCTCGTCGATCGTCATCAATGCCACGTCCTTGAGCGACGTCTCGGAAATGGCCATGGTGCCGGACAGCGAATGCAGGATACCGACCTTGATCGGTTCCTTGGACTGCGCCAATGCCAGCGGGCTAACACCTACCGTTGCGAAGAATGCCGCGGCGGCTACCGCCGACAGCTTCAGCATGTCACGTCTTTTCATTGCAGCTCCCAGATTGTCGTGTTGGATAAGGAACAACGCACCCCGGGTACACCTTCTGCAACTAGCATGCCATGGCATACAAGCTTGTATACATGGCTGCACACACCGCCTGGCGAGCCTCCGGCGGCGGCCACGCGCCATACCGCACCACGATAGTGCGGATACGTCACGCACCAAGCCAGTGCGGCGTCAGCGGCTGATTCAGATTGGGGCATCTGCCGGCGCGCATGCTGCGGCGTGACTTGCCCGAATCCCGAATCGGCTCTATGGTGGCCGTTCGCTTGCGCGCCGTGCCCTTGCCACATATTGCGCAGACAAGCAGAAAACAGCACGACGGAGACAACCCATTGAACGCGTCAGCGGCGCCAGGGAACCAGATCGTCATCATCGGCGCGGGTGTGGGCGGCACCTGGCGCGACAACAGCAGTCCAGGCCGCGGCTGCGACATCCCCTCCCGCCTGTACCGCTTCTCCTTCGCGCCAAAGCCTGGACTGGTCCAGCGCGTACTCGCCACAGCCGGAAATCCATCACTACCTGCAACACTGCGCCGAGCGCTTCGGCCCGCTGGGGCACATCCGCTTCGGCACTGATCGCGCAACACCTGGATTAAACGGAACCATCAAGCGGGCTTTTTGAACACCCCATCTCAACCAGCAACGCCTCCAGGCAAACCGATGACCACACTTCCGTCATACCAGCCACGCAGCGCCTGGGCCATGGCCTCGATGCTGACCTGGCTTTCTCTGATCAACTTCCTCGACAAGATCGTGCTGGGCATGGTGGCCGTGCCGCTGATGGCAGACCTGAAGCTGCCGCCGGCGGAGTTCGGCCTGATCGCCAGCAGCTTCTTCTGGCTGTTTTCGCTGTCCACCGTGCTGGTGGGATTTCTGTCCAATCGCGTGGCCACGCGCTGGCTGCTGCTGGCGATGGGCCTGTCGTGGGCCTTGCTGCAAATACCGCTGGCGCTGGCCACCTCGGCCATGACCATTCTCTTGTGCCGCATGCTGCTTGGCGCGGCCGAGGGCCCGGCCTTCCCGATCTCCGTGCATGCGTTGTTCAAATGGTTTCCCGACCACAAGCGCAATCTGCCGGTGGCGGTGGTCAACCAGGGCGCGACGGCGGGCCTGCTGCTGGCGGGGTTGCTGATCCCGCTGGTGACGATACATTGGGGATGGCGCGCCAACTTCATGATCCTCGCCGCCATCGGCGCGGCATGGAGTGTGATGTGGTTCTGCGTGGGACGCGAGGGGCCGCTGGCGCAGGCGAGCGACCGGCGCCCCGGCGCCGCGGCCATGCCCGTGCGCCTGCCCTATCGCCGCATCTTCCGCGACCCGACCGTGCTTTCCTGCCTGGCCATTGGCTTCTGCGCGTACTGGGCGCTGGCGCTGGGGCTGACCTGGCTGCCGGCCTACCTGGAGAAGGGCCTCGGCTTCGACCCGGTCACGACCGGGCGCTGGTATGCGGCCATCGTGGCCTCCGCCATGCCCGTCACGCTGATTCTCAGTTGGCTGTCGCAGCGCATGTTGCGCGGCGGCGCGTCGTCGCGGCTGGCGCGCGGCGTGATCATCTCAATCGCCGCACTGGTGGGCGGCGGCGTGTACCTGGTGATCGCGTCGGTAACGCTGGCGCCCGTCCCGAAGACCTTGCTGATTGCCGTGGCGGCATGCCTGCCCCCCGTGGGCTTCGCGCTGACGCCGGCGATGCTGGCGCAGATCGTACCTGAGGCCCAGCGCGGGAGCGTGCTGTCCATCCACACGGCGCTGATCACGCTTGCGGGCATCCTGGCCCCGGCCGTGGTGGGGCAACTGGTGCAGCGCCACGGCATGATCGGTGGCTTCGAAGTAGGATTCACGATCAACGCCATGCTGCTGATGGTGGCCGGCGTGATCGGCCTGTGCTGGCTGAATCCCGAGCGCTCGGCCAAGGCCCTGGCAGCGGCCACGCATGAAATGACGGCGGCGCGCTCGCCCGCCTGAGCCCGGCCCCCGCTCAGCGGGGCAAACCCCACCAGGCAGCGGCCGCCGCCGCGCACCCTTTGCGGCGGTGGCCTTCAGTGATTACGAATAACGCCGGCTGATCGACTCCGCGACGCACACCGGGCGCTCACTGCCTTCGCGCTCGACGGTGACTTCCCAGTTCGACTGGGCGCCAACCAGCGCGGGCGTGTTCCGCAGCGGCTCCAGGCGCTCCACCGACAGCAGCTTCACGCGGGCGCGCAGGCGGCTGCCCACCGGTACCGGCGCGGTAAAGCGCACACGGTTCAGGCCATAGTTGACGCCCATCTTGACGCCCGGCATGTCGATCGCGTTGTGCATGAAGGCCGGCAGCAGCGACAGCGTCAGGAAACCATGCGCTACCGGGCCGCCAAACGGAGACTCGCGCCGGGCGCGCTCCACGTCGACATGGATCCATTGATGATCGCCAGTGGCTTCGGCGAACAGGTTGACCTGCTGCTGGGTGATTTCAATCCAGTCGCTGACGGCCACTTCCTGGCCCTGCAGGCTCTCCAGTTCTTCGAGCGAAGCGATGGTACGCATGTTGTCTCCTAGTTGTTGTCATGGCCGGGATGGCCGCTATTCTGTCGGGGTGATGCATTGCCCCCGTGGGGCAAACACCGTCGGCATTGCAAATGGATTTGGCGCCTCAGGCTGGGCGGCGGCCGTACATACCCATGCCCTTGACGGTGCAGACCAGTTCGCCGCGCTGGTTGGTGGCTTCCCACTGGGTGTGCACCACGCCGCGGTCGGGCTTGGACGACGAGGCGCGCGCATCCAGCACGACCAGCGATACGCTCAGCGTATCGCCCGCGTAAACCGGTTTGAGCCAGCGGATTTCGTCCACGCCGGGCGAGCCCATGCTGGCCGCCTTGCTGGTCATGTTGTCCACCAGCAGGCGCATCATGATCGAGCAGGTCATCCAGCCGCTGGAGATCAGGCCCTTGTAGATGCTCTTCTGCGCGGCATCCTTGTCGGTATGGAAGGGCTGCGGATCATACTGCCGGGCGAAGGTGAGGATCTCTTCCTCGGTCACCAGGTGGGATCCCAGATCGCGCTTGCTGCCGACGCTAAAGTCTTCGAAATAGAGGGTGGGCATGAATGGCTCCGTCAACGAAAGCTATGGCGATGTCCATGTAGATGAGGACAATACATAACAAAAAACCGCGCCTGGAACAACCGGCGCGGTTCTTTTACTCAACCTGGATCAGACCGTTTCCAGGAAGCCGGGCTGTGTCGCAAAGCGGCCCAGGTGATGATCGACATCCCCGAAGGTCGTATTGATCAGCGTCAGGCGCTTGAACATATGCGCCGCCGGCAGTTCGTCGGTGACGCCCATGCCGCCGTGGATCTGCACCGCTTCCTGGCCGACCGAGCGAGCCGCCTGGCCCACGCGCGCCTTGGCCGCGGAGGCGAAGCGCCGGCGTTCCTCCGGGCTGGCCTCGTCGAACTTGGCGGCGGCCAGCAGCGTGATCGAGCGCGACTGCTCGGCGTGGATAAACATCTCCACCATCCGATGCTGCAGCGCCTGGAAACGCGCGATCGGTACGCCGAACTGCTGGCGGGTCTTGGCGTATTCCAGCGTCGCCGCATTGAGCGCATCCATCACGCCCACCGCTTCCGAGCACAGCAGCACGGCGGCGTAGTCGGCCGCCTGCTCGATCAGCGCAAACGCGGCGCCTTCGGTGCCCAACAGTTCGCCCGGTGCGTCCTTGAAGGTGATATCGGCAGCGCGCAGGTTGTCGATGGTGCGGTAGTCGGTGATGCTGACGCCAGCTGCCTTCGGGTCCACCAGGAACAGCGAAATGCCATTGGTATCGGCATCGGCGCCGCTCGTGCGAGCCGAGACAACCAGCTTGCCGGCTTGCGCGCCGTGAATGGTCACGACCTTGCGGCCGTTGAGCTTGCCGCCCTTGGCCGTCACGCGCACGTCGTTGAGCGCATAGCGTGCATGCGGCTCATTGAAGGCAACCGCCAGCTTCAGTTCACCGATGGCGACCTGCTCCAGCAGCGCGTCCTGGCCGCCGGCCAGCTTGAGCGCGTATGCGGCAACCACGGTGGCAAAGTACGGCTCGACCACCAGGCCGCGGCCCAGTTCCTGCATCACCACCATCATGTCGACGGGCGTGCCCGAGAAGCCGCCCTGCGCTTCCGGCACCGGCAGCGCGGTCAGGCCGAGCTCGACCAGAGCGCTCCAGGCGGCATCGCTATGGCCGGCTTCGGCCTTGATGCCCTTCTTGCGGGTTTCGAAATCGTAGTCTTTGTCGATGAAGCGGTGGACGGCGTCAGCCAGTTGCTTCTGTTCGTCGCTGAGATTGAAGTTCATATCGCGTGTCTCCTCACAGCCCCAGGATCATCTGGCTGATGATGTTCTTCTGAATTTCGTTGGACCCGCCGTAGATGGAGGTCTTGCGATAGTTGAAGTAGTAAGCGGCCAGCGGCGCGGCATCGTCATAGCCGGTCACCGCGTGCTCGTGTTCGCATTCCAGGTAGGCGGTGTCGAACGGCTGGGCGTAGGGGCCGACGGCCTCCACCATCAGTTCGGTCAGCATCTGCTGGATTTCGGTGCCCTTGATCTTGAGCATCGAGGCCTCGGGGCCGGGGCCCTTGCCGGCGCTCTCGCTCGACACCACGCGCAGCACGGTCAGTTCCAGCGCCATCAGTTCGATTTCCAGCGCGGCAACCTTGGCGCCGAACAGCGGATCTTCCAGCAACGGGCGGCCGTTCTTCTGCTGCTGCTTGGCAACGCGTTTGAGGAAACCCAGTTCGCGCTTGGAGTTGCCCACGCGGGCGATGCCGGTGCGCTCATGGCCGAGCAGGTACTTAGCATAGGTCCAGCCGCGGTTCTCCTCGCCCACGCGGTTTTCCACCGGCACCTGGACGTTGTCGAAGAACACTTCGTTCACTTCATGCTCTTCGTCGAGCATGATGATCGGGCGCACGGTGATGCCCGGCGTCTTCATGTCGATCAGCAGGAACGAGATGCCCTCTTGCTTCTTGGCTTCGGGATCGGTGCGGACCAGGCAGAAGATCATGTCGGCGTGCTGGCCGAGCGTGGTCCAGGTTTTCTGGCCGTTGACGATGTAGTGCTTGCCGTCCGAGGTCAGTTCGGCGCGGGTCTTCAGCGACGCGAGGTCGGAACCCGAACCCGGCTCCGAGTAACCCTGGCACCACCAGTCGGTGCAATCCAGGATGCGCGGGAGGTAGTACGACTTCTGCTCCTCGCTGCCGTACTTCATGATCACGGGCGCGACCATGGCCACGCCGAAGGGCAGCACGCCGGGTGCGCCGACGCGGGCATTTTCCTCGTCCCAGATATGGCGTTGCGTGGCGTTCCAGCCCGTGCCGCCGTACTGCACCGGCCAATGCGGCGCGGACCAGCCGCGGCCGGCCAGCAGCTTGTGCCAGCGCACCAGATCGTCGCGATTGGGGCGGCGGTGGTTCAGAATCTTGCTGCTGATTTCCGCCGGCAGGTTGGCCTCCAGCCAGCCGCGCACTTCGGCGCGGAAGGCATCGTCGGACGCCGAATAGTTGAGATCCATGCCCGTCTCCAGTGATGCCGGTGTGAGACCGGCAAATTGTTCTAGCTAGCGCGTCATGCGCCGGCAAGAACACTGCCTCGGGCACAGGACGCTATTCAGTGAGCCGTCTGCTTGAGCGCATCCGGCACCACGAGCTGGAAAGTATCGATGCCCTCGTCGGCAAGCGCCTGCACCTCATCCGGCGAAGCCGTACCGCGGATTCCGCGTTCCGGTGCTTCGTCGTAATGCATGCGCCTGGCCTCTTCGGCGAAGCGTTCGCCCACGTCCTCGGTCTGCGCCAGCACCTGCTTTACCGCCTTCAGGTAAAGCGACTGCAGCGTTGCCGGCGCCGGGGCTTTCGCCTCGGCTGGCTTGCCTGCCGGCGCGGCGGCCGCTCCCGAAAGATTCAGGCGCGGCGCGCTGGGCAGCCGGGTGATGGCATGGTCCTCGCAGACCGGACATTGGACGAGATTTTGCGAAATCTGCGATTGCGCATCGTCCTCCGAAGCAAACCAGCCCTCGAAACGATGGTCTTGCGCGCAGCGCAGGTCGAGCACCTTCATGATGTTTCCAGCCCGTCGAAAGCTATAGTATCCGCGAAACGGAATTTTGTGAACGGTCGTGCTAATTTTTTTGCGGCGCATATCCGGCTCCCGTTGTGGAGTTGCTTTGATTCGGGGAGTGGGGGTATGGCTGCGATCACACGGCTAGGGGGGATTCTACGCGGTTGGGGGATCGAGGGGGTTGGGTGTTGGACCCACAGGCTGAACAGCTGGTTCTTTTTGCGGGATTGGCATTTGATTTGGGCGGCGTTGGGGGGCTGTCAGTTTTTTTGGGGGTGCAAAAAAACCAACACCGCCCAAACAAAATCCTAAACACCCAACAACACACCAACTGTTGCGTTCAACAGCCAACGCCGTCAAAAGACAGCACCCCAACCCCTACCCCGGCAAAACCTGCTCCCCAGCCCCCCAAACCCCCGACAACACCTTCTCCAACCAAAACGCCCCAATAATCGTCTTAACGTCGGTAATCCGCCCCGCCCGCACCCAATCAATCACCTGCCCCGCCGGCACAATAAACGTCTCAAGAAACTCCCCCTCATCAAGCTGAGCCGGCCCGGCGTTCAAATCACGCGCCAGGAAAATATCGATGAATTCGGTGGAATAGGAAATGACGGGATGAATCCGCGTGAGGTAATCCCAACGCCGCGCGCTATAACCGGTTTCCTCACGCAACTCGCGCTCGCCGCAGCGCTGCGCGCCCTCCTGAGGATCCAGCTTGCCAGCGGGAAACTCAAGCATCACTTCACCAACGGGATAGCGATACTGCCGCTCCAGCAGCACGCTGCCGTCGTCGAATAGCGGAATCATCATCACCGCGCCGGGATGCAGCACGTATTCGCGCCCGGCATGCTTGCCGTCGGGCAGCTTGACGATGTCTTGCTTGAGCGTGAGGAATTTGCCTGTGTGCAGCGTGGCGGACGCCACGCAGGTTTCTTTCAGGCCTTGATCGTCGCCAGCGGCGATAGCGCCGGCGTCCAGCATGTCAATCTTGTCGCTCATGAAAGCTCCGGATCCGGACGCGGCCGGCCCGGGCGCCTTCGCTACCCGGCCTCAGGCCGCGCGATGTTTGACGAGATACTGCCAGGTGAAGCCCGGGAAGGCGAACACCAGCATCATGCAACCGGTGATGGCGTAGAACTGCCAGCCTTGCGGGAAGGCGTTGCCCAGCCCAGCCTCCACGGCGAAGCCGGCCAGACCGGCCCCCACATACCAGGCGAACAATTCGCCCGCCCTGATCCACAGCGGCTTTTTGACAAAGCGCAGCGGGATCAGCGCGAACAATCGCTGGTTGACAAACGGCAGGTTGGCACAAACCAATGCCAGCAAGATGACAAACCAGCCCGCCGCGGATGAACTCATATCACTACGCCGCCGTCGCGCATCAGGACGCCAGCGTGGCGCGGATGGCCTGGTAGCACAGGTTCATCAGCGCTGCCGGGAACAGGCCCAGGGCAATGATGACCGCGCCGTTCACGGTCAGCATCGAACGCAGGCCAAAGCTCGACTCCAGCTTTTTCTCGTCGGCCGGTGCATCGAAATACATCAGCTTGACCACGCGCAGGTAGTAGAACGCGCCGATCAGCGAGAACAGCACCGCAACCACGGCCAGCCAGGTCATGCCGCTACGGACCACGGCCTCGAGCACGGCCAGCTTGGCGTAGAAGCCCATGGTCGGCGGGATGCCAGCCAGCGAGAACATCATCACCAGCATCAGCAGCGCGTACCAGGGATTCTTGCGCGACAGGCCCTTGAGGTCGTCCAGCGTCTCGGCTTCGAAATCCTTGCCGGCGCGCAGAAGGATGATGCCGAAGGTGCCCAGGGTGGTGATCACGTAGGTCACGGCATAGAACATCGACGAACCGTAGGCGCTGGCGGCGCCATCCGCCTTGCCGTCAGCCACGCCGGACAGCATGCCCAGCAGCAGGAAGCCCATGTGCGAGATGGTGGAATACGCCAGCATCCGCTTGAGGTTGGTCTGCACGATGGCGGTCAGGTTGCCGATGGCAAGCGAGGCCACGGCCAGTACAGCCAGCATCACTTGCCAGTCCACCGCCAGCGGCAACAGGCCTTCCACCAGCAGGCGCAGCGCCATGGCGAAGGCTGCCAGCTTCGGCGCACCTGCGATCAGCAGCGTCACCGCGGTCGGCGAGCCCTGGTAGATGTCCGGAATCCACATATGGAACGGCGCGGCGCCCATCTTGAACGCAATGCCCGCCACCAGAAAGACCACGCCGAAGGCCAGCATGGTGGTGTTGACTCGGCCAGACTCCACGACACGTAACACTTGGCCGAGGTTCAGCGAACCGGTCGCGCCATAGAGCATGGACATGCCGTACAGCAGGAAACCCGAGGCCAGCGCGCCCAGCACGAAGTACTTGATGGCCGATTCGGACGTCACGCGGTTGTCGCGGCGCAGGGCCACCAGCGCGTAGGACGCGAGCGACAGCAGTTCCAGGCCCAGGTACAGGGTCAGGAAGTTGTTGCCGGTGATCATCACGATCTGCCCGCCGAGCGTGAACAGCGCGAGCATGTAGAACTCGCCGCTGTACATGTCGCGGTCAGCCAGGTAGCTACGCGTGTAGACCAGCGTGACGAGCAGCGCGCCGGAGGCGAAGGCCGACAGCACATTGGCCATCGGGTCCACCACCACCAGGTTGGCGAAGGCGTAATGCGTATCGCCGGCGGCCGCGTTCAGGCCAAACCAGACGGTCAGCACGAGCGTGGTGAGCAGCGACAGCGGATAGGCCACGCTGGAGCGGCCCTTGCCACGGGCAAGGTCGATCCAGTTGACCGCGGCGATGGCGATCGCCAGGAAAATGATTGGCGCCACAGGTGCCAATGTCGAGGACGGTTGCATGTTTGTTTCTCTCCCCGATTACAGCTTCGACTGCGCCACGTGCGACAGCAGGTTCACCACGGAAGCGTGCATCACATCGGTGAAGGGTTTCGGATACAGGCCCATATAGAGCGTCATGATCGCCAGCAGGCCAAGCATGAGGAACTCGCGCTTGTTCAGGTCGACCAGTTCGGCCACGTGCTTGTGCACCACGTCGCCAAAGATCACGCGCTTGACCATCCACAACGAGTAGGCGGCGCCCAGGATCAACGCGGTGGCGGCCAGCAGGCCGATCCAGAAGTTGAACTTGACCGCGCCCAGGATCACCATGAACTCGCCGACGAAACCCGAGGTGGCCGGCAGGCCGCAGTTGGCCATGGCGAAGAACACCGACAGCGCCGCGAACTTCGGCATGGTGTTCACCACACCGCCGTAATCGGCGATCTGGCGCGAGTGCACGCGGTCATACAGCACGCCGATGCAAAGGAACATGGCGCCCGAGATGAAGCCGTGGGAGATCATCTGGATGATGCCGCCCTCGATGCCGATCTCGTTGAAGATAAAAAAGCCCAGCGTGACGAAGCCCATGTGGGCGATCGACGAGTACGCCACCAGCTTCTTCATGTCGGCCTGCACCATCGCGACCAGGCCGATATAGATCACGGCGATCAGCGAGATGGTGATGATGAAGGCGGCCATGCTATGGCTGGCATCCGGTGCGATCGGCAGCGAGAAACGCAGGAAACCGTAGGCGCCCAGCTTCAGCATGATGGCGGCCAGCACCACCGAGCCACCGGTCGGCGCTTCCACGTGGGCGTCGGGCAGCCAGGTGTGGACCGGCCACATCGGCACCTTGACCGCAAAGGCCAGGAAGAAGGCAATGAACAGCGCGGTCTGCTCGTTCATCGACAGCTTGGCCTGGTGCCATTCGAGGATGTCGAAGGTACCGGTCTTGCTGTACAGGTACAGCAGCGCAACCAGCGTCAGCAGCGAGCCGAGCAACGTGTAGAGGAAGAACTTGAAGGCCGCGTACACACGGTTCGGGCCGCCCCACACACCGATGATGATGTACATCGGGATCAGCGTGGCCTCGAAAAACACGTAGAACAGCATGCCGTTGAGCGCGCAAAACACGCCGACCATCAGGCCCGACAGGATCAGGAACGAGGCCATGTACTCGGCCACGCGCTCGGTGATCACTTCCCAGGCGGAGATCACCACGATCACCGTGATGAAGGCGGTCAGCACCACGAACCACATCGAGATGCCGTCGACACCCAGGTGGTAGTTGATGTTGAAGCGTTCGATCCATTCCGACTTCTCGACGAACTGCATGGCAGCCGTGGCACGGTCGAAGTGGAATACCAGCGGCAGCGTAACGAGGAAGCTGGCGATGGAGCCGAACAGCGACATCCAGCGGACGTAGCCGGGGCTACGGTCGGAACCCGAGGCAAGGACCAGCAAGCCAAAAAAGATCGGCAGCCAGATAGCGAAAGACAGAACCATTTTCTTGTTTTCCTTACTTGGCGCTCACCGTGGCGAACGAGGTGCCGAACACCGTCATCGTCAGCAGTATCAACATGCCCAGGATCATGGCGAATGCGTAGTGATAAATGTAGCCGGATTGCAGGTAACGGCTCACCGACGCGAACCACGCCACCACGCGAGCAGAGCCGTTGACCACCAGGCCGTCGATCAGCCCCTGGTCGCCGCCCTTCCACAGGCCGGTACCGAGCAGACGGGCACCACGGGCAAACACGGCCTCGTTGATCGCGTCCATGTAGTACTTGTTGTCGAGCAGCTTGTACAGGCCCGAGAAGCGTTGCTTGATGGCAGCGGGGATATCCGGGCGCTTCATGTAGAAGAACCAGGACAGCACCACGCCGGCAATCGCCAGCCACAGCACCGGCGTAGTCACCGAGTGCAGCGCCATCTCCACCCAGCCGTGGAAGCCTTGGGCCAGCTCTTCCATGGCGTGGTGGTTCTCGCCGACGAAGATCACGTCCTTGAAGGCCACGCCGTGCTTGAAGAAGTCGCCGAACAGCAGCGGCTTGATCGTAAGGGCACCGATCACGACCGACGGAATCGCCAGCAGCACCAGGGGCAGCGTGACCACCCACGGCGACTCGTGCGGCTTCTCGCCCGGAGCCAGGCCGTGATGATGGTCGGCGGTGGCTTCCTCGTCATCATGATTGCCCGCGTGATGCGCGTGGTGCTCTTCCTTGCCGAAGCGCTCTTCCCCGTGGAACACCAGGAAGTACAGGCGGAAGGAATAGAACGCCGTGACGAACACGCTGGACAGCACCGCGAAGTAAGCGAAGCCCGAGCCGGCGATATGCGATTCGGCCACCGCCTCGATAATCGAGTCCTTGGAGTAGAAGCCCGCGAAGAACGGCGTGCCGATCAGCGCCAGCGAACCCACCAGCGACGTGATCCAGGTAATCGGCATGTACTTGCGCAGGCCGCCCATATTGCGGATGTCCTGATCATGGTGCAGCCCGATGATGACCGAGCCGGCCGCAAGGAACAGCAGTGCCTTGAAGAACGCGTGGGTCATCAGGTGGAACACGGCCACCGAGTAAGCCGAGGCGCCCAGCGCGACCGTCATGTAGCCCAGCTGCGACAGCGTGGAGTAAGCCACCACGCGCTTGATGTCGTTCTGGATCATGCCAAGGAAGCCCATGAACAGCGCGGTAATGGCGCCGATCACCAGCACGAAGGACAGCGCGGTATCCGACAGCTCGAACAGCGGCGACATGCGCGCCACCATGAAGATGCCGGCCGTCACCATGGTGGCGGCGTGGATCAGCGCGGAGATCGGGGTCGGGCCTTCCATCGAGTCCGGCAGCCACACGTGCAGCGGGAACTGGGCCGACTTGCCCATGGCGCCGATGAACAGGCAGATGCAGGCAACCGTGATCATCATCCAGTCGGTGCCCGGGAAGATCACCGTGGCAAGCTGGTCGCGCGCGGCGAACACTTCCGTGTAGTTCATGCTGCCGCTGTAGGCCAGCAGCAGGCCGATGCCGAGGATAAAGCCGAAGTCACCCACGCGGTTGACCAGGAACGCCTTGAGGTTGGCGAAAATGGCGGTCGGGCGGGTGTACCAGAAGCCGATCAGCAGGTACGACACCAGGCCCACAGCTTCCCAGCCGAAGAACAGCTGCAGGAAGTTGTTGCTCATCACCAGCATCAGCATCGAGAAGGTGAACAGCGAGATGTAGGCGAAGAAGCGGTTGTAGCCGGGGTCATCGCTCATGTAGCCGACGGTGTAGATGTGCACCATCAGCGAGACGAAGCTCACCACCACCATCATCATCGCGGTCAGCGAGTCGACCAGGAAGCCCACTTCCATCTTGAGGCTGCCGATCGTCATCCACTCGTACACGGTGGCATTGAAGCTCGCGCCGTCAAGGACGTCCATCAGCACGATGATCGACAGCAGGCAGGAGATCGCCACACCGAGGATCGTCACGGTGTGGGCCAGCGTGCGGCCGGCGCGCGTCTCCGAGGAGAACGTGCTGAAGAACTTGGTGCCGAACAGGCCGGCGATCGCTGCACCGGCGAGCGGTGCGAGCGGAATCGCCAGTAGCAGGTTGGGGTCGAGCGTGGTTGCCATAGGACGCTTAGTGGTGTGCGGTCGGAGAACGGTCTTGGTTCATAACGTAGAGACTCGGATCAGCCCTTGAGGGTGTCCATGTCGTCCACGTTGATCGTGTCCAGGTTGCGGAACAGCACGACCAGAATTGCAAGGCCGATTGCCGATTCGGCCGCAGCCACCGTGAGGATAAAGAAAACGAAAACCTGTCCTGCCAGGTCGCCCAGATAGTGCGAGAAGGCGACGAAGTTCATATTGACCGCAAGCAGCATCAGTTCGATCGCCATCAGCAGCACGATGACGTTCTTGCGGTTCAGGAAAATACCAACGATGCTGATGGCGAACAGGATCGCACCGAGCACGAGGAAATGGGCGAGAGAGAGCACAGCGTTTCTCCGGGCTTTAGTTCTTGTTGGCGGCAGCCGCGGCATCCGGGCTGGCTTGGGTGCCGGCACGGGCTTCGCTGGGCATCGAGACCAGGCGCACGCGGTCCTGGCGGCGGGTACGCAGCTGCTCGCCCACGTCTTGCGACTTGTTGTCCTTGCGGCGGCGCAGCGTCAGCGCAACGGCGGCGATGATCGCCACCAGCAGGATGATGCCGGCCACTTCAAAGGCGTAGATGTAGTCGGTGTAGATCAGCTTGCCGAGCTCAGCAGTGTTGGAGTAGTCCGGGCCGTGCACGACGTTGTTCAGCGGCGTGGTGGTGCCGATGAAGTTGCGCACCAGCACGGTGGCCATTTCGGCGATGATCAGCGCGCCAACCACCGAAGCCATCGGCACATAGGTCCAGAAGTCCCGTCGCAGGTGCTCGATATCGATATCGATCATCATCACCACGAACAGGAACAGCACCATCACGGCGCCCACGTACACCAGCACCAGCAGGATGGCGAGGAATTCGGCCTTCAACAGCATCCAGATCGCGGCTGCCGTAAAAAACGACAGCACGAGGAACAGTGCGGAATGCACTGGGTTCTTCGCGGTGATGACTTTCAGTGCGGAGAGCACCAGCACCAGCGCAAAGACATAGAAGATGGTGGTCGTGAGTTCCATGGTCCTCGTCGAGCCTTCCGGCACAAGCCACCCCTGGTGGCCTGCCCTTGCGGCATCCTTTTCGTTGGCCCCACACGGGGCCCGATTCACTATTCGTCGGCAGCGTCCGCCAGAATCGGCGGCCGCGCCCTGTATCGCGCCGTATTAACGGTACTTGGCGTCCGCGGCCTTCGCTGCGGCAATCTGCGGCTCGTAGCGGTCACCCACGGCCAGCAGCATGTCCTTGGTGAAGTACAGGTCGCCGCGTTTCTCGCCGTGGTATTCGAGGATATGCGTCTCGACGATGGCGTCGACCGGGCAGGCTTCCTCGCAGAAACCGCAGAAAATGCACTTGGTCAGGTCGATGTCATAGCGCGTGGTGCGGCGGGTGCCGTCGACGCGTGCATCGGACTCGATGGTGATGGCCAGTGCCGGGCAAACCGCTTCGCACAGCTTGCAGGCGATGCAGCGCTCTTCGCCGTTCGGGTAGCGGCGCAGCGCGTGCAGGCCCCGGAAACGCGGCGACATCGGCGTCTTCTCTTCGGGGAACTGGACTGTGATCTTGCGCGCGAAGAGATAGCGCCCGGTCAGGGCCATGCCCTTGAAGAGTTCCTTCAGGAGCAGGCTGTTGAAGAAGTCCTTGATGGCGAGCAGCATGACGATTGCTTCCTAATGATTCCACGGGGCGCCGCCAAATGCGGCTGCGCCCCTGCTTTGGCCGTTCAATGCCAGATATTCCAGGGCGACCGGATCCAGATCGCCACGATGACCAGCCAGCCCACCGTCAGCGGGATGAAGATCTTCCAGCCCAGGCGCATGATCTGGTCATAGCGGTAGCGCGGGAACGAAGCGCGGATCCAGATAAACACCGACAGCAGCAAAAATACCTTGATCAGCAGCCAGAAGAAGCCCGGCACCGCGTTCGTGATGAAGCTCTCGAACGGGGGTGCCCAGCCGCCCAGGAACATCAGCGCGGTCATCGTGGAGATGACGATCATGTTGATGTACTCGGCCAGGAAGAACAGCGCGAAGCCCATGCCCGAGTATTCAATCATGTGGCCGGCCACGATTTCCGACTCGCCTTCCACCACGTCGAACGGGTGGCGGTTGGTTTCGGCCACGCCGGAGATGAAGTAGACGCCGAACATGGGCAGCAGCGGCAGCCAGTTCCACGACAGTACGTTGATCCCCATGTTGGCGAAGTAGCCGGTGTTCTGCGAGTTGACGATGGCCGACAGGTTCAGGCTGCCCGAAACCATCAGCACCGTCACCAGGGCAAAGCCCATGGCGATTTCATACGACACCATCTGCGCCGCGGCGCGCATGGCGCCGATGAAGGCGTACTTGGAGTTGGAGGCCCAGCCTGCCAGGATCACGCCGTACACGCCAACCGAGCTGATCGCCATCACATACAGCAGGCCGGCGTTGACGTTGGCCATCACCACCTCGGCCTGGAACGGAATCACCGCCCAGATCGCCACGGCGGGCATCAGCACCATCAGCGGGGCAACCAGGTACATGCCCCGGCTGACCTGCGTGGGCATCATCACTTCCTTGAGCAGCAGCTTGAGCACGTCGGCGATCGGCTGCAGCAGGCCCAGCGGGCCGACCCGGTTCGGGCCGATACGCACGTGCATCCAGCCGATCAGCTTGCGCTCCCAGAGGATCAGGTAGGCCACGCACAACAGCAGCGGCACCACAATGACCACGGCGCGAATCAGGATCCACAGCGGCGTCCAGGCGCCGCCGAAGAGATTCTGTCCTTGCGAGGTAATCCAGTCGATCATGTTTCTTTCTCGCTCTTCTTATGCCGTGGCCGCCGGCTCGGCCGCGCCCTTCGCGGCGGCGGCCAGGTCGATGGCTTTCTCTACGGTGACGGAACCGAACATGGCGCCCAGGCTGGCCGCGGCAACCGTGCCTGCGGACACGCGCACGGTGCCGGCAGGCAACGCGGCTTCCAGGGCGGCCGGCAGCACCACGCTGCCCTGCCCTTGCGTCACGCGCACCGGGTCGCCCGCCTGCACGCCCAGCGAGGCGAACAGGTCGGCCGACAGGCCGGCTTGCATGGCGCGGCGCGCGGCTGCGGTCAGTTGCAGCGAATCGGCACGGCGCACGATCGGGTCTGCGTGGTAGATCGGCACATCGGCGATGCGCTCGATGCCGCCCGCAGCGGCGCTCACGCGGATGGCCGCGTCGGTGCCGTTGTTCAGTTGCGGAGCGACCGGCTTGGCCAGCACTTCGTCACGCACGCTTTCGGCGGTCTCGTAGTCGAAACCAGGCATGTCGAGCAGGTTGCCGAGCACGCGCAGCACCTTCCAGGCCGGACGCGAATCGCCCAGCGCACGGACGACGCCGTTGAAACTTTGCGGCAGGCCTTCGCAGTTCACGAACGTACCTGCGGTCTCGGTGAACGGGGACACCGGCAGGATCACGTCAGCGTATTGCAGCGCGGCTTCCGAGCGGAACGGCGACAGCACCACCACAGTACCGGCCTGGGCCAGCGCGGCCAGGGCCTGACGCGGGTTGGCAGCGTCGAACTCGGGTTCCGTGTTCAGCAGCACGTAGGCGCGGCGCGGCGTGTCGAACATGGCCTGCGCGTTGGCGCCGCCCTTCTGCGGCAGCGCAGCTGCGATATGGCCGCCGACCGTGTTCGCGGCTTCGGTCAGGAAGCCCAGCGTGGCGCCGGTTTCGGTGGCGATCCACTGTGCCAGCGCGTGCAGCGCGGCGAATTGCGGGTGACGCACGGCCTCGTTGCCGAGGAACACGGCGCGGCGCTCGCCGGACAACAGCGCATCGGCTACCAGCCTGGACTTGTCGTCGCCATCGAAACCATCGGTGCCCGCCGGAGCGGCCACGCCCTTGGCGGCGGCGACGGCACGGGCCACGCCGGCCAGGGCTGCGGTCCAGCCGGACGGTGCAGCGTCGATGCGTGCGGCCAGCGGCATCAGCAGGTCATCGGCGCTGGCGCCGAGCACTGCCACGCGGGCGCCCTTCTTGCCGGCCTGGCGCAGACGCGCGGCCAGCAGCGGGTGATCCTTGCGCAGAGATGAACCGATCACCAGTACGCGTTGCAGCGCGGAGACGTCGGCAATCGGCAGGCCCAGCCACGGCGCGCCCTTGATGGCGGCCGAGAAGTCGGTCTGGCGCTGGCGGAAGTCAACGTTGTCGCTGCCCAGTCCACGCACCAGTTTACCCAGCAGGTGGAGTTCTTCCAGCGTGCTGTGCGGGCTGGCCAGCGCGGCGATCTGGTCGGCGCCATGGTCGCGCTTGATGCTGGCGAGGCCATTGGCCACGTATTCCAGCGCGGTCTGCCAGTCCGTTTCCATCCACTCGCCACCTTGCTTGAGCAGGGGCTTGGTGAGACGGTCGGCGCTGTTCAGGCCTTCGTATGAGAAGCGGTCCTTGTCGGACAGCCAGCATTCGTTGACGGCTTCGTTGTCCAGCGGCAGCACGCGCATTACCCGCTGGTTCTTGGTCTGTACCACCAGGTTCGCGCCCAGGCCATCGTGCGGCGACACCGACTTGCGGCGAGCCAGTTCCCAGGTACGGGCCGAGTAGCGGAACGGCTTGCTGGTCAGCGCGCCGACCGGGCACAGGTCGATCATGTTGCCGGACAGTTCCGAATCCACGGTCTGGCCGACGAAGGTCGTGATCTCGGAGTGCTCGCCGCGGCCCAGCATGCCCAGCTCCATCACGCCGGCCACTTCCTGGCCAAAGCGCACACAGCGGGTGCAGTGGATGCAGCGGCTCATCTCTTCCATGGAGATCAGCGGGCCAACGTTTTTGTGGAAGACGACGCGCTTTTCTTCCTTGTAGCGCGATTCCGATGCGCCGTAGCCCACGGCCAGATCCTGCAGCTGGCACTCGCCGCCCTGATCGCAGATCGGGCAATCCAGCGGGTGGTTGATCAGCAGGAATTCCATCACCGACTTCTGCGCCTTGACCGCCTTCTCCGAATTGGTGAAGACCTTCATGCCAGGGGTAACGGGCGTGGCGCAGGCCGGCAGCGCCTTGGGCGCCTTCTCAACCTCAACCAGGCACATGCGGCAGTTAGCCGCGATGGACAATTTACGGTGGTAGCAGAAGTGCGGGATGTAGGTGCCCAGCTGGCGGGCGGCTTCCATCACCAGGCTGCCTTCAGCAACCTCAACCTTCTTGCCGTCGATCTCGAGTTCAACCATGTTCTGCCACGCTTAAGAGTAGGCCGGAACCATGCACTGCTTGTGTTCGACGTGATATTCGAACTCTTTCCAGTAGTGCTTGAGCATGCCGCGGACCGGCATCGCTGCCGCATCACCGAGCGCGCAGATGGTGCGGCCCATGATGTTTTCAGCGACGTTATTGAGCAGGTCCAGGTCTTCCTGGCGCCCTTCTCCGTGTTCGATACGATTCACCATGCGGTAGAGCCAGCCGGTGCCTTCACGGCACGGCGTGCACTGGCCGCACGATTCTTCAAAGTAGAAATACGACAGACGCAGCAGCGAGCGAACCATGCAGCGCGTCTCGTCCATCACGATCACCGCGCCCGAGCCCAGCATCGAGCCGGCCTTGGCGATCGAGTCGTAATCCATGTCGGACGCCATCATCATGTCGCCCGGCACCACCGGGGCGGACGAGCCACCCGGGATCACTGCCTTGATGCGCTTGCCGCCGCGCATGCCGCCGGCGAGTTCCAGCAGGGTCGCGAACGGCGTGCCCAGCGGGATCTCGTAGTTGCCGGGACGCTCAATGTCGCCGGAAATCGAGAAGATCTTGGAGCCGCCGTTGTTCGGCTTGCCCATCTTCAGGTAGTTTTCCGGCCCGATCGACAGCAGGAACGGCACCGCGGCGAACGTCTCGGTGTTGTTGATGGTGGTCGGCTTGCCGTACAGGCCAAAGCTGGCCGGGAAAGGCGGCTTGAAGCGCGGCTGGCCTTTCTTGCCTTCCAGCGATTCGAGCAGCGCGGTTTCCTCGCCACAGATGTAGGCGCCGTAGCCGTGGTGGGCGTGCAACTGGAAGTTGAAGCCCGAATCCAGGATGTTGTCACCCAGGAAGCCAGCCGCGCGCGCCTCTTCGAGCGCCTGCTCGAAGATCTTGTATTCGTTCCAGATCTCGCCGTGGATGTAGTTATAGCCCACGGTGATGCCCATCGCGTACGCACCGATGGCCATGCCTTCGATCAGCGCATGCGGGTTGTAGCGGATGATGTCGCGGTCCTTGAAGGTACCGGGCTCGCCCTCGTCGGTGTTGCAGACCAGGTATTTCTGGCCGGGGAACTGACGCGGCATGAAGCTCCACTTCAGGCCGGTGGGGAAGCCTGCGCCGCCACGGCCGCGCAGGCCCGAGGCCTTGACGTCCGCGATCACCTGCTCGGGCGTGATTTTCTCGGTCAGGATGCGCCTGAGCTGCTGATAGCCGCCGCGCTTGACGTAGTCTTCGAGGTGCCAGTTGCTGCCATCGAGGCCGGCCAGGATCAGCGGCTTGATGTGGCGGTCGTGCAGAGAGGTCATGTTACTTGTCCCCCTTGGCGGTGCCCTTGAGCTCGTCCACCAGCGCGTCCAGCTTGGCGTCGCTCATGTGGCTGCACATGCGGGTATTGTTGACGATCATCACCGGTGCGTCGCCGCAGGCGCCCATGCACTCGCCTTCCTTGAGGGTGAAGGTGCCGCACGGGGTGGTTTCGTTATAGCCGATACCCAGCTTTTGCTTGAGGTAGTCGCCGGCCCGTTCGCCGCCGGAGAGTGCGCACGGCAGGTTGGTGCAGACGGTCAGCTTGTACTTGCCGACCGGCTTGGTGTCGTACATGTTGTAGAAGGTTGCGACCTCCTCGACCCATACCGGCGGCATGTCGAGGTAGCTGGCAACGAACTGCATGACTTCCGGGGAGACCCAGCCCACTTCGCCCTGCGCCACGGCCAACGCCGCCATCACGGCCGACTGCTTCTGGTCAGCCGGATACTTGGCGATCGCGCGATCGATTTCCTTGAGAGCTTCTGCTGATAGCATGGTCGTTGCTGTAATACGCCGAGTCATTTGCGGAACTGCGCCGCCACATGGCGCGCATCCGCAGGTTTGCAGCCGTCGCTGCCGTTGCGGCCCGCATGTCGCAGCATGCTGGGCCCACCGCGGGTTTCCCGTGGCCGGACACCGTGATTCGGGTCCTTGCCAGGGGCGCCCGGATCGTCGTCCGGGGCCGGCGGTACCAATTAGCGGTCGATCTCGCCGAAGACGATGTCCTGGGTACCGATGATCGTTACCGCGTCCGCAATCATGTGGCCCTTGGCCATTTCATCCAGGGCGGCAAGATGGGCAAAGCCCGGTGCCCTGATCTTCAGGCGGTACGGCTTGTTCGCGCCGTCGGAGATCGCATAGATGCCGAACTCGCCCTTGGGATGCTCCACCGCCGCGTAGGTCTCGCCTTCCGGCACGTGAATGCCTTCGGTAAAGAGCTTGAAGTGGTGGATCAGCTCTTCCATGTTGGACTTCATGTCCACGCGCGAAGGCGGCGCCACCTTGTGGTTGTCGGTCATCACCGGGCCGGGGTTGCGGCGCAGCCAGTCGATGCACTGCTTGATGATGCCGTTGGACTGCCGCATCTCTTCGATACGCACCAGGTAGCGCGAGTAGCAATCGCCGCCCACGCCCACCGGGACCTGGAAGTCCATGCGGTCATACACTTCGTAGGGCTGCTTCTTGCGCAGGTCCCACTCGATGCCGGAGCCGCGCAGCATCGGGCCGGTAAAGCCCATTTGCAGCGCGCGTTCCGGGCTCACCACGCCGATGCCGACCAGGCGCTGTTTCCAGATCCGGTTGTCCGTCAGCAGCGTCTCGTATTCGTCGACGTACTTCGGGAAACGGTTGGTGAAGTCCTCGATGAAGTCCAGCAGCGAACCCGAACGCGCCTCGTTCATGGCCTTGATGGCGCGCTCGTTGTGGATCTTCGATGCCTTGTATTGCGGCATTGTGTCCGGCAGGTCGCGGTACACGCCGCCCGGACGGTAGTAGGCCGCGTGCATGCGCGCGCCCGATACCGCCTCATACATGTCGAACATGTCCTCGCGTTCGCGGAAGGCGTACAGGAACACCGCCATCGCGCCTACGTCGAGCGCGTGCGAGCCGATCCACATCAGGTGGTTCAGCAGGCGCGTGATTTCGTCGAACATCACGCGGATGTATTGCGCACGAATCGGCACCTCGAGACCCAGCATCTTCTCGATGGCCATCACGTAGGCATGCTCGTTGACCATCATCGACACATAGTCGAGGCGGTCCATGTACGGCACGCTCTGGATCCAGGTCTTCTGCTCGGCCAGCTTTTCGGTGGCACGGTGCAGCAGGCCGATATGGGGGTCGGCGCGCTGGATCACTTCGCCGTCAAGCTCCAGCACAAGGCGCAGCACGCCGTGTGCCGCAGGATGCTGCGGGCCGAAGTTCAGGGTGTAGTTCTTGATATCTGCCATTGCGCGTTCTCAGTGCTGCAAGCCGCCGTAATTCTCTTCGCGGATGACGCGCGGCGTTACCTCGCGCGGCTCGATCGTGACGGGCTGGTAGATCACCCGCTTCTGTTCGGGGTCGTAGCGCATCTCGACATAGCCCGATACCGGGAAGTCCTTGCGGAACGGATGGCCGACGAAACCGTAGTCGGTCAACAGGCGGCGCAGGTCGTTATGGCCTTCGAACACGATGCCATAGAAGTCGAACGCTTCGCGCTCGAACCAGTTGGCCGAGTTCCAGACGTCGTTCAGCGACGGCACCACGGGCACGTCGTCATCCGGCGCGAACACACGTACGCGCAGACGCCAGTTGTGCGTCACCGACAGCAGGTGCGTCACGGCGGCGAAACGGGGACCATCCCAGGCACCGTCGCCATAGGAGGAATAGTCGACGCCGCAAACGTCGATCAGCTGCTCGAAGCGCAGCGACGGATCGTCGCGCAGCATCAGCGCGGTTTCGACGGAGTCTTCGGCCTTGACGATAAGGGTAATCTCGCCTACCGCCTCCACCAGTTTCTGGATACGCTTGCCCAGTACCTTTTCGAGCGCTGCCTTCAGAGTATCGAGGTTCGACATGTCAGCCCTTGCGCGCGATGGTGTTGGTGCGACGGATCTTGTTCTGCAGCTGGATGATGCCGTAGATCAGCGCTTCCGCCGTGGGGGGGCAGCCAGGCACATAGATATCCACCGGCACGATCCGGTCGCAACCACGCACCACTGAATACGAGTAGTGATAGTAGCCGCCGCCATTCGCGCACGAACCCATCGAGATTACCCAACGTGGCTCTGCCATCTGGTCGTAGACCTTGCGCAGCGCGGGGGCCATCTTGTTGCACAGCGTGCCGGCCACGATCATCACGTCCGACTGGCGCGGCGACGGGCGGAAAATCACGCCAAAGCGGTCCATGTCGTAGCGCGCGGCGCCAGCATGCATCATTTCCACAGCGCAGCACGCCAGGCCAAAGGTCATCGGCCAGAGCGACCCGGTGCGGGTCCAGTTGATCAGCTTGTCAGCGGTAGTCGTGACGAAGCCTTCATTGAGAACGCCTTCGATTGCCATATCACATCACTCCCAATCGAGCGCGCCCTTTTTCCAGATGTAGACGAAGCCCACGATGAATTCCAGCAGAAACACGCCCATGGCGAAGAAACCCGGCCAGCCGATATCCCGCAGGGCTACACCCCAGGGAAACAGGAAGGCGGTTTCGAGATCGAACAGGATAAAAAGAATAGCGATGAGGTAGTAGCGCACGTCGAACTTCATGCGCGCGTCCTCGAACGCTTCGAAGCCGCACTCGTACGGAGAGAGCTTCGCGGGATCAGGTTTGTTGGGACCGAGAATTCGGCCAATCGACATCAGTGCAATGCCGAGCACGACACCGAAGATGATGAAGATGAGGACGGGGAAGTAGGCTTCGAGATTCAAGGTACGGCCAGCCTTATCTGGAATGTTGTCAACAGCACCAGCGGTAAGCGGCGTCCTGTTGCCCACCCCAAGCGCCATTCCGTAGAAATTACGACGCCGCCTTGCGGACTGGCCGGGTTGCCCATCCAGGATAAACTCCGGACGGGCAACCCGATCAAGTTGTTTGGTGCCGACGGCGAGACTCGAACTCGCACAGCTTTCGCCACTACCCCCTCAAGATAGCGTGTCTACCAATTTCACCACGTCGGCTGGGGGAGAAACAATGTTGCCTCGCGCCGGGCTTTTCAGGGCCCAGGGTTTTTACACCCTTCGGAACTCTGGCTGGGACTGCTTTGTCCTGGCTGGAGCCCCGTCGCTGGGGGATCGTTTCAAGCCTTGTATTCTAACCTAGAATTCCCGATTTGTTCAATGCACAACTGCAAAAATCTTCAAGAATCAGACACAAGGCAGGTTGATTATTTCGGTACTGCGGGCGCGGACGAATTCGACGCCGCGGCACCCGATGCAGCAGCAGCCGCTGCAGGTGCCGAAGCCCCCGCCACTGCCGGCGCCACCTGCGGCGCGGAGCCCATCACACCCAGCGATGCCGCCGGTCGATAGTTGCCCAGCAGCGTCAGGCTCAGCGTGCAGATGAAGAACAGCGTCGCCAGCACGGCGGTGGTACGCGACAGGAAGTTGGCCGAGCCGGTGGCGCCGAACAGGCTGCCCGAGGCCCCCGAGCCGAACGCCGCACCGACATCGGCGCCCTTGCCATGCTGCAGCAGCACCAGGCCAATCACGCCAAGCGCGGATAGTACCTGCGCCACTACCAACAAAGTTTTGAAAATTGCCATTTGGTTCGATTCGCTTGCCTGATCAGACCCTATGAGCGGCCGGCATTCAGGCGTTGCCGATCGCGAGGAAATCGTCCGACTTCAGCGAGGCGCCTCCGATCAGCCCCCCGTCGATGTCGGGCATGGAAAATAGTTCTGCCGCGTTGTCCGGCTTGACGCTGCCGCCGTACAGCATGGCCATGCGAGCCGCAACCCCTGCATCGCGCGCTGCCACCTGGCCGCGCAGGAAGGCATGAACGGCCTGGGCCTGCTCGCTGCTTGCGGTCTTGCCGGTGCCGATTGCCCACACCGGCTCATATGCCAGCACGATACGCCCAAGTTGCTCCAGCGACAGCGCTTCGAGCACGGCACCAAGCTGACGGCCAACCACCGCCTCGGTCTCGCCGGCCTCGCGCTGCGCCAGGGTCTCGCCCACGCACACTACCGGCACGATGCCGAATTCGAGTGCGCGCAGCGCCTTGGCCGCCACCGTGGCATCGCTCTCGCCATGGTAGCTGCGGCGCTCCGAATGCCCTACGAGGGCGTACGAAACACCGAACTCGGCCAGCATGGATGCCGCCACTTCGCCCGTGAAGGCACCGCGCGCCTCGGCGGATACGTCTTGAGCGCCCCAGGCCACATTGGAGCCGGCCAGCAACGACTGGCACTGCGCCAGGTAAGGGAACGGCGCACACACCGCAAGGCGGGCACGTGCCGGTACAGCCTTGATACCTTCCAGCAGGGCCGCGTTGGCGGCCAGGCTGCCGTGCATCTTCCAGTTGCCGATGACGAGCTTTTGTCTCACAGGGCGCCCCTCTCAATCAAACCGGCTATTGTAGCGCGGGCCAGGGCCCTACGCCACCGAAGGGGCCCGAAATCGGCCCTGAGGCTCCCGCGCCCAGGCGATCCCGGGGCCCGCCCTACCCTGCCATCCCGCCGGGGCGCGCAGCCCCGGCCCCGCCCGCTTACCAGGTCAGGACGATCTTGCCGATGTGCTCGCTCGACTCCATCAGGCGATGCGCGTCGGCCGCCTGGGCGGCCGGGAAGGTCTGGTGGATCACCGGCTTGATCTTGCCTGCGGCCAGCAGCGGCCAGACGTTCTGATGCAGCGCTTGCGCGATCTCGCCCTTGAACGAAGCCGGGCGCGGACGCAGCGTCGAACCGGTAACGGTGATGCGTCGGCGCAGGATGTCGCCTAACGGGATCTCCGCCTTGGCGCCGCCCAGCAGCGCAATGATCACGATGCGGCCGTCGTCGGCCACGCAGGAAAGCTCGCGCGCCAGGTAGGGGCCGGCCACCATGTCGAGGATGACGTCCGCGCCGCGGCCACCGGTCAACGCCTTGACCTCGGCGACGAAGTCTTCGGTTTTGTAGTTGATGGCGCGGTCGGCGCCGAGCTCCTCGCAGGCACGGCACTTGTCAGCGCTGCCAGCCGTCACGAAGACCTTGTGGCCCAGTGCCTTGGCAATCTGGATGGCGGTCGTGCCGATGCCGCTGGAGCCACCCTGGATCAGCAGGGTCTCACCCTTGCCCAGCGGGCCGCGGCCCAGGTAGCCGCGATCGAACACATTGCTCCACACGGTGAAGAAGGTCTCGGGCAATGCCGCGGCCTCGATATCCGACAGGCCGGCCGGCACCGGCAGGCATTGCGCCGCGGGGGCCACGCACAACTCGGCGTAGCCACCGCCCTGCACCAGCGCGCAGACGCGATCGCCCAGCTTCAGGCCGAAGCGGTTGTCGGCGTGCGACAGGTCGCCGCCGGCAACCACACCCGCCACTTCCAGGCCCGGCAGGTCGGACGCGCCGGGCGGCACAGGATAGTTTCCGGTGCGCTGGAATACGTCGGGGCGGTTGATGCCGGCCGCGCTCACGCGGATCAGGATCTCTCCCGCCTTGGGCACGGGATCGGGACGTTGCGCCAGTTGCAGGACTTCGGGGGCGCCGTATTCGCGGATTTCGATGGCTTGCATTGCTGCTCCTTGCTTTTCACATGCGGCGGGCTCTCGCACGCATGACGGGGGATCGATCTGCTCTGCCGCCGCGCAGCCCTACAAACGGGCCGAACGGGCCGCCCGTGGCGGACAGGACTGGCGGCAGTGTAAACAAAAAAACGGCTGGACATCGCCAGCCGCTTTCTCCGCTACGGATACTACGAAACGCTTACTGCTGTTGCTGATCCGCCGAAGGCGTCGTCGGCGCAGCCGGTGCGGCCGGTGCGGCCGGTGCGGCCGGTGCGGCCGGTGCAGCAGGTGCAGCAGGTGCAGCAGGTGCTTCGCTGGTGTTGGCGATCGGACTGATGCTGCCACCCTCTTCGGCCAGCGCGGCCTTCAGGGACAGGCGCAGGCGGCCCTTCTCGTCGGCCTGGATCAGCTTCACGCGAACGTGCTGGCCTTCCTTGAGCCAATCCTTGATGTCCTTGACGCGCTCGTTGACGATCTCGGAGATGTGAAGCAGGCCGTCCTTGCCCGGCAGGATGTTGACGATGGCGCCAAAGTCCAGCAGCTTCAGCACGGTGCCGGCGTAGATCTTGCCCACTTCGGCTTCCGCGGTGATGCCTTCGATGCGGCGCTTGGCTTCGGCCATGCCATCGGTCGAGGTCGAGGCGATGGTGATCGTGCCGTCTTCCTGGATGTCGATGGTGGTGCCGGTTTCCTTGGTCAGCGCCTGGATGGTCGAGCCGCCCTTGCCGATCACTTCGCGGATCTTGTCCGGATGGATCTTCATGGTGATCATGCGCGGTGCGTGCTCCGACAGCTCGGTGCGCGCATGGCCCATCGCATCCTGCATCTTGCCCAGTATATGCAGGCGGCCTTCCTTGGCTTGCGCCAGCGCGACCTGCATGATTTCCTTGGTGATGCCCTGGACCTTGATGTCCATCTGCAGCGCCGTGATGCCGTTGTCGGTACCCGCGACCTTGAAGTCCATGTCGCCAAGGTGGTCCTCGTCACCGAGGATGTCGGTCAGCACGGCGAACTTGTTGCCTTCCAGGATCAGGCCCATGGCCACGCCGGCCACGTGCGCCTTGATCGGAACGCCGGCGTCCATCAGTGCCAGGCAGCCGCCGCACACCGATGCCATCGACGACGAGCCGTTGGATTCGGTGATTTCCGACACCAGCCGAATGGTGTAGGCAAATTCGTCATCCTTCGGCAGGACCGGGATCAGCGCGCGCTTGGCGAGGCGGCCGTGGCCGATTTCGCGGCGCTTGGGGCTGCCCACGCGACCGGTTTCGCCGGTGGCGAACGGAGGCATGTTGTAGTGGAGCATGAAGCGGTCGCGGTATTCGCCGGCGAGCGCGTCGATGATCTGCTCGTCGCCCTTGGTGCCCAGCGTGGCAACCACCAGCGCCTGGGTTTCACCACGGGTGAAGATGGCCGAGCCGTGGGCGCGCGGCAGCACCGACGAACGGATCTCGATCGGGCGCACGGTGCGGGTGTCGCGGCCATCGATGCGCGGCTCGCCCGACAGCACCTGGCTGCGCACGATCTTGGCTTCGATGTCGAACAGCACGTTGCCCACTTCGACCTTGTCGGCTTCCACGCCGGCTTCGGCCAGCTTGGCCGTCACGGAGGCGTAGACTTCCTTGAGCTTCTGGCTGCGAGCCGACTTCTGGCGCAGCTGGTAGGCGTCCTGCAGCAGCGGCAGGGCGATCTCGCCAACCTTGGCGATCAGCGCTTCGTTCTTCGGTGCGGCGGTCCAGTCCCACTCCGGCTTGCCGCCGTCGCGCACCAGCTCATGGATGGCGTTGATGGCGGTCTGCATTTGCTCGTGGCCATAGACCACGGCGCCCAGCATCACTTCTTCCGACAGTTGGCGGGCTTCCGACTCCACCATCAGCACGGCGCGCTCGGTACCGGCTACCACGAGGTCCAGTTCCGATGCGGCGATCTGCGAGCGGGTCGGGTTCAGCAGGTACTGGCCGTCCTTGTAGCCAACGCGCGCCGCGCCGACCGGGCCGCTGAACGGAATGCCCGACACTGCCAGGGCAGCCGACGCGCCGATCAGGGCGGGGATATCCGCCGGCACTTCCGGGTTCAACGACAGCACGTGGATGACCACTTGCACTTCGTTGTAGAAACCTTCCGGGAACAGCGGGCGCAGCGGACGGTCGATCAGGCGCGAGGTCAGCGTCTCGTTTTCCGACGGACGGCCTTCACGCTTGAAGAAGCCACCGGGGATCTTGCCGGCGGCGTAGGTCTTTTCGATGTAGTCGACGGTCAGCGGGAAGAAGTCCTGGCCGGCCTTGGGCGACTTGGCAGCGACAACGGTGGCGAGCACCACGGTGTCTTCAATGTCGACGATCACGGCACCGCCAGCCTGGCGGGCAATCTCGCCAGTTTCCAGGCGCACCTTGTGCTGGCCCCACTGGAATTCCTTGACGATCTTATTGAACATGGTCATGAGCGTTCCTTTAATTCGCGCTTGCACGCTTGTGCAACGCCCGCGTTAGCAGCCGCGGGCGAACTGCCGGATCATCGTCGGTCGCAGTTGCAGGGAAGTGCTATGCCATTCCAGTGCGGCACCTGCTCAGTTGGCGCTCAGGTGGATACCGCCCTGGAATGACACAAAACCCCGTTTCCTTGCCCGACTCCGGTATTTGAATGACTGCAGACGAATCACTGCAGAAAAAGCTAAAGAACGAAGTAACTTACTCCGTTGCACGTCTTGGCGCAACGGGCGCCGGCCCGGGGGGCATGGCGCCATCAAGCGAAATACAAATCACTTTAAGCGATTCAAGGCATCGACCTTCCGGCCGCAAAAACAAAATGCCTGCATCAGCGGGGCTGACGCAGGCATTCGTGGCTCACGCGAAGGCGTGCAGTGCATCCATTCGTGCTGCCATCCGGACGATCCTGACTGCTTACTTACGCAGGCCGAGCTTCTCGATCAGCGAACGATAACGGTCGGCATCGTTGGCCTTGAGGTAGTCCAGCAGGCGGCGACGACGGCTCACCATGCGCAGCAGACCGCGGCGGCTGTGGTGATCCTTCATGTTGGCCTTGAAGTGGGGGGTCAGTTCGTTGATGCGGTTGGTCAGCAGGGCGACCTGGACTTCCGGGCTACCGGTGTCGTTGGCGGCACGTGCGAACTGCTTGATGACTTCGGTCTTGCTGTTGATTTCGGCTACTGCCATGGTGATTTCCTTTTCACTTGCGAACGCTACAGCGCGGAATGTGCCATATGCGTCGTGCCTTTGATGTTGCTGTCAGGCAATTTTCTGTCCTGGCCGTACCGATTGAGCAACCGGTTGGCTGTGACAGCCGGCGATTATAGCGGAAATTGGGATGGGGATGGAATTTGCCCGGTTGTGGGCTGGCTGCCCCCCGCCGAATCCCCGCTAAAACCTCTCCATCTTGCAACTGGTAGACAGTGTAGTCTGGGCGGACTTCAGCTTCCTGACAGTCCGGAACCCATACCCCGACCCTTCGTTATCGAACCGCACATCCCCGCCCTGCCGCTCCATCACGGAAACATAAAGCGGCTGCAGCACCTGATGGTCATCGGCCCGGATAGTAGCCTCATGAAAATCGTTGACATAGCGCATACCCTCGAGCGCCCGCGCCACCTTGACGGCATCCGTCGACCCTGCCTTCTCGATCGCCCGGGCCAGCATCTCCACCATCATCTGCATGCGCAGGTGCACGTAGTCGTCCTTGGGCTCCGGGTAGCGCGCCCGGAACGCCTGGTAGAACGCATCCGAAGCCGCGCCGCCCACGTTCGGATGCCACTCGGCCACCGCCAGCACCCGCCCGACCCCGGCGTCGCCCATGGCCGCCGGCGCGCCCAGGCCGTTGCCATAGAACGTGTAGAACTTGGCCTTCAGTCCGCCTTCGCGCGCTGCCTTGACCATCAGCGTGAGATCGTTGCCCCAGTTGCCCGTAATCACGGCGTCCGCGCCACTGGCCTTGATCTTGGCGATATATGGGGCGAAATCCTTGATTTTGCCGATCGGATGAAACTCATCGCCCACGATGCGCAGCTCAGGGCGCTTGACGGCCAGCATCTCACGTGCCGAACGAGCCACCTGATGACCAAAACTGTAATCCTGGTCGATCAGGTACACGCGCCGCACGCTGGTATCAGCGCGGATAACCTCGGTCAGCGCCTGCATACGCATATCGGCACTCGCGTCGAAGCGGAAATGCCAGAAACTGCAGCTTTCGTTGGTCAGCGCGGGATCGACCGCGGAATAGTTGAGGAAGAGCACGCGCGCCTCAGGCTGGCGCGCGTTGTGCCGATTGATGGCGCCCACCAGCGCGCCAGCCACAGCCGAACTATTGCCTTGCAGGACAAAGGGGATGTTCCTGTCCACCAGGCCGCGCAACTGGATCAGGCTCTCATCGACATTGCCCTTGCTATCGAAGGTAACGAGTTCAAAGGGACGCGGGCCCTCGGCAGTCTTGACGCCGCCACGCCCGTTGACGCGATCGATGGCAATCCGCAGGTTGCGCACAACGGCATCGCCCGCGTTGGCAAAGGGACCGGACAACCCCTCGATCATGCCGAGACGGATCGGCTCCTGCGCGCCGGCCCCTGCCGCTACCGCGAGCAAGCAAGCTGCCAGCCATCGTTTACACCACATCGAGAGACCTCCCGCTAAAGCGCTGCATGGTAAGCCAGGTACCAGGCGGAGGCAAATGGGCGCACCTTCGCGGCAAAGCGCGGAATTGAGCGAGAATAGCCCAAGTGCCGACGAAAATAGAGGAAGTTGAAGGGGGAACGAAGAGCCAGCGGTGCTGGCTCCCTCTATTCGGCCCCAAGCCGGCGCATTCCGGCGCGCGGACGCTAGCGCCAGAGCTGGCGCACGCGCTTTTGCCAGAGTTTCTTCCAGTTGAAGTGAAAGCGCTGCACGAAGGGGTCGCGAGTCACCGGCTCCAGCGTGTTTCGAAACGCACCATTCTTGCTGCCCTGCTCCACCACCGGGTCTTCGAGCCAGAGAATGGCGATGCCCACGTCGTGATCCATTTTGTCGAACGCCAGGTCGATCGGCAGTTCCGTCGGATTGCGCGCCATCCAGTCGAGCCGGAGGCCGGCCTCGACGGAACCAATCAGATAGGAATCGGTAAGGCGGCCGCGGGAATTGCGATACAGGCGCTGCCCCGCCACCCGCTCGCTGCGAGGCGTGTACTGGTTTGCACCGCAGCCCAGATAGATGACGCGCGGATTCGCGTAGGAAGCGCCCTCTTTCAATGCTTGAGCCAGGCCAGCCATAAAGTCATCGGATAGCACGGCATCGTCTTCCAACACCAGGCTACGCCGCCATCCGCGCTCCTGGATACGCTTGAGCGCAACGACATGCTTCAGCGAGCAGGACTTCTGTCCGGGGCGTAGCCCTGTGCCCTTGAAATAAGCGCGATCGGTGTCCGGATCAATATCAGTGGCATCGAAATCGTGGACGAACTCGCCCTCCAGGCCGAAGCGGGCGAGTTGCGCGTCGATATGCTTGCGCCGCTCGACGAAGGAGCGAACGTTGATAATAAGGATACCGTCGAGCCCGAGCCTCCGGAGGTCAGGCGGAACCGTGAGTTTGCCATGCATGGAAATGGATCTACGAATGCGCCGGTCAAGGCATAAAATCTGAAAGAGTAGATAACGGCTCCCAACGAGTGCCCTTTAGGAGGCGCCGCGGACTTATAACACGCCCTACCATGGAGAGTCTGCTGGATCACGTGAGCCGCACACTGCATTTGTGCGCAGCTACACTCCTAATCCTCATCACCACAATAATTAGCCGGGGGGACAGCCATGAGGATCCCATCGCCATGTGACACCAGAGGGATCTCGCAGCAGTGGCTGCCACCCTGGCGGGCTGCTCCGCGCTGCAACCCGTTCAGGAGGCCGGGAAGATGCTGGGGGCACCGGAAGCCGCCATACAGGCCCGCTTCGGCACGCCAACCGATACGTATGCGCTGCCCGATGGCAAGCAGCGCTAGATCTACTCGAAGCAGCCCTTCGGGCAGCAGACCTACGCGGCCGACTTCGACCGCGGCGGCAAGCTCACCGCGTTCCGCCAGATGCTGCAGACCAACGAACTCTATCAGGCGGAGGTCGATGTCTGGACCAAGCTCGATGTAGAACAGCACTTCGGCAAGCCCCGCGAGCCCAAGCAGTATTTCCCGCTGATGAAGCGCGAAGTGTGGCCTTACCGCTTCCTCCATGAAGGCAACTGGCCGTCAATGTTCAATTTCTATTTCGACGACGGCGGCGTGCTGCGCCAGATCCAGATCACACCCGACCCCCTCGTCAACGGGCCTGGCCGGCGCCGCTGAGGTGTGGCCAGGGCCGATCGGGGGGCATGCGCAGGACGCAAAACGCCCGCCGTCGTCCTCGTGGGAACGCGGCGGGCCGATTCAAGCCCCGCTGCCGCTTAGGCCGCGGGCTTACCGGTCAGATCGGGATCAGATCTGCGGGTTGATCTTCTGCACGGCCTTGTCGTGCAGCTTGTTCAAGGCAGCCAGGTAGGCCTTGGCCGAAGCGGCCACGATATCGGGATCGGTGCCCACGCCGTTGACGATGCGCCCGCCCTTGGACAAGCGGACCGTTACCTCGCCCTGGGCCTGCGTGCCGGCGGTAATGGCATTGACGGAATACAGCACCAGTTCGGCGCCGCTGTTGACCTTGCCTTCAATCGCGTGCAGCGTGGCATCGACCGGACCGTTGCCCTCGCCCTCCCCGGTCAGTTCCTGGCCGTCCATATTGAACACCACGCGCGCATGCGGACGCTCGCCGGTTTCGGAGTGCTGCGACAGGGAGATAAAGCGGAAGTGCTCGTTGACGTCGTGTGCCTCGTCGGAAACGATGGCCATGATGTCTTCGTCGAAGATCTCGGACTTCTGGTCGGCCAGTTCCTTGAAGCGGGTGAACGCGGCGTTGACTTCGCTCTCGCTTTCCAGTTCGATGCCGAGTTCCTGCAGGCGCTGCTTGAAGGCGTTGCGGCCCGAGAGCTTGCCCAGCACGATCTTGTTGGCGCTCCAACCCACATCTTCGGCCCGCATGATCTCGTAGGTATCGCGCGCCTTCAGCACGCCATCCTGGTGGATGCCCGAAGCATGGGCGAACGCGTTGGCGCCGACCACGGCCTTGTTGGGTTGCACCACGAAGCCGGTGATCTGCGATACCAGCTTGGAGGCCGGCACGATCTGCGTGGTGTCCACACCGACGTCGAGGTCGAAGTAGTCGCGGCGCGTCTTCACCGCCATCACCACTTCTTCCAGGCTGGTATTGCCGGCGCGCTCGCCGAGGCCATTGATGGTGCACTCGACCTGGCGCGCGCCACCGAGCTTGACCGCTGCCAGCGAGTTGGCCACCGCCATGCCGAGGTCGTTATGGCAATGCACGGACCAGATGGCCTTGTCGGAATTGGGGATGCGCTCGCGCACCGAGCGGATCAGCCCTGCATAGCCTTCCGGCACGGCATAACCCACGGTATCCGGCAGGTTGATGGTGGTAGCGCCTTCACGAATCACGCCTTCGAGCACGCGGCACAGGAAATCCATGTCCGAACGGCTGCCGTCTTCGGGAGAAAACTCGATATCGTCGGTGAACTGGCGCGCAAAGCGTACCGCCAGGATGGCCTGTTCATAGACCTGGTCCGGCGTCATGCGCAGCTTCTTTTCCATATGCAGCGCCGAAGTGGCGATGAAGGTATGGATACGGAAGGAGTTGGCCGGCTTCAGCGCCTCCGCCGCGCGCGAGATATCGCGGTCGTTGGCGCGGGCCAGCGAGCAGATGGTCGAATCCTTGACGACCTGCGCGATGGAGCGGATCGCTTCAAAGTCGCCGTTGGAGCTGGCCGCAAAGCCGGCTTCGATCACGTCGACCTTCAGGCGCTCCAACTGCCGCGCGATGCGGATCTTTTCCTCGCGGGTCATGGAGGCGCCTGGCGACTGTTCGCCGTCGCGCAAGGTGGTGTCGAAAATAATGAGTTTGTCGGACATGGGTGGGGCTCCTGGGCTTATCTTTGTATCTGGCGAATCAAGTTGCTGTCTCGGCATTCGCCGTGTTGTTTTGCTGTGCTGCTGTATTGGTGCTGAATGCAAAACGCCCCGGCGTGCAGTGATGCAGGCCGGGGCGTTTTATGAATCCTGTGTGACTTGGCGCGAGGGTCTTGGCTTCCCTCAGCGCGAACGCGTCCCGACCTGATGACCTAGTAGGCCACCTAGAATGGTGCGGGCGAGTAGGGCTTGGCGCGAAATCATGTCAGCGACTATAGCCGAGATGCCGGGCGTGTGCAATATGGTCGCGTGAATCGGGGTGATCGCCGGCAAGAAAGGCCCCAGGGGCGGCCCTGCCCCTGGGATGCCAGCCGTCAGGCCTTGGACGGGATGCGCAGCTTCTGGCCGGGATAGATCTTGTCCGGATGCGACAACATCGGCTGGTTGGCCTCGAAGATGGTGGTGTATAGCGCACCGTTGCCATAGGCCGTCTGGGAAATCGCCCACAAAGTGTCGCCCTTGACCACCGTATGCCATGTCGACTCGATCGAGTCGACATTGACCGACATCTTGTCCTCGACCTTCTCCACGCCCTGCACATTGCCGCAGCACAGGACGATCTTCTCGCGGGTCGCCTGATCCGGCGCCACGCCGAATACCGTCACCAGCGCCTGTGCACCGTCGACCTGCACCATCAACCCGGTGGCATCCAGGTTCATCTGCTTGATGTAGCCCTCGATGGCATCGCCAGCCGCGCGGTTGGCCGCGTCGACGTCCGCCGACGGTGCATCGGCCGGAGCCTCGGCCGGCGCAGCCTTGGCTGCGCTGCCGCCGAACAGTTTCTCTCCTGCTTCCTTGATGAAGTCGAGCATGCCCATGAGAACCTCCAGTTGGTCAGTGATAAGTGGACAACAGTGGATACAGCAAACCACGGCAAACCACGCCGCTAGCCTGCGCCCCGGCCTTGCGGGCCGGACAGCGCAGAGTTCTGGAAAACGAAAAGCAAAAAAAGGCGCCGTAGCGCCTCTTTACTGACCTGCCGTCAGGAACGTTCGTTCCCACCGTCCCGCACCGTCCGGATGCCTGCCGGCTTGCCATGCAACGCATGCCAGCCCCATAGCAGGTAGCCGGAAATGGCGTATGCCACGAACAGCCCGAACAACGCCACCGGCGGATCCGTCGAGACCACAACAAACAGCACCAGTACCAGCACCATCATGCCGAAAGGCACGCGGTAGCGAACGTCGAGCGCCTTGCCGCTGTAGAAGGGCGCGTTGGAGACCATCGAAAGCCCGGCATACAGCGTGATGCCGAATGCCACCCACGGCATCCACAGTTCCTTCACCGGCAGCTTGTTGTCGATCACCAGCCAGACAAAGCCGGCCACCAGCGCCGCCGCCGCCGGGCTGGGCAGCCCCTGGAAGAAGCGCTTGTCGACCACGCCGATGTTGGCGTTGAAACGTGCCAGCCGCAGTGCCGCGCACGTGCAATAGACAAACGCGGCGATCCATCCCCACTTGCCCAAGTCGTGCAGGATCCACTCGTACATCACCAGCGCCGGCGCAACCCCAAATGAGGTCATGTCCGACAACGAGTCATATTGCTCGCCGAACGCGCTCTGCGTGTTGGTGATGCGCGCCACGCGGCCGTCCATGCCATCCAGCACCATGGCGGCGAAGATGGCGATGGCCGCGCTGTCGAAGCGCATGTTCATGGCCTGCACGATGGCGAAGAACCCGGCGAACAGCGCCGCCGTGGTGAACGCGTTGGGCAGCAGGTAGATACCGCGCCGGCGCGGGCGCACATACTCGATATCGTGATCGTCGCCGGCTTCGTCGTCGAAGTCGTCGGGTTCGTTGCCGCGCAGCTGATTGTGGCGGAAAGGACGCAAATTCGTCACGTTGCCATTGCTAACGCGCTTGTTGCGTCGGTTGAAAGCACCCATGCCTGTTCTCCAGTGGGTCCGGTGTATTCCGGCCTGGCCGGATTAATCCAGTTCGGCCAGGATGGTCGACGAGGCCGACACTTTTTCGCCAATGGTGACGCGCGGGCGCGCATCCACCGGCAGGTAGACGTCGACGCGCGAGCCAAAGCGGATGAATCCGTAGCGCTGGCCACGCGAAAGCGTTTCGCCAACCCGGGTGTAGCAGAGGATGCGGCGGGCCACCAGGCCGGCCACCTGTACCAGGGTCACCACCTTGCCGTCAGCGGCACGGCGGATGACCACAGCGTTGCGTTCGTTTTCCAGCGAGGCCTTGTCGAGGTCGGCGTTGACGAACTTGCCGGGGAAATACTCGACCTTCTCTACCTTGCCATCCACGGAGACGCGGTTGGAGTGTACGTTGAACACGTTCATGAAGACACTGATCTTCAGCGCCTCGCGCCCCGCAAAGGGATCCATGGTCTTCTCGACCACCACGATGCGGCCGTCGGCGGGGGCCAGGACGGCGTTCGGCTGGGCCGGGATGTGCCGCGGCGGATCGCGGAAAAACTGCAGCACGAACAGCGTAATGATCCACAGCGGCAAGGCCCACCAGAAGCCAGCGCTGACCTGCACCAGCAGCGAGATGACAAAGGCGCCGGCCAGGAACGGCCAGCCTTCACGGGCGATCAGCGGATGAGGATAGTTCATGCAGTGCTTGGATAGAGGAATAAGTCTGACAAGGATAACAAAAAGCCGTTCAGTCCCCGCCCGAATAACCCCTCGAAGCGGGGATATTGCGCGGAATACTGAACGGCTGCGGCCCGCGCCGTCAGCGGCGGCGGGCCGTCGGGCTGCAATACAGCTTAGTTCTTCGACTGGTCGACCAGCTTGTTCTTTGCGATCCAGGGCATCATGGCGCGCAGCTTGGCACCCACTTCCTCGATCTGGTGCTCGGCCGTCAGGCGGCGGCGTGAGATCAGGGTCGGGGCGCCGGCCTTGTTTTCCAGCAGGAAGCTCTTGGCGTATTCGCCGGTCTGGATGTCGGTCAGGCATTGCTTCATGGCCTTCTTGGTCTCCTCGGTCACGACGCGCGGGCCGGTGACGTATTCGCCGTATTCGGCGTTGTTGGAGATCGAGTAGTTCATGTTGGCGATGCCGCCTTCATAGATCAGGTCGACGATCAGCTTGAGTTCGTGCAGGCACTCGAAGTAAGCCATTTCCGGCGCGTAGCCGGCTTCCACCAGCGTCTCGAAGCCAGCCTTGATCAGTTCCACGGTACCGCCGCACAGCACGGCCTGCTCGCCGAACAGGTCGGTTTCGGTTTCTTCGCGGAAGTTGGTTTCGATGATGCCGGCGCGGCCGCCGCCATTGGCGGTAGCGTACGACAGGGCGATGTCACGGGCGGCGCCGGACTTGTCCTGGTGCACGGCGATCAGGTGGGGCACGCCGCCGCCTTGGGCGTAGGTCGAGCGCACGGTGTGGCCCGGGGCCTTCGGGGCGATCATGATCACGTCGAGGTCGGCGCGCGGGATCACGGCACCGTAGTGCACGTTGAAGCCGTGGGCGAAGGCCAGTGCTGCGCCTTGCTTGATGTTATCGTGCACTTCGTTCTTGTACACGTCGGCGATCTGCTCGTCCGGCAGCAGGATCATGACCACGTCGGCGTCCTTGACGGCGTCGGCCACTTCCTTGACTTGCAGGCCAGCGTTGACTGCCTTGTTCCACGATGCGCCGCTCTTGCGCAGGCCGACCGTCACCTTGACGCCGGAGTCGTTCAGGTTCTGCGCGTGGGCGTGGCCTTGCGAGCCGTAGCCGATGATGGTGACGTTCTTGCCCTTGATCAGGGAGAGGTCGGCGTCCTTGTCGTAAAACACTTTCATGATAATTCCTTCGATCTTTCGTTTTCGTGTGTCGGGTTGGCGGCTACCGCCCGGCTAGTGCCGGCACCGGCGCCGCCGCTGGATACTGCAATCGGGTTCAGACCTTCAGGATGCGCTCGCCGCGGCCAATGCCCGAGCCGCCGGTACGGACGGTCTCGAGGATGGCGGCGCGGTCGATGGCGTCGAGGAAGGCATCCAGCTTGCCGCCGTTGCCGGTCAGCTCGATGGTGTAGGTCTTCTCGGTAACGTCGATGATGCGGCCGCGGAAGATGTCGGCGGTGCGCTTCATTTCCTCGCGCTCCTTGCCCACCGCGCGCACCTTGACGAGCATCAGCTCGCGCTCGATGTGCGCGCCTTCGGTCAGGTCCACCACCTTGACCACTTCCACCAGACGGTTCAGGTGCTTGGTGATCTGCTCGATCACGTCGTCCGAACCACTGGTGACGATGGTCATGCGCGACAGCGAAGCGTCTTCGGTGGGTGCCACCGTCAACGTCTCGATGTTGTAGCCGCGCGCCGAGAACAGGCCGACCACGCGCGACAGCGCGCCGGGTTCATTTTCCAGCAGGACCGAAATGATATGTCGCATTACAGGTCCTCCGCGCCAAGCAGCATTTCGGAGATACCCTTGCCGGCCTGCACCATCGGCCACACGTTTTCAGTCGGGTCGGTCTGGAAATCAAGGAACACGGTACGGTCTTTCAGGCGGAACGCTTCGCGCAGGGCGGGCTCGACATCGGCCGTCTTTTCGATGCGCATGCCGATGTGGCCATAGGCCTCGGCCAGCTTGACGAAATCGGGCAGCGCATCCATGTAGGAGTGCGAGTAGCGGTTGTCGTACTCGATTTCCTGCCACTGGCGCACCATGCCGAGATAGCGGTTGTTGAGCGCGCAGATCTTCACCGGGGTGTCGTACTGCAGGCAGGTCGACAGTTCCTGGATGTTCATCTGGATCGAGCCTTCGCCGGTGATGGTCACCACTTCCTTCTCGGGGAAGGCTTTCTTGATGCCCATCGCGTATGGCAGGCCCACGCCCATCGTGCCCAGGCCGCCGGAATTGATCCAGCGGCGCGGCTCGTTGAACTTGTAGAACTGCGCGGCCCACATCTGGTGCTGGCCCACGTCCGAGCAGACAAAGGCGTCGCCGTGGGTCAGTTCCCAGATCTTTTCCACCACGTACTGCGGCTTGATGATCTCGGATTCGCGGTCGTACTTGAGGCAGTCCACCGAACGCCACTGCTCGATCTGCTCCCACCACTTGGCCAGGGCCTCGCGCTTGGGCTTCACGTCGCTGGCCTGCAGCTGCGCGATCAGTTCCTGCAGCACATCCTTGACGTGGCCCACGATGGGAATGTCGACCTTGACCCGCTTCGAGATGGAAGACGGATCGATGTCGATATGGATGATCTTGCGCGGCTGCGAGGTGAAGTGAGCCGGGTTGCCGATCACGCGGTCGTCGAAACGGGCGCCGATGGCAATCAGCACGTCGCAGTTCTGCATGGCCATATTGGCTTCATACGTGCCGTGCATGCCGAGCATGCCGACGAACTGCTTGCTGGTGCCAGGGAACGAGCCGAGACCCATCAGCGTGTTGGTGACCGGATGGCCGGTCAGCGCGGCAAGCTGGCGCAGCTCCTCGCTGGCGTTGGCCAGCACCACCCCGCCGCCTGCGTAGATGAACGGCCGTTCGGCGCCCTGCAACAGCGCGAGCGCCTTGCGGATCTGGCCCGAATGGCCCTTGTTCACCGGGCTGTACGAGCGCATGTCGACCGACTTGGGGTACTCGTACTTGCAGGAATTGCGGGAAACGTCCTTGGGAATATCGACGACAACCGGGCCAGGACGGCCAGTCGCGGCGATATAGAACGCCTTCTTGATGGTCGAAGCGAGATCGCGGACGTCCTTGACCAGGAAGTTGTGCTTGACGATGGGGCGGGTGATGCCGACCGTGTCGCATTCCTGGAAAGCATCCTGTCCGATGGCGTGCGTCGGCACGTTGCCGGTGATGATCACCATCGGGATCGAGTCCAGGTAGGCCGTGGCAATGCCCGTCACCGCATTGGTGACGCCGGGACCGGAGGTCACCAGGGCGCAGCCCACCTTGCCGGTCGCACGCGCATAGCCGTCTGCGGCATGAACCGCGGCCTGCTCGTGGCGCACTAGGATGTGCTCGATCTTCTTTTGCTTGTAAAACTCGTCGTAGATATACAGCACTGCGCCGCCGGGGTAGCCCCAGACGTACTCGACGCCTTCTTCGGCAAGTGCGTGAACGAGAATTTCCGCCCCGATCATTTCGGGTGCGGCAGATGAATTGCTGTCTGCGTGGAATTCCGCGCTGGGCATGTTCATTTCAGTCCTTTGCAATTTTCGGCAAAAAATTGTTCGGATGCTCTCTGCCGGGCTTGTGGCACGGGTTCAAGCGGTGCGCGTCTGCATGGAAGACCGCCTCATAAGCGGCCGGATGAGACAACCACTGATGTCGTGTGAACCAGCGATGATACTGTATTGCATCAGGCTGGTCTACGGGCTTTTTCCATCCCGGGGGCTTCGCGCAAAATTCGGGAACGCACTACCCTACCCCGCGCCTGAATGACCACAAGAGAGAACAAGGATGGTCACAGGGGGGGTTATTTGCTAGCATCCCACCATTTTGGACGTGCAAGAAGCCGTTTCCTGCACATCCGTCGGCCAAGGCCCCACCGTCTGTACCCCGCCTGCATGGCTACCGATCAGGAACTATCCGACTTTCTCGCCAGCGTCGAGCGGCGCGCCTTCAAGCAGGCCGTGTTTGCGGTGCGCGACGACGAAGCCGCCCTGGACATTGTCCAGGACGCGATGATCAAGCTCGCCGAAAAATATGGCGACAAGAACGCCGCTGAACTCGCGCCGCTGTTCCAGCGCATACTGCAAAACACCATCCACGACTGGTTCCGCCGCCAGAAAGTGCGCAATACCTGGGTCACGCTGTTTTCCAACCTGCGCGACGACCGCGAAGGCGAGGATAATGACCTGCTCGACACTTTCGAGGCCGAGATCGGCACCGAATCCGCCGAGAGCAGCGCCGACAAGGTCGAGCGCGCCCAGACCATGCACATCATCGAACAGGAGATCCAGCGCTTGCCGGCACGTCAACGCGAAGCCTTCCTAATGCGTTACTGGGAGGATATGGACGTCGCGGAAACGGCTGCTGTCATGGGATGCTCCGAAGGCAGCGTCAAGACGCACTGTTCCCGTGCCACGCACACACTGGCGCAGGCATTGCGAGCGCGGGGGGTCCGACTATGAGCACGAGAAACGAAAAAGAAATCAACGAACGCCGCCTGGCACACGAGATTCGCACGGCACTGGACGCCTCGGCGAATGCGTTGCCCGACAATGTGACCGACCGGCTCGCCGCCGCGCGGCGGATAGCGCTGTCCCGCAAGAAGGCGCAGGCCGCCGTTACCGCGCCGCAGCTGGCCACGGCCGGGATGCACACGGTCTCCTTCGACGAGGATGACTCGCCGCTGCATCGCGCCGGCGCATGGCTGCGCCGCCTCGGACTGGTGTGGACGCTGGTGGCGCTGGCCGCCGGACTGATCGGCATTTACCACTGGCAGCAGCAGCAGCGCGTCGATGAGCTCGCGGATGTGGATGCCGCCATGCTGCTCGACGATCTCCCGCCCACGGCCTATGCCGACCAAGGCTTCCACGTCTTCCTGAAGCGCGGCCAGTAACATGACCAGCGCCCACCTCAACCCCGACGCACCGCGCCGGCGGCTGGCAGCCTTGCTGCTGGCCGGGATGGCTGCCGCCGTCACTTTGTACCTGGGGCCGCTTACGTGCCACGCACAGGGTGGCCGCGCGCCCGCTGCCGCCGCCGCCGCAAACGCCCATCCGGCCTGGGAGGAACTCAACCCCGTGCAGCAGCGCGTTCTGGAGCCGCTGGCCGGGGAGTGGAACACCTTCCCCGAGTTGAACAGGCGGAAATGGCTGCAGATCGCTGAGCGTTATCCAAAGTTTTCGCCCGCCGAACAGGCACGCCTGCAGACTCGCATGTCCGAATGGGTCAAGATGACGCCCCAGCAACGCCGCCTGGCTCGCGAAAACTACCAGATCACGCGCTCGGTGCCGGCCCAGAAGAAGGCCGAAGCCTGGGACAAGTACCAGCAGTTGCCGGAAGAGCAGAAGAAGAACCTGGCGGCGGCCGAGAAGGTGCCGCGCCGTCCGGGCGCAGTCAGCGCACTGCCCTCGGGCAAGCGGCTGCCCGCCGAGACCACGCGGCAATTGCACCTGGAAAAGAAGGCGCCGGCCAGCGCCACCTCCAACGCCAGGCGCACGCCGGCACCCAAAGCCGCCCCACCTGCGCCTGAGCCCCAAGCCACCTCGACGGCCGCCGCCCCGGCCCCGGCGGCGGACACCCCGCGCGAGGCCGCCACCGAGGCTGCCGCCAGCAGTACTGCCAGTCCCGACGAGCCGGTGCGCCGCTGAGGACCTGCGGTGGCGCTGCCCGTACTGCCATACCCTGACGATCCCGGCTTTTGGCATAATGCCGCTTGTGCTGCCCCAGCGGCGCTTGTTTCCTGCCTGGCGGCCCTGCTTCGCCGCCCGGCTCGCCGTGGACGCCGCTGCCGCGAATGACTTGGGAGTCATGGGATCCCGCCAGATCCCATCATCCGGCAGCCTTATTTACCAGGCGGCGCGCTGCCCACTCAGGCATCACCGCCGAGCCGGCGCCGGACCCCGCCCTTTTTCCGTCTGATCGCCATGCCTGCCGTCACCACGCCCAAATCCAACGCCAAGCCGGCTGCATCCGCCGCGCCAGCCAGCCCCGTGGGGCCGGGCCAGGCGCCGACGATCCGCCGCCGCATCGCCTGCATGTTGTACGAGGGCGTGCTGCTGTTCGGCGTGCTGAGCGCCTCTACCGGGCTCTACCTGCTGGCGCGCCCTGGGCTGCAGCAACTGGGCCTGGACGGTCGCTTCACCATGCAATGCTGGAGCTTCCTGGTGCTGGGCTGCTATTTCGTCTGGTTCTGGCAGCGCAACGGCCAGACACTGGCCATGCAGACCTGGCGCATGCGCGTGGAGACGGCCGCGGGAACGCCCCCGCGCTGGCCGCAGGCGGCGCTGCGCTACCTGCTGGCATGGCTGTGGCTGCCACCTTCGGCGGCGGCCGGCCACTTCCTCGGCCTCGTCAAGGGCCCCTTCATCGGCGTGCTGTGCGCCGGATTGCTGCTCTGGATCCTGCTGGCCTGGCTGGACCCCAGGCGGCAGTTCCTGCACGACCGCCTCGCCCGCACCCGCCTGACCGACCTGCGCCCGCCCAAGCCATGAACCTGTCGGCTGCCGCCTTGCGCCGCACCGCGGTGGCATTGCAGGCCGCCGCAGCACTGGGCTGCGCCACCGCACTCCATGACTGGCATGACTGGTCCCTTGCCCCAGCCCTGCTGGCCGGCGTCGGCGTGGTGCTGGCGGTGCTGGGGCTTGCCGTCGCCGGCGCCTTTGCCATTTCCCTGCGCGGCATCGGCGAGCCCGCCGAGACCCGCCCGCCGCTCCCGCCCGCCTTGCTGGACACCCGGCCGGCGCCGTTGACGCTGCCGCAGGCGCTGGCCTGCTACTTGCGCGAATACGCCGCTGTGTTCCGCATGTTCAACTGGCTGCAGCCGTTCTGTTCGCACCGGCGCCTCCGTCCGGCCAATGCGCCGAGTTCGCGTCCGCCGCTGCTGCTGGTGCACGGCTACGGCTGCAACCATGCGGTCTGGCTCGATATGCAGCCCGCCCTGGCGGCGGCCGGCTATCACTGCGAGGCGATCGACCTGGACCCGGTCTTCGGCGACATCGATCACTATGCCCTCGAAGTGCGCGCCGCCATGGCACGCATCGCCGCCACCACCGGCCAGCCTCCGCTCCTGCTCTGCCACAGCATGGGCGGCCTGGCCGCGCGTGCCGCGCTGGCCGGCAGGGGTGCGCCGCCCCCGTGCCGCGGCATCGTCACGCTGGGCACCCCGCACCACGGCTGCGCGCTGGCCCGCTACGGCGGCGGTTTCAACGCGCGCCAGATGCGCTGCGGCAGCGCCTGGCTGCGCGCGCTGGCGGCGCGGGAAACGCCCCGCCAGCGCGCCGTGCTGGTGTCGATCTTCAGCTGGCACGACTCCATCGCCGGCCCGGCCGGCACGTCCTGGCTGGAAGGCGCCCATCACGTTCCCCTGGCCGGCATCGGCCATGTCAGCCTGTTGCGGCACCCGCAGGCCACGCAGGCCGCGCTGCGCGCGCTTGCGCAGTTGTCGGCGGTGGCTCCGGCGGCCTGAGCCGCCGGCGGACGTTGCCGGGTTTCGATTTCGGTGCTGTTGGCTTTTGCAGCCAAGGGCTGTCGCCGTTTCTTGTACGGCGCTGTTTTTTTGAAGCCCAAACCCGGCATCGTACAAAGCGGCAACCGCCAGAGCCTGGCACGCCGGCGCCCCTCATCGCGCATGGCATCCTCGCAACGGTCATATGACGTTCATGTTTCCGTCACCGCTCCGTCACGCGCTGCTGGCCCAATGCAGCCATCGTCGCTACCGGGGCCACCATGGTTCAAGCTCTTCGTTCTGCCTGCGGACGTCTGGCCAAGGCCACGTATCTGCTGGGCAGCCGCACCGCCGAGTCTCAATCCCTGCCCGCCGCGCTGGCCGCATTCATGCCACCGGGCAGTACCTTGCAGCAACGGCCTCCCGCGCGTACCGCCACCTCTCCCGCCCCTGCGAATCCTGCCCCCCCGGACACCACAGTCCAAACCCCGCACCCTTCCCACCCGATCCGCCATTACCGTGCCATCTGGCTGTCCGACATCCATCTCGGCACGCCCGGCTGCCAGGCCGACTACCTGCTCGACTTCCTCAAGCACAATGAATCGGACCAGCTCTACCTGGTCGGCGACATCATCGACGGCTGGCAATTGCGCCGCGGCTGGTACTGGCCGCAAAGCCACAACGACGTGGTGCAGAAGCTGCTGCGCAAGGCGCGCAAGGGCACCGAGGTGATCTACGTGCCGGGCAACCACGATGAGGTGGCGCGCCAGTTCGACGGTCTCGCCTTCGGCGACATCACGGTGCGCGAAGACGCCATCCACGTCACCGCCGCCGGCCGCAGGCTGTGGGTAGTGCATGGCGACCTGTTCGATGGCGTGGTGCAGCACGCGCGCTGGCTGGCCTACCTGGGCGACTCGCTCTACACGCTGATCCTGGCCATCAATCGCCACTTCAACCGCATCCGTGCCCGTCTCGGCTTCCCGTACTGGTCGCTATCGCAATACCTGAAGCACCAGGTCAAGAACGCGGTGAACTACATCAACTCGTTCGAGCAAGCGATGGTGGACGAAGCGCGCCGGCGCGGCTGCGACGGCGTGGTGTGCGGCCATATCCACAAGGCCGAGATCCGCGAGGTGGACGGCCAGCTCTACTGCAACGACGGCGACTGGGTGGAGAGCCTGTCCGCCCTGGTGGAAACCCAGGACGGCGAGCTGCAGATCGTCTACTGGACCACCCTGCTCGATGCACCGGCCACGGCCAGCCGCCGCGCCACCGCCACGGCCTGACAAGGCTTGATGTGGTCACCACCGCCACTCTCGCCAATCACCTTGATCGCCCCGGCGCCGCCGGGGCCCGTCACCCACGCGGCCCGGCCGCAAGGAGCACGCATGAAGATCCTGATCGTCACCGATGCCTGGGAGCCGCAGGTCAATGGCGTGGTGCGCACACTCAAGTCCACCCGCCGCGAGCTGATCGCGATGGGACACACGGTGGAACTGATCACCCCGCAGGAATTCCGCACCATTCCTTGCCCGACCTATCCCGAGATCGCACTGTCCCTGTTCGCCGGCGCCAAGGTCAGGGAGCGTATCCGGTCCTTCGCACCGGATGCCCTGCACATTGCCACCGAGGGACCACTGGGGCTGGCGGCGCGCCGCCATGCGATCCGTGAGCGGCTGCCCTTCACCACGGCTTACCACACGCGCTTCCCCGAGTACGTGCAGGCGCGCTTCGGCATCCCGCTGGCGTGGACTTATCGCTTCCTGCGCTGGTTCCACGGCCCGGCGCGCGCGGTGATGGCGCCGACTCCCGTGGTGCTGCAGGACCTGCGCAGCTTCGGCATCACGCACGGCGTACTGTGGACCCGCGGCGTCGACCTGGATGTGTTCACCGCGCAGCACGTCAACGTGCTCAACACGGCGCACCCGATCTTTCTCTATGTGGGCCGCGTCGCCGTGGAAAAAAACGTCGAGGCCTTTCTCGCGCTGGACCTGCCGGGCTCCAAGTGGGTGGTCGGCGACGGGCCGGCACTGGCGTCGCTACGTGCGCGCTATCCTGGTGCCAGCTACCTCGGGGTGCTGAGCCAGCAGGAACTGGCCAAGGTGTATGCTTCAGCCGACGTCTTCGTATTCCCCAGCCGCACCGATACGTTCGGGCTGGTCTTGCTCGAAGCGCTGGCCAGCGGCCTGCCGGTGGCCGCCTATCCGGTGACCGGGCCAATCGATGTGCTTGGCGACAGCGGCGCCGGGGTGATGCACGAAGACTTGCGCGAAGCTTGCCTGGAGGCGCTGCGCATCGACCGTGCCACCGCCCGCGCCCATGCCGAGCGGTTCTCGTGGCGTGCCGCCTCCGAGCAGTTCCTGACTCACCTGCAGCCGCTGCCGGCCGTGCGCGCGGCGCTGACCGGCAACGCTGCACGTACCACATCCGAACATGCCGACTCCGCATCGCCCGCCGTCCGACCCGCACCGCCCGCCAGCGCCCCAGACCTCGGCGCCGGCCCAGGACTCTCCGAACAACGACTACACGATTGAGCAGAACCCCCACAAAGGCAATCGCGGCCTGGCACGGGCCTGGCATGCCGGCATCAATTCGCTGTCCGGCCTGCGCTACGCGGTGCTGGAAGAGAGCGCATTCCGCCAGGAACTGACGCTGGTGGTCATCCTGACACCCTGCGCCCTGCTACTGCCGGTAGGCATCGTCGAGCGCATCCTGCTGCTGGGCACCTTGCTGCTGGTGCTCATTGTGGAGTTGCTCAACTCCAGCGTGGAAGCCGCGGTCGATCGCATCTCGCTGGAGCGCCACAGCCTGTCCAAGCGCGCCAAGGACTTCGGCAGCGCCGCGGTGATGCTGGCGCTGGTGCTGTGCGGCGGTACCTGGCTCGCCATTGCCGGACCGATCGTGGTGGACTGGCTGCGGGCGCTGGCCGCCTGACGCTGGGCGCTTCCATCGTCAAACAGGGCGTCCGTGGCCGATACGGCATTGCGGCAAACGGCGATTGCTTATAATCGGCTTCAACTTACCGAATTGCCGGTCGCCCGGTCGCCCATGGAACCCAAACAGCAAACCGGCCCCCGCCGCACCCGGGACCGCATCCTAGACGTCTCCCTCCGCCTGTTCAACGAACTGGGCGAGCCCAACGTCACGACCACGACCATTGCGGAAGCCATGGAGATCAGCCCCGGCAATCTCTACTATCACTTCCGCAACAAGGACGACATCATCAACTCCATCTTCGTGCTGTTCGAGCAGGAGATGGAGCGCCGCCTCAAGATGCCCAACGACCGCAAGGCCACGCTGGACGAGAGCTGGGGCTACCTGCAGTACATGGCGGAGTTCATGTGGACTTACCGCTTCCTCTACCGCGACATCAACGACCTGCTGGCGCGCAACCGCATGCTCGAGACCAACTTCAAGCGCATCGTCGAGCAGAAAAAGCGCTTTGCGATGGAGATCTGCCGGCAGTTCCAGGAAGACGGCGAGATGGAAGCCACGCCCGAGCAGGTCGATGCCATCTGTACCAATATGGTCGTGGTAGCCACTTACTGGCTGTCCTTCCAGTTCGTCCAGCATCCGCGCCAGTACAACGATCCCGAACAGATCCGCGGCTACCTGCACGGCGCGAGTTATCACATCTTCTCGATCCTTGCCCCTTATCTGCGCGGCAAGGCCCGCCAGGCGTTCGACGTGCTGGCCCAGGAATACGCCGCCGCCAAGGCGGCACAAACAGCAAAGGAAAGAAAGTGAAGTCCGTTTGTATCTATTGCGGCTCCAGCCCCGGCAACCGCCCCGAATACGCCGCCGCGGCGCGCACCATGGGCAAGCTCCTGGCCGAGCGTGGCCTGGCGCTGGTCTACGGCGGGGGCAAGGTCGGGCTGATGGGCATCGTGGCCGATGCCGTGCTGGCGCACGGCGGCACCGCCATCGGCATCATTCCCGATGCGCTGATGCAAAAGGAAGTCGGACACCGCGGCCTGACCGAGCTGCACGTGGTGCGCAATATGCACGAGCGCAAGCAGATGATGGCCGACCGCGCCGATGCCTTTATCGCCATGCCTGGCGGTGTCGGCACCTTCGAGGAACTGTTCGAGACCTTCACCTGGCTGCAGCTGGGCTATCACGCCAAGCCGGTGGGGCTGCTCAATGTGGCGGGATTCTATGACAGCATGCTCGGCTTCATGCAGCACGCCGTGGACGAAGGCTTCCTGAAGCAGGTCCACAATGACCTGCTGCATGTGGCGCCTACGCCCGAAGGCATCCTCGACAAGCTCGCCAATGCGCCGCGCTTGCTGGTGGACAAGTGGCAGGAGAAGCGCGAGGAGACCTGATGATGCTCCCGGCGGCCGGACTCCGGCCGCCGGGGATTACATCGGCTTGAGGCCAAGCGCATTCACCATGCCGCGATAGCGGCTCAGCTGCGCTGCCTGCCATGTCTCGGCCTCCTGTTCACTGCCCGCGCGCATCACCGTGCGCCCTTCCGACTCCAGCCGGGCCCGCAGCTCCGGCTGGGCCAGCGCCTGGCCGATAGCCAGGCGCAACTTGCGCACCACGTCGTCGGGCGTGCCTTTACGCACGTAATAGCCGCCACCGATCACGTACTCGAAATCCGACAGTAGCTTGCTGTCCCGCAGGGTCGGGATATGCCGCAACTGCGCGGGCAGCGTCTTGGAAAAACTGCTCACCACCTTGATCCGGCCCTGCTTGGCCATGGCATCCATGCTGACCTGATAGGGCAGCACCGCGAAGTCGACCTGGCCACCGGCCAGGTCCTGCAGCGCGGGCGCGGCGCCCTTGTAGGGCACGTGCAGGAATTTCGCGCCGGTGCGCTGGCCCATATATTCCGTCAGCACGTGGTAAAGCGAGCCAACGCCAACGCTGCCATACGTGAGCGGCTTGGCGCCTGGCTTGCGGGCCAATTCGACGAATTCATCCAGTGTCCTGGCCGGCAGGTCACCGCGCACCAGGAGCACGATGGTGGCCTCGGTGATGGGCTGCACCAGCCGGAAGTCCTCTGGCTTGTATTTGGCGGACGCGTTCAGCAGCGGCGTCAGGATGACTTCGTTGGCGGAGCCATGCAGCATGGCGTAGCCGTCCGGCGGGCTGTTCAGCACGCGCATGGCGCCCAGCACGCCGGTGCCGCCCGCCACATTCTCGACCAATACCTGTTGCCCAAGCGCCCGGCCGATGGGTTCGCTGAAGATGCGCGCGGAAACGTCGCTCGCGCCGCCGGCAGGATATGGCACCACCAGGGATACCGGCTTGAGCGTGGGATAGGCAGGGCCCTCGGCGAGTGCCGGCGAGGTGATGCACGCCATGCCGAGCACGGCCGTCAGCCATCGCATCGCGCCGCGCGCCCCTTGCCGGTTCCATCCGCTGCCGGGCATCAAGCTGTTCATCGTTCCCTCCATCTTTGTCTCTGGCTTTTTAGTTTTTGTGCACGGCGGCCCTGGCCAATCCGGCGCCGCCAGTCTAGCAATGGCATTCTGGCCGCAGCAATGACAAGGAGAGGGTGAAATCGTTGCACGCAACGCAACGATTCCCGAAGCACGCCGTCCGCATCAGACCTCCGGAAAGTCCTTCACCACATGGCGCAGCATATTGCTCGCCGCGGGCGAGAGATGGCGCCCGGCGCGCGTAATGATGTGGTTGCGGCTATTGTTGAGGATGGGATTGGCCAGGGGCAACGAGACCAGTTGCTTGAACTGTGCGCCCTTGAGCGGCACCGAGCGCGGCGTCATGATAAAGCCAAGCCCGAGCGCGGCGAACTCCCACAGCACCTTGAAGGAATTGGTGACCAGCATCGGCTTGAGGCTGATGTGCTCGTCCAGCTCGGCGGCCTGGATATGCTTGCGCACGCCGAACGACTCCACCAGCGTGGCGCCGGCATGCAGGGCAAGGTCGGAAAGCTTGAGCGCCTTGCGCGACTTCGCCAGCGGATGGTCGCGGCGCACGTGCACCCGGATCGGCGAGGCGCGCGAAAAGTGCGAGCGCAGGCGCACGTCGTTGGGCGGCTGGAAGGCGAAGCCGATATGCGCAACATCGTCCACGATGGCGCGCACGGTGTCATCGGTGCCTGCCACCTGCATGCCGTAGGTCACCTGAGGATGTTTGCGCATGAAGCCCTGCAGCACCGGTTCCAGCAGCAGGTCGACAAAGCCCTCGCCAAACACCAGGTTCACATGCCCGCCGCGCGCGTTCTTCAGGTTATTCACCTCCGCCAGGAAGGTGTCCTGCAGGTCCTGCTGGCGCCGCGCAAAGAGCGCCATCATGTGCCCGGCATCGGTGGCGACCACGCCACGGCCACGGCGCTCCAGCAGCGTCAGGCCGGCATCCTTCTCCAGTTTGGCGACCGCGCGGCTCACAACCGACGGATCCAGTCCCAGCACCTCGGCCGCGCCGCGCACGCTGCCGGTCTCAATGATCTGCAGCAGGCACAGAGCGCGCCTGCGATCCAATACGTCTTCCAACATTCACTCCTCGCGGGCGGCTGGCGCCGCCTCTTTTGCACAGGCAAGTATCGTTGCATGCTGCACAACGTTCCGGGTATTCGATTGTCATGGTTCCAACGGTCGGCAAGACTGAGAATCGGCGTTTTCCCTCACTTTTGCCTCACTTTTGCCGGAGACGCCGCATCATGACCCTCACGCCCCCGACCCTCGCCCCGCTTTCGGGCCCGCTACCTGAGGAACTGCTGTCCCGGATGCGGGCGTGGCGGCACGATATTCACACGCACCCCGAAACCGCGTTCACCGAGCACCGCACCTCGCGGCTGGCCGCGCAAGCGCTGGCGAACATGGGCCTGGAAGTACGTCAGGGGCTGGCCGCAACCGGCGTGGTCGGCACCTTGCGGCGCGGCACCGGCCCCACTATCGGCCTGCGCGCCGATCTTGACGCCCTCGATATGCATGAGCTTGGCGACGCGCCGCATCGCTCAGCAATCCACGGCAAGATGCATGGCTGCGGCCATGACGGCCATACGGCCATGCTGCTAGGCGCTGCGCAGTACCTGTCGCAGGACGAGAGCTTCAGCGGCACCGTGCATTTCATCTTCCAGCCGGCGGAAGAAAACGAGGGGGGCGGGCGGGTCATGGTGGAGGCTGGCCTGTTCGAGCAGTTTCCCTGCGACGCGGTGTTCGCGCTGCACAACTCGCCCAACCTGCCACTGGGGACGTTCTCCACGCGGACCGGGACGATGACGTCCAACTCCGATACCTTCGAGATCGCCATCGTCGGCAAAGGCTCCCACGCGGCACAGCCCGAGGCGGGTATCGATCCCATCGTGGTCTCGTCGCAACTGGTGGCGGCGCTGCAGGCCATCGTCAGCCGCAATGTCAGTGCGGTGGATTCGCTGATCGTCAGCGTCACGCAGATCCACGGTGGCGACACTTGGAACGTGATTCCCGAGGAGGTAGTGTTGCGCGGCACCTGCCGCTCGTTCCGAGCGTCCACGCGCACCAGGGCCGAGGCACGCATACGCGCGGTCTGCGATGGCATCGCCACGGCTTCGGGGGCGAAGATCGAACTGCGTTATTTCGCGGGCTACCCTGCCTGCGTGAACACGACGCGGGAGATGGAACTGGCGGCCAGCGCGGCGCGCCGGGTGGTGGGTGCGCAGCACGTCGATACGAACTGCCTGCCGCGCACGGGATCGGAAGATTTCGCCTTTATGCTGGAGCAATGTCCAGGCGCGTATGTGTTCCTCGGCGCCGCGCGGGAGGGGGATAACCCGCCACTGCATAACCCGTACTACGATTTCAATGACGAGATCCTGCCGCTGGGCGCTGCGTACTGGATCGAGCTGGTGCGGCTGATCTTGAAGCCGGCGCTGTAGCTTCGTCCGGGTCCGCTCTGAACGACGAACCCGACCCCCATCGGAAAGCTTGCTCTTGCTCGGTATGCGACAGCCGTGCCTGCGGAGCGTTTCGACGGAGAATTTTCCCGCCAATAATCAGATCTTTCCCAAGAAAAAATAGTCGTCAATATTCTATAAAAAAGGAGCTTTTGGCCAGCACAATGGCGTTGTCCGGTCTCTATCAGAACGATGAGCCCGGCTCCCTCAGGAAAGCGCTCTCTTCCTCCGTATCCCGCCGCCCCAGCACTGCATTGCGATGCGGAAAGCGTCCGAAGCGCCCGATCACCGCACGGTGCCTGATCGCCCACTCGACCACGTCCACCCTGCCCTCGCTCTCCTCGCGCAGCGTTGTCATCAGCTGCACGGCAATGTCCTGGTCGGCGAGCGCTTCGGAGTGCTCGAACGGCATATAGCAGAACTTGCGATGGAATAGCGTTGGCAGCAGGCGATCGGCGCCGCTCTCCACCATCTGCCGGGCCGTCGCCAGCGCCTGCGCGTCGGAAGCGAAGCTGCGCGGATCGCGGCGAAAGACGTTGCGCGGTACCTGGTCCAGCACCACGATGCGCGCGCAGGCGCCCTCGGGCGTTTGCACCCAGCCGGCATGTGCGCCGGCCTGCATCGCTTCCCACAGCGGCAGGAAGGCTGCGCGCACGGTGGCGTCGAAGTCATCGGACTTGGTGAACCACTGTGCGCGCGAACTGTTCCACTCCGGCGAGCCGGGCGCGCCAAACCAGAAATCGAGCACGCGCCTGGCGTCGGCGGGCAAGTCAGTGACAGCGTCGAGATTCAGATTGGTCATGGCGTATTGGCGGATAGCCGGATCGATGGGGATGGCCGTCAACGCGGTACATTGCGCATCCAGTCGGCGGTACCGAAGAAGGCCTGCATCAGGCGCAGTTGCAAGTCTTCTGGCAGGCCCAAGTCCTGCATGGCCAGCGCCATGCAGCGCATCCACTGGTCGCGCTCGCTGGTGCCGATCTCAAACGGCATATGGCGCGCGCGCAAGCGCGGGTGGCCAAAGCGCTCGATAAAGTGATTGGGGCCGCCCAGCCAGCCGCACAGGAACCAGAACAGCTTGTCCCGCGATCCATCCAGGGAGGCGGGATGCATCGAACGCAGCCCTTTGAACTCGGCTTCGAGATCCATCAGGTCGTAGAAACGATCGACGAGTTCACGCACGCGCGCCTCGCCGCCGATCAGCTCATAGGCGGTGACTTCGGTGGCGGCGGATTCTTCAGGTTTGGATTCGGTACTCATAAGACACTCGGAAATTCTTGAGGCACGGGATGCGCGAGCGGCATGGAAACCGCTCAGGCTTCACGCAGCGTGGCCAGCGCAGGCTGCCGCAGCACCTCGCGCAAACCCAGCCAGCCGCCCGCGAAAGCGCACAGCATGCCAGAAAGCACGCCGGCCGGCACGATCCAGCCATTGAAGCGGAACGGGAAATCGAATACGAACTGCGACAACCCCCAGCCCACGGCAATCGCGCCCAGGCTGGCCAGCAGGCCGGCCAGGCCACCCACCACCAGAAACTCGGCGTACTGGGTCTGCCGCACCATTGCCGCGGACGCGCCCAGCGCCTTGAGCAGCCCGGCATCGCGCTTGCGCTCGTCGCGCGCGCCGGAGAGCGCCGCGTAGAGCACCGTGACACCGGCCGCCAGCGTGAACACGAACAGGAACTCCACCGCCGCGATGACCTGGTCGAGCACGTCCTGGATCTGGCGCAGGATCAGGTCGGTGTTGACCACCGTGATGTTCGGGAATGCCGCCACCAGTTGGTTGCCCAGCGCGGCCTGCCGGGCCGGCAGGTGGAAGGCGGTGATGTAGGTCTGCGGCATGCCCTGCATGGCGGCGGGCGGCAAGATGACAAAGAAGTTTACCCGCATCGAGCCCCAGTCCAGCTTACGCAGCGACGTCACCGGCGCCTCCACCGACTGCCCGGCCACATCGAAGCGCAAGGTATCGCCCAGCCGGATCCCCAGCGTCTTGGCGATGCCCTCCTCCACCGAGGCCCCGGCCTTGCCGCCGCCGAGCCAGTTGCCCGCCACCACGCGGTTGCCAGCCGGCAGCGCGTCGGTATAGGACAGGTTGAACTCGCGCTCGACCAGGTTGCGGGCACGGGCATCCGGGAAGCGCTCGGCGCGCACTGGCTGGCCGGCGATATGCGTCAGGCGTCCGCGCACCATCGGGTACAGCAGATCGTCGATGCCGGCGTGCTGCAGCATGCCGGTCAGGGGCGCGCGCTGGTCGGGCTGGATATTGATGATGAAACGGTTGGGCGCGTCCGCCGGCGTGGCGTTGCGCCATGAGGAGATCAGGTCGTTGCGCGTCATGCCAAGCAGCAGCAGCGCCATCAGGCCCACCGCCAGCGCGACCGTCTGCAGCACCGTGACGCCGCGGCGGCGCTCCAGCACCGCCAGCGCGAAGCGCCAGCCCACGCTGCCGCGCGCAAGGCGGCCGCCGCGCATCAGCCGCGCCAGCAAGGTCAGCAAGCCAAGGGCCAGCAAGGCGAACACGGCGCCGGCGGCCACGAAGCCGCCGGCGGTGGTCAGCCCCAGCTTGAGATCGCGGGCGGCCACCAGCAGCAGCGCCACGAAGGCGCCAAGGCCCAGCCCGTAGGCGATCCAGGTCGACACAGGCGGCGCGCCGATGTCGCGGCGCAGGACGCGCAGCGGCGGCACCCCGGTCAGCGCCAGCAGCGGCGGCAGCGCAAAGCCAGCCAGCAGGACAATGCCCGCCAGCAAGCCCACCACGGCCGGCAGGACCGAGGGCTGCGGCAGCGTCACGGTAAGCAGGTTGCCCAGCGAGAGCAGCAGCCCGTAGTGCGCCAGGTAGCCCAGCGCCACGCCGGCGACCGCGCCGCCGATGCCCAGCAGCAGGAACTCCAGCCCGAAGGCCAGCAGGATCTCGCGGCGCGACAGGCCCATGCACTTGTAGACGGCGCAGGCGTCGGTATGGCGCTGCATATAGCGGCGCGCCGACATGGCAATCGCCACCGCCGCGATCATTGACGACAGCACGGCCACCAGCGACAGGAAGCGTTCTGCCCGATCCAGCGTAGCGCGCATTTGCGGCTGACCGGATTCGAGCGACTCGACGCGGGTGTTGCGCAGCGCGCGCTTGTCGATCTCGGCGACGGCCCACTGCTGATAGGCCTGCGCGGCGGCGTCGGGGCCGGCTACCAGCAGGCGGTATGTGACCCGGCTGCCCCAGCCGACCAGTCCGGTGGATTCCAGATCCGACAGCGGCAGCATTACACGCGGCGCGAAGTTCATGAAGCCGGCACCGCGGTCCAGTTCCTGCGTGATGATGCGTTCGATGTGAAAGCCGCGGTTGCCCAACTGGATGGTGTCGCCCAAAGCGACGCCGAGCGAATCGAGCAAGGCCTCGTCCACCCAGACGGTGCCCGCTGCGGGAATGCCGGTGGCGGGCGCTTCCGGCCCGCCGCGCGCAGCCGCCACCTTGACCTGCCCGCGCAGCGGGTAGCCGGTGCCGACGGCCTTGAGCGCAGCCAGTTGCGAAGCGGCCTCCGCTGGCACCGCGCTGGCCGCGCCCTGCGCGGCTGCCTTGGCCGGCGCGCGCGCGCTCGCCATGCTGGGAAAGGTGACGGTCTGCGTCGTGACCAGGCCCGCCTGGGCGGCGTGGCCGGCGAAGACGGCATCGAACGGCTGGTCGGACACGATCAGCACATCGGAGGCGATCATCTGGCGCGCATCGCGCTCCAGCCCGAGCCGCATGCGGTCGGCCAGGAAGCCCACGCTGCTGAGCGCCGCGACGGCCAGCACCAGCGCGAACAGCAACAGGTTCAGTTCGCCGGCGCGCCAGTCGCGCCGCGCCATGCGCAGCGCCTGGCGCCAGGGCGAGAAGTGCGCCGGGCGTGTGCCGGTCGGCGTGGCGGCGACGACAACGGGAACAGTCCGGGAAGCGGGTTCTGAAGACATGGATCAGTTATCTCTTGTCCGTGCACGAGCATCATGGCGGCCTGCCGGGCAGGCCGCGCGGGTATCGATGATATCGGGAGATATCGGCAAAACAGCAAGCGGCAAAACAGCAGGCCCGGGCGCCCCGCCATGCTGACGGCGGATGGCTGGCGGACACTCGCCAACCGGATCAGGGCCAGATTATGGCCGCACTAGCGCCTGGGCTGGCGCAGTGGCCGGCGCACGCTTGGCCAGGGCATCTCGCAAGCGGCGCACGCCGCGCCACAGCTTGGGCAGCAACCACACCGCCACCAGCAACAACAGCGCCAGCACCACCAGGAAGACCACCGGCAGGAAAAATGCCAGCAGCAATCCGCTGCTGGCCGCTACATCTTCGCTAAGTGAGGCAGCCCAGTTCGAAAACGGTTCCGGGGATACATTGATCAGCGCGCGCGTGCCGGCCTTGGCAGCGTGGGCGGTACCGGCCAGGGTGCCGCCCACCAGTCCGGCGGCGACCATCCACTGCGGATCGAGCTGTCCGAACGCCGCGGCAGCCAGGATCGCACCGGCGGGAATACGGATAAAGGTCTGGATGCTGTCCCAGAACGAATCGAAGCCGGGTACCTTGTCGGCCACGAATTCGGCCAGGGCCAGCACCGCGGCCAGCGCGATCACCCACCACGACTCAAGCGCCTGCAGGCCTGGCGGCAGGTGCAGCCAGCCCGCGCGGCCCAGCGCGCCGGCCGTGAAGACGGCCAGGTAGAGGCGAAATCCGCTGGTCCAGGACAAGCCCGCAGCCAACGCAGCCGTTTCTAGCATGGCACTCCTTGCAGGGTCAGGGCGGCCGGCATGTAGCCCCGCCCATGCCTGCAGTTTAATACGCGGGCACGCAAGCGGCCGGAAACCGGCCCTGGCCGGGCACCCGCGTCAGCTGCCTTCCTTGCCGTCGGGGCCGTACCAGGGGAGTGCCTGCTGGGGCGTCAGGATGCCATCGGGCTCGGCCATGGTGTAGCCCGGCAAGGCCTCGATACGGCGGGCGAAGGCAGGGTCCGCCATCCGCGCCAGCAGCGCGTGCGCCCAAGGCGCGATCTGGTCGTTCTTGCGCAGCGCCAAGTAGTACGCCTCGCGCGTCAGCGGCACGAAGGCCAGCCCACGGGCCTCGGCATTCATGCGCAGGCCGAACCCCACCTCGGCGCGGCCGGCATGCACCGCTTCAGCCACTTTCTCGTTGCTGAATTCGGGGGTTTCGTAGCCGACGATCTGGTCCGGGAAGAGGCCGTGGGTGGCCAGCAACTGGTCGAACAGCATGCGCGTGCCCGAACTGCGCTGCCGGTTGACGAAGCGCGCCCGGGTACGGGCCAGGTCGCGCAGGTCACGGATCTCGCGCGCCAGGCCGGGCGTCACGATCAGGCCCTGCTCGCGCCAGGCGAGCCGGATCAGGCGCACGGCGGCCGGACGCAGCCATTTGCGCAGCGTCACATGCGCCACCGAGCCGGCGGTCTGGATCGGCGAAACGTAGAAGCCGGCCACTTCGGACTGCCGCTCCTGCAGGCAGATCAGGCCCTCCACGCTGCCGCAAAACACCGTATCGAGTTGCAACCCTCCGGGCTCTTCGTGCAGCGCGTCCGCCAGGACCTCCATGGCGGGGTCGTGGCTGCCGGAAAAACGGATGCGGGTCTGCGGCTGGGCGGCATCGTCGAGATCCGCCAGGAAGTCGACCATCGCCTTCTGCACGATCGGATCGATGGATTCGCGCAGGCGCCCTTCCGCGCGCAGCAAACGCTCGCCGAACAGCGTCAGCGTGGCTCCACGGCCGCGCTCCATGTCCAGCATGCTGCGCCCGAGCATCTCCTCCCACGACCGCATCACGCCCCAGGCATGCCGGTAGGACAGCCCGATCTCGCGTGCCGCGCGGTGCAGGGAGCCGGTCTCGCGCACGGCCTTGAGCAGCTGGAACACCTTGCCGTTGGAGCGTGGATTGTCATCCACGGCCACTACCGGAAACAGATCAAAGCGGAATGTCATATGAAACGCTTTTCATATTTACTTTAGAGATGTGGCTCATCGACAATCGAATGCCTTGATTTCCACGGTATTCGCTGCATTCTCACCGATCCTGTGAGTTGGTGGCAATTCTGTTTCTGAAAACATAAGACAAGGAGCGCGCATGCTGGACTCACCCATCTCTTGCCTTTTACATCACATTTCACGCCGCACCGCAGGCTCCCTGGGCCTGGTTTGCCTGGTCACGCTGAGCGGCGCCACTGGCGCGCTCGCCGGCGAACTCAAGCTGGCTACCACCACCAGCACCGAGAACTCGGGCCTGCTCAAATTCCTGCTGCCGAAGTTCGAGCAAAAGAGCGGCGTCACGGTGAAGGTGATCGCGGTGGGCTCGGGCAAGGCGATGAAGATGGGAGAGATGGGCGACGTCGATGTGCTGCTGGTGCACGCGCGCAAGATGGAAGACGAATTCATGGCCGCGGGCTACGGCGTCAACCGCCGCGACGTGATGTACAACGACTTCATAGTGGTCGGCCCGGCCGGCGACCCGGCCAGGCTCAAGGGCGAGAAAGACGTCATCGCCGGCTTCAGGAAAATCCCCGCCTCCGGCAGCAAGTTCATCTCGCGCGGCGATAACTCCGGTACCGATGTGATGGAGAAGGATTACTGGATGCAGGCCGGCGTCGAGCCCAAGGGGCAGCCGTGGTATGTGAGTGCGGGGCTCGGGATGGGGGAGGTGTTGACCATGGCGGCGCAAATGCCGGGATATACCCTGTCGGACCGGGCCACCTATGGCGCGTATCGCGCCAAGACCGGGCTGGCAATTTTGCTGGAGGGTGATCCGAAAATGTTCAACCCGTATGGGGTGATTGCTGTTAATCCGGCCAAGCATCCGGGGACCAACTATGCGGATGCAATGAGGCTGGTGGAGTGGATTACCTCCAAGGAGGGGCAGGATACTATTGCGGCTTACAAGGTGGAGGGGGAGCAGTTGTTTTTTCCTAGTTACAAGGGGAAGTGATGGTGGGGGTCTTTTAGGGGGGGACGCAACAGTTGGCGTGTTGTTGGGTTGTTTGGGATTTTGTTTGGGCGGTGTTGGTTTTTGCACCCAAAAGCCATACGACATCCCCCTGCGGGAGACGCCGGTCACTTTTCTTTGCGTCGGTCGGCAAAGAGGGTGATGACAAATTCAGGCATTGGTCAATCGGCGTACGAGCAAGCGTGCCTGAGATAGCCAGACCCAAGCGGTAGCGCTGGCGACGCTGCGATCGTGATGCATGATCAGGCGGCGTGAGCCGAGTCGGCAAACAGCCTC
>JYOD01000038.1 GCA_000955785.1 Burkholderiaceae bacterium 16
GAAGCTCAATGAAGTGCTGCGCTTGATCGCGCGCCTCGGTGGATTCCTCGGCCGCAAGAGCGATGGCGAACCCGGCGTCAAAACAATCTGGCTTGGACTCAAAGAGGTTCATGTCGCCGCAAAAACGCTGCGCTGTCTACGGAACGAGGGCAATGCTGACATTTGTGTATAACCGGATGCTCTTGCCCACGCTCCTACTAGGTCCCAGAGGTGCTAGGTCGGCCATCGACAAACGTTTGTGTATCTATAAACAAACTGCTAAAATCGTCTCATCATGGCAGATGGTTTCTCATATGTTTTCCCGGCGATTCGTGGGGTGCAGGCGGGACGTGAGTACTACGTCTCTATGTGCCCCATGCGCCTATTGCCTCGCCTTTTTCGGTTTGACGATGAGGAGCTCGTCCCCGAACTTAGAGCTCAGCGCACCCTAAACAAAGCCCGCATCCCAGAAATCGTCCGGTACATCGTCGAGAACAAGGACAGCTACACCTTCTCGGCAATTACTGCTTCGGTAGATGGAGGAATCGAGTTCGCTCCCATGGGCTCGGACTCGTCAACATCATTCCGAATGGGAAGCCTGACAGTTTCCATGGATGCCAAGTTCATCGTGAACGACGGTCAACACCGGCGTGCTGCGATAGAACAAGCCTTAGCAACCGCCCCCGAACTCGGGGATGAGACGATTGCCGTTGTATTTTTTATGGATCGCGGGCTGGAGCGATGCCAGCAGATGTTTGCTGACCTGAATCGCTATGCTGTCAAGCCATCGGCATCCCTTGGCATTCTCTATGATCATCGTAGCGCCGCAGCTAGCGTCGCACGGCACCTCAGTCTGACTTCTGACGTCTTCAAGAATCTCATCGAGACCGAGCGCTCATCTTTGTCAGAGCGTTCGCGCAAGCTTTTCACCTTGAGTGCGTTGCACTATTCAATCAGCGAGTTGTTGACCGAGAAGGAGCTCGAAGATTTCTCTTCGGCGACAACGAAGTGTCTCGAGTTCTGGAAGCTTGTGGGGCAGCAGATCCCTGAATGGATCTACGTGCGCGAATCGAAGATGACCGCAGGTGAGGTGCGGCGCGATTTCATTCATTCCCATGCAATCGTATTGCAAGCGATAGGAAGAGCGGGGAAGGCCATCTTCGGGTTGCCCAAACCGGATTTGGCCAAGCGTATCAAGAGGCTTCGTAGCGTTGACTGGTCTAGAAAGAACGCCGCGACTTGGGAGGGAAGAGCAATGGTAGGCGGCGCCATGGCAAAGTCAGGCCAAAACATCACTCTCACGACGAACGAACTCAAACGTGTGCTGGGACTTCAGCTCTCGGAAGACGAAGCTGCAGCGGAGCAGGCATTAATGGCCGCCCGGCAAGCACCCCAGCGCAAAAAGCGGATAACGAAAGATACAACGTGACAACTTCAGCATCTGACATCATCAAAGAGATCCAGAGTCTCTATCTTTCGGATCCTGTGCCCTGGATCGTTGGGTACAGCGGTGGCAAGGACTCGACCGCGTCGCTTCAGCTGATCTGGAACGCAATTGCAGCGCTCCCGAAAGAGCGTCGCCACAAGACCGTCCACGTCATCAGCACCGACACTTTAGTCGAGAACCCGATCATCGCTGCATGGGTGGAAAATTCACTCCTGTGCATCAAGCTAGCTGCAGCGAATCAGGATCTGCCAATCAAGGCGCATCGGCTAACGCCTGCACTGGAGAATAGGTTCTGGGTCAATCTGATTGGAAGGGGCTATCCTGCACCGCGACCGAAGTTTCGGTGGTGTACTGATCGACTGAAGATCAGCGCATCGACTCAGTTCATCCATGATCTATCCGAAACTAGTGGGGAAGCGATTCTCGTGCTCGGTCAGCGTCGAGGCGAGAGCGCCGCTCGTGACAAGGTCATGGACAACTACAGTGGAAGTACACGAGAAAGGCTAAGTCGAAACAAGGACCCAAAACTGGCTCGGGTCTGGGTCTATTTGCCTATAGAGACTTGGAGCAGTGATGACGTCTGGGAATATATCATTACGGAACCCAATCCATGGGGTGTCGATAATCAAGAACTGTTCAGTATCTATCGCGGTGCCACCGCCGACGCCGAGTGCCCGGTTGTAGTAGACAAGTCGACCCCCAGTTGTGGAGACAGCCGGTTCGGATGCTACGTCTGTACGATGGTCACGCAGGATAAATCGATGCAGGCAATGGTCCAAAACGACGACCAAAAACGCTGGATGCAGCCGATCCTCGACTACCGTAATCGCTATCTAGCTGTAAAGGATCGTCCGCTACGCGATTTCCGTCGTATGAATGGCCGCCTCACGGTCTTCAAGGAAGAACTGGTTCATGGCCCGTACAAGCAAGAGTATCGAGCGGAGCTTTTGAGGGAGCTGTTGCGAACGCAAAGGGTTGTGCAGGACGCCGCTCGCAGCCAAGGCAGCGGCGCTATTGAGCTCATTTCAATGGGAGAGCTTGATGAAATTCGCCGCATCTGGCTCGAGGAAAAGCGAGAGATCGAAGATCTGGTGCCTCACATCTTTGAAGAGGTCTATGGCGAACGCTATCCCGGCAGTGAACTCGAACCGCTTCCGCTTGACCGCACCGATCTCTCTATCTTGCGACAGGTTGCTAATGAGTTGGATCCCGAAGCGTCGGAAGAGTTGTACAAACTAACTCGCTCACTACTCGGGACGCAATTCCAGGCCATGCAGACTCAGAAGCGATCCAAACATCTCGACAGACTGGAGTCCATCTTGCAATTCCATGCGTTTCGGAATGAAGACGAGGCTCTTGAGTTCGCCCTGTCTGCCAGCGGCACCGATGTAGATCTAGCGACAGATGATGCGCCGTTGGAAAATCTTGAACCGGAGATGGCGTCTGCTGAAGCTGATGCTCCTGACAACATGGATGAGCCGTCCGATCAGGCTCTTCGTAGCCTGTAATTTCTTTATCCATGGCAAAAATCACTTTTTCTAGTATCGCTATCGAGAATTTCGGGCCATTCCGGGAGCGGCAGACGATCGAGCTTTCTGTATCTGCATCGCGGCCGGTTATTCTAGTCAAGGCACTCAACGGCAGTGGTAAGACAACCTTACTCACCGCGCTACAGATTGGACTGTATGGGGCCGCCGCAATCAGTTCCGGGCGGCGATCTGAATACGAACAGCTCGTGCAATCGCTTCAGCGAGCTGATGCCCTTGGCGACGCGGCCATCACTGTCGAAGTGCTCGTCGACATCAATGGCAACCGCCAGAAACTAGAGGTCTGCCGCGAGTGGCGGCGACGGAGTACCTTCGAAGAAAGGTTCTCCGTGCTTGTCGATGGCACGGAAGATCTGGATTTCACTTCTGGATGGGATCGATTTATCGGCGATATCCTTCCTGCCGAGTTGGTTCAGCTGTTCCTATTTGACGGCGAGAAGATCGAAGCACTTGCCAACCCGGAACGGCTTCCGGATCTTCTGCGACGCGCTACTGAGGTTTTTCTGGGGATTGGCGGCATTGACGTACTCGGCAACGACCTCAAGGCTGTGGAGCGTCGGGCTGTTCTGCGGGGCAGAGATGGATCTGCTCAATACGAGACCGCTAAGGCCAATCTATTTGAGCTCGAATCTCAAGTTGAGTCGCTGGAACGGACACACGCAGATTTGCTGCAAGAGCAAGCTGCGGCTCGTAATCACCTGGACCAGGCCAAGTTGGTCTTGGATCGCTACGTCATAGAGGCGAAGCGGGGTGGTTTGTCAGCGTATGAGCAAGCTGCGAGGATTCGGAGCAACGCTACCAACGCGCGTATGGAGGCAAAGGCGGCGCAGCAGAGGTTGGTTGAGAAGATGTCGGACCCTTTGCTTCCTTTCGCATGGGTCGGTGATCTGTGGGCTCGATACAAGCAAGAATGGAAGCTAGACGAACAAAGCCGGCATGCTGCGTTGCTCAACGACGAGTTCAAAAAGCGTGATCGTCGGATACTTGCTGCGCTGACTAGAGAGTTGCCTACAAGATCCCTTGAGGCTCTGAAAGAGCATCTCAAGGTTGATTTGGCTCAAGCAAAAAGTACACTGCGTCGTAAGCCGCTTTTCATTTCCGGCGGCAACCCCGATGATGTTAGCGCGCACGTGGAAGGTGCTCGTGTGCACCTTCGCGCTACGCTTAAGGAGCTGGATTCAACCCAACAGAGTTTGGATGTTGCCGAGCGTGCTTTGGGTGAGATCCCTGCCGACGAACAACTGGCCGACGTGCTAGTGACAATGAAAACCAAGTCTCAAGACCTGGCGGCGGCGGAACATAATCTGTCACGCATCACGACAGCTCTTACCGAAGCACAGGGGAGCCTCAACCATGTTGAGTCCCGCTTGAGCGCGCTCCGGTCGCGGATGAACACGGAGTTCAAGGATCGAGCGCTTGAAACAAAGGCACTGGAAGCAGCAACGCGCGCGCGGCAAGCACTTGTTCTGTTCAAAGAGAAATTGCTGGCGTCCAAAGCTCAGTGGCTTTCTGAGGTGATCACGACTGAGTTCCGAAACCTGCTGCGTAAGCGAAAGCTCGTATCGCAGGTGCTCGTCGATCCAGTTACCTATCAAGTAAAAATAGAAGACGGGAAAGGGCAGGAACTGCCTATGGATCGCATGTCTGCTGGTGAGCGACAGATGCTCGCGATCTCTGTGTTGAGCGCCTTGATCAAAGAGCGCAAGGGACGCTTCCCAGTGGTTGTCGACACGCCTCTTGCCCGTCTGGATGGTCAGCATCGAACTTCATTGATAAAGCGCTTTTTTGCAACCGTGTCTCACCAGGTTCTCGTCTTGTCTACGGACGAGGAGGTCGAAGGCACGGCATATGACGCGCTGCGCCCACATATGAGCCGTGAGTACACCTTACATTTCGACGACGAGATGGGTTGCACCAACGTCTACGCAGCCGAGTTCCGCACGAAATCTTTGGAGGCGGCATGAGCATCATTGAGCGAGTAAGGCTAACACCTATTGCGAAGAATCAGTTGATTGCACTTAAGCGCAAGACTGGAATCGAACATAACAACGTGCTGTGCCGCCACGCATTGTGTCTTTCGCTTGCCAACCCATCCGTTCCTCCAGAGGAGACCTTGAACTTTGCGGGTGGTCTCGAGATAGATTGGCGTACATTCACGGGCGGCAACGAAAGCGCGTATCACAACTTTCTCGTAGTACGTCTGCTGCACGATCAGATCCCGCCGACACCCGATTCGTTAAGAGAAGCGCTCGTTCTCCATGTCCACCGGGGTCTTTCCTATCTGGCTAGCCGACGAGAAGACGATCTGCTAACGGAGCTCGCTCGGACACTCGCGAGTTAATGTCGTGGGACATACAAAAATGCTCAGCGTGTGATCTCGGCAATTAATCCGGCGGCGACACTGCTCAGCTTTGGTCCTTCTTCCGTTGTGATGAGCTGACCGGGGAACCAACGCTCGTACCAAGCGCGCTTTTGCTTCCACTCTTCTGCATAGTCGGAAAACTCGAGGCGGCCTAAATGTTCCCAGTAGTACGTTTTTCCAGCCCAGGTAATCGTGAAGTCGGGAAGGCGTAAGGTACCATCTCGTGCGAAGAGGGGCTGCTCGTACCGGAAAGGCACGCTCGCCCCATGAAGCAAATTAGCGATGATCACTTCCGACTTGGAGCGAAGCATATCGCCACCAAGCGCCTCGTGAATCTTGCCCGCCTCATACCATCCGCGGCGGTTGGTGAGAGCTTGCTTTGCGGCGTGCAGCGCGAACAGGAATGAGTTAATTTGCAGGGTCTGCGCGTTTTCGCGGCGACGGGCATCGAGGAGGCTCGTGATATCACGTTGCAGCAATAGTGTGCAGTGGTGGTTTGCGCGCGTAAGGGCGGTATATACAAGCTCCGCTGAGACGGGCCATTTGGTGCTTGATGGAATGATGACGAAGGTGTGCGCGAATTCGCTGCCTTGTGCCTTGTGAATCGAGACTGCATAGGCGAGCTCAAGGTTTTCTTCAACGCTCTCTGTCCGCCTAGAGGACTTATCATGAGGAACTTCACGGCCGTATCCTACGGTCATCCCCGGCTTCCGCGTGAACTGTACGGCGAAGCGCTTCAGCCGGGGGCCGTAGCCAGTTTTGACCGTCTTCCACAGCTTGTTGTCGAACCCGAAGGCCTGGACCGTCCCGATTTCGCCATTGAACACCTCGACCTTCCGACTCCTCCTCGTAGCCGCCTCATAAGCCCAAATAGGATTCGACTTCGGCCGGTTGCGAATTTGAATCACCTTGTCTGATAGGGTGATCCCGTCGACAGTCCCAATTCGGTCAATGACAAACTTCGAAATCCGGCGTTGGCAAACCTCGTTGAGCGCCTCGACGCCATGTTGCTCTCCACGATGCGGGGTCAGAATCTGAAATGCCGTCGGATCAGCGCTAAGCGCGTCATGCCAGATCTGGTAAGGCTGCCGCTTTCCCAGACCAGCACCGCTTGTCATCCGCGCTTCGATTGCTGAAATAAGAGCATCTGCAAGGCGCTCAGGCTCATCCCAATAGATCACCTCTAGATCGTGATCGACCGTGCCACCTGCATGGATGCGTGCTATTAGCGCCTCCTGATCTGGGCGTGTCGGCCTGTTGACGCCATCGGCGCTCTTGTCCTCGTCTTCAACGATAAAGAGCTCCGAGAGCGCAACGATGGCGGTTCCTTCGCCACGAACCTTGTTGAGTAACTGCCGGAGATTCTGCCTGAGACGCCCGAGATTGGCTGGATGCACTGCCGCGATCCATTTGATCACATCTGCGAGGACACGCCCGCGGCCGATAGGTGGCAATTGGCCTGGATCACCAACTAGAATGAGCCGGTGGATTTGCTGCCAATCAATTGCGCGAAAAAGCGCGGCAGCGAGCTCCAGGTCGAGCATTGACGCTTCGTCCAGGACAAGCGTTCCGATTGTCGCCTTCTTCCCGCCTCGACGCTTGAAGCTAAGATTGTCGTTGAGCCATCCATACTCTGCGAGAAAGGAATGGACCGTCGCGGTTTCAATGCGCTGCAGCGATGCCTTTTCAAATACCTCCCGTGCCCGATCTCCGGCCTTACCGGTTGGCGCCAAAACCAGCACCGACGCGCCCTCGCCTTCTGCTCGGCGCACGCCGCGAATGAGTGCCTCGATCACCGTCGTCTTGCCGGTCCCCGCCGGACCGGTGACAACGGACAGTGGGAGGCGAAAGATACGTTCGCAGACTTCTACCTGCTCGCGGGCCGCCTCAGCATAGTCGGTGCTCGCTTTGACTGCAAGCGGGCTGTCGGGCTTGAACACCCATGACAGCCAATCTGTCGGCATGACCGGACGACACAAGTCGATATCAGGCCGAGAGACTAACTCATTCAAAGTCCGTTCGATCAGGCGTTCGTCCTCAAAAACGGACTTCAGATAGACAGCGAGGCCAATGTCCGTTGGCCGAAGGGCTAGCGCCCCGGAGAGAAAATCGGCATCCACCTCGAAATAGCGCTCGCTGAATTCCGCCCGCTTCCAAGCAGGCAGCCGGTCCATGCGCTGCGCGATCTCAACAAGCAGATCCTTGCCCAAGCGGAAGCTATGCTTCGGCTCACGCTGTAAGTGGTCAATACAGAGTGCACGAAAGCGGCGCTCGTCATTGAGATCAACGTCTGCGAGCGGCTTTCCACCGAGTTCAGGCGACGGCAAAACGCCGCGGTCGATAGCGCTCCACGGCACACGGTCGCCGGCATCCGCGCCGGAATACATCTCCGCAATCAGGTAGGGATTCGCTGCTACCTCGTGGGCGGATACCGTGATGCCGTGGTCGGCGCGCCGCTCCGATGCTACCACGCCCATCATCTCCAGCGCCAAATCCAAGCGCGGCAGCACGTCGCGAAGTAGAAGGCGAGTGCCGTCATCCAGCAGGCTCCAGTTGCGCGTGACCTTCTTGCGCTCCGCCGGATTCAGACCCACCGTAAGAGCATTGTCTCTCTGAGATTCAAGAAACTCAAACGCGGCGGCATGCGCCTTTTCCTGCCCCTCTTTAATTGACAGCTGTTTTACACCATCAATGAGTGGAGTGGCCCCAGCGACCGTCAATGCCTTGAGGAGGCCGGGATACAAGCCGCGAGAGTGCCAGAGCTTGCTGATTGATTCGAGGAGCCACACTTCACGGGCATACCAATTCTCGCTTTCATCGCCAATGTCCCTAAGGTAGCGGACCTTGGCGAGGAATTGCTCAAGGAGACCGATCGCCTCATCATCGGCAATATGCTTTGAGCCGTACTTGCAGATCAGGGGGTTTTCAGGAAAGAGTGCAATGTCTGCAAGGACGTCGGGCTTATCAAGGTAGCGGTGATAGGGCAGCCTGACACCCTCGTCAGGATAGGCCGCGCTGATGTCGCGCGCCCAAATGATTCCGCCCGCGTAGCGGGCCGCGATTTCCTCCGAAACGTTTTCATAGAAGAGCTCCTTACCCACTTTCACGATACGTGATACGCCAATGAGCACATAGCGCGAGATCTCTTCCTCAGATAGCGGATTAGAATAGTTCGCGTAGTAAAAAATGAAGTTCTTCCCGCAGTCGCTCTCAATCGGTTGGAAGAACTCGAGCGTCAGTGCCCGACGCTTGTCATTGTCCAGGTACCCCCCGGCTCTAACCTCTTCTGTATACATAGCCTCGTAGGGCCATACGCTGACGGTCGCGGGCTGCAACAGCCATTCATGCCGGCTGGCACCGTCATAGAAGAAATCGGGGGGATTGGAAGCGCTTGGCGTTTCGTTCTGGCCAAAGGCGTTGTAGCTGTAGCTGCACGGGGGCACATAGCCTTCAAGATTGCCACCTGGTCTCCCAGCCAGGCGCCTCTCCCTTTCAAGGTCGCGCTCGCGTGCGATGACATCTCCCGGGAAGGATTTGCATCCAACACAGTAGGTATTTTTCTCCGGCGCCGTGCAGATGGATCCGTTCCATCCGTCATTGTGCCAGGCGAGGCGTGCGGTAATGTGAGTAGGCATGCGGCAACGCTCCCGTTGGAAATTCGTCGTCTGATGTGGGCCTCAGTTATATTAAGCTAAAACTCGCGGCTTTTGCCGAATACTATCCGTGTTACTTGCCCTACTCGATGCAATTATGCCCGCGAAGGCGATTTTTTTGGCTAGCCTAGCGCGAATGATAGCAGCGAGGCTATATTAGTAGGATTTATGTACAGACACGGTACGCACTCGATTCGGTGAGCGGCCGCCCATTTCACCACCGGCAGGTTTGCAGGACGGTAATTACTAACGGATTAGGGATGCAAGAAAGCGGAGTGCACTCGAAGCGCACGGGCAAGATCCTGTCTGGGTTAAAGAGGGCCATCGACCGAGGCGACATTCATGCTGCGGCTTCGATTCTACTAGCGGAAACCTCCGCCGAGTTGTTATCCGGCGTGCGCGAGCAAAAGCTCCTCCTGAGAGTGGGTCTGGATGATCGGGATTATTTTCGAACGCAGCTTGAACTAGCCGCTGAAAGGGGTCTTCAGACGTCCGAGCGTGATTCGTTCATGAAGTACATCGAGTTTTGTCTGCTCTTGGATAGCGCCAGACAACGGATGGCAAGCGAGGCCCACGCAATCCTCAGCACTTTGCCCATGATGACGATCAAGGACTTAATACGACTAACTGGCGAAGTTCTCGACGAATACGTTGCAGCATTATTTAAGTCATTCGATCTAGCGCCTGCCGGCGAATCCGTCGCGTTCGCCGAACGTCGTCTCCATCATCTAAACGGCCAGATTAACGACACCGTGGCGGCTATTCTGCGGACGTTCAACGAGTCTTACAAGATGATGGGAAATTCGGGTGCACCTAAACTGACTGGCAAAATTAAGACAAGCAGCTTGGCAGCGCTCCAACGACTCACTGCGATTGCTGGGGAGCTGAATTCCCTGGACTGGTTTTTCGACTCCGTCTCTTATGGCGAATTTGTAGTGCGAGAAATACAGTCAGGACCGCATGCTCGTGTAACTTTTGACTATGCCGACGTCCATCGCAGCCTTCTTCAAACACTGTCTATTCGAAGAGATCTCGTACTAAAATATCACGGGCAGCGTAACGATCGATTCATTCGTGAAAACTTGCGCAATTCGCAATCGGCTGTACTTAGCATTGCTCTCAGGCATTTTTCTCGAAATAGAAGGCTAGGTCAGCTTTCCGGCGAGGAGCGTGCGGGGCTTCAGCGCGCAGCGGATACCGTATTGATTCCAGTTGAGGCGGAAGACGATCTTCTTTTTTGTGCATCAAAGGGGGATGCTGCAATTGCGGTCCACTATGTGGTTTCTGCAGCCCTCCGATGGTTCGCCATCGTCGCTGAAGTTGTGCGAAAGAAGGTCCCGAGCCATCAGCGCGGTGCGCTTAGTGCGCCCTCTATTCCATTCGAGGTCATAGTCTCTTCGATCCAGCCTGCGAAATACCGATCTCATGCTCGAGCGGCGCTAGAAAAGCTCACGTCGACTCTTCCAGCGCGGAGTCACGTTGATCTACTACGCAAGCCCTTCGTAAGAGACGGTAGCTCGGTGCGGCCGATCCTAAAGGGAGACTTAGGCACTTGGAACGTTGTTGTGCGAGAAGAACTTATTGAGGGGGGCGCTCTGGGCGCAGATCTAGGGAAAACGTGGGAGGATTTCTTTTCCTACAGTTTCAAAGAGACGGGATGGACTACTGTTGGAGCAGGAATCCGCATTCGAGAGAATGGACAGATCATCACAGATGTCGACCTGCTGCTTTTGCGCGATGACCTACTGTTGGTGACTCAGATCAAGGCGCTCATCGGGTCTGCACTAACGACTTACGATCATTGGAAGAGTCGTGGAATAGTTGAATGGGGTTGCGTTCAGGCCCAGAAGGCCGCAACGTACATCAAAGATAACCCCGAGTTCCTGATTTCAGTTCTTGGGAAGGTGACTGCTTGCCGGATTAGATATGTTGAGCCATTGGTACTGACTAATTTCAACCACTTCGATGGATGGGTATTCTCTGGAGTTCCTATTTTTGGTGAAGTCGGGCGAAAATCGATAACAATTGGGTCAAAGGTGGATTATCGTGATTCCCGCTCAAAGGAAGTCGTACATACACATCACTTTGTAAGACAAGAGGAGTTATGTACCAAAACTATTCTTTGGCTACTTAGAAATCCTATCGAGACCCGCATTTCTCCTGAAAGCACTGACGTGGCACATCATGGTATGCAAATAGGCGGAATTACATGGATGCGACCCGATTACATTCTCAAGGCTGGTGCGGACGACGTGCAGCCGCATGAACCGCAGTTCGATGCGGGCCATCAAATCTAGCTTTGTGCGTATGATTCCCCGCCGCGATGGCCAGCGTTGAGCTTTGCTGATCAAGCGCTTCTTTTTTGCGTCCGTGTTACCAGGTTCTTGACTTGTCACGTACGAGGCGATCGAGGGCACGGCTTATGACGCACACGCTATGAACCGTGAGTACACATAGCACCTCGACGACGAGGTGGGTTGCACCAGTACCTACAGAGCCGAGTTCGACACAAAATCGCTGGAGGCGGTATGAGCGTCATTGAGCGGAATAGAACGCCTTGCCGCGCGTTGAGGCGTCAACCCGAGTGATGGAAACGCCCACCGAGTTGCCATGGTATGCGCAGGCGAGAGCTCGCTAATCAGCGGCGCAGCTGAATAGACTTAGCAAATACAACCTTGTGCCAACTCACCGCTGATCGGTTCAGAAGATCATCGCCCTCCCGGCTTTTATAGATTGGAATGAGGTCCAGTCCCCGAGCCAGCTTTAGCAAAGTCGCCATATCAACACTGTGAAAGTTGCGCTTCTCCTCAGGACCCGACCGAAAGGTTACGGCCGCGCGGCCGCCTCTGCGCAGCAATGCGGCAACAGCGGCAAGAGAAGCTCGCAGGTGTTCAGGGTGGATGTGCATAAATACGGCACTGAGCAAAATGAAGTCATAGCGCTCCGGTAACTTGCGAACTTTTGAAAGGTGGGGTAGATGATCATCGATCCACCGAATATTCCGAAGGCGGTGGTGTCCCGTAGCCATATGGCGAAGCCCAGCACTCGGCTCCACTGCAGTTACCCGATACCCGCGCTTCGCCAACGCGGCGGCATCGCGTCCCGATCCCGCTCCGATGTCCAAGCAATACGAACCTTTCGGAGGGAGGATGCGCAGCAGCGAACGATGGACTGTCGAGAATCTAAGTCCCTCATAGGTTCTGAAATAGAACTCGCTCGCAGCATCGTACGGCTGCCAGCCGTTTATGGACATTGCTTCTTGCTCGCCTGGTGCCGTGAGGTTTTCTGTCGTTGGATGGGTAGTGAAATGGATGATGGTTGCAGACTGCCCACGTTGACAGTGCTGTCGAAATTGCACTCCATCGGCAATGCTGGCAGCGCCGTCTTCTTTGCGAGCTCATGCGTGTTGAAGGCACCGAGCACGCTCAATATCGCTGCCGCGAATAGCATGACACTCCAGCAGATGACAATCAACCCCGCCCGCTCCTTACCACTCCTCCCCTCGATGGCCTTCTGAAGGTCAAGCGACTTCTGCAGCACCCATCGGATTCGTATAACTATGAGAATAGTTAGGAAATCGATAATTGCAGCAAAAACCAAAAGCCCGGTTTTTGGCAGACTACTGTCAACTAATGTAACACCAAACCACAGGCCACCGGTTGCGGCGATTGCCATGCTGGGCACCTGCCACATCAGTTGATTTAATGATCGCAGATGTTGGCCGGCTTCAAGATATTGGAGCTCAGCTTTCCTATATTCCCATTTTTTTTGTTCCAGCTTTATCGCAAATTTATGCTTACGAAGCTCGAGTTGCTCTTGAGAAATAGCCACCTATTTTTCCTCGTCGAACGCTAAGCCAACCACCACCGCCGTCGCCTAGCCTTCTCCCTCCAACATTGCAGTAAGAATGCTGCAAGTGCGAGTTCCGACTTGCTCAGCACGATAACGTTCGCGCTCATTCCATGCGCGAGGTGCTGGGCGTAAGGAAAATCTTCGCTGTGCCGAACGCCGACAGTGAACAAGTTCATATTACGTCTTCCTTCAGCAGTTCTCGTATTCCCAGCACCACCACTATCAAGTCAATGAATCATTACTTCATTGGCGTATCACCTGCAGCGCGGCACGTGAATGAGGATGAAGGAGTCATTCCTCATCTATATTCTTGTTCAGTAATTCTTCAAAACTCGGGGCTTGTTGCTCCGACTCCGATACATCCCCCCCATTACTAACATTGTCCTCCGCCGCCTCCCCGCCAGCTGTACTCTCAGTGTTCGCCAGATCCTTGGCTCCGACTTTCCACGCCTCAAAATCAGCTTTCTTAAGGAAAAACCATTTGTACAACGCCTTTGCCAGTACGTCAGACACTTCCAGTTCTGCCTTGGCTTCCGCTTCTTTTGCTGGCTTCCCGGCGAATTCCGTGCGCCTCAGAGCCTTGGTCCACTCGCGTACTAGATAACCATAATAAGCGGAACGCGCCTTATCACGGGCGTCGAATATGATATCGGTAGCAACAACAGCCGACAGGTGCTCCAACGATTCCGGCGTCGCAAGTATCTCTAGCCAAAAATAGCGGAAGTAAACCGCATAAGGAGTATCCAGCTTGGGAATACGATTGAGTGCATGTTCATGATTTCGGCTGAATATTGTCCTCCGCCCAAATGTGCCTTTAGGCCCTCCTGCCAAGCCCGCATTCGCGGCACTTATGAATGCATTCGTGAATGCCTCCATCGCATTGAGGTTCACCTGAGAGAAATGTGCCAGCGTTCGCGCAGTCAACACTAGTCCCAATTGACAGGCGTTTGTAGCGATGGCGTCGAAAGCTTCATTCGCTATCTTAATGGATGCCTGATCGTCTTTTTCCAGATAGGCCTTCGCTCTGAGCTTCTGAAACTCGAGCTGCTTTTGATTAATCGCCTCCCAGGTTCTAATGATATCGGTTTTCTCTAGATTTTCCTGCCCAATTTCGTCGCGAAGCTGGTTGGTATTGACCCAATGTCGATGGCTGTCCCGAATAGTCCAGTACATCCCCACGCCCTCGAAAATGGCATCCTTTGCCAAGGAATCTGTTGAGCCAGCGGTGGCCCAGCTGTCGCGAAGCGCAACGAGAGCTTTTCCGTGGGCAGCGTAAGGTGCGAGTTCACTTAGTGTGCGAACAATGAACATACCCCAACCCTTCATAAACTGAGCGTTGAAGTAATCCAGTTTACTAGCCGGAAACTCCGTATTCGAAATCTGATCCCGCTTTAGATCCTCGATCGTTTCGCCGATTTCGTCAGCTAGCTCGAGTGTCTTCCGCATGAATGCCGATTTATCGGTATCACTTTCTTTTCCACCAAAGCCAATAGTCAAGCTATTGATAAATTTGCTTGGCCCAAACACCGCGCGGTGAATACAATCTCGCAGAGTAATGACGTTTGTGGCTGCACTCCATTTGGACGAGGAAGCTTGGTCCCGGCCAGGATGATCGTATTCAACGGCATTTATTGGTAACCTATCCTCTCCATGCCTGAACTCATTTAACACTTGTCGTGTGAAAATGCTGAGCAGGTCGGCGTCGGAAAGCAATAGTAGCCGCGACTCGCTAGGAGCCCGCGCATTTTGGTTGACGTCGACAAAAAGCTTTCTGGCCGCGGCGTGGTGGTCTTTGCCTGCACCGTTGGCTTCAGGAAACCAAACAATCGTCACAGGAAATTCGAGATTAGCAAAAAGGCGCTGCTTTTCGGCAGGTGTTTTGTCTTTTAGCGCATTTCTGATGACCGGTTCATAGAAGTACTTGTATTTTTCGCCGGTGTCATTCCACGTATTATTAATGGTGCGATCTATGGCTAGCAGCGCCATTGCCCGATGCTGACCATCAATCACAACGAGCTTGGCTTCCTCAGGATTCCATGAGAAACGCCCGAGCTTGATATCGTTGTCCACACCATTTTCGGCTTGACTCTGCATCCGTTCGAATTTAAATGCACTACCGAAACGGTAACCCTCCCAAAAAGCGATATCGTCTTCGACACGGGAAATCGCGCTTCGCTCGGGAAAAAGGTCTGCGGGTTCAGCCCCATCGAACGGTAAAAGGGCTGCAACGATCGGTGGGAAAAAAGCTGGACCAAATTTTGAGCTGTTTAGAATATACGGTACCAATCCGGTAGCAACCCGATGGTCGTCGAGATCTCTTTGCAGCAACTGGTTGAAATCCATGGTCTGAGACGGCAAAACCTCTCGGACGGGCCGTAGATAGGAAGTAAGTCTCTTCTCCCGATCCTTCGACGCTGACCCAATGCGGGCCTTCGTCTCCAAGAATTCGACCGTGCCGGCTGGGGTTTCGAATCGTCCCCAAGTGCCGTACTGGTTCAGTTGGTAGTCGAATGCTAGCTCTTGTGTCGGTGTTTTCTTCATTATCGTCTTCCAGCAAAGGGACGGTGCCAGCGGTTGGCCAGCCATTCGGCGACACCGGCCATATTCCGCAATTCCTCATCGGACCATTGGCCGTTGGATATGTCACGAACATTACATACTGCAACAACTAGATGATCAGGGCTGAAGTCGCAAGCAATGGCCCTCTGCGCAAAACTAAGGCCCTCGGCCGCCACCTTCTCCTTTAGAGCTTCAAGTTTGTCTTTATCGGTACCAATCGTATCCCGGAGACCTTGATACAAGGAGACATGCTGCCTGAGCCGAGAGCGAAGGTTTTTCGCAACGCCTATATAGATGGGCGCTGAAACCAGCGGGGTCAGCTCTGTCAAAACCCGGGCTAAGAAAGCCCTCTTCTTCTCGTCCTTCGCAATGCGTCCAAGGTTCTTTTCGAGACCAAACTCTTCATCGTCCAACGAGGCATCGGCAGCAACTCTAGCGAGAAAGATATCTTGGTGAAGGTCACTGCTCCGTTCATGCATTTGCCCCCGCCAGCTGGCACCGAAGGTACCCTGCCCCCGCAATTCAAAAGGCGGCAGCCTGAACCGCAATAGATGTTTGGCAAGCAACTCCCTAAATCGACGCTCGCCGTGGTCGACCCCGTCCTCGCCCACTTGCCGTCTATAGTCCCCTGCTGGAGCGTAAATTCGGGCATACCAGGCATACAACCCCGGTGCTTCGGGAGCTCGTTCGATATCGCCAAACGTGAATAGCTGTGGCTCTTCCATCTGATTATTTAGCGTCAACCCGCAAGTTCCGTCCCATCTGTTAGTTTCTACCAACGCCCCCTGTCGCACTCTTCCCCTGAGACGGCCTTGGACTGGCATGCAAACTGAGGTTGCACGCCAGTCGAAACAATTTCTGCCTTACGTTCTCACAAAGCGCTGCCCGGTCTCACGAAATCAGGACTCGTACAGGGCATCGCACCAATTTCCAGTCTCGCGAATTCCGGTTCCCTACAGTAGCCCTACCAGTTCCCGCTCCCTGCGAAAATTGCACGCGAGTCCAATCAATTCCGAATTTCCAGTTCAGCAAAACCGTACGTAGTCCAGCTAATTTCGATTCCCTACACTACACAGATCAATCAAACATCAATATTCCGAGCCACCAACGCATTAGACTCAATGAAGTTCCGCCGAGGCTCAACCTCATCCCCCATCAGCGTAGTGAAGATCTGATCCGCCGCAATAGCATCCTCAATCTGCACCTTCAACAATCGGCGCTGAGTAACGTCAAGCGTAGTCTCAAACAACTGCTCAGGATTCATCTCCCCCAGCCCCTTATACCGCTGACGAGAAACCCCACGCTCGGCCTCAGACAACAACCACTGCATGGCAGCATGGAAGTCATTCACCGTCTGATCGCGCATCTTCTCGCCTTCGCCACGGCGCACCTTGGTGCCTTCCGCAATCAGGCCCTGGAAGGTCTTGGCGGCCAGCGACAGCGCAGCGTAATCAGCGCCGTGGACAAAGTCCGCGTCCAGGTGAGACAAGCGCACGTTGCCATGATGCCGGCGGGCGATCATCAGGCGATGCTTGTCCGTCTTCTCATCAAACTGCGCATAGACATCTGCCGTGCCGTCGTCATTAACAGCAGCGCCCAGCAAAGTCTTGGCGTGCATCTCCGACAACTTAGCCTTCAGCGCAGTGGCTGAAGCTTCAGCAGCAGCAGCGCTATCCAGATCCAGCTCAATGCCATCAGCAATGGCGCGCAGGGCGTCGCTGTCCACGATGCGGGCCAGGCGGCCGATCACGGCTTCGGCCAGTTGGTACTGGCGGGCCAGTTCGGTCAGGGCGTCGCCGGCGACTTCGCTTCCGTCGGGGTTGACCAGGGCGGCCTTTTCCATGGCCAGGCGCAGGAGGTAGGCGTTGAGCTCGTTGTCGTCCTTGATATAGCGCTCTTCCTTGCCGTGCTTGATCTTGTACAGCGGCGGTTGGGCGATATACACGTGGCCGCGCTCGATGATGTCGGGCATCTGGCGGTAGAAGAACGTGAGCAGCAGCGTGCGGATGTGGGAGCCGTCCACGTCCGCGTCGGTCATGATGATGATGCGGTGGTAGCGCAGCTTGTCGAGGTTGTAGTCGTCCTTGCCTATGCCGGTGCCTAGCGCCGTAATCAGCGTGAGCACTTCCTGGCTGGAGAGCATTTTGTCGAAGCGGGCGCGTTCCACGTTCAGGATCTTGCCCTTGAGCGGCAGGATGGCCTGGAACTTCCGGTCGCGGCCTTGCTTGGCGGAGCCGCCTGCGGAGTCACCCTCCACCAGGAAGAGTTCGGACTGGGCGGGGTCTTTCTCCTGGCAGTCCGCGAGCTTGCCGGGCAGGCCCATGCCGTCGAGCACGCCTTTGCGGCGGGTCATTTCGCGGGCCTTGCGGGCAGCTTCGCGGGCACGTGCGGCGTCCACGATCTTGCCGCAGATGATCTTGGCGTCTACCGGGGTTTCGAGCAGGAAGTCGCCGAGTGCCTTGGCGACGAGTTCTTCCACGGGCAGGCGGACTTCGGACGAGACGAGCTTGTCCTTGGTCTGCGAGCTGAACTTGGGCTCGGGTACCTTCACGGACAGCACACAGGCGAGGCCTTCGCGCATGTCGTCGCCGGTGGTTTCCACCTTGGCCTTCTTGGCGATCTCGTTTTCTTCGATGTACTTGTTCATCACGCGCGTCATGGCGGCGCGCAACCCGGTCAGGTGGGTGCCGCCGTCACGCTGCGGGATGTTGTTGGTGAAGCAGAGTACTTGTTCGTTGTAGCCGTCGTTCCACTGCATGGACACTTCCACGGCGATACCGTCTTTTTCGGTGTTGGCGTAGAAGATGTTGGGGTGCAGGACGCTCTTGCCGCGGTTGATGTACTCAACGAAGCCTTTGACGCCGCCGGAGAAGGCGAAGTCTTCTTCCTTGCCGGTGCGCTGGTCGGTCAGGCGGATGTGCACGCCGTTGTTCAGGAACGAGAGCTCGCGGATGCGCTTGGAGAGGATCTCGTAGTGGAACTCGACGTTGGTGAAAATTTCTTCATCGGCGAGGAAGTGGACTTCGGTGCCGCGCTTGTCGGTGGGGCCGATGACCTTCATCGGCGAGACTTCCACGGGCACGCCGTCGGGGCCGGGTACGGTTTCCACTACGCGGTTTTGCACGGCGCCCTGGGCGAACTCGAGCAGGTGGGCCTGGCCGTCGCGGCGCACGGTGAGGCGCAGCCACTTGGAGAGGGCGTTCACGCAGGACACACCCACGCCGTGCAGGCCGCCGGAGACCTTGTAGCTGTTCTGGTTGAACTTGCCGCCGGCGTGCAGCTCGGTCATGGCGATTTCGGCCGCGCTGCGCTTGGGTTCGTGCTTGTCGTCGAACTTGACGAGCGGGGGGATGCCGCGGCCGTTGTCGGTGATGGAGATCGAGTTGTCGCTGTGGATGGTGACGGTGATTTCCGAGCACCAGCCGGCCAGGGCTTCGTCGATGGAGTTGTCCAGCACTTCAAATACGAGGTGGTGCAGGCCGGTGCCGTCGGACGTGTCGCCGATGTACATGCCCGGCCGCTTGCGCACCGCCTCCAGGCCTTCCAGGATCTGGATCGAGCCTGCGCCGTAGCTGTCTTGCTGTTGCGGTTGCGGTTGCGGTTGTTGCTCTTCGGTCATGTTCTCTTACTCACGGCGAATGCGGCGATCTCTCGTCACGCCCGGATGGGCGCGCCCGGATCAGGCCGCATAGCGGGTTACATAAAAACGGCAAAAGGGGCGGATCTCGACGATCCGGCCCCTGGTGCGGCGGGTCTTGCGCGGGCCCCTTGGGGCGGGTGCGCAAGCCGTGGTGTGCCGTTAGATGCTCCGGTTTTGCGTATCTTGTGGTCCTTATTACCGGCTCATCAAATGCGCATCGGCATGACGACGTACTTGAAGTTGTCGTCTTCCGGCACGGTGATCAGCGCGCTCGAATTGGAGTCGCCGAGGCTGACCTGGACTTGCTCGCTCTTGAGGTTGGCGAGCACGTCCAGCAGGTAGGTCACGTTAAAACCGATATCGAGGGCGTCCCCCGAATAATCAAGTTCGAGCTCTTCCTGCGCCTCTTCCTGGTCGGCGTTGGTGGAGCTGATCTTGAGTACGTGCGTATCCAGGATGCAGCGCACGCCCTTGAACTTGTCGGTGGTCAGGATGGCGGTGCGTTGCAGGGCTTGCTGCAGCTTGACGCGGTCGATCGCGAAGGCGTTCTTGTAGCCCTTGGGGATCACGCGCTGGAAGTCCGGGAACTTGCCTTCGACCAGCTTGGAGATCAGCTCGATGTTGGCGAAGGTGAACTTGACCTGGTTGGCGGCCAGTTGCACTTGCACGGGATCGTCGTTGTCTTCGAGCAGGCGTTGCAGTTCGAGGATGGTCTTGCGCGGGATGATCACTTCCTGGCGCGACGGGGCGCCTTCGCTACTGGTGGCTTCCGTGTCCAGCTCAACGCCGCAGTACGCCAGGCGGTGGCCGTCGGTGGCGACTGCCATGACTTTCTTGCCATCCACCACCAGCAGCATGCCGTTGAGGTAGTAGCGGATGTCTTGCTGGGCCATGGCGAAGTGGACCATGGCGAGCAGGTGCTTGAAGGTCTTTTGCGGCAGGCTGACGGAGGCGCCGAATTCGCTGGCTTCCGCCACCGTGGGGAATTCCTCGGCGGCCAGGGTCTGCAGCGCGAAGCGGCTCTTGCCGGACTGCACGGTCATGCGCTTGTCGTTGAGCGACAGGGCGACTTCGCCGTCGGGCATGGCGCGCAGGATGTCGAGCAACTTGCGGGCGGCCACGGTGGTGGCTACGTTGTCGCTGCCCACACCGCATTCGGCGTGCGTGGTGATCTGGATCTCGATGTCGGTCGAGAGGAAGGATACGTTGGACCCGGACTTGCGAATCAGCAGGTTGGCCAGGATCGGGAGTGTGTGGCGGCGCTCCACGATGCCGCTCACGATTTGCAGCGGACGCAGCAGATTGTCTCGCGAGGTTTTGACCAATTGCATTGAATTTATCCTTCGTCGTTTGTAGTAAGCGACCGCGGGTGCGTTTTGGGGTGCAAGTTGCTTTGCACTAACTCGTATGCATTACCAAAATTACTTTGGAATCAACAAGTTAATTCGCCATTGTACCAAGGATAAGCCGCTGCGGTGAAGCGGGAGAAGCGCGACCGGAGGGAGAATTGTGCATCACGCAGCACAATTGAAACCTGCTTCGGCAACTGGCGACTTTTGTCGCCGGCCACCCCCTCCGCCGCTTGTCCCGACTCACCGCAAAGCCTTAGCCCAGGCCGTTTTCATGGCAATGTTCCGGCAATGCCCCGGCGATGCTTCCGATTGATTCATGCGCCGAGCTATGCCCGGCGCGTACCCTACAGTATGCCAGCCCCGCGTGACGGATCTGGTAAACGCTGTTTCACGCCTCGGGTTACCCCTTGAGCGTCTGTTCCAGCACGTGCAGCTCGTGGTTGAGCTGCGCGTCCTTGCTGCGCTCATCGGCGATCTTGCGCACCGCGTGCAGCACGGTGGTGTGATCGCGTCCGCCGAACAGCTCGCCGATTTCCGGCAGGCTTTTCTGCGTGAGTTCCTTGGCCAGGTACATCGCAATCTGGCGGGGCCGCGCGATATTGGCGGGCCGCTTCTTGCTGTACATGTCCGCGACCTTGATGTTGTAGAAATCCGCGCAGGTCTTCTGGATGTTCTCGACAGAGATCTGGCGGTTCTGCACCGTCAGCAGGTCCTTCAGCGCTTCGCGGGTGACATCGATGGTGATGTCCTTGCCGTGGAAGTTGGAGAAGGCGAGGATCTTGCGCAGCGCGCCTTCCAGCTCGCGCACGTTCGATCGCAAATGCTTGGCGACGAAGAAGGCGACTTCCTCGGGCACGCTGACGTTCTCGGCGGCGGCTTTCTTCATCAGGATCGCTACGCGCATTTCCAGCTCGGGCGGCTCGATGGCGACCGTCAGGCCGGAATCGAAGCGCGAGATCAGGCGATCGTCGATGCCGCTGATTTCCTTGGGGTAGGTATCGCTGGTGATGATCACCTGCGCCCGGTTGGCGATCAGGGCTTCGAAGGCGTAGAAGAACTCTTCCTGCGTGCGGTTCTTGCCGGAGAAGAACTGAATATCGTCGATCAGCAGCAGGTCGAGCGAGTGGTAGTACCGCTTGAACTCGTCAAAGGCTTTTCGCTGGTACGCCTTCACCACATCGGAGACGTATTGCTCGGCGTGGATGTAGCGGATGCGGGCGCGCGGGTTCTCCAGCAACATGAAGTTGCCGATAGCGTGGATCAAGTGGGTCTTGCCCAGGCCTACGCCGCCATATAGATAGAGCGGGTTGTAGGACTTGCCGGGGTTGTTGGCCACCTGGATGGCGGCGGCGCGCGCGAGCTGGTTGGCCTTGCCGGTGACGAAGTTGTCGAAGGTAAGGATGTGGTTCAGGCGCGAGCGCTCGTGCACCGAGTCGTTCTGCTGCTGGCCGCCTTGCTGGTGGCCCGGGTGGCCCTGATTGCCCGGGTGGCCCTGATTTCCCTGATGGCCGCCTTGCTGACCGGGGTTGCCGCCCTGCATGGGCTGCTGCGAAGGCTGCACACGGTAGGAGCGGGCGCTGGCTTCGGCCGGGTCCAGCTGCGGCACGTCGATATCGACGATCTCGCCACCCATGCCGCCCATGCTGCCCTGGCCAGCGTTGCCCGGATAGTTGCCGGGGTAGGGCGCTTGGCCGCCGCGCGGGCCGCCTTGCGGCTGCGCGGCGGTCTGGTTCATGGGGCCATAGCCAGGCCCCCCCTGGCCCGGCTGCATGCCGGGCTGGCCAAAATTCTGCGACAGCGGCTGGCCGGACGGATAGCCGGGGCCGGCGTGCGCCGGCGCCATGCCGGGTTGCCCTTGCTGGGCATAGCCGGCAGCCGCCCGGCCCGACGCGGCGGGATCCAGGACGAAGTGAACGCTGACGTTGGCTTCCCAGTATTCGCAGGCGAGCGCGGTGATGCGGCCGGAGAACTGGCTTTTTACCCAGTCGAGCTTGAAGCGGTTGGGCGCGGCGATCCGCAGCGCGTGCGCTTCCTCGTCGAAGCCGACAGGCGCCAACGGCTTGATCCAGGTCTTGAACTGTTGCGGCGTCAGTTCGCGCTCGAGCTGCGCGGCTGCTGCCTGCCAGAAATCTTGCATTGTTTTGTTGTTCGGTTTTCGCCACGGGTACATAGTCAGTCCGGTCAAATGGACAACAGGCAAGGATCGATGAGGCATCCCTGCCGGTAGTCCGTTAGCCCCGAAAAGCGACCGCAAAAGCGGTCCGCAAATGACCCCGCAGCCCGGGCTCCCTGGTGATCGACGCGACAAGCGGGATCCGCTGACGAGACAGGTGGCGTAACCGCCGCCGCCTGTTGCGCGTCCGTTGTCTGGCATGCCAGGGTAGTGCCCGGGTTGCGCTTGCGCCACGCAGCCCGTGTGGTGTTTGGACCCGGATTGTACCCCCCGGCCCAAGTTATCCACAAAGGATAAGTCTGTGGATAAGTTGTGAAAAAGCAGTGAATTGTTGTGCACAACCCCAGTTCTGGCGCGGGTTTCCGGGCAGGTAAAACGCAGGAAAAGCCTGACAAAACAGGGACTTCACTCGCCCTCGCCGACCCCGGGTGCAACCCCCGCAATAAAAAAACTTACCCACTGGCGATTGTGGACAATGAAATACAACAGGCTGTTGCGTGTTTTTCAGGCAGGGGTGCCGCACACGTCTCTAAACCATCCGTAGTCTTGACACACCGCGCGAAACTCAGTTAAATGGCGGGTTCTGCGATGCCGCAGGGGATCACGTATGCGCATCGCCGGGTCTGACCTGTTCCGTGCGAGACTGGCGCGTTACCTCAGCTTTTCACTGAGCTGAAGCGTGCCGGAAATGGCTGGATTGGCCGGAACAGGCAGCGGGCCGAGCAGGCTGACGGGGTCGGAGCGGATGGGTTGATGAGATCCGGTCCGGCGAGATTCCCTCCCACACCTGCTTCGCGAGTGTCGATGTCCGATTCGTCGGTGCCTTCGATGCGCGAGACACACGGCCGGCAGCAAGATCACCACAGCAGTCGGCAACACCGCAAACCGCGGCAGCCCCATGCGAACCATACGCGGCGGCGCCCGGCTTAACGCCGGAAGCCGGGCGAGCCCAGATCAACCAGAGAGTGCAACATGAAACGTACATACCAACCTTCCGTTACCCGCCGCAAGCGTACCCATGGTTTCCGCGTGCGCATGAAGACCCGCGGCGGCCGTTCCGTCATCAACGCGCGTCGCGCCAAGGGCCGCAAGCGCCTGGCAGTCTAAGGGCCTGGCGACCGGCCACGGTGGCGCTGCAGTTTGCGCCGCCCTGGCCAACCGCCTCGCCTTTTGGACGGCCGGTAGCCTGCCGCCAAGCACAGCTTTTTCGCTAGCTTCGCCCAGCGTGTCTACTTTTGCCTACCCTAAAGCCGCGAGGCTCACAAAGACGGATGAGTTTTCATCCGTTTTTGCTTTGCGCCCGCGCCGCCGCAGCCAGCATTTCGTGCTGTATGTGGGCGAGAACAACCTGCCGCAAGCCCGCCTGGGCGTCGTCGTCGGCAAGAAGTTCGCGGCGCGTGCCGCCGAGCGCAACCTGGTGAAGCGCATGGTGCGGGAACTGTTCCGCCTTCGGCAGGACCAACTCGCGGGTCGCGATGTGTTGCTGCGCCTGCAGGCAAAGTTTCCGCGTGCGGAATTTGCCAGCCGCAGCGCCATACGCCGGGCGTGCCTGGCGGAGTTGACCGGCCTGTTCGAGGTAGCGGTCCGTCCGCTTGCCCCGCGCCCTGCTGCCCCTTCCGGGGTGTCGCCGCCGAAGTCCGCCGAGGCTGCGCCCACTGAAGTCCCGCCCTCGGGCGCTCCAGCCTGACCAGCCCGCTGCCATGAAGCGAATCCTGCTTGCCCTGCTGCGTATCTACAAGATCGCCCTGAGCCCGTTTTTTGGCTCGCAGTGCCGCTTCCTGCCCACCTGTTCCGATTACGCCCGCGAAGCGATCCTGTGCCACGGCGCCGGTCGCGGCAGCTGGATGGCCGCTTGCCGGCTGTGCCGCTGTCATCCGTTCACGGAAGGCGGGTATGATCCGGTGCCACCCGCATCGGCAACCAAGCAAGACCGGGCTTCCGCCGCGGCTGGCCATCCGCCAGTCACGATCCGGCTACCCCGCCCCTGATTTCCTCCGACCACAGCGAGACATGGATATCAAACGCACCATACTCTGGGTCATCTTCTCGATGGCCCTCGTGCTGCTCTACGACAACTGGCAGCGCGCCAACGGTCACCAGTCGATGTTCTTCCCGAGCGCGACGCAGCAGGCTCCGGCAACCGCCGGCGGCGCTTCCGCTCCGCAAGGCGACGTGCCCAAGGCCAATGCGACGGCCGGCACCGCCGCAGGCGCCCCGGTGACCGCACCGGCAGCCGCGGCCCAGCCGGGCGGCGAGAAGATCGTGGTGAGCACCGACGTGATGCGTGCCCAGATCGACACCGCCGGCGGCATCCTCACGCGCCTGGAACTGCTGAACCACCATGAGAAGGACGGCCAGCCCGTCGTGCTGTTCGAGCGCGACCAGACCCGTACCTACATGGCCCGTTCCGGCCTGATCGGTGGCGACCTGCCCAACCACACCACCATCTTCACCGCTTCGGCCGGTCCGCGCGACCTGGCCGGCTCGGACAAGGTGGCGGTGACGCTGACGGCGGAGAAGGACGGGGTCAAGCTGGCCAAGACCTATACCTTCCATAAGGGCAGCTACGTTGTCGACACGCAATTTGCCGTGACCAACGACAGCGGCAAGCCGGTCTCGCCGACGCTGTACATGGAACTGACGCGCGACGGCAGCAAGGTCGAGCAATCGCAGTTCTACAGCACCTTCACCGGCCCGGCGATCTACACCGATACGGACAAGTATCACAAGATCAACTTCGACGACATCGCCAAGGGCAAGGCTTCGGTCCCCGCGGCGGGTTCGAGCGGCTGGGTTGCGATGGTGCAGCATTACTTTGCCTCGGCCTGGATTCCGCAAGCCGGCAAGGAGCACAGCTTCTACGTCGAGAAGATCGACAACAACCTGTTCCGCGTGGGCGTGCAGCAGCCGCTGGGCGCGATCACCCCGGGTGCCACGGTGACCACCGATGCGCGCCTGTTCGCCGGCCCGCAGGAAGAGCGCATGCTCGAGAAGATCACCCCGGGCCTGGAACTGGTGAAGGACTATGGCTGGCTGACCATCCTGGCCAAACCGCTGTTCTGGCTGCTGGAAAAGCTGCACGGCTTCCTGAACAACTGGGGCTGGTCGATCATCGCGCTGACGGTGCTGATCAAGCTGGTGTTCTTCCCGCTGTCGGCGGCCAGCTACAAGTCCATGGGCAAGATGAAGGACCTGCAGCCCCGCATGACCGCGATGCGTGAACGCCTGAAGGGCGATCCGCAGAAGATGAACCAGGAGATGATGGCGCTGTACCGCACCGAGAAGGTCAACCCGCTCGGCGGCTGCCTGCCCATCGTGATCCAGATCCCGGTGTTCATCGCGCTGTACTGGGTGCTGCTGTCGTCGGTGGAAATGCGCGGCGCGCCTTGGCTGGGCTGGATCCATGACCTGTCGGTGCCGGATCCGTTCTACATCCTGCCGGTGGTGATGGCGGTATCGATGTTCGTGCAGACCAAGCTGAACCCGACCCCGCCGGACCCGGTGCAGGCCAAGGTCATGATGATCATGCCGCTGGTGTTCTCGTTCATGTTCTTCTTCTTCCCGGCCGGCCTGGTGCTGTACTGGGTTGTGAACAACGTCCTGTCGATCGCCCAGCAATGGCAGATCAACCGGATGCTCGGCAAGAGCAAGGCGAAGGCTGCCGTGGTGGTTAAAAGCTGAAGTTGAAACCGGGCCGGCTGGTGGCAAACCCGCCGGCCCGGCACGTGCACCAAATGGGCCGCTCGAAGCATCAATGGCGGCCTGACTGGAATCCCCCGCAGGTATCGGCTTGCGGGGGATTTTGCTTTTCCGCGGGGTGCTTCGTCAGGCGGTGTTGCCTTGGCAGCAAGGCTCCATGCAGAAAGTTTGCCAAACTCGCTAGCATGAAACCATGAGCACCATGAATATTTCCCTGCCCGACACGCTCAAGGCCTTTGTCGATGAGCAAGTCAACCGGCGCGGCTACGGCACCAGCAGCGAGTACGTGCGCGAGCTGATCCGCAAGGATCAGGATCGCCAGCACCTTCGCAGCCTGTTATTGGCGGGTGCCGATTCGGCGCCAACGGCGCCGGCCGATAGCGACTACTTCGACGCCCTGCGAGCGCGGGTGCGCAACGCGCGGGGATGAGGGCCAAACCTGTCATCCCAAGAGCGCTTGCCAGGCGTGATGTCGAGGAAGCGGTCAGCTACTATCCGAATGAAAACGCTGAGCAGGCAGCACTTGGCTTCATTGACGCGCTGGAGCAGGCCTACGTGCACATTGGCAAGCATCCGGCCGCCGGCCCGCCCCGCTACGTACACGAGCTTGATCTTCCGGGCCTACGTACCTGGCCTCTGGCGCGCTACCCGCACATCGTGTTCTACGTTGAGCGCGACGACCACATCGATGTCTGGCGCGTCCTGCACGGCATGCGAGACATCCCCGCCTGGCTGCGTGACAGCGACGAGGTTCCCCGTTGACGCTTTCGCAGGCACGGCCAGGCGCAAGGCGTACGTGACCGTCGCGACCGTCGGACCGTCTCGTCAATCCAGCCGCTTGCCCGCCGTTTCCCGCACCATCGCCAGCCCCACCAGCGAGACAATGCCGCAGCCGATCACATATAAAGCCGGCGCGTTGCGGCTGCCGGTCAGGTCGATCAGCCACGTTGCCAGGAACTGCGCAAACCCGCCGAACACCAGCACGCCGATGCAGTAGACCACCGACAGGCCGGTAGCGCGAATCCTGCGGGGAAACAACTCCGTCAGCAGTACGACCGAAGGCACCACATTGAAGACCAGCGTCAGCGCCAGCACGGCCACCGCGAGCAGCAGCACCTCCAGCGTGGGGTGCGCATTGATCAGCAGGAAGGCCGGATAGATCAGCAGCAGCATCGCCAGGCGCGACCACAGGATGGCCGGCTTGCGCCCCACGCGGTCCGACAGGCGGCCGGCACAGGCGGACAGCGACACCTGCACCAGCGCTGCCAGGCAGCCGGCGCCCATGCCGAGCGACAGCGGCATCTTCAGCACGGTCACGGCGTAGCTCGTCATGTAGTGCAGCACGATGTAGGTGGCGGAGGTGCCGCCGATGGTGATCAGCACCCCGGCCATCACCGCGCGGCCATGGCCGACGAATACTTCGGCCAGGCCCGCGCGCTCGCCGGCGGTGCCGTGGGCGCCCACGGTTGCGGGATCGGCTGTCTCGTCGAGATGCCGCCGGATGTAGAGGCCAACCGGGATCACCAGGATGCCAAGCAGGAAGGGCAGGCGCCAGCCCCAGCTTTCCAGCGCTGCGGGCGCCAACGTATTCGTCAGCAGCAGGCCAACCAGCGAGCCCAGCAACACGCTCACGCCCTGGCTGAACAATTGCCAGCTACCGAAGTAGCCGCGCGAGTTGTCGTCGGCATATTCCAACAACAGGGCCGTGGACGCGCCCATCTCGCCGCCGATGGCAAAGCCTTGCACCAGCCGCGCCAGCACGATCAGCGCCGGCGCGAACAGGCCCGCCTGCGCATAGGTGGGCGCCACCACAAACAGCGCCGAGCCCAGCCCCATCATCCACAGCGTCAGGGTCATGGCAGGCTTGCGGCCGACGCGGTCGGCGTACAGCCCGATCAGCACGCCGCCCAGGGGCCGCGCCACAAAGCCCACACCGAAGGTGGCCAGCGATAGCATCAACTGCCCAAGCGCGCCTTCCACCGGAAAATACAGCCGTCCGATCATCACGGCAAAGAAGCTGTAGACGGTGAAATCGTAGAACTCGAGCCCGTTGCCGATGGTGATGGCGGCGATAGCGCGGCGCGTGGGCGCCGGCAATGCTGGCGCGGCGGCAAGCGGCTGCGCCGGTGCGGCGGTGGTGGACATGGTCAGGTCTCCTTGAATCGTTATTGCCGGGCATCCGCCCGGTCATGCCCGTGCGCGGTGGGGCTCAGGCCAGGAAGCGTTCGGCCAGCTTGACCCAGTAGGTCGCGCCGAGCGGCAGGCAGGCGTCGTTGAAGTCGTAGCCGGGGTTGTGCACCATGCAGCCTCCGTCGCCGTCGCCGTTGCCGATGATCAGGTAGCAGCCGGGCCGCTGCTCCAGCAGGAAGGCGAAGTCCTCGCTGCCGGTGAGCGGGACCATGTTGTCGATCAGCCCTTCCTCGCCCAGCCATTCGCGCGCCACCTCGCGCGCCAGTTCCGTCTCGGCGGGGTGGTTGACCAGCACCGGGTAGCGGCGGTCGTAATCGACTTCGGCGCGCGCGCCGAAGCTCTCGGCCTGGGCGTGGGCAAGCGCGGTGATGCGGGTCTGGAGCAGGTCGCGCACCTCGGCCTTGAGGGCACGCACGGACAGGCGCATCTCGGCGCTGTCGGGGATCACGTTGGGCGCCTTGCCCGCCTGGATGGCGCCGACCGTGACGATGGCCATGTCGACCGGGTTCACGTTGCGAGCCACCACGCTCTGCAGCGCCATCACCATGGAGGCGCAAACCACCACCGGATCGATGGCCTTGTGCGGCACCGCGCCGTGGCCGCCGCGTCCGTTCACGCGGATGGTGACGGTATCGGACGAGGCCATGAAGGGGCCGGGCAGGAAGCCGAACTTGCCGACCGGATGGCCCGGCATGTTGTGCAAGGCGAACACGGCATCGCACGGAAAGCGTTCGAACAGGCCGTCGTTGAGCATTTCGCGGGCGCCGCCCATGCCTTCCTCGGCGGGCTGGAAGATCAGGTGCAGCGTGCCTTTGAAGGGCTTGTGCTCGGCCAGGTACCTGGCGGCGGCGAGCAGCGTGGCGGTATGGCCGTCGTGCCCGCAGGCGTGCATCTTGCCGTCGAGCTTGCTGGCGTAGGGCAGGCCGGTGGCTTCCTGGATCGGCAGCGCGTCCATGTCGGCGCGCAAGCCAAGCGCGCGGCCTTCGCCGTGGCGCAGCGTGCCGACCACGCCGGTGCCACCCAGCCCGCGATGCACCGCGTAGCCCCAGGCCTGCAGGCATTCCGCCACCAGGTCGCTGGTGACGAATTCCTCGAAGCCGAGTTCGGGATGCGCGTGGATGCGGTGACGCAACGCGACCATCTCGGATTCGATGGCGCGGATGCCGGGCAAAACCGGCGACGTTGCGGATACGGGGGCTTGCTGCATGACAGGTCTCCTTGTGGGTACCGGGCGGCTGACGCCATGCTGGCGGCGCCCCCGTGGGACAGGGAACCGATCATAGGCAGCGTCCACCCGTCGCGGGAAGCCGCAATCTTGTTATCCTGACAACCGTTGGTTGTCGCTAGAGCGCAGCCCACCCCCAGTCCACGCCGGTCCACCCGATTCCCCCACCTGTGAAACTGCATCAACTACAAGCCCTGGTTGCCGTTGCCGACGCCGGCAGCATCCGTGCCGCCGCGCGCCTGCTGGCCCTTTCCCAGGCAGCCGTAACCAAGGCGTTGCGCGAGCTGGAGGCGGAACAGCGGTTGCCGCTGCTGCTGCGCACCGCGGGTGGCGTTGGCTTCACGGAGACGGGGCAAAGGCTGCTGGGGCACGCTCGCCTGGTAGTCGGCCAGCTCGAGCGCGCCAATGCGGAACTGGCGGAACTGCGCGGTGAGGTGGGCGGCCGGCTGTCGATCGGGGTCACGCCCTGGGTCATGCTGACCTTCCTGTCGGAGGCGATGCTGCATTTTCGTGAGCGCATGCCGGGGGTGCAGCTTGAAGTGTTCGAAGGCCTGACCGCAGTAGCGTTGCCGCGCTTGCGCGAGGGCCTGCTCGATTTTGTCGTGGGGCCGTTCACGCCAGCCATGTCTGGACAGGAGTTCGACTGCGAGCTACTGCTTGCCTACGACTCCTGCGTCATGGCCAGCCGTGGCCATCCCTGCGCCGGCAAGACCGCGCTGCATCAATTGCTCGACCAGGACTGGGTGGTGAACTACACGCCCGCCAGCTATCCTGCCATGATGCAGAACCTGTTCTGGCAGCACGGCGCCGATATCGAGCCGCGCCATCTGCATTGCGCGCATTCGACCTCGCTGCTGCTGGAAATGGTGCGGCATGCGGGCATGATCACCTATTGCCCGCGCCCGCTGATGGTCACCGAAGCGCTGCGCGGCTGGGTGCAGGCAGTGCCGGTAGCGGAACGCTTCGAAACCAGCCAGCTCGGCATCATTGCGCGCCGCAGCGCGATGCGCGGCGCGGCCGCGCAGTGCTTCGTGGATTGCCTGCTGGCAGTGATCCGGCGGCGCGCCCGTTCCGCCGCGCCGCCGGATCGCGAGTTATTCGATTTGCTCAAGCTGTTGTTCTGAGCGCCGGCCCCTCACGCAGGCATATGCAGGCACATGCAGGCTCACCCGGGCTCACTCAGGCGCGTGGCAAACCGCCTCGATATTGTGACCGTCCGGATCCAGCACGAACGCCCCGTAATAGTTCGGGTGATAGTGCGGCCGCAAGCCCGGTGCGCCATTGTCGCGTCCGCCGGCCGCCAGCGCCGCCTTGTAATAGGCATCCACCTCTGCACGCGTGTTCACGCGAAAGGCGATGTGCAGCGGCGGCTGGTTGGGCGTGCCGTTGCTGATCCAGAACTCGGGCTTGTCGGGCGGGCCGAAGCCGGCAACATCCGCATGGCCGGTCACGCTGGCGGGGAACTCCATATTCTTGATAAAGCCGAGCGAACCCAGCGCTGCGGTGTAGAAGGCCCGGCTCCTGGCGAAATCGCTGACTACTACGCCTGTGTGATCGATCATCTCGTCGCTTCTCTTTGGCTCTTGGTTTGGCTTCCTGGCTCACGCCAGGTCGAGCACGCTCATGGTGGCGTTGAAGCGGCTGACCAGCACCGACTGGCCGTGCACGCTGGCGAAGACATCGGCTTCGACCACGATGACGGTGCGTCCGGATTTCAGCACGTCCGCGCGGCAGGTCAGGCGCTCGCTGCGGGCGGCCCGGAGCAGGTTGATCTTGAACTCGGCCGTGACCACATGACGCCCGGTATCGAGCATGGTGGTGGCGGCCGCGCCGGCGGTGTGGTCAGCCATGGTTGCCTGCACGCCGGCATGCACGATGCCGCCGTGCTGCAGGTGGCGCGGCGTGACCACCAACTCGCTCTCGCACCAGCCCGGCCCGCAATCCACCAAGTGTATGCCGATGTCGGTGACAAAGGCAGCCTGGCGAAAGCCAGCCTCGATGGTGTCCCGCAGCAAAAGACGCTCTTGTTCGGTGGACATGCGCTTCTCCTCGCACTGGGCGGTGGTCGGGTACGGCTAGGTCAGGGTGGCCGGATGGCCTTGCCAACACCCATTCCAACCCGAAGCCGGCAGGCTGTCAATGGAGTGCGGCGCAACCGGCACAATCGCCTACACTGGATAGAGATGTTCTGAACCTGGCCTCCGCCAGATCTGGTAGATACGCCATGCGTGCCGCCAACCTTCCCATCCAGTTGCACCCGCGCATGCGCGTCATCGATGCTTTCATGGCGCTGGCCGATGCGGGACTGGTTGCCGTTGCCGATCAACTCGATGCGCTGCACCGGCGCGACCATCCCGACGACGTCCATGCACTGCGGGTGGCGACGCGGCAGCTTCGCGCCATCTGCTGGGCATTCGGGCCCGCCCTGCCCAGGCCGGTCCGCGCGCGCTGGAACGATTGCCTGCGCCAGCTGGCGCAGGCTGCGAACGATGTGCGCGACTGGGACGTGTTCATCGCCGAGACCTTGCGGCCCGCGCTGGACAGGCAGCCGGAGGATCCGGTGCTGGCGGCGCTGCACGACACCGCCCTCACGCGCCGCCACTACGCACGCGCGACGATGGTGGCGCAGCTCGCCGAATACCAGCACTGGCCGCTACCCGTGCTGCACCGCGATCTCACGCACCTGAACCGCGCTGGCCCGCGCGGCGCGGGCGCCGCCGCGCGGGATCACCTGGCGGACTTCGCGCGCCGGCGGATACGCCGCGCGCGCAAGCGGGTGAGGGCGCTGGCCCGCGCCGCCCGCTCGGAGGAACTGGCACGCGTGCACCGCTTCCGGATTGCCGGCAAGCGGCTGCGCTATGTCATCGAAGCCCTGAAGCCGGTACTGGCCAAACGCTATGCCAGGCGCCTGCACGGCAAGCTGGTGAAGCGGCAGGGCAGGCTGGGCCGCCTGGTCGACGGCGCCGTGGCGCGCCGGCTGATGATGGAGTGCCTGCACGCGCCTGCCGCGGAGGCGCCCGGCGCGGCCGAGACCGCGCTCGCGGCAAGTGCGCCGGGTGCGGCACCCGCGCAGGATCGATCTGCGACAATATCGCCATGACCGCCATAACCTCCTCCCAGCCTCGTTCCGCTTCCGCCGCCAACGCCACGCCCATTGCCGCCATCGCTACCGCGCCCGGACGCGGCGGCATCGGCGTGGTGCGCGTGTCCGGCCCCGATGTGAGCGCGATCGCGCTGGCCGTGTGCGGCCAGGCGCTCAAGCCGCGCCATGCCACCTACCTGCCGTTCCTCGATGCCCACGGCAAGGCGATCGACCACGGCCTGGCGCTGTACTTCCCGGCGCCGCACTCCTACACCGGCGAAGAGGTGCTGGAGCTGCAGGGCCACGGCGGACCGGTGGTGATGCAAATGCTGCTGGCGCGCTGCCTGGATGCGGGCCGCAGGATTGGCCTGCGCCTGGCGGAGCCCGGCGAGTTCACACGCCGCGCCTTTCTCAACGACAAGCTCGACCTGGCCCAGGCGGAAGCCGTGGCCGACCTGATCGAAGCCAGCACCGAAGCCGCCGCGCGCTCGGCCGCGCGCTCCATGGAGGGCGTGTTCTCGCAGGCCATCCACGCGCTGGTGGAGCAGGTGATCCACTTGCGCATGCTAGTGGAGGCCACGCTGGATTTCCCCGAGGAAGAGATCGATTTCCTCGAAGCCTCCAACGCGCGCGGCCAGCTGGCCAATATCCGCGAAGCGCTGAGCGGCGTGCTGGCGCAGGCCAGGCAGGGATCGCTGCTGCGCGAGGGCTTGTCGGTAGTACTGGCGGGGCAGCCCAATGTGGGCAAGTCGTCGCTGCTCAACGCGCTGGCCGGCGCGGAGCTGGCCATCGTCACGCCGATTCCCGGCACCACGCGCGACCGCGTGCGCGAGACCATCCAGATCGAAGGCATCCCGCTGCATATCATCGACACCGCCGGCCTGCGTGAAGACGCCAGCGACGAGGTCGAGCGCATCGGCATCGAACGCACCTGGGAAGCGGTGCGCCGCGCCGATCTGGTGCTGCACCTGGTGGATGCGGCCGACTATGTGGAGCACGGCTTGTCCGAAATCGACGACGCCATCGACGACCGCCTCTCCGGCCACCTGCCGCCGGGCTCGCCGATCCTGCGCGTGGTCAACAAGATCGACCTGGCGCCGACGGTAGGCGAGCGCCACTTCGGCGCCGACCGCCCGCACGTAGTGGCGGCCATCGGCCCGAACCCGGCCGAGGTATGGATCTCGGCGCGTACCGGTGCCGGCATCGACCTGCTGCGCAATCAGTTGCTGCGGCTGGTGGGGTGGCAATCGGGCAACGAAGGGGCCTTCCTCGCGCGCGAGCGGCACCTGACCGCGTTGCGCAATGCGCAATCGCATTTAGACCTGGCCGAGGAGCGCGCGGCGCAAGAGGCGCAGGCGCTGGACCTGTTCGCTGAAGAGCTGCGGCTGGCACAGGACCATCTGAACAGCATCACCGGCGAATTCAGCAGCGATGACTTGCTGGGGACGATTTTTACGCGGTTTTGTATTGGGAAGTGACTTGAGTTCCAATATAGACGCGAGAAAAATCCATCTACCCATACGCGTCTAAAGCAAACTTTGCGGGTGCCTTAGACGCCTGGAGATAAATTTGGACATAGGTTTGCTGCCATGTCCCAATGGAACGCTGTGGAGAACCACGGAACAGCTACTCGGCCAAGATGATGCGTGCTTGTGGAAGCATCCCGCCCCATACGGCGGCAGGGCTTACTACGCTTGCGAAGACAAGCGTGCTTAAGACATTAGCCTTGGTTTTCCGCATTTTTCAACTCCTATCAAAGGTAGAGCATCGTGAGGCTGGAAGCCACTTTATTGAATTAAAGCTGGCATAGCTGATCCGCCTCACATCGATCATTTCTGGATAAATCTGAGAAATATGGGGAAGAGGGTCGCGAGAAGAAGTCCGCAGAAAAACACGGAAATAACCTGTGCCATCAAAACTCCGCATAGTGAATAAATGCGAGTCACATTTCTCATGGTCGCACTTATAGCTTCCACGACAATTAAAATTGAGTACAACAACTGCGGCTGGCGCGGGACCATCTGAACAGCATCACCGGCGAATTCGGCAGCGATGACTTTCTGGGGACGATTTTTACGCGGTTTTGTATTGGAAGTGACGGTGTGCGGCAGGCAAACAGTCCGCCCCGGACGTCCGCCAACATCTGTCAATATCCGTCTACACGCAACCACGCGTCATAGAGTCTGGCGTTGTTGCATAAATCGAACTTGAAGACAAAGAGGCTCCTGTGATCCGAAACTCAGGCGATGCGGACGGACTGCGGGCGTGCGAGAGCCGCCATGCGGTTAAGCACACCTACGCGGATCGCCACTTCTGTTGCTTGCGAGCCGATGCCACGCGCCCACAGGCGATTGCCCGTGAGCGTCTTGAGCCGGTACATCAGGTTCTCCACCAGCGAGCGGCGGTGGTAGCCGCAGCCCTTCTTCCATTCCCCTCGCCCGTTTCGCGCAATGGCGTCGATGGCCTCGTTGCGCCACCGCGCGCCGGGCGTTCTCTCAGACCAAGGCACAGCACCTTCGCGCGGTGGGATCGACGGTTGCGCGTTGCGCGCTTCGATTTGATCGTGGCACTGCCTCGTGTCATACGCGCCGTCACCGCCGACGGTGTCAATCGGCACGTCTGCGGGGATCTGATCGAGAAGATCAGACAACGCGTCGGCATCGGCGACGTCTTGATGCGTCATCAGTGCCGCGCATACCTGGCCGGTATTCGCATCCATTGCCAGATGCACCTTACGCCAGGTGCGCCGCTTCGAATAGTCGTGTTTGCGCACCTTCCATGTACTTCAGTCAGATGGATTTCAGCAGCGAGGAACTCAGCATGAGCAACTCATCAAAATGGGTCACCAGTCCAAAGCTCAGCAGGAACATGCCCACATGAAACGAACTTTGGTGGCGGCGCGAAAACTGCAGGACCGGGGCCGCAATAAGGTGGCGACATCGCGTGAGATTCAGCAACAGGCACATTGCCACGCCCAGCACTGCCCCGCCCAGCACATCCGTCGGATGATGCAACCCGACGTAGACACGTGACATGCAGATAAACAGGATGGTATACGCCAGCGCAAAGATGCCGATTCGCCAGGACGCCACCAGCACGCCGGTCGCCACGGCGCTCCACAGCATCGCATGGTCGCTTGGGAAGGCGCTCCAGGTCCGGATCCGGTCTTCCGTGGACACGAGAAAGTGCAACCCTAGTTCAGGGTTCGCAAAGGGGCGGAGGCGGAAAGGCACCCAGTGCGCCAGGAACCGGCCCAGGGCCAGCACGCAAAGGGCAGCGACAATCGTCGTGATGACGATTTCCCGGTCGCGCTGCTTCTCCGGGCCATCGCGGAACCAGACCCACCACAGCAGCGCAATCATTGGCAAGCCGCGGAGCATGTAGAACTGGGTCATTGCCAACGCTGCGCGGTCGATGAAAACCGAACGGAAAGTGAACTGATGCAGGAAGTGAATGATACTGCTATCAAATGCATTCATCGCGTCCTCACCATACACGAAATAGCAATCGTTAATCACATGTTCCGGCGCTGGACAAACAAGTATAGGAGAGCCCGCTCCTTGCCGGACTAGCGCACGTCACGCCTCTGTTTGCTAGCGCACAAGATCGCACACCCAAATATGCGAAGCAAACCGGTCTGGTGCCCTTATGCTTGAACAAATGCATAGCCGGGCATATTTCGCGTTGCGTTTTCGCACGTCCCGTGCGGTGCGCGAAGCGCCGTTGTTCTGGCCTCCCCAACTTCTATACTAAACGTGTCGGTGGCGCTGCCCGCGCTACCCACGGCTGCGGGCCGGCCAGCACGGCAGCCGGCCCGCAAGCCATGGCAGGCATGCCGCGCGGCAAAGGCAGGAATCGGGGGCCTGGCTTCTGGACAGGCGCCGGGGCAATGCGCCCCGCGCAGGTGCAGATGTGCGCACGGCTTCATGATCGACCCGGACCCAGCCAAGGAGAATGTCATGAACAACGCGCAAGTACCTCTCGTCTCCACCCTGAACCACCTGATCGAGGTCGGCAAGGACGGCGAGCTCAGCTGCACGACCGGAGCCCGCGAAGTGCATAACCCCGAGATACGCGCCATCCTGAACGGCACGGCGGAATCCTGCCGCGCCTCGGTGATGGAGTTGCAGGCGCTGGTGACCGCGCTGGGCGCCGAACCGCGCGATCGCGGCAGCATGGGGGGCACGCTGCATCGCGGCTGGATGGAGGTGCTGCATGTCATCGCGCCGCACAATGACGATGCGGTGCTGCAGCTATGCGAGCGCGACGAGGAAGCTGCCAAGCGGGAATACCAGTCGGCGCTGATGAAGGACATGCCGCCCGAGATCCGTGCGGTGGTGCAGCGCCAGTACGAGGGTATCCAGTGGCATCACGACCGCATCCATGCCATGCGGGGGATGCAGATTCACTGATTCACCGATCCCCGGATCTCGCTGAACGGTGGAAGGCGCCGGCCGCTTACCAGACGAACGGGATCAGCCGGTACCGCACCCTGGCTGCGTACGCTGCGTAGCCGGCAAGGCCGCGCAGTAGTTCGCGGTCTTCCATTGCCGTGCGAAAGACGATGCCGCCGGCGAGCACCAGCGATCCCGCCACGCCATACCAGGAGCCCAGCAGCAGGGCGTTGGCCGGCAGGAAAACCAGCATGACGGCGTAGAGCGGATGGCGAACCACGGCGTAGGGGCCGGTTGAAACCACGCTATGCCCGCGCTCGGACTGGATCCGGACGACGGCGGCGAGGAAGGTGTTTGCGTGAAACACGCGGTCGATGGCGGGAAACGACAGCACCAGCAGCAGGGCGCCCGCGCACTGCAGCCAGAGCGGCATCGCGGACCACCGGTAGCGCACCGCGTCCAGGCCCATGAGCACCAGCCAGGCGCACCAGGCAACGCCTATCACCGGCAGCAGCAGCTTGTCCCACAGCGGCTGGCCGGGTTGAAAGGGCATTTTCATGCGCTCGGCGAGCAGCGCCGGATCGTACCGCGCCAGACGCTGCGTCGCCCAGGCGCCGCCGCCAAAGAACAGGATGAGATACACCCAGCCGGCGGGCCAGGCCAGCGTTCCCGCCGCGCCAAACAGCAAGACCGCAAAGAACAGCGCCTCCACGGCGAGCGTGAACCCGACCTTGAATCCCATGTTGGCCTCTTCGTGGCTTTGTGGATCAGGCAATGGCGCAGGTAATCGAACCGGCCACTGCGTGCCTGTCGTGTCTTCACGTTAGCACGCAACTGGCAGGCCGGCGGCGCCAGCCGGGCGCGCGCCCGGTGCCGGAGCGGGCTGGGACGCTTGCCCCTCCAATGAATCGCATGCCGGCGCGGCCAACCGCTACAATGGGCCGTTTCAGCGAACGAGCCCCTGCCATGTCCGATCATCCGCGCTTTACCCTCAATCGCTCGCTCGTCATCCTGGTGCCGCAGCAGCCCTTCTTCGAGTGGATCATGGCTGTGGATACCGATCCGGTGGCCACCCTCACCCTTGAGCATGTGCGCGAGGACCAGAGTGTGTTCCTGGTCCCGGATGATGTCGCTACTTCACCGGAAGCGCTGTTGTGGGTGGAGCAGCGCTGGCGCGCCTTCTTCGAATTCATGCTGGGCGAGTGGTTCGACGAAAGCCTGTGGCCCGAAACGCTGACGCTGCAGCAGTTCCGCGACTGGTTTACCGTGCAGCACCATTCGATGGTGTTCGACATGGCACCCGACATCCCGGTCGAGCATGAGGACTGGGAAGACGAGGACGACGGCGAAGCCGGGCTGCGCCACTTGCACTGATCCCTTACGCCAAACCCGCGAGTCCAGCTGAAGCCAGTATTGAGTCACATCGTCGGTTGGAAGCGCATGCCCTCCCGCAACCCGGCGCGGCACCCCCTTCAGGCTGTGGACAAGTCTGTGGAGAAGACCGAACAACCCTGTGGGCAAAGCTGTGGGCAACTTTTCCGGCGCCCACGCCGCGGTGCCTGGATTGACGGCACAAAACGTTGCCACAGGCGGGCTGGCGGGTACCCCGGCCAAGTGGCCGCGCAGCGCCGGAATGTCGATGCACAAACATGCGCCTGGCAGCGCGACGGCCTATTTTTATCGCAGGAAACCCCGTTTTGAACCGTACCCAGCAAATCCTTATCGCCATTGTTGCGTTGGCCGTGCTTGCCATGTTGTGGCTCACCGGCAACCATGAAGAACAACAGGTGGAGCCGGCCGCGGAGCCGGTGGCCCAGGCCTCCCCCGCGTCCGAACCAAACAGCGGCGCGCGCGGCGTGCCCAAGAACGGTACGCTGGACCCGATCAGCATCGATCCGAAGCGCACCACCGACATCCTGCCGCAATACCAGGCGGACACGCTGGTCGATGACTACCAGGAAAACGCGGGCGCGGCCGACGACCGCTACCGCGGCAAGTATTTCATCGTGGAAGGCGTGGCCAGCGGCGTGCGGCGCGAGGCGAACGACTCGGTATTCCTCGATATCCGCTCCGACAGCCCCGCCCTTGTGGTGCGCGCCAAGCTCTTGCCGATACAGATCTGCGGTCCCGCCGGGCGCACCTGCGAAGTGGAAGCGCGCGGCACCATGGTGCGGCGCGGACAGAAAGTGGCCGTGGAGTGCACCGGTGCCGGCCAGGTGGATGGCTCGCCCGTGCTCGAAGGCTGCCTTGTGCGCGGCGGCGCAAACTGAGCGCGAGCACTGACTTATCCTTTTTTGCCGCAAGCCTCCGGATCGATACTTCGCATGCAAACCCTGCTTTCCGTACTCGCCCTGACCATCCTGATCGTCACCGTGGTGGGCCTGGTGTCCCCGCCCTTTATCAGCAACGCCTTCCTCAAGGGCCGTCCGGTGGGACGAATGCAGATCCTGCTGGTGGGTGTCTTCCTTGCGGCCATCTGCCTGATGGTGGTGGGGACGATGGCGGGCGGCGGTCCGGCAAAGACCTGAAGCTCAGCCAACGCCCCTCCGGCGCCTTGTAGGACGTATCCCACAGCAGGATCGGCGCTCCGTCGATAATGCGGAGCCCCGGCGCTGTATATCTTTCCATCACGATACGAACAAACGCCAACGCCAAAGCCTGAAGCTCACTTCAGTGGTGCCGGCGGCGCCGAATATCATCATGGAAAGTCTCCTCCCGGGCAGTAGCACCGCGCCGCAATCCCAGGCACTCACCAACATCCTCGCCGTGACACGCCGCGAGTGGCAGGTCGCGGGGCAGGAGCCGGTTGCCACCGGTCATGGCCGCCGGCGCCGCCGCGACCAGTTCGCGCGGCGCGCCGCCCGTGCCTTCGAGGCGCAGGTGATGGCGCTGCGCTGCCGCCAGGCAATTGTTGTTGCCTGAGGCCGCCTGACGGTGCCAGGACAACCTGGGACCGGGTCGAGCCGCTAGTCTCCAAGGGAAGTCCCCCCTGGCCAGCCTCTCGGGCTGACTGTTTTTTTGCGCCCCGTTCCTCGCGCGCGCTGCCGGACGCCACCGCCGGACCCTTTTCCCCGCTCTGTTCCACCGATTGCCGCCGCCACGATGGCCTAAAGTTGGCGCTCGCGCCTGCCGACAACACAGTTCGTCCCGCCAGGCGCGCCGCCACGGCAGCCGCCGGGCAGGTCCGCCGGCGCCGGGGTGCGCTGGGCACCCTTGCAGCAGCGAACCAGGAGCATCATGAAGAAAGCATTGCTAGCCGCCACCGCCAGCCTGGGCTTGCTGGCCACCGGCTGCGCCACCTACCAGTCCGTCTCCCCGGTCGACCGCGGCGACCACGTCGCCGCAGCGCAGCCGGCCGACGGTACGCTGTTCTGCGTGATCAGCAACCCGGTCGCCAATGCCTACATGGAAGCGCTGCGCGATTCCATCCAGGCGCGCGGCTTCGAGTTCAAGGTCTTGTCACCCGGCGCATCGATTGTCTCGTGCCCCTATACCGCGACCTTTGTCACGCAACGGCAGTCGTACTGGCGCGATTTCCTCAGTTCAGCCGAAATCGTCGTCTACATCGACGGCGACCGCGCCGGCAAGGCGAACTACGACGCACTGCGCAGCGCCGGCGGCTTGAACCTGAGCAACCTGGTGGGGCCAGAGGCGAAGATCGAGGAACTGGTCGATCAGTTACTGCCCGGCATGCGGCCCAAGCCGCCCGCCACCGGCACGGCAGGCATGCCCGCCGCGCCGCTTTCACCGGCTACGCCAGCCTGAACGCCCGGCCGTGCGCGGCCCGGCGGCCGGTCAGCCGATCACCTGGCCCAGCCGCACCACGGTGACGCCGGGGCGCAGTTGCCGCAGCGAAGGCATGACCAGTACGCAATCCGGGTACGGTGTGACCACCGGCTCGCCATCGCGCCAGCCGATCACGGTGCCGGCCTCGGCGAAGGTCTCCAGCCCGGTGTACGCGCCGGCGAAACGGAAATCCATGCTGCTGGCCACCACCGGCTCCGTCACGCGTACCACCCGCTGCGGGTGCAGGAGCCGCAGCCAGCCGGTGGGCACATCGTCGGCGTCGATCACGCCGGCGTTGAGCAGGAAGCGCGCGGTGCTGTCCTTGGCCACGCCCACGGCGGTGGCTTCCCAATGCTGGCCGCACTCGATCAGCAGCGCGTTCCTGGCGCTGGCCGGGTCGCCAAAGCCTTCGTAGTCACGCATGCGGCGGCCTTCGGGGTGGCCTTCGTCCACGATCACATTGGCCGGCGCACCTACGGCGCGCGCTAGGGCGATGCCCTTGTCGAGCGGGCCGGAGACGATCAGCGGCAGGCTCTTCTCGTGCATGGAGTGCAGATCCAGCAGCAGGTCCACGGTATCGATGACCGGGCGCATGGCACGCGCGCGGCGCAGCTCGGATGAATCGCGGGTGGTGTCGTCCAGCACGGCCGCCGTCCACACGCGGTTGAAGTCCTGGTCCACGTAGCGCGACGCATCCGGGCGAGCCGCATCGAAGGTGTGGTACGCGTCGACGTTGGCGAAGGCCAGCGTCAGGCGGCCACGGCGCGGACGCACGCCGATATCCAGCAGTGCCTTGACGGTGATGGCGCCGCACACTTCGTTGCCGTGGGTCAGCGCGTTGACCATCACGTGCGGGCCGGGCACGCCACTATCGAAGGTGTGGACGTAGGGCACGCCGCAGTTGCCGGCGGCATAGGGGCGGATATCGGGGAATTCGACTTCAACCGGGTAAGCGTCGAAGCTGGGGGCAGTGGTCGTCATGTCTGTGGGTCGGCTAGGTTGCCTGGGTTGCCAGTGGGATCGGCCGGGAGCAGCAAATAAAAACAAGCGGCGCCGTGGCGGCGCCGCCGCTTGCGACAAGCAAATGGTACGCCTGCCGCCGCTTATTCGTGGATGCCTGCGGTCTGGACGATGCTCTTGTACTTCACCGTTTCGCGCTTGATAAAGGTGCCGAACTGGGCCGGGCCGCCCGGCGCGACTTCCACGCCGGCTTCGGCCAGCTTCTTCTTCACTTCGGGCATGGCCAGCACGGCCTGCATCTCGGTGTTCAGGCGGTCGACCACGGCGCGCGGGGTATTGGCCGGCGCCATCAGGCCGAACCACACGCCCATGTCCACGCCCTTGAGCGCGCTGCTTTCGGACAGCGCGGGGACATTGGGCGCCACCTGGGCGCGGTGCCCTTCGGTCACGCCGTAGGCCTTGACCCGGCCGGCCTGGATATGGGGCAGGGCCGACGACAGCACCATCACGGCGAGGTCGATCTGGCCGCCGAGCAGGTCGGTCGACATGGCGGAAGCGCCCTTGTAGGGCACATGGGTGATATTGACCTTGCCCTGCTGCTTGATCAGTTCGCCGGCCAGGTTCAGCGGCGTGCCCACTCCTGACGACGCATAGGCCAGCTTGCCCGGCTGCGCCTTGGCCAGCGCGATCAGCTCGTCTGCGTTCTTGGCCGGCAGCGCGGACTTGCCCACCAGCACCATCGGCTGGGTGCCGACGAAGGTGACCGGCGCCAGGTCGCGTTCACCGTCGTAGCGCACGGCGGGATTGGTCAGGCGCGCGATCGACACCTCGCTGCCCGAACCCATCAGCAGCGTGTAGCCGTCGGCATCGGCCTTGACCACCTTGGAGGCGCCGATGGTGCCGCCGGCGCCACCCAGGTTTTCGATGACCACGCTCTGGCCCAGGCGCTTGCCCAGCTCCGGCGCGATCGTGCGCGCCACCAGGTCGACGCTGCCGCCGGCGGTGTAGCCCACCACCAGCGAGATCGGCTTGGCGGGCCAGCCCGAGGCGCTGGCGCCGCCGGCAAGCACGCAGAAGGACGCGGCAGCAGCCGCACGCAGCAGTTTGTTCATGGCAGGTCTCTCCCCTTTTTGAATATGCAGGTATGCAGATATCCGGCGATATTAGAGAGCGCGCGCCTGCAGCAACATGCGGCTTTGGCAATGGCGCTTGCCGTTTTGGCAAGTGGCCGATGCGACATGCCAGGTGGAGAAAATCGCTGCGCCATCCCATGCACAATCGTTCAAGACGGCATCCGTTGCCCCGCCATAAAGTCGTGTTCAACGAATCAACCTGGCGGAGACGCGATGGAAAACCTGCTTGCTTCCATGCCGGGGATCTGGCGTCCGCTCGCGGCGCTGGTCCTGGCGTCGGTGGTCGTCATGGGGAGCCCGGGGCCCTCGACGATCAGCGTCACGGCCGTCGGTGCCGCCCATGGCGTGCGGCGCTCGCTCGGCTATGCCTGCGGGCTGATCGCCGGCACCATCGCGGTGCTGCTGATGGCTTCGATGGGCGTGGTGGCGCTAGTCGTGTCGGTGCCGCACGGCGCGCGCGCGCTCGGCGTCCTGTCTGCCGCCTACATCCTCTACCTGGCGTTCAGGATTGCCACCGCGCCACCGCTCGGAAACCAGAGGAGGGCGCTGACGGCTCCCGCGTTCGCCGGCGGCTTCGTGCTGGCGATCGCCAACCCCAAGGCCTACCTGGCAATTGGCGCCGTGCTGGCGGGCACCACCGTCATTGCCGGGAACCAGGGCCTGGACGCCATTGTCAAGATCACGGTGCTGAGCGCGATGATCGCCGTCATCCACTTGTGCTGGCTGCTGGCCGGCGTTTCGCTGTGCCGCTTTCTCCATGATCCGGTGAGTTCGCGCCTGATCAATGTCTCGATGGCGGCGATCCTCGTAGCCATGACGCTGGCCGCGCTGATGCATTGATGGATTGATGCGGGCCAACCGGAGGAAGCCGGACGCCTAGGCCGCCACCGCCGCGCGCCAGAACGCCTCCGCCAGCGCCCGCATGGGCGAGCGCGGGCGATAGAGCAGGATCTGCATCGCCAGGTCGGTCTCGCCGCCCACTTCCAGTCCGGCGCGCACCAGCCGCCCGGCGTGGAGATCGTCGGCGACCAGCCGCGCCGGCAGCCACGCCAGGCCCATGCGCTGGCGCACCATTTCATGCACCGACTCGGCGAAATCGCTGACGGCGATCACATCGAGCCGGCTGGCCAGCCCGCGCCGCGCGATTTCGCCGTTGACCATGCGCCCCAGCGTCAGCGTCTCGGCGTAGGCGATCATCGGCACCGGCGCGCGCTGGCCGCGTGCGAGCAGCTTGTACTGCGGCCCGCCGCCGTCCGCCGCGGCGCTCACGCAGACCAGGCGTTCCTCGCCCACCAGGTGGTACTGGTAGCGCGCGTTGTCCAGCGTCACCGGCTGCTCGGGCGAGTTGTAGCAGAGCAGGAAATCGGCATCGCCTTCGGTGAACATCACCAGCGCGTCGTGCGTGGGAAAGGTGGAAAGCCGGGTGCGGAAATTCGCCGCCACCTTGTCGTTGCGCAGCGCATGGCGCAGGCCGGCCAGCCACGCCGGCAGCATCGAGCGCGCCAGCGTCTTGCCGGTGGCGATCACCACCGTGCTGGCATCGGCGCGATGTGCCGCGCGCAGCGACAGCCGCGTCTCCTCCAGCGTGCGCAGCGCGCTCTGGGCGGCCTCCAGGAATTGCCGCCCCTCGTCGGTGAGGCGCACGGGGAACACGCTGCGGTCGATCAGCGGCGCGCCGGCCCAGACTTCCAGCGCCTGCATGCGGCGCCCGAACGCGGGCGGGGTGACGTTGCGCAGCTCCGCCGCGCGCGCGAGGCTGCCGGCCTGGGCCAGGCACACAAAATCCTCGAGCCAGCGGATATGCATAAGGACTCGCGCCAACGCGCGTGCAGAAGTGGTAGGGAGAGAGGCGCCATCGCATGCGCGGCGCTGCGAATATTGTAGCTGTCCGCGCCAGGCACCCCCGCGCACGGGGCCCGGATCACGCACGCGCGGCAAGCGCATCCTCAAGCGGATCTCGGGAAGATTAGAGGCAACACTCCAATATTGCGCTTGTGAAACACTCGCCGCGCTCGCTAGGCTCCGTACAGCCGTTTCAAGCATCCGTTTGCCGTCAGAGCAGGGAGCTGTCGCGGTGCGTGGAGTTTCGCCGGGGATCCACCGCATGACAATACGAGACACGCCCAATATGAAGACCGGAAAAGGCACGGCAGGAGAGACCAAGGCCCGTATTCTTGACGCCACCGAGCGCCTGTTTATCGAGGTGGGCTACGAGGCCACCTCGCTACGGCAAGTGACATCGCGCGCCATCGTCAACCTGGCCGCGGTCAACTACCACTTCCGCAGTAAAGACATCATGATGCAGGCGGTGCTGGGCCGCCGGCTCGATCCGCTCAATGCACGCCGCCTGGCGCTGCTCGACGCCTGTGAGGCACGCTGGCCGGGCGAGCAGCTGCGCTGCGAACACGTGATGGGCGCGCTGTTCGTACCCGCGCTGCAGATGGCGCGCGAGCCCGAGGTGGGCGGCCCTTCGTTCCTGCGGCTGCTGGGGCGCGTGTATTCGGATACCTCTCCCTTTATCCAGTCCTACCTGCTCGGCCACTATGCGCCGGTACTCGGCCGCTTCTCCGACGCCTTCGCCCGCGCGCTGCCCCAGATCCCGCAGCGTGAACTCGACTGGCGCCTGAACTTCGCGCTCAAGGCACTGGCAGGCGTGCTGGCCGGCGATGCGCCCGGCGACCTGCTGCCGGCGTTCACGCAGGGCCAGGACCAGAGTGACGCGTACGTGCTCGCCCAATTGAGCGCGCTGGTGGTGGCCGCCCTGAAGGCCCCCGTGCCGGTCAGCCAGCAACTATCGGCGCTGCAGGACGTGTTCCTGATCGGCGAGACCCAGCACGCCGAAGAACGCGCCGGGAAAATCGTGTCGAATGCCCTGGAGGCAGAACAGGCAAGACAGGCACAACAGGCGCAACGCGCCGACACCTTGTCCATCGCCCCGCGCAAGCCACGCCGCACGACACGCAGCGAAGGTGCCACGCGCGCCGCCATCGCCAGTCTCACGGTGCCCGGCGCACGCGAGCACCTTGCCGTTTTCCCGAGCAATCCGCTCGACGACTGGATGCGCATGCGTTCCAGGACCTAGCGCGGCATACGAAGCGGGCGAGGGAAGCAAACCAGAGGATGGGGAACGGCTGAGGCCCCGTCAAAGCCCGAAGGATCGAGGGCTCGAATAAGCGGAAAACTGCAGAAAAAAACGATATCGCCAGAACCACGATTCGGCGTAGCCGTGTGGAGCGCCCGAGGGGCGGGCCACACCAACCCGCGATGCGAAGCGAGCC
>JYOD01000039.1 GCA_000955785.1 Burkholderiaceae bacterium 16
CACGCTTACTGCGACAGAACCCAGGATATGACAACAAGATTCGCCAGATACGGCAAAGAGGGGTGGGGCCATGTATGAGTCTGCAACCAACCCTCTGTCGAGCCTGACCTTGCGTTCACCTGGAAAGACCAGGCGCGTTCATATGAGAACCAAAAAAGGCCGGCAAATACCACGCCGGCCTCTGCATCAGGAACAGCCCCCAACCTTTAAACTTGCCCCCGCGCTTCCCGATCCCGCTCGTCCTGCTCCAACTGCATTTCGCGCCAGAGGATTTTTCCCGTCGACGTCTTTGGCAAGCTATCGACAAACTCCACCGTGCGCGGCACCTTGTACGCAGACATGCACCCTCGGGCCCAGTCGACCAGTGCCTGTGGCTGGACCGTGCCGCGCGAAGCAGGGCGGAGCACCACGAGCGCCTTTACCGTTTCGCCGCGATGCGGGTCGAAGGCGGAGATCACGCACGCTTCCTGCACGGCTGGGTGCCCGTATAGGATCGATTCGATCTCGGCGGGCCACACCTTCAGGCCCGATACATTAATCATGCGCTTGAGCCGATCCGTAATATAGAAGTAGCCTTCCTCATCATGGTAGCCGAGGTCGCCGCTGCGTAGGAACCGCTTGCCGTCGAGCTCGATGAAGGCCGCGGCCGTCGCTTCCGGCTTGTTCCAGTAGCCGCCAAACATGGTCGGCCCGTGCATGACGATCTCGCCTGGCTCGTTGGTCCCTAACTCTACGCCCGTTTCGGGATTAATCACGCGGGCATCGCAGTTGATCACGGGAACCCCGGCACACTGTCGCCTTGGGGCCTGCGGCGGATTGCTGTGCGACATGCCGCAAAACTCCGTGAGGCCGTAGCTTTCCAGAAATGGAATGCCGAGCCGCGAATGCATCCTGCGCGCCAGCGCCTCCGGCATGGCTGACGCGCCGCCGTAGATGCGCGTCAGCGAGGAAAGGTCACGCTGGTCGATATCGGGCCGTGCGAATAACTCCGCGAGCATCGTCGGCACGGCCGCCCATGAGCGCAGCCGCAGCCTTGCGATTAATTCCAGCGCGGCGTTGGCGTCCCAGCGCGCCAGCATTGCGAGGGTGCGGCCCAGCCGCACGGCCTGGTTCATCGCGCGCATGCCAGCCAGGTGGCTGACTGGCAGCGTCAGCAACTCGTCCTCATCGGCGCGGTCCGATTGCCAGTGCTCACGATGCGCGAGCGTGTAGGCGAAGTTGGCATGGCTGAGCATCGCACCCTTGGGCTTGCCCGTTGTGCCGGACGTGTAGCCGATCACTGCGAGGTCGCGGCCCCGGGCGCGCACGGGCAGCGGCGCGATGCCAGCGGCCAACGCCCGCGAGAAATCATGCATGCGCGGATGCATCGCACCTTGCCGCGGTTCGGTGACGAAGCCGGGGATGGCGAGATAGGGCACGTCCTCGGGCCTGCCGGCGAACTCACCCGCCAGGCCCACTACACAGCCGTCGAGCACATCCTGTTCGAGCAGGCCGGTAACGGGGTCTATCAGGTCCTGGGTCGCGATCACTACGCGCGCGCCGCTGTCGCGCGCGTAGTACTCCATTTCCTCCCGCGTACTCATGGGATTCATGGCAACGACCACGGCATCGCAGCGCATGACGGCATAGAAGGCAATCATGTACTGCGGGCAGTTCTGCATCAATAGCAGTACGCGGTCCCCTTGCCGCACCGACAGTCGATGCTGAAGATAGCCGGCCAAGGCCATCGCGGCGGCATGCAGATCGTGGAACGTCATTCGACGGCCGTAGAACACGACGGCCGGCTTGTCAGGGACGCGCGTTGCAGACTCCTCGAGGTGGCAGAACAGGTTGCAGTCCGCCACCTCCAGCGAGCGGGGTACGCCGGCGGGCCAGTGCGCGAAATGTCGTGTTAGTTGCGGCATGGGGACGATTGCTGAATGAATGATTGGATCGGAAGTCAGACCACGGCGACGACGGCCTCGCCCACGATCTTCTGCTCGCCCTTCTGGTTCACGCACTGCATCTCCACGCGCAGCCGTGCTTCGCCAGCGTGTTCGAAACACTCCGTGACGCGGCCGGTGCAGCGTGGCTCGTCATAGAGGTGCGTGATGCCCGTGAAGCGCATCTTCAGGCCGCGCAGCCGCGCGGGGCCGGCCCAGTCGGTAACCAGACGGCCCAGGTAGGCGGCAGACAGCATCCCGTGTGCGAACACGTCGCCAAGGCCATTTTTCTTAGCGTAGTCCGAATCGATATGGAGCGGATGATGGTCGCCCGAGGCGCCGGCGTAGACCGCCAGTGTGCGGCGGCTGACCGCCGGCAGTTGCAGGTCCGGAATACTGTCACCGACCTTCAGGCCGGCGAGGTTGCGTTGCGTCATGATGGAATCTCCTTCAGACTCTGCGTTGTACGAGCACGGTACGCGAGTCCGCCACGTGGGCGCCGTGCTGGTTGGTAATGCGCGTTTCCTTGACCAGGAATTCGAGCGCGCCATCCTTCTTGTCATAGACATCGACGATCTTTGGCTCGTAGGTCAGCGTGTCCCCGACATGCACCGGGGCGTGGTAGTCGTACTGCTGCTCCGCATGGAGCACGCGCGATGGCTCGATCTTCGCCATCGCGAGCAGGTCGAAGGTCTTGAACAGCCAGCCTTCGAGGCACGACAGGAAGGTGGGCGGCACGCGCAGCGAAGGCAAGCCGGCGGCCTGAGCGGCGGTCACGTTGCTGTACTCCGGATTGGTTTCGCCGATCGCGTTCGCGTACCAGCGGACCGGCCACTCTTCCACGTTGACTTGGCGCTGGCCAAAGCTGTGGCCGATCAGGTTTTTGTCGAGCATTTTGTTCTCCGTGGGTCTGGTTGCGCCATCAGGCGCGGCCGGGGATGACACCGTCGAGGTTGGCGCTCGGCGCGGCGCGCGAGACCAGTTCGTGCATGCGCTCGCCCAGTTCGGCCACTTCCCAGCGCCCGGCCTTCTCGATGCGGGGGCCGGCACGCCAGCCTTCGGCCACCGTGATGCGTCCGCCACGGCTGCCGAACACGCGGCCCGTGACGCCTTCGGACTGCTCGCTGCCAAGCCAGACGATCAGCGGGGCCACATTGGCCGGGTCGAAAGCGTCGAAGCCTTCCACGGCGTCGATCGACACGCTGAGCCGCCCGCTCTTGAGCAGGTGCTCGGTATGGCGCGTGGTGCCACTCGGGTAAATTGTGTTGACCGTCACGCCGTAACGGCTCAGTTCTTCGGCGGCGATATTCGACATGGCGGCGATGCCAGCCTTGGCCGCGCCGTAGCAGGTCTGGCCGATGTTGCCGAACAGGCCCGCCGACGACGACGTATTGATCACGCGCGCCTGGCGCTGGCGGCCGGCCTTGGATTCGTCGCGCCAGTAGGTGCTGGCATGGCGCATCGGCACGAACGTGCCGCGCAGGTGGACGCGGATCACGGCGTCCCAGTCTTCCACCGGCATGTTCACGAGCATGCGGTCGCGCAGGATGGCGGCGTTGTTGACCACCACGTCGAGGCCCCCGAACGTGTCGATCGCGCTCTGGATCATGCTGCCGGCGCCGTCCCAGTCAGCCACGTCGGCATTGTTGGCGATGGCCGCTCCGCCCATGGCGCGGATCTCGTCCACCACATCCTGTGCCGGACCGGCAACCACGCTGGAACCGTCGGCAGAGGCGCCGAGATCGTTCACGACAACCTTCGCGCCGTGGCGGGCGAATTCCAGCGCATATTCGCGGCCCAGGCCGCGACCGGCGCCGGTGATGACAACGACGCGGTCCTTGCAGAGTTGTTGCATAGCTCTTCCTTTCATTGGTTGACACAAGATTGGGTTGTGCGGTCGCGCACGCCGCCGGCACCGGGCCGCGGCATACGCAGTGCCTCATTATTTGCAGCGGCAAGACAGGGCGCACTAGCCGGATGGAGCAGTCGATTGGCGTGCCGGGAGCGGCATCGCCTGGCGCGCTACTCGGCGAGGATGCCCGCCATTGAGATCACGCGCTGCCACTGTGCCTGGTCGCTAACCAGTGCGCTGGCGAATGCCTTCGGGCCCAGCGGATAGGCGCTGGTGCCTCGTTGTGCGAAATGCGCTTTGGCTTCCGGCGTGTTGACGAACGCGAGCGCCGCCTCCGCGAGCTTGTCCACCACGGCGGCGGGCGTACCCGCGGGGGCGGCAAGTCCAACCCAACCAATGACCGTTGCTTCCGGCATGCCCGCCTCGGCCAGCGTAGGCACGTCGGCGATTACCGGGACACGGGCAGTATTGGAGACCGCCAGCGCGCGCAGCTTTCCTGACTGGATCAGCGGCACGGCCGCCGAAATCTCGAGCACGGTGTAGTCCACCACGCCACCGATGAGATCGGGCAGCAACGTGCTCATGGCCTTGTAGGGGACATCGACAGCCTTGGCTTTCCCGGCATCGTTAATGGCCGCCAGCATCGCACGGTAGCCTGAACTGCTGGTGCCGTAGTTCAACTTGCCGGGCTGGGCGCGCGCAGCGGCCATCAACTGCCCAAGCGTGCGGTACGGCGAGGTGGCCGGGACGACTACAGTGACAGGAAGCGAACTCAGGCGCGCAACAGGAACGAAGTCGCGCGTGGGACTGTAAGGGAGTTGCTTGAACAGGAATGGGTTGGCCGACATGGCGCTCGACAGTGCCAGCAGCAGCGTGTAGCCGTTGGGGGCTGCCTTGGCCACAGAGTCGGTGGCGATGATCGAATTGCCGCCTGGGCGGTTCTCCACATAGAATGGCTTGCCGAGCTTCTCGGTCAGGTGCTTCGCCAGCAACCGCGAGAAATCGTCGACGCCCGTGCCGGGGCTCGTGGGCGATACGATCTTTACCGGCCGTTCGGGATAGCCCTGTGCCAGGGCGCTACCGCCCGCAGGAATCAGCGTGATGGCGACGCCGGTCGCCAGCCAGGCGAGGGCGCGTCGGGCTCTGTCGATATTCGTCATGGGCGTTGTCTCCGTGTCGTTGTTATGGTCGCGACGTGCCGCGGAAGCTCCGAGAACGTCGCGTGCTGTCTTGCTGTTTTCGCGCGCTCAGAAGCCGCCGCGTCCGCCGCCACAGATGATGGTCTGGCCATTGACGTAGTTCGATTCGGGGATGCAGAGCATGTAGACCGCGCCGGCCGCTTCCTCGGCGGTGCCGAACCGGCCAAGCGGGGTGTCGCGCCCGGCTGCCGCGATGCGGTCCGGATGCACCCCCACCTTGATCTCGCGACCTTCCACCTGCACGGTCTTGTCCTCGGTGGTCGACTGGGTCAGGCGCGTTTCGATGGCGCCGAACGCCACGCAGTTCACATTGACCTTCATGCGGCCCCATTCCTTGGCCAGCGTCTTGGTCATGCCGATCACGCCCGCCTTGGCAGCAGAGTAGTTGACCTGGCCCGCATTGCCCTGCGTGCCCGAGACCGACGAAATGTTGACGACCTTGCGGAACACTTCGCGCCCAGCGTCTGCCTCGGCCTTGCTGGCTTCCCGGAAATAGGGCTGTGCCGCGCGCAGCAACATGAACGGCGCCTTGAGGTGGCAATCGACGATCGCATCCCACTGCTCGTCGCTCATCTTCTGAATCACGTTGTCCCAGGTATAGCCTGCGTTGTTGACGATGATGTCTACCGCGCCGAATGTGTCGAGTGCCAGCTTGACGATGTTCGAGCCAAAGTCCGGTGCCACCACGCTGCCCGCGAACGCAACAGCCGTGCCGCCCGTCTTCACGATCTCGGCCACCACCTCGTCGGCCGGTGCCTGGTCGAGATCGTTGACGATCACCCTGGCGCCTTCGCTCGCAAACTTCAGCGCTACCGCGCGGCCAATGCCCCGGCCCGATCCCGTGACGATGGCAACCTTGCCTTCCAGCTTCCTGCTCATGAACACTCTCCGTAGTGTGGGGTCCGCGTATCGCGTGGCTTAATGATTGCAAGCGCGACGCGCTGAGGCACTACCCGGATTGGCGAGTGGTGGGCAACGGGAACGGTGTAGGACGGGCCAAAAGGTAAGCGAGGCCCGGCAGGGCAGCGTCGCCAAGGCTCTGGGTGCCTAATGCATCTCGCGGAGCCGATTGCGCTGCTGGTGCGGTGTGGTGCCTTTTCAGTGACGATTGGCGCGAATGAGGTTCGAGACCTCGCCATAGCCGAGCGGCTTGCCCGTTTGCGTGATCGACAGGCCGCTCGCCAGTCTCCATAGACGGGCTCGCTGCTGTGCTCTCTCCGACCACCGGCCGGTCCACAGGCATGGGTGGAGGTACGGCATGGCGGATCGCCGGCCCTCGCTAACGCAGAGGCGCTCGATACGAGCCGTAACTGATTGATAACGGGTGCCGCGAGCGCTGACGCTCGCGGCTAATTTCTCCCCTCGACGCTCAACACCCCGGAGAGGAGGCCACTCATCACTCAGGGTCCACCTCGATCACCGCATCCACAGCGTAGACGCCCTGGCCGTGCGGCATGGCCAGCACCGGGTTCAGGTCGATCGACTGCAGGCGCGGGCCCGCGGCAACGGCGAATGCGGACAACTGCGACAGCGCCTGGGCCAGCGCGGCAATGTCCGCCACGGGCCGTCCGCGCGCACCGAGCAGCAGTGGTGCGCCTTTGATCGAGCGGATCATCTGTTCGGCCACGTCCGGGCCGAACGGGCAGCGGCGGAGCACCACGTCCTTGAGCACCTCGACGAACACACCACCGAGCCCGAACATGGCGATCGGGCCGAACACCGGGTCGCGGTTGATACCCATGATGCACTCCACTCCGCCGTTCATCTGCTTGGCCACGAGCACACCCTCGATGCGTGCGTCGGGCATGGCCTTGGCGGCTCGGTCCAGCAGCAGCGCAAAGCCTTCACGCACCGCGCCTTCGTTGGCCACGTTCAGCAGCACGCCGCCAATCTCGGACTTATGAATAATGTCGGGCGACAGGATCTTTAGCACGACCGGGAATCCGATCTCGCGCGCGGCCGCCACAGCAACCTCCATTTCGGCACAAGCGCGTTCAGGCGCGCTCGGGATGCCGGCTTTCGCCAGCAGCGCCTTGGCCTCCGCTTCGGTGGGCGCCTGCCGCGGCAGCGTGACATTGGTCACCCGGGGCACCGGTGCCAACGTGTTTCCTGCGAATGCCTCACCGAAGCGGCCCATCGCGGCGATGGCGGTCACGGCCCGACTCGGATCGCCGAACACCGTGAAGCCGGCTTCCTCGAAGCGAGCGAGGATGGTCGGATCGCCACGGGCCACCAGCACGTAGAGCCGATCCGGATAGCGCTTGCGCACGTCGCCCAGTTGCTGCAGCAGCGAATCGGCCACGCCCGGTACGGCCGCCGCGTAGCTGAAGAACGCCAGCAGCGTGGCGTAGCCCCCTTCAGCCATCATCGACTCCGTGAACGGCGTGACCAGCGTGGTGTCGTTGATGAACTGGGCAGTCACGTCCACCGGATTGCGTGCGGCGCAGATCGGCAGCAGTTTGCGCATGCGGGCTTGTGCGGCGGCTGGCATCTCGGGCATTGGGATGCCGAGTTCCTCGGCGGCATCCGAGACGATCACGCCGGCGCCGCCGCTGACGGTCACCACGCCCAGCGAGTTGTTGGCCGGGAAGATGCGGCGCCCCGCCAGGCGCAGGATGTCGAGCATTTCCTCGGTGGTACGCACCCGCACCACGCCCAGCTCGTCGAGGACGGCGCTAATCACGGCGTCATCACCGGCAATCGATGCGGTATGCGAACGTGCAGCGGCCCCGCCCACTTCGCTGCGGCCCACTTTCATCATCACCACGGGCTTGCGCGCGGCATGCGCTGCGCGGAATGCCTCTATCAGGCCCGGGCCGTCGCTGATGCCCTCGGCGTAGACGGCAATCACGTCGGTGTTGGGGTCCGCGGCGAACAGGCGCACGATATCGGCCACGTTCAGGTCCGCCTCGTTGCCGGTCATGACCACGCTGGACGGGAATACACCCGCTTCCATGGCCGACGTGACCAAATGGCTACCATAGGCGCCGGACTGGCTGACGATGCCCACGCGGCCGGGCCGTGACCCGGTCGCCGATGGAAAGCCCGAGAAGCTGCCAACGAAGCCGTTGTGCATGTTGACCATGCCCAGCGTGTTGGGCCCGAGCAGCCGCATGCCGGCCCGGCGCGCGATGGCAACCATCTCAGCCTGCGTGGCCGCGCCTTCATCGTTGACCTCGGCAAAGCCTGCCGTAAACATGATGGCCGCCTTCGTGCCGCGGTCGGCCAGTGCCTGGACCGCTGTGACCGCATGCTCGCCGGGCACGGCGATGATCGCGACGTCCGGGACTTCGGGAAGCGCGGCCACCGACGGATAGGCCGGCAGGCCCTGCACCGTAGCGCGGTTCGGGTTGACCGGCAGGATGCGGCCAGCGAAGCCCTTGGCAAGCATCGAGGCTATTGGCCGGCCGCCAATGCGGATCGGATCGTCGGAAGCGCCGATCACGGCGACCGAATTCGGGTGAAGCAGGCAATCTGGAATGGACAGGGTGGTCATGGCTGCGTTGTGTGCGTGTATCTGCGAGGGCGGTTGGAGGCGGACATCAGAGCGGCTTGAACGTCGGCATGGGGGGGCCGTTGTCGGTGGGCGTGAAGGTCACCTGCACCTTCTGGCCAATGCGCACGGTATCGAGGTCGCAATCGACGATGCGCGTCATCATCGTCACGCCTTCCTCGAGCGTGACATAAGCCATGCAGAACTGGGTGGGGCCCGCACGGCGCGTGACGCTGTACGAATAGATCGTACCCCGGCCGGACGCCGCCTTCCAATAGGTTTCGCCCATGCAGAACGGGCACAGCGTGCGCGGATACCAATGCGGTTTTTCGCAGCGCTCGCAGTGGCGCACAAGCAGGCGGCCTTCGCTGGCAGCCGCCCAGAATTCGGCGTTCTCCGGCGATTGTTCGGGCGACGTTAGAACTTGGGGAGTGTATGGAGTGCTCATGTGGATTGCGCGGATGCATTGTGTGAGGTGGACTACTCGCGTTCGAGGATCAGCGTGGCGCTGCCGTGGCGGGAGCCAAGCAGGCCGCCGGTTCCTTGGGCCAGGGCTAGGTCGCAGTTCTTGACCTGCACGGCCGGGTGCGCTTCGCCGCGTAACTGGCGCACGGCCTCGATTACCTTGGTAATGCCGCCCCGATTGGCCGGGTGGTTGTTGCACAGACCGCCCCCGTCGGTGTTGAACGGCAGCTTGCCAACGCCGGAGATCAGGTTGCCGTCCATGACGAATCTGCCGCCTTCGCCTTTTTTGCAGAAGCCGAGGTCTTCGAGCTGCATCAGTACGGTGATCGTGAAGCTGTCATAGATCGATGCGTACTTGATGTCCCCGGGTGCCACGCCCGCTTCGGCGAATGCCGCGGCGCCCGAAACCTTGGCCGCCGACCACGTCAGGTCCACATGGCCGCCTAGCTGGCCCTTCACATGCTCGCCCGCGCCCAGCACTTTGATCCTCGGCCGGTTCAGCTTGGCCGCGATCTCCGGGCGGGCGACGATGAGTGCGCCGCCGCCGTCGGACACCACGCAGCAGTCGAGCTTGCGCAGCGGGTCTGAGATCATCGGCGAGTTCAGCACGTCTTCCACGGTCACCACGTCGCGCAGCATGGCGTGGGGGTTGTGTTGCGCATGGTGCGACGCGGCCACCTTGATCCAGGCCAGTTGCTCGGGCGTGGTGCCATATTCATGCATATGGCGCATGGCGACCATGCCATACGAATTGACGGTGGCCGGGCTGTATGGAAACTCGAAGGGCGAGTCGGGAATGTTGGCGCCCCAGGCGCGCGGTTTGGTGCCGCTCGAACCCTCGGAGCGTGGGCGGCCGGCCAGCGTAATCAGCGCCACGTTGCACTTGCCCATGGCGATAGCCTGCGCGGCGTGCGACACATGCACCAGGTACGACGAGCCACCGGTCTCTGTGGCGTCGACGTGGCGCAGCTTCAGGCCGAGGTAGTCGACCATGTTCAGCACGCCGAGTCCGGGTGCATCGCCGGCGCAGAAGTAGCCATCAACGTCGGCCAGCGTCAGTCCGGCGTCTTCGAGCGCGCCGCGGGCGCTTTCGGCGTGAAGCTGGGCCACTGACTTGTCCGGTGCCTTGCGGGTCGGATGTTCATAGGCACCGACGACATATGCCTTGCCTTTGATGCTCATGTTTGATTCCTTCAATCGAAACGTTGGCGGGGGATGAAACGTTTTTCGGACGGGAGCGAGCCTGGCCCGCACGGCCATGCTCGCGCTGTCACGGGGCAGGCGAAGCGCTTTTCAGGCGGGCGCGCAGTCCTGGGTTGGGGTGTCGGCGTCGCGCGCGCGGCGGTGCGGCGGCCAGATGACCTTCACGGCGGCGCTTTCCGCGCGATAGGTGTGGCACGACTCGATCAGCGCCGGCTTAGGCATGAAGCCGATTTCATCGCCAGGCATGCGACCATTGCGCCGGGCACGGTCGAGCGCGAAGCGGCTCTGCACGGCCGTGGTGGCCATCGGGCCAAGCAGGTCGGTCATGTGCGTGCAGCCTTTCACGCCGCCCACGCGCTCCTTGACCATGCGCCGGAAGCCCGCGCGCAGCGCCAGGCCGCGCAGCGCATCGTAGGCCGGTTCCACTTCGGGGCAGCTGCCGGCCGGACCGCTCAGCATGCTGGCGGTGATGTCTTGGATCACGAGGTCCATGTCCACCGTCACCGAGACGTGCATATGGTGGATGGCGCCGCCGGGCGGCACCTGTTTGAACAGCAGGTGCGTGCCGTCGGGCGAGACGTCTTTCAACTCTGCTTCGATGTCGATCACGCCGTCGTCGCGCAGGTAGGCGGTGCAGGTGATCTGCCGCCTATGCAGGGGCTTGCGGGTGGGAAGGGTCATGTGGCTGTATCTCCTGTGCCGGTGTAGTCAATGAGGCGCCCACCGGTGAATGTCTTCGCTTGTCGCTTCTGGCTCTCAGTCAGGCCGGGGCCGGGCGCCCGGCCGCCGGTGCCGCCCCGACTGCATACGTCGGTAGGCGGCCCAGAACAGCACGCGCATCGGAAACCCGAGCCCCCCGTCATCGCCTGCCGGGCGTGTTCGGCAGCCAGTTCAACGTGGACGCCAAGCTCCGCCGCCGACGCGTAGCAGATGATTCGCGCGCGCCGATCGGCACCCTGCATGCGGTCGTCGATCAGATCCCGCAGCGCGTCGGCATAGGTGATTCCGCGCGTGCAGCGCCGGGCGGCTACCTGTAGTTGGCGGCTGACTTGCCGCACCTCGTGGAGCAGGTCCATCAGTGCTTGGGCGGGGGGAGGACGTGGGGCATGGATGGGTGCGGTTCAGCAGCGGATACGAGAAAACGGCACGACCTTTACCGAGTTGACCCCGTGTTTTGTTCCGTAGACATCACTATGCGAGCCAGCGCTCGCCATTCTGGCTAGGTTGGCTCGCCATGAATCCTTGGTAGTCTGCCCCGGCAGCAAAAGTGCCTGCGCCAAAGGCTTCGACGAATATTAGGCTCGTACGGCCCGCCGTAGCAACGGGACATACGGGGGGCGGGGCCAGATGGTACTTCTGACGGGCCGCCAGCAATAGGGAGGAACACCACGTATGCGTTTCGCTTGCCACATCGTGCTGACCGACACCGAGCGTGCAGAACTCGAGGCGCTCGCTGCGGTAGGTTCGGGAAACGGGCGGCTCGCCCAGCGCGCGCGCATGATTCTGCTGGCTGCCGCAGGATGGCAGAACAAGGACATCGCGGCCGAGGTCGGCGTAGGGCGCATACAAGTGGCGCGCTGGCGCGACCGCTATGCCGTGTCGCGGCTGGCCGGGATCGAACGGGATCTGCCTCGCGGTGCGCCGCCGGTGCGGATGGACGTCGCTCGTCTCTTGGCGCTGGCACGCGATGCCGAGCCCGGAACACTGAGCGCGCGCCAGCTTGCCGCCGAACTGGGCGTTAGCTCGGCCTGCGTGTCGCGCCACTGGCGTGCCAGCGGCCTGCCGGCCCGCCCGGATCGAACCGCCGCTGCCGCGTTACTGTCCGGCACGGCCGATAAACTGCACGCCGCCGAGATCGTCGGCCTCTACCTCGCGGCGCCCGAGCATGCGGTGGCCGTGGCGATGGAGGCGGGCGCTCCCGCCGGAAAACCGACATTTGCCGTAGCCAACCAGCGCAACAGCGCAGCTTTCCGCCGCACGATGGGGGTGTCGTTCCTGACCACGCTGAAGATGCTCGACGCCGCTACCGCGCCTGATTCCGATGCCGGACGCGTCGGCGGCTGGCTGGCCTTCCTGCGCCGGCTGGCGCCGCACGCGCCGCCTGGCCGCCAGTTGCTGATTCTGGCTGACAACCCTCTCTCGCACGAGCATCCCAAGGTACAGGAGGTGCTGGCCGGCCATCGCTGGACCGTGCGCTTCGTGGCGGGCCACGCCGCTTGGCTGCGCGGCGTCCAGGCGTTGCTGCGAGAATCGTCCGGCGGATTGCCGGCAAGCGTCGCGCAGGTGCTTGCGGCGGTAGGACAGCATGAAGCGCGGCGGCCGTTCGACTGGGTGCGCGGGGCTGACGCGGCCCCCCATTGCGAAGTGGATGTGGGCGGCCTGGTAGAGCCGGTCGATGCCGCCGACCTGGCGCCGGCAGGGCACGCATGGCCTATGATCGGCCGCGGGCGTGCCCAAGCGCCGATACAGCCATCGCCGCCGCCGCGCGCCACCGCACAGCCAGTCCTTTCGCTGGTATTGCATCCAGCAGTGCCGCGGGTCCGCCCGCGCACGGTGGAAGCCGTGGCCAGCGCAAAGCTGCTGCCGCCGCGTCATGTGCGCAAGCTGCTGCCGCTCGAGCGATTGATGAGCCGGCTGCTGGACGCGCGCCGGCAGCGCTGCGTGGTGATCCAAGGCCAGGCCGGCGCGGGCAAGACAAGCGCGTTGATGGTTTGGCGCAAGGGGCTGATCTCACTGGGCTTCGACGTGAGCTGGCTGGCGCTGGGCGTGGAAGACAACGCGCCCGCACGATTCTTCGAATGCCTGCTGGCCAGCCTGGCCGAGGCGGATCCCGCCATCGCGCGCAACGCGGCAGCTCTGACCGGCACCGGCCAGGACGACAACGCGATCGAACACTGGGTCATTACGCTGGTGCAGACGCTAGACCAGCGCGAGCGCGAGTTGGTTTTGATGATCGATGATCTGCACCACCTCACTGACACACGCATCTTTCGTGCGCTCCAGCGTCTGCTCGACTACGCGCCGCCAAAGCTCCATCTTGCGTTCAGCTCGCGCAGCGCGCTGCCCCTAGCGCTCGAGGCATTGCGCGCTCAACGGCTGCTGACCGAGCTCGACATGCACGACCTGCGCTTTACGCCGGAGGAGTCGGCACGCTTTCTGCATGACCAGGTCGGTGCGGTGTCGACGCGCGACGCCGCGGCTCTTCACGCGCTGACCGAAGGCTGGGTGGCGGGGCTGCAGCTCTTCGCCGTGGAATTGCGGAAACGGCACGGCGGTGACTATCCGTTCGCACGTGCAAGAGACCCGCACATGTTCGCCGCGTATTTCGAGCGTGAGGTGCTGGGCCTGATGGCATCGGATGACCTCGCCATGCTCACGCGCATGGCCGTCTGCCCTCATTTCTGCGCCAACCTGTGCGCGGCAATGCCGGGCGAGACCGATACCCCGTCGCGCATCGCCGCGCGGCTGGCCCGGCTCGAATCCGACAACCAATTCATCACCCAGGTGGGCAGCGGCGACAGCGAGGCGTGGTATCGGATCCATCCGCTGCTGCGAGAAACGCTGCTGGCGAGGCTGGAGCCTGCGGATAACGGCAGGATTGGCGATCCGGACATTGCCTGCGTCACCACGGAGGCGCGCGCGCTGCATGCCGCCGCCTGGCGCTGGTTCGACCGACGCGGCCAGCTCGGCGACGCCGTCTACCACGCCGTGCGCGCGGGCGAGGCGGCTGCCGCCGCGGCAATGGTGGAATCAAGCGGGCACGACCTGCTCAAGCGCGGCGACCTGACGCAACTGCTGGCGCTGATGCGCCGGCTGCCCGATGACCAGGTGCAGAGCCGCTTTGGCCTGCTGGCGCTGGTGGCGTTCCTGCGGCTCTACATGCGCGACGTGGACGGGCTTGAACAGAGCCTGGAGCGGCTCGCAGTGCTGTGCGACCGCACCGACACCGTCCACCCCTACGTCGTCTGCCTGCTTCGCGCCGGCCGCGCGGTGCAGCTGGATGATATCGACACGATCATCGGCATGCTGCCCGAACTCTGGGCGATCCCGCCCCAGGCAGACGATCTCTGGTGGACCTGCCGCAGCAACGTGCTGTCGTGGTACTTCCTGCTGCGCGGAGAATACAAAGAGGCGCGCCGCCTACAAAGCGATACCGAGCGACGCAGCAATGTGCCGCGCAGCAGCATGTTTGGCCGCTATATCACCGCGATGAGCCTGGCGATGGAGGGCGAGATCCAGCACGCGGCCAAGAGTGCCCGCGTGGTGCTGCGCGAGGCCGAGCGCCGCGGCCCCGCTTTCCTCGGACTGACATGCATGGCCGCCGGTTTGCTGGCCGACATCCTTTATGAGCTCAACGACTATGACAGCGCATGCGAGTTGCTAGAGCCGCGCATCGCAATGCTCGAGCGCGTGTCGCTGCCCGATGTGGTGCTGCGAGCGTTCACAGTTCTGTCCAGGGCGTACTGGCTCGCCGGGCGGCGGGCGGAGGCCACCGCGTGCCTGGATCGGCTCGAAGCCTACGCCGTGCGCTATCGGATCGACCGCCTGCTGGCGGAGGCGTTGCTGCTGCGTTTGAGCCGGCATCTTCAGCTCGGTGAGACCGAACGCGCCAATGCGGTGCTCCAGCGCGTGCAGCAGCTTGCGCAGCGCTACGCCGGCCAGCCCGGCACGGTAGCCGCCCATGTCGCCCGCATCGCTGCACAGGCCGGGATCGAGATGTTGCTTCATACGCACGACTATGCGAACGCGGCGGCACGCCTCGAAGCTCGGCTCATACTGGAAAGCGAAGCACGGCCCGCCCGGTCCGCCACACTGTGGCTGCAGACGGCGCTGGCACGCCATGCAGCAGGCAATAGCGCAGGTGCGCGCGCTGCATTTGTGCGGGCGCTTCGGACGGGGCACGGTTCGGGGCTGATCCGCACGCTGGTCGACGCGACGGCCGGTGCTGCACCATCGTTCGCGGCACTCATCGGTGAGGGGCTCGACGACCCCGTGCTTGCTTTCTACGCGCGCCGTTTGCCGACGGCTGCCATAACGGCCGCGCCTGCGCCGCCAGGTACCTCGGCGCAGGCGGGGGCCATCGCCATGCTGAGCGAGCGCGAGCGCGAGGTTCTCGGGCTGCTGGCGCAGGCCATGTCGAACAAGAAGATCGCGAGTGTGCTCAACGTGTCGCCCGAAACGGTGAAATGGCATCTCAAAAACATCTACGTGAAGCTCGGTGTCAACGGCCGGGGTAAGGCTGCAGCGCGGCTGCGCGACCTGGCGCCGTCGCAACCGGGCAGCGCGCTGGCGGTTTGACGTGCGCAACTGCGGCCAGGCCACGTCATGCACGGGAGTGGGGATGGCGCACGTCCCCAGCACTGGATAGTCCCGCTGCAGTTCCCCTTAAGTCCGTTCAAATTTCGCCCTAGCAAATTTCATCATAAGTTCCGCCACCGCCTTCCACCCACGTTGGGGAGTACTCCCCGGCCGGCCGCGCCGCGATGATGGTTCATCCGGGCAGAAGTGCAATGGGGGCGCCTGAACCGCGTCGCGCTGTTCGCGTTCACACGCATGGCAGGCAGCGTCCCGGCCAGCACGCCCCGAAGCCCGGGCACGCATGCAGGTTCTGATGCGCTGAACCCGGCAAAGATCGCCCCGTTCACGCTGGCGCTGCCGAGCGAACAGGCGCGCGAGGTCAAGAACCAGGTATTCGTCGTACGCAGCAAGGAGTTCTATCTGATGTCGCAGCCACGCGCCATCCGCACCGCGCGCAACGACGCCGGCTGGACCGTGGGGAGCTGCCTGGCGTGGGGCCATCCCGATGTTCAAGCCGGCGTTGTTCCCACCGGGCCTGTCGCGCGGCGTGTTCAACTGATCCGGTCTGATGGCCTTCGCCCGCGCATACTGCTTTCCCTCTGACGTATGAAGTTCCGCTTACCCAACCCAAATGAACATGAATTTCGAACTTACCTTTGAGCAGCAGCTGCTGCAGGACAGCGTGGCGCGCTTCGTCGAGAAGGACTACGGCTTCGAGGCGCGCACCGCGCTGGTCAAGTCGGGGTCGCGCTGCGATGGCCGGCACTGGGCCACGTTCGCGAACAACGGCTGGCTTGCCGCCGCGTTGCCCGAAGCACAGGGCGGCCTGGGCGGCGCGTTGCTCGACACCGTGCTGATCGCGGCCCAGTTCGGCCGCGGCCTCGTGATCGAGCCGTTCCTCGGCTGTGCCGTGGCCGCTGCGCAGACGTTGCTGGCCGGCGCCACGCCCGCGCAGCGCGATGCACTGCTACCCGCGCTGGCAGACGGATCGCGGCGGGTGGCGCTGGCCTACAGCGAAGCGGGAACTCGGGGCCTGCCGGCCCCCATCGCCACGTGCGCCGAGGCGACGGCGGGCGGTTACGTGCTAAACGGCACCAAGACGCTCGTGCTCGGTGGCACCGAGGCCGACGCCTTTGTCGTGTCGGCCGTGCATGGTGGAGAACTCCGCCTCTTCGTAGTCCGTGCCGACACGCCGGGGGTAACGTGCCGCGCGGTGCCGCTCCATGACGCCACCTGGGCGGCGGAGATCACGTTTGACATCGCCGCCGTGCCAGGCGACGCGCTGCTGGGCGAGCCCGGCACTGGCCTGGCAGCGCTCCAGCGTGGTCTGTTTCACGCCACGGCGGCGCTGTGTGCGGAACTCGTCAGCGCCATGGACAAGACGATCGAGATCACGGCGGAATACCTGAAGGTACGCAAGCAGTTTGGCGTGCCTATCGGCAGCTTCCAGGTCCTGCAGCATCGCATGGCTGACATGGCCGCCGAGACGGAGCTGGCGCGTTCGATGCTATATGCGCTGCTTGCGACCGTGGAGACCGGCACGCCGGACGACGTGCAGCGCACGGTGTCGCAGGCGAAGTCGCTGGTCGGCCGCGCGGCCAAGTATGTGTGCGGCCAGGGCATCCAGCTGCACGGCGGTATTGGCATGACTGATGAGTATATCGTCGGTCATTACTTCAAGCGCGCAGTGGTAGCCGATGCGCTGTTCGGCAACGCCGACCTCCATGAATCACTGGTGGCCGAAGCGTTGCAGCATTCCCTCAACAACGAACGAGTACGGGCGTGAACATCAAAGAAGAAACCCGCGAGCCAATGCCGATGGGCGAGGTCATCGGCGTCGGTGACTGGGTCGCCATCGGCCAGTGCCGCGTAAACACCGTTTGCCGACGCCACCGGGGTCACTAACGAATCCACGGCCAGAGGAGGCCGCGCGAGATCCGGCGCGCTTGGCACCACCGTCACCCAGGGACGCCTGATGCTAAGCCTGCTGCCCGGGATCGCGAACGTGACCAGGGCAAGTAGCGTTGTCCTGCACCGGTGCCGGTCGGTAGCCGGCGCGGCGGCTTCATGGGAATTTCCCTACGGTGCGCTCGAAGACGGCGGCGCACAAACCGAGATCGAGTTGACGATAGAGCGCCACGGTCCCAAGCGCCCGGTGTGCGTGGCGGCGTCGATCACCCGGACGGCACGCAGAGACATCCCTCGATGCCGCGCGGCTTTTCTTTTTTTGTGGGTCGGGCAAAAAAAGGCGCCGGGTCACTGCCCGGCCAGAACCGTTGCCGGTGGCTGCGAATGGCAGCAACAGGCAATCGTGGAGACACTTCAGAGCTGGAACTTCGCCTTGGCGATGATGCCGCGCTGGATCTCGCTGGTGCCCCCGTAGATCGTGGTGGCGCGGCGGAAGAACGCTTCGGTGGCAAGGTCCTGCATGGTGTCCTGCATCGGCAGCGGCTCTGCCTCGCTGCCTTCCGCGCTGAACGGATAGGCCACGGGCGCATAGTCCCCCAGGCTTTCGACCAGGAACTGCCCCATCTGCTGCTGGAGTTCCGTGCCGAGGATCTTCAGCACCGAACCCAAGGCGTGCGCGGTGGCGCTGTGGTCGCCGGCCTGTTCCAGGGCGGCCACACGCTGCACCAGCACCGACATGGCCTCCAGCTCGGCCTCGTAGCGGGCCAGCCGCAGCGCAAACTGCGGTTGCGTGCGAAGCGCGCGGCCCTGAGCCGGCGCTGCCGCCAACGTGCGCAGCTGGCGTTGCATGCGGCGCAGCGTCGGCAGGTCGGCCGTGAATGCGTGCTCGTTGTTCAGCAGAAACTTGGTCACCTGCCAGCCGCGGCCTTCCTCGCCGATCAGGTTCGCGGCGGGCACCCGTACGTTGTCGAAGAACGTCTCGTTCAGGTGGTGGCAGCCGTCGATGCTGATGATCGGCCGCACGGTGATGCCCGGCGTCTTCATGTCCACCAGCAGGAAGCTGATGCCCGCCTGCTTCCTCTCGCCAGCGCCCGTGCGCACGAGCAGGAAGATCCAGTCGGCGTGGTGGGCATAGCTGGTCCAGGTCTTCTGGCCATTGATGATGTAGTCATCGCCATCGCGCATGGCCTGCGTGCGCAGTGAGGCCAGGTCAGAACCGGAGCCAGGTTCCGAGAAGCCCTGGCACCAGATCCGGTCACCGCACAGGATCGCGCCGATATGCTCCTCCCGCTGCGCGGGGGTGCCGAAATGGTTGATTACGGGGCCCACGAGCTTCTGCGCGAAATTGTCCTGCGAGGGAGCGCCAGCCAGCGCGCATTCCTCGTCGAACACCAGGCGCTGCTGCACGGTCCAGCCCGGCCCCCCGTGCTCGGACGCCCAGGACGGCGCACCCCAGCCTTGTCTATTGAGGGTGCTCTGCCACGCGACTAGCGTGTCGCGCGGAGAACGCATGCCGTGGTTGCGGCTTGGCGTGTCGGCGGGCAGGTGATCGCGCAGGAACGTGCGTACCTGCAGGCGGAACTGCGTGAGGTTGGGGTCGGCTCGAAAGTCCATTTGCGTTGCTCTCCATTAACCGGCGGCACCGCGAACGCGGCTTGCCGACATGCTGCACCTTAAAGCAAGGCGGCATGAGGTTGCGCCCCCCGCCTTTGGTGGCGATAAGTGTCGCCAGGTGCGCGCCGCTGTGGCGATACATTCGTCGCGCTCCATAAGTCCCTTCGGGTTGCGTTGCATCCCCTCACGTCGGGTGGGACCGTTGGGCTGCGCGTGCGTGGAGACTGTCTGCCCAGCACGTGCAGGACGTTTCCCATCCACCGAAGGATCCTCAATGCCAACCTCGCAATATCCGCTGCGCCATTCCGTACTGACCGTCCTCGACGGGATCGCGGAGTTCACGCACCAGCGCCCCGGGGCGCGCAACGCGCTGTCGCTGGAGATGCGGCAGGACTATGCCGACATGCTCGATATCGTTGAAAACGAGTGCAGCATTCGTGCGCTGATCCTTACCGGTTCGGGCGGCAGCTTTTGCGCTGGCGGCGACCTGAAGTCCGTCGCGGCGCTGATTGACGACCCCGAACCTGCGGCACGCGCCCCCGAGGTGACGCGCCACCGCGTGGCCGCTACCCATGCTTGGTTACGGCGGCTGCACCAGCTTGGCGTGCCGGTCATTGCCGCCGTCGATGGCCCTGCGGCAGGCGCTGGCTGCTCGCTGGTGCTGGCAGCCGATTTCGTGCTCGCCTCGGAGCGGGCGTCGTTCTCGATGGCGTTCGTGAAAGTCGGACTGATACCGGACATGGGTGCGCTCTACGCGCTGCCACGCATCGTCGGGATGAGCAAGGCAAAGGAACTGATGCTGACCGGTCGCCGCGTGGACGCCCAGGAGGCCCGGCAACTTGGCATCGTGCACGACATCTACACCGCCGATGCGCTGCCCGAAGCCGCGCGCCGGTTTGCAGCGCGCTTCCTCAACGGCCCTCGTGAAGCCATGGCGCTGACCAAGCGCGCTGCAAACGCGACGTTCGAGACGCCTTACGACACGATGTTCGAGATCGAGGCACAGGCCCAGGCGCTAGCCGCCGCGGCGCCGCACTACGGGGAAGCGGTGCGCGGCTTCCTGCGCGGCGAAGCGCCGAAGTATGACTGGGATCGTGAAGTCCGGCGTAACCCGGCGTGACTGGATTTTTTCAATCCGCGCATGCGTGGAGGACGCTAGCGCGGCGCATCAGGTCGCCCCAACCACTGGGGCGACGCCACCAAGCAAAGGGAGAAGGGGAGAAAATGAAGAAATCACAACTCGCGCGCGCGTCGTTGGCGGCGCTGGGCACCATGGCTGCTGGTGTCGTCCATGCGCAGACCAACGTCACGCTGTATGGCGTGATCGACGGCAGCATCGAATACGTCAACCGCGTGGGCACCGCGCCCGCCAACCTGGCCACGACGGGCACGGCCACCGCGCCGGTGGGCAAGCGTTTCGACATGCCGCGCGCGGGCGGCCTGTCAGCGTCGCGCTGGGGCCTGCGTGGGACGGAAGACCTGGGGCAGGGGTGGTCGGCGCTGTTCAACCTGGAGTCGGGGTTCGACTGGGACTCGGGCAACCTGACCACCGCGCCGTTGTTCAACCGGACGGCCATCGTGGGGCTAGGCAACAAGGATCATGGCCGGCTTACGTTCGGCCGCCAGTACACGTCGATGACCGACGCGCTGATTGTCTTCGCGCCATTGCGCTTTGCGGCCAGCTATGAACCGGGGGTATGGTGGCTGGGCCTGAACTACCGCCAGTCGAACATGGCCAAGTACAGCGGCAAGTTCGGCGGCGTGCAAGTGGGAGCGCACTATTCGTTCGGCACGGCATCATCGTTGCAGGCAGCCGGAACGGGGCAGCCCCTGGGCCCGGGAGAAGCGCCCGGCAATATCAAGGACAACAGCGCATGGGGCGCGGCGGTCTCGTACGAGGGCGGTGGCTTTGCCGTGGGCGTGGGGTACGACCAGTGGAATCCCGCGCCGGCCGCGACGCCTGGCAACACGGGCCGCGAGCGCAAGACCGGCGTGGCCGCGAGCTACACGACGGGCCGGCTAAAGATCAGCGGCGGCTACCGCTATCGCGATAGCCAGTTCAGCAACGACGCCACGCTGATCCGCGACGACTTCTGGTTCGCCGGCGTCAACTATAACGTGACTGCGGCATTGGGCGTGCAGCTCGGCTACTACTACTCGAACATCAAGCAGTACCGTCCGACGCCAACGGGGGTGGCGACCAATCCCGCCAATCCGCAGCAGGTTTCGCTCGTGCTCGATTACTCGCTCAGCAAGCGGACCGACGTGTACCTCGCCAGCAGCTACGTCCACAACGGCAGCCTGATCAACGACGGCCCCTTCACCGGCTACCTGTTCAACTATCCGCAAGCACCGGGACAGAAGAACATGGTCGGTGTGACCGCGGGCGTGCGGCACATCTTCTGATTGCAGGTCCGGTAGGACTATAGGAGCGCCGCCGACCCGAAAAGGGTGGGCGGCGCTGTTGCCTCGTCACTCCGGCTGGATGCCAGTCAGCGCGATCATACGCTTCCAGATCTGCTGGTCCGCGACGATGGTCTTGCGCAGCGCCGCGCCGTCGGCGGGATAGGCTGCGCTGCCGCGTGCATGGTAGTGCGCCACCGCCTCAGGCGTACCGATGAACTCCAGCGCCAGCCTGGCCAGCTTGTCGACGATCGGCTGCGGCGTGCCGGCTGGCGCGAAGAGGCCGGTCCAGGTATTCAACGGTTGCCGCTCAAGGCCCAGTTCGGCCAGCGTCGGCACGTCCTTTAGCGGCGATAGGCGGGATGGGCCGGTGACGGCCAGCGCACGGAGCTTGCCGCTCTGCACGTGCGGAATGATGGCGGACGCCTCGACCGCCGCGTAGTCCACCACGCCGGCCATCACGTCCGTCATCAACGCGTTCGAGGCCTTGTAAGGCACGCTTGCCGCGTCGATTTTCGCGGCTTCATTGAAGGCATAGGCGATGACGCGATAGCCGTTGCTCGAGGTGGCGCAGTTTAGCTTGCCGGGATTCGCCTGCGCGCTCGCCACGAGTTCCTTCACCGAGCGATAGGGCGAGTTGCCCGGAACGATGATGGCGATCGGCAGCACCGACAGCCGCGCCACGGGCACGAAGTCCTTCATCGGGTCATAGGGCAGCTTGCGGAACAGGTATGGGTTGGCCGCCATGGCGCCGGAGCCCGCGAGCAGTACGGTGTAGCCATCCGGCGCAGCCTTCGCCACCAAGTCGGTTGCCACGACCATGTTGCCGCCAGGCCGGTTCTCGACTACGAAGCTCCGCCCGAGCTTGTCCGTGAGGTACTTAGCCAGCAGGCGCGTGTAGTCGTCGACGCCGGTGCCTGCGCTGCTGACCGAGACGATCCTGACGGGCCGCTCGGGATACTCGCCGGCATGGACCGGTGTTGCGATGGCGAATCCCGCCAGCCAGGGGCACAGCAGCCTCATCATGCGGGGCTTGAAACTGGGCATAAGTGGTCTCCTTTTATTGAATCGGTGCCGCCGTACAACGCGGGCCGCGTGCATCGGCATGGCGCACGTCCGGAATGATTGCCCCGCACGCGGGCAGGCGATACACCCCGACAAGGGTGGGTTGGACGGCGCATATCCAGCAGATGAAACGGTGCGTGGCAGGTAGTACCGCTTCGCACCACCGACAGACCGATACCCCGATACAGCCCGTGTATGGCGCGACATATCAAAAGTATTTTTTTGCCTTCCAGCTGTTCTGTACGATGGCCGCATACGAACGGAGGAGACATCATGAAGGACGTGACGCCATCGCACCTGCGGAGCCGGCCATGAGCGGCCCACTGCAGGGCATCCGGATCGTCGACATGACGACGGTTCTGATGGGACCTTACGCCACGCAGATCCTTGGCGACCTGGGCGCGGATGTGATCAAGGTAGAACCGCCCGCGGGCGATACCGTGCGCGACGTCGGGCCCCGGCGAAACGACGGTATGGCGGGGATTTTCCTGCACGCGAACCGCAGCAAGCGCAGCATCGTGCTGGACCTGAAGCAGCCAGCCGGGCGCGAGGCGCTATTGCGGCTCGCGGCCGATGCCGACGTGCTGATCTACAACGTGCGCCCCCAGGCCATGGCACGGCTGAACCTCGGCTATGAAGACATCGCGAAGATCAATCCGCGCATCCTCTACGTGGGCGTCTACGGCTACGGACAGGGCGGCCCCTACGCGGCCAAATCGGCCTACGACGACCTGATCCAGGGCGCAGTCGCCATCCCGTCGCTGGCCAAGGCCGCTGGCGCCGATCTGCCGCGCTACGCGCCCAGTGCGATGGCAGATCGCATCGTCGGCCTGGCCGCTGCCAACGCGGTCAGCGCCGGCCTGCTGTATCGCGAGCGCACCGGCGAGGGCCAGCGCGTAGACGTGCCGATGTTCGAGACCATGGCGCAGTTCGTACTAGGTGACCACATGGGTGGCATGACGTTCGAGCCGCCGATCGGCCCGAGCGGCTATGCCCGCATCCTGGACCACAATCGGCGCCCGCTCAGCACCAAGGACGGCTACCTGTGCGTGCTGTTTTACAACGACAAGCAATGGCGCCAGTTCTTCGCGCTGGTCGGACAGCCGGACCTGATGGACAGCGACCCGCGCTTCGCCACGATCGGCGAGCGCACCAAGCATATCGATGCGCTGTACCGCATGGTGGCGGAGGTGATGCCTACCCGCACGACCGCGGAATGGATCGCAGTACTCGAAGCCGCCGACATGCCAGTGATGCAACTGCACACGATCGACTCGCTGCTGGCCGACCCGCATCTCGATGCGGTAGGCTTCTTCGAAGTGGTTGAACACCCGACCGAAGGTGCCATCCACTCGATGGCTGTGCCAAGCACGTGGTCGAAGTCATCGCCCGAGATCACGCGCCAGGCGCCGCGCCTCGGCGAGCACAGCGCCGAGGTGCTGGCCGAAGCAGGCTACAGCACCAAAGACATCAGCAAGCTGGCTGCGTCCGGCGCTACCGTGCTGGCGCCATCGCGCCAGTAACCACAATCCGCTACCAGGAGCATTCCCTTGACCACGAGCCTCGAGTCATTGCCACTCGTCGCCCTCCCTCCCGAGGATGAGGCGCTGCGCGGCCCGATCCGCGCTTTCCTGCAACAGGCGCTGGCCGATACGCCCACGCACGTGCGTGCCCGCACATGGATGGGCTATGACGCGGAATTCAGCCGCGCGCTTGCCGAGCGGCGCTGGCTTGGCCTGTCGCTGCCGAAGGAGTATGGCGGCGCGGGTCGCAGCGCCTTTGCGCGCTTCGTGCTGGTGGAGGAGCTGATCGCCGCCGGTGCGCCCGTGTCGGCCCACTGGTTCGCGGAACGCCAGACCGCGCCGCTGATCCTGAAGTTCGGGACGCCGGCGCAGCGCGAGTATTTCGTGCCCCGCATGGTGCGCGGCGAGATGTTCATGTGCATCGGCATGAGCGAGCCGGACACGGGATCGGATCTGTCGAGCGTGCGAACGCGCGCGGTGCGCACCGAGACCGGCTGGCGGCTCAACGGCCGCAAGATCTGGACGACCAACGCACACCGCACCCACTACATGTGCGCACTGGTGCGTACGTCAGGCCAGCATGGCGACCGCCACAAGGGTCTGTCGCAGGTGCTGATCGACCTGAGCCTGCCCGGTATCAGCTATCGCCCGATCGAGGACATGGCCGGCGACGCGCACTTCTGCGAAGTGGTATTCGAGGATGTGGACCTGCCCGCCGATGCGGTGGTCGGCGAGGAAGGATCGGGCTGGAAGCAGGTGACCGCCGAACTCGCCTTCGAACGCAGCGGCCCGGAGCGCATCCTGACCAGCCAGCTCGTGGCCGAAACGTGGCTGGCGGAGGTGCGGGCCTGCGGGCTGCCGGTGCCCGATGCCGTCAAGGCGATCGCCGGACGCATTGCCGGGCGGCTTGCCGTGCTGCGCGCCATGTCGCTCGCCGTGGCCGACCTGCTCGACAAGGGCGGGAACCCCGAGACTGACGCGGCTTACGTGAAGGATCTCGGCACCGAGTTCGAGCAGACCGTGCCGGCCTGGATCGCCGAGGCCATGGAAGGGATGCCCGAATTCGAACCGTCGGAGCCGCTGCAGCGCGCGCTGGCCTACGTCACGCAGCTGTCCCCGAGCTTCTCCCTGCGGGGCGGCACGCGGCAGATCATGCGCGGCATCATTGCCCGCGCGCTCGGACTTCGTTGACGCAATATAGACACACGCCATGACTGATTCCCTTTTGGAAGGCTTCGAGCGCGCGCTCGCCAACCTGTGCGCCGACGACGCGGTGCGCCGCAGCGAGTCCAGCGCAGACGGTGCCGCTGCGCGTCAGTGGTCCGCCATTGACGCCCTCGGTTACACCGACGCACTGGTTCCCGCCGAACTCGATGGCGCGGGCTTGTCGCTGGCCGACGCGTTCCCGCTGTTCCTCGCCGCCGGCCGTTCTGGCCTGAGCCATCCGTTCGCCGAGACCGCCATCGCGCGTGCCATGCTCGCAAAAGCGGGCCGCAGGAGCGAGGGCGAGTGCATCGCCATCGCACCGTGCTCGGGCGCGACGCAGATCACGTGCCGCAATGTGCCAGGCGCGGCGTTGGCTGAACTCGTGCTGACAGTGTGGCGCGGAGAATGGTTGCTGCTGCCAGTGGTGGCCGCCACGCATGTGCCCGGCATTTATCGGCCGCATGCGTCGGCTTCGCTGCAATGGCAGTCGGCCGATGCCGCAATATTCCGCTTCAGCGACGGCGAGCCCGACATCCTGGCGCTTTGCAACGCGGCCCACGCCGCAGGCATGGCCGGTGCGATGCAGCGCGTGCTGGCGATGAGCATCACGTATGTTAACGACCGCCAGCAGTTCGGCCGGGCCATCGGCCAGTTCCAGGCCGTGCAGCAGGAACTGAGCGTGATGGCCGAACAGGCCAGCTCGGCCGTGTTCGCGGCGCGCATTGGCTGTGCCGCGGACGGCTACGTGCCTGACCCGCTGCGCGCAGCCGCCGCCAAACTGCGCGCCTGCGAGGCCGGCCAGCGTGTGGCGGCGATCGCGCATGCGGTACACGGCGCCATCGGCATTACCGAGGAATTGGCGCTCGGGCTGTTCACGCGCCGCCTGCACGAGTGGCGCAGCGTGGCAGGTAGCGAGACGTACTGCGCCACGTTGCTTGGCGAGGCGGTGTTCGCGCAGGACGCGGCATCGGGCCACGCCATCCTTGACTTCGCCCGCACACAGCTGGCCATCCCCGCCTGACCTTCGGCGTCGGTCCAGCCCCATTCTCCAGCTTGTAGGCACAGAGACTTTCATGCAGAACAACAACGAATCCATTGTCATCGTGGGCGCCAGGCGCACCCCGATTGGCGCATTCAACGGCGCGCTGTCATCGTGCAGCGCGCCCGAACTGGGCGCGGTCGCCATTGGCGCGGCCGTGGGACAGGCCGGCGTCGCCCCTGCTTCGGTCGATGAAGCGATCATGGGCCTGTGCCTGTTCGCCGGCGTGGGCCAGGCACCGGCGCGGCAGGCCGTGCTGCGCGCCGGGTTGCCTACCACCACACCCGCCACCACCATCAGCAAGATGTGCGGCTCAGGCATGAAAGCGGTCATGCTTGCGCATGATCTGCTACTGGCCGGCACCTGCAACGTGGCGGTGGCAGGGGGTATGGAGTCGATGACCAATGCGCCCCATATCGTGCCGCGCGGCCGCCAGGGCTACCGGCTCGGCCATGGCCAGTTGCTCGACCACATGTACCGCGACGGCCTGGAAGACGCCTATGAAGGGCACCTGATGGGCTACTACGCCGACCTGGCCGCCGAGGCGCACAACATTGGCCGCGAGGCACAGGACGCGTACGCGCGCGAAAGCCTGCTGCGCGCCCAGGCGTCGGTGGCGGAAGGCCGCTTCCGTGATGAGATCGCCCCTGTGCCGCTGAAACGCGGTGCCGAATTCGCAGAGGACGAAACGCCGGGCCAATGCGACGCCGACAAGCTGCCGAAGCTCAGGGCCGTGTTCCGCGACGGCGGCACGGTCACGTCGGGCAATGCTTCTTCGATCTCCGACGGCGCGGCGGCGCTGGTGCTGATGCGCGAGAGCGATGCGGTACGGCAGCGCCTGAAGCCGCTGGCGCGCATCGTTGCCCATGCCACGCGTGCCAACCCGCCGCAACAGTTTGCCGAAGCACCAGTGCATGCGTCGCGCCGCGTGCTCGACAAGGCCGGCTGGACCACGCAGGACGTGGACCTGTACGAAATCAACGAAGCATTCGCCGTGGTATCGATGATCGCGATGGCGCAGCTCGGCATCAGCCCCGAGCGGCTCAACGTCAATGGCGGCGCCTGCGCGCTGGGCCATCCGGTGGGAGCCTCCGGGGCGCGGCTGCTGGTGACGCTCATCCATGCGCTGCAGCAGCGCGGAATGAAGCGGGGCCTTGCCAGCCTCTGCCTGGGCGGCGGCGAAGCCGTGGCCATGGGACTCGAACTTTGCTGACGGAGACCGCGATGTGCCTGCAAACCCGCATCGATGGTCCCGTCGGCTGGCTGACGATGGACCGCCCAGCCGCCATGAACAGCCTGGACCGCGCGACGGCTGGAGCGATGGCCGCGCAGCTTGACGCCTGGCGCGACGAACCCGCTATCCGCGTGGTGGTCCTGACCGGCAATGGCAGGGCGTTCTGCGCCGGCGCGGATCTCAAGGAAGTGGCCGAGCCCGGCACCACGGGCGAGCCCGATTTCCTGGACGTTGTTGTACGCTTCATCGATACGCTGCGCGCGTTTCCCAAACCTGTCATCGCCGCCGTGAACGGCCTGGCGCTGGCAGGCGGACTCGAAACCGTGATGGCGTGCGATCTCGTGCTTGCTGCCGAAAGCGCGAAGCTCGGGGACGCCCATGCCAACTTCGGCGTATTTCCAGGCGCCGGTGGGGCCGCGGTGTTGTCGCGCAAGCTGCCGCCTAACGTGGCGCGATGGTTGCTGTACACCGGCGAGAGCTTTACCGCCGCGCAGATGGAGCGTTTCGGGCTGGTCAATGAGGTGGTGCCCGACGCCGTACTTCAGACGCGCGCCCAGGCATTGGCACAAGCGCTGGCCGCGAAAAGCCCACTGGTGCTGGCGCGCATGAAGCGGGTGGTGGCTGAGGCCGCCGACAAGACGCTGGGCGACGCACTGCGGCACGAGCTGCTCGAACTGCGCAACCACCAGCGTTCCCACGATATGCGCGAGGGCCTGCAGGCCTTCACAGAGAAGCGCCAACCGGTTTTTCAGGGGCGTTAGAGCGCAGCGGCGCGCGTTTCGGGACGATCATGCGGCCGACTGCGCCACGGCCTCCGCCAACGCCACAAAATTGCGCGCTGTGGGGACGCTGGTATCGCGCATCGTTGCCAGCGCAAGCCCGAAGCTGAGCTTTTCGGGTATGCCGGTCAGCGCAATCAACCGCGTGCCGCCTCCGGCGTAGCCGGCCGCGGTGGCCGGCACCAGCGCCACGCCCAGCCCGCTCTCCACCAGCGCCAGCAGCGTCTGTACCTGGACCGCCTGCTGCACGATGGGTGGACGGATGCCGGCCTGGTGAAACGCCGACATCGTCATCGCGTGCATCGCCGGCACGCGCGATTCCGAGTACACGATGAACGGCGTGTTGCCGAGTTCAGACAGGTCCACGGTCGTACGGTCGGCAAGGGCTGAGTCGGTGCTGACAGCCAGCACGAGCGGATCGGCGCGCAGGAACGTGATCTGCGCCCGCGTCTGCGCCAGCACCGGATAACGCACGAGCGCCACATCGAGCGAATGGTCCTCGATGGCGCGCAGCAGGTCGGCCGTGGTCGATTCCTCGATGGTCAGCTCCACGTGCGGATAGCGCAGCCGGAACGCGCGGATCAACTGCGGCATGACCGAATACACCGACGAGCCTACGAAGCCCACCCTGAGCGTGCCTTGCTCGCCACGCTCGCCCTCGCGCGCAGCCCGGCGGATTTCGTCGGCGAAGAACAGCGTGCTGCGCATCAGGGGCAGCACGAGTTCGCCCACCGAGGTCAGCGAGAGGCCCGACGGTTGCCGGTCGAACAGCGTCACGCCGAGCTCATCCTCGAGCTTGCGGATGGCAGTGGAGAGCGGGGGCTGCGCCATGTGCAGCCGTTCGGCGGCGCGGTGGAAGTTCAGCGTCTCGCTTAGCACCAGGGCCTGTTTCATTTGACGAAGATCCATGTTCATTCCCTTTGAGTATCGGCGAAGTGTGGTGGAAATCTACATTGGTGCACCGCGCATGACAATCGGGAAAATCATTGGTGTGGCGCGCCCCGGAACGCAACGGAGCCGGCATACTGCCGGCTCCTGGCCCTGCCCTGGAGAGGATCGATGTGGCCTACTTCGGCTGCATCCGGATAGCGCCGTCGAGCCGGATCACTTCGCCGTTCAGCATCGTGTTGCCGATGATCGCTTCGACCAGACGGGCATACTCGGCCGGCCTGCCCAGGCGCGACGGGAACGGCACCATCCGGCCCAGCGCGTCGCGCACGAGTTCGGGCAAGCCAAGCAGCATGGGCGTCTCGAACAGGCCCGGCGCGATGGTCATGCACCGCACGCCGTGGCGCGCCAGGTCACGCGCCACGGCCAGCGTCATGGCGGCGACACCACCCTTGGACGCCGCATATGCCGCTTGGCCAACTTGCCCCTCGAACGCGGCCACCGATGCGGTGTTGATGATCAGGCCGCGTTCGCCATTGGCGTCGGGTTCGTTCTGCACCATGCTGGCCGCCGCCACGCGCGTCATGTTGAACGTGCCGATCAGGTTGATCCGCACGGTCCGCTCGAACAGGTCGAGCGGATGCGGGCCATCCTTGCCCACGGTCTTGCAGGCCGGTGCCACGCCGGCGCAGTTCACGAGTCCGGCAAGCCGGTCGATGGCGGTGGCCGCGCGTACAGCCGCATCGGCATCGGCTCCGCTGGACACGTCGCAACGCACGAAGCGCCCGTCCAGTTCAGCGGCCAGTGCTTCGCCGGCCTCGTTAATGTCGGCAATGACCACTTTTGCGCCGGCCGCAGCCAGCATGCGCGCGGTTGCTTCGCCCAGGCCGGATGCGCCGCCGGAGATCAGGAATACATTATCGAGAATGTCCATGTTGTCCCTTTGTCCCTCTCTCCCCTTATCCGCGGATCCGTGCCAGCACGCCGTCGAGCGCCGCGTTGTGCTCGGCGGTGTGATGGGCTAGCGCCTGGAAGCCGGCTGACATTTCGAGGATCGTGTCGAGACGCGCGTGCTGCGCCTCCTTGAGCAACCGCTTGCACATGCGCAGCGCGTGGCCCGGATTGGCCGCGATTCGGTGCGCCAGTTCCAGGGCCGTGGGCAGCAACGCGTCGTGCGGCACCACGCGGGACACCAGCCCGTACTCCAGCGCCTGCTTCGCGTCGATCGTGTCGCCGGTGAAGCAAAGTTCCGCCGCACGCGACGCACCCACGACGCGGGGCAACAGCCATGCGCCTCCATCGCCCGGTATCAGTCCCAGTTTCACGAACGTGGCCGCGAAGCTAGCCTGCTCCGATGCGATGCGGATATCGCAGGTGCAGGCCAGGTCGTTGCCGGCACCGAGCGCCGGACCGTTGATGGCGGCTATGACCGGGATTTCGAGATTGGCTAGCGCCAGCGGCAGGCGCTGGATGCCTTCGCGGTAGGCGTAGCGCGCCATCACGGGCTCGCCGCTCTCGTTGCCGAACTTTGCGCGCAGCGTCTTGAGGTTGCCGCCCGAGGAAAATGCCGCGCCGGCGCCGGTCAGGACCACCACACGCACGCTGTGATCGCGGTTGAAGGCATCGCACATGGCGACCAGAGCGTCTACGGCGTCGTCGTCGGAAACTGCGTTGCGCGTCTCGGGACGGTTCATCGTGACGATGGCCACGGGACCGTCACGGCGGATATCGAGGAAATTGCTCATGGATAGTGAAAAATGATGAGATGGTGTCCGGTCAGCGCGCAGCTTGCTCGGTCAGCGCGCGGATGCCTGCGATGCGCTCCGGAGGCAGCCAGCCCGCCAGCGTTTGCGCGTAGTCGCGTACGTCGGCGGCGCGCGGCTGTGTCGGGCGGGCGGATGGCGTGCGGCTGAACCGTGGCGCCGGCGCGGGCTGCGTGACGCCGTCGATGTCGACGAACGTCTGCCGGGCCTGCAGGTGAGGGTGGTGCGGCGCCTCGGTGAAATCGAGTACCGGGGCCACGCAGGCGTCGGTGCCTTCGAGCAGTGCGGTCCATTCGTCGCGCGTGCGCGTGAGGAAGATCGCGGCCAGCCGGTCGGTTGCATCCGGCCAATTGCGCGGGTCCAGTTGCTCGCCGAGGCTGTCGGGATCGATGCCAATGCGGGCCAGCAGATCCCGATAGAAGCGCGCCTCGATCGGCCCAACCGAGATCCAGCCGCCGCCCTTGCACGCGTAGACGTTGTAGTAGTGCGCGCCGGAGTCGAGCACGTTGGTGCCGCGCTCTGCGTTCCACATGCCGGCGGCCGACAGCCCGAAGAAGACGCTGCTCAACGCCGCCGTGCCATCGACAATCGCCGCATCGACGACCTGGCCCTTACCCGATTTGCTCGCCTCGAACAGTGCAGCGAGCACGCCAGCGACGAGGAACATGCCGCCACCCGCGAAATCGCCGAGGTAGGCCGGCGGAATCGAAGGCGGCTGCCCGCGTCGGCCGATGGCGTTCAAGGCGCCGGTGAGCGCGATGTAGTTGATATCGTGCCCCGCGCTGGACGCAAGCGGGCCCGTCTGGCCCCAGCCCGTGACCCGGCCATAGACGAGCCGCGGGTTGCGCGCGTGGCAAGCCTCGGGTCCGAGGCCGAGCCGCTCCATGACGCCGGGCCGGAAGCCCTCGATCAGCATGTCGGCCGATGCCACGAGGTCCAGCACGGCCTGCACAGCAAGTGGTTCCTTCAGGTCGAGCGCAATCGCCTTGCGCCCGCGCAGCATCAGGTCGTAGCGGCGCTCACGCTTGATGCCAAGATCGGTTTCGCCTGGCCGCTCGATGCGCAGCACCTCGGCACCCATGTCGGCCAGCATCATGCCGGCCAGCGGGCCGGGACCGATGCTGGCCATTTCGATAACCCTGACACCTGCCAGCGGGCCACGTTGCGGCGCTTGTTGTTCCGTGTGCATAGAATCTCAATTGGTCCGATGGGTTATTCAATCTGGATAGCGGCACGCTTGACGATGTCGCGTGTTCGCTCAATTTCGGCCAGCTGGAACTGGCGGAAGTGTTGGGGCCCGCCGAGATATACCTCCCCGCCCAGGCCCGTGATGAACTTCACGCTGTCGGGCTGCTGCATGGCTTCACGTACGGCGGCGGACAGCACGTTAACGATCTGCGCGGGCAGCTTGGACGGCGCAAAGACGCCGGTCCATGCCGCCACATCGAAGCCCGGCGCACCGCTTTCGGCAACGGTAGGAACCTGCGGAAGATCCTTGAGCCGCTGCGGGGCGGTCACGGCGAGCGGGCGGACACGGCCCGCGCGAATCAGCGGTAACACCGCGCTGATCTCGCCGATCGCGTAGTCGACGTGGCCAGCGGCGACGTCGGTCATGGCCGGCGCCGTGCCCTTGTAAGCGATGGGATTCGCGCGCACATGGAAGCGCTCGTTCAGCAGTTCTGTATAGATCTGGTAGGTGGGACTACCCGCCGCGTAGTTGAGTTTGCCCGGCGCGGTGCGCAGGGCGCCGATGAGCCCCCCAAGCGCCTTGTACGGCGAATTAGCCGGCACGACGACGACCATGGCAAAGCGCGCGAGGCGCTCCACGGGCGCAAAGCCGTTGACGGGATCGTAGGGCGGGTTAGTGAACAGCACGGCGTTGGTTACCATCGTCGAGTTGCTGCCGACGAAGAGCGTGTAGCCATCAGGCGCGGCGTCGGCGACGGCGCGGGCGCCGATGAAGCCGTTCCCGCCGGGGCGGTTCTCCACCACGAACGGCTGGCCCAGCTTTGCAGCGAGCTTCTGGGCAATGAAGCGCGCCGTGGAATCCGCGCCGCTGCCGGGCGGCAACGACACCACGAGCTTGACTGGCCTTGCCGGGTAATCGGGCTGCGCACCGGCCGGCAGGGCGAATAGCCCGAGCGCGGCCAGCATGAGGCGTCGCCTCACGGCGTCAGTTGCCATGTTGTCTCCTTGTTTTCGTGCCGGTAGCCCAAAAGGTTTGGCATCCGGATCGACTCGGATGTTACTGACTGCAATGCCTCTGGAAAAATACTTTCGATATGTCAGCCGATACGTCCGCTGTATCGGCGACGGCCCCATTCGGTAGCCGTCTCACTCGATAGGAGGCGGGCCTCGGCGTAGTGCAACATTGTTGCGCCAGCGGTAGCACAGGCGGCAATGGAAACTGGCGTCGCGACACGGCCCGTAGTCAATAGCGAAAACGATCCGCGCTACAAAGACTTCTGACAGTCGTATTACCGGCTCATGGCTCGCAGAGGCATCAGCGAGAAAATGGCGAAGTTGGAGGTGCGGCGTCGCACACCATTGAAGGAGACCGCGCCAAAACGGGGGCAGACGACCGGACCTCTACTGAGAGGCCAATGAGACACCTACAATGCGCACATGGCTTCCGATCCCGGGCCGGCGACCTCCGTCCTTCAACTTCGAATTGCTCTGCGCGGCCTGAGCCCGCCGGTTTGGCGACGCGTCCTCGTTCCCGAGCACTTGACGCTCGGGCAATTGCACCATGTCATCCAGGTAGTCATGGGCTGGGCCGACCAACATCTGCACCAGTTCAGCATTTGCCTTGATGTGGGCTCGCTGGGCCTCCATCTGGAGGAGGCGAAATTTTTGCTGGGTCGGCTGCAGCGCACGATGGTCGCGGCACAGGTTCCATAGGCACCATACATTGAACGATCGTTCAATATTTCACGTTGTTCATGCTTCACGAACATGGAGGAAAATTGAACAAAGCATTGTTCAGTGCTAGACTGTGTTCAGATTGAATGAACAAGCTAAAATGATGAACAAACGGACATGGCCGATAGAGCAACGCGCGACATGATTAATATGGCTTTGGCGGCACTTCGTCGATCGGCCGGTGTGGAAGGTCAATTTCAGCGCGCAGACACGGACGATGCAACCGCCACCGATGGCCACATCGTGCTGAATCGGGACAACGTCTGCCGTCGCTATGAAGTCGAATGGAAGAGTTCGATCAGAAGCGCGACTGCACTGACCCTAGCACGCGCCAAATCGGCCGGGCGCGGTCCCCGGCTTCTTGTTACGCAGTACCTCACTCCGTATCTTGCAAATCAGTGCAGAGAAATCGGGTTGCAGTTCATCGACACGGCAGGCAATGCACACATTGACGCGGAGGGCCTTTATATATTTGTCAGCGGCCAGCGTCCCGATGAAGCATCGACCCCGGTGAGGATGCACGGGGGAGGAAATCCCACGGCGCAACGGATGATCTTCGCGCTGCTTTGCCGGCCTTCGCTATTGCAGGCCTCCTATCGAGAGATTGCCCAAGCCAGCGGCATCGCACTCGGCTCGGTGGGCACCGTGTTCAATGAACTAGCAGAGCGCGGCTGGTTGCTGGAGGCGGCTACGGCGGCACGTCGGCGCCTGACGGCACCCGATCGGTTGCTCGACGAATGGGTCACCAACTATCCGACCATACTCCGGCCGCGACTGCACGCTCGGCGTTTCGCAGCGCCGCATCCCGATTGGTGGCAGGACGCGTCGCTCGTAGAATTGAAAAATGTCTACTGGGGCGGGGAAGTCGCAGCCGAGAAGATGACGGGCTATCTCAGACCCGAGGCCGAGACGCTATATGTGGTACCAAGGCACATGGCACAAAGCGTGAAGCAGCTCGTGCAAACGCATCGACTCCGTCCGCAGACAAATGGCCCCATTGAGATCCTTGATGCGTTTTGGGAGCCTCAAAGTAGCAATACAAAGCAGCCAGAGCTAGCCCCGGCCGTATTGGTCTATGCGGATCTCATGGCGAGCCTCAGTTCCCGGAACCTGGAAGTTGCAGCGAAAATCCGCGAAGAAGAAATTCAACATGTACTCAATCAATTCTGATAGGCCGCTCGACCCGACTACTGTGGCCATTCTCCGCGCGGTAGATGGTGTCACCAAAGCACGGGGCCTGACATACTTCGTGGTGGGAGCCACGGCAAGAGATATCCTCCTGACCCATGTTCATCGTCTTAGAGCCACCCGAGCGACCAAGGACGTTGATTTTGCACTTGCAGTCGAAAGCTGGACTCACTTCGACGAGATCCGGGACGAGCTAAGTCGGATCGAAGGTTTTCGGGTATCGGATGACATCCAGCACCGCCTTTACTATCAGGTCGCCGATCAGCCTCCCTACCCGCTAGACCTCGTGCCGTTCGGCGGGGTAGCGACGCCTGAACACCTCGTTGTTTGGCCTCCCGACATGAAGATATTCATGAACGTGGCGGGATATCCAGAAGTTGCGGAGGCTGCGGAACAGGTCGAAGTGGCGGAAGGGCTTGTCGTCACTTTTGAGTTTCCCATCGCGCGCTATGCGCACCGGCTCATGCCGACCTCGGCGTTCCAGCCCGACTCACCTTCGCAGTGGCGTACGGCATGACCATTTTGCTTTGAAAGCGGCTCAGAGGACGGTGCCAAAGACCTGCACATCAGCGGCATATATCCCCTGCCGGCAAGAGCTTGGCGTCGGTCCATCCGTCGGCCGCGATTAAGCTTTTTGGAGGCTTACATCCCTGCCTCCGCGGCCATGCTTGTGTCGCGATCGGTACATCTGCGGATACGGGGAATGGACCAGTCAGCAAGTGGTTGATTTTACAGGAATTTATTGGGGCACCGGCCGGAAACCCGCATGAATACTGGGGGCTGCTGCCCCGGTAAACTGCAGCGAAAACAAAGCGATACCGGGCCGAGGCGCGGCTGCAGGCGAGCGAGGCGGAGGCCCAGCGCGACCAGGCGCGCGCCGCGGTGGCGGTGGCCGAGCAGGAGAAAGCCGCCGTACAGGCCGACTTCGACGCAGCCCAGCAGGCGCGCGCGGCGCTACAGGGGGAACTGGACGCCGAGCGCCAGGCCCACGCCGCCGCGCGGGCGCGTCAGGAGGCGGGGCAGCGCCAGATCGAGGCACTGGAGCGGCAATTGGGAGAGTTGCGTAGCCAATTCTCGACGGAGCTGGAACGCACCCGCGAGCAGGTGGCCGTCGCGCAGGAGCGGGCCAGTGCCACCGAGCGCCGCGTGCTGCGCGAGATCGACCAGGAGCGCACGCTGCGCCAGAAGGCCGAGCAGGCAGTCGCGGACCTGCGTACCGAACTGGCGGCCGTGCAGGCGAGGGCGCACGACGCCGCCGTGGCCGGTGCCGAGGAGCGGGCGCGGTTGCAGGCCGAGCGCGACACGCTCAGCCGGCAACTGGCGGAGGCAGCGCAGGTGATCGGACGAGGGCAGGCGGCGCAAGAAGGGCTGCGGGCCGAACTGGCAGCGGCGCTGCGGCGGGCCGAGCGCGCGCAAGCCGAGGCCACCGCGACGCGCCGCATGGCGGCCACCAAGCGCCATGTGCCAGCGACCAAAACCAAGTTCAAGCCGGGACCGGCCTGAGGAGGGGAGGAGGCGAGGATTTGTCCGCCGCGAGATGGGATAAGTCTGTGGACAAACCGCACGAGGACAGATGCCCGGCGGGCTGCTCGGATCTGATTAATTTTTAAGCGGCGGGGTGACCACATGATTCCCAATCCCCAAGGGAGCGGATTGCTTTACACCGTCGATCCGCCGGAACAATGTTGAGGCCCAACGGTCTTTGAGACGACCACGCAGGATCCTGCTCCGCAGCTTCCTCAAATCTGTGCACCTAAAATGTTGTCGATCGAAATCGAGCGCGCCGAAGCGATTACCTGGACCCGCATCCAGATGGCCCAGCACGGGCTGACCCTGGCCCACCTGCAGGCCGCCGGCTGTTTTGCCGAGCCGCCACCGGCGACGTTGCCGGGGGCGGTGCGCTATTGCAATAGGCGGGGAAGGCTGTCAGCAAACTGTCAATGTGCCTGTTGTGTCATTGGGGTTTACGCTAGGGTCATCGAAGGTTGCCAGGCCAAGGGCAGAAGCGACGATTGGAAGACCTTGCGGGTCGCTGCCCCGCGATCTTGGGGCGGAGGCGGCGGTAGAGAGCCAGGTGCCCAGCGCACGGCGAGCGGTTACACCGATGTGAAGGCCAGGTTCGGATGTACGGTTCCGGTCAAGGCTAAAATGTACACACGTGAAACAAAAGTCGGGTTGCTTCACCAGACAAGCAAATGGAATGTATCCCCGCGCAAGGTATGTGATCGGTAGTCTGATGGCGCAGCGGCATAAGTACCTTCGCCACCCACTGGCCGACTGCCTGCCTTGCGCACCAACCTGAAGTTGGAATGATGAAGACTAGAACTTCGATCGTTGCGATAGTGCTCACCGCCCTCAGCTCGTTGGCGCATGCGAGCCTGGCGACGGATGCCCACGCGTTCAAGAGCGGTATAAAGACAGCAGGGAAGCAGAGCGGGCATGCTGTGCGCGATGCCGCGCACGCGGTTGGCCACGGTGCGAAAGCGGCCGGCCATGCCGTTGCCGACGCAAGTAGGCACGGCTATCACGTGACGAAGAAGGTCGTGACAGGGCACGAATAGAGGTCGAGGAAAGCCGTCGAATCTCACCGCCGAAAGCATCATCATGGTTGCCGACCTGGCTCACTCATGGTTGACCTTCAGTGCGCCTGTGGCCGCTGCACAGGCCGCCGGCCGCCCGCTCGTGGCGCTGGAATCGACCATCATCGCTCACGGCATGCCCTACCCGGAGAACGTTCGCACCGCGCGCGAAGTGGAGGCCTTGATCCGCGGCCTGGGAGCCGAGCCTGCGACGATCGCGCTGATTGGCGGGCGAATCCGCATCGGCCTTTCGGACGACGAGCTGGAACTGCTCGGCCGCTCGGACCAGGCACTCAAGGTTAGCCGCCGCGACCTGCCGGCCGTGCTGGCCAGCGGCGGGCTCGGCGCCACGACCGTGGCCGGCACCATGATCTGCGCGGCGCTGGCCGGCATCGAGGTCTTCGTCACCGGCGGCATTGGCGGCGTGCACCGCGGTGCGCAGGAGACCTTTGACATCTCGGCCGACCTGCAGGAACTCGCGAAGACTTCAGTGGCGGTGGTCTGTGCCGGTGCGAAGTCCATCCTGGACATCGGGCTCACACTGGAATACCTGGAAACACATGGTGTGCCGGTGCTCAGTTGCGAGCAAGACAATTTCGCTGCGTTCTACACGCGCGACAGCGGCTTTCGCGCGGATTTCAGGCTGGACGAGGCGGCGCAGCAGGCACGCTTCATCCGCACCAAGTGGGACCTGGGCCTTGCGGGCGGCGTGGTGTTGAGCACCCCGGTGCCGGAAGCAGCAGCGATGGCATCCGAGGAAATCAACACGCTGACTCAGCAGGCGCTCGCCGAGGCCAAGGCGCAAGGAATTACCGGCAAGGCCGTGACTCCCTTCCTGCTGGCTCGCATCAAGGCGCTGACAAGTGGGCGCAGCCTGGCGACAAACATCGCGCTTGTCAAACATAACGCCCAGGTGGGGGCAAGGCTGGCGCTGGCACTGGCACACATGGGGTGCGGGGCGGGCGCAGCGTAGCCGCCGGAAGGGCGGGCAGCGCGGTTGCCGCAGCGGGCAGGGAGCCTCAGCGGAAATAGTCCGAGAACCGCGCGCGGATGTCGTCGATGTTGGCCAGCGTGCCGGACAAGTGCGCGCGCAGCGCGGCCTCGGCACGCGCCGGATCGGCGCACGCGATGGCGTTGACGATGGCGTCGTGGTCGCGCAGCACGGCTACTGCCTTGCCAAGAATGGGCAGGTGCAGGCGGCGCAGCCGATCCAGGTGGCCGCTTTGCCGGCGCACCAGGCCCCACAGGTCCGGTACCTTCACGGCGTCGTAGAGCTCGCGATGGAAGGCCTGGTCGGTCACGGTGAATTCGTCGAGGTCTTGCAGTTCCAGCATCATGCGCTGCCGCGCGATCGTGGCGCGCAGGCGCTCGACCAGGACAGGATCGGCCTGCAGCGCCAGCGTGCGAACGATTTCGAGCTCGACCGAGCGGCGCAGGAAATGCGCCTGCGTAGCCAGGCCGACGTCGATCGGGCTGACCACCGTGGCGTGCTGCGGAAAGATGTCGACCAGGCTCTCTTCACCCAGGCGTATCAGCGCGTCGCGAACCGGGGTCTGGCTGGTCCCGTACTGCTCGGCGAAGCGTACCAATCTGGGGTAATCTTTTCGTAAAATCTGGGGCGGTTTCCCCGAAAGGCTTTGTCGACAAGGCTTTCCGGCAACCACACCCCTGTCGCCCGCTGCAAATGAGAGGAGGGCGTAACATAACCGCCCGCGATTCGGATCGCAGGGTCTCCTTGATTTTGTTGCAGTTTACCGGGGTAGAGGCCCCTAGCATTCATGCGGGTTCTCGGGCGGTTGACTAGTAAATAGTCAAGTAAGTCAAAGAGTTGCTGTTTGCTGTTGCCTGCATTTATGGATGCCTAATGCAGCCCGTTTCGGGTCGGCACGTTGCGTCTCAGTCTCATTGCCGCTAATCTCCGCAGTCCGTCTCACGCTTGGGAGAAAGCGCGATGGACCACTGGCAAATGGCGTATCTGGGCATCCGGCAGCTTCCGCGCGAACTCAGCAAGTTCTAACTCGCCACGTTCTTTACTTTCTCCTCCAAGGAACGGGCCTTGATCGACGCCCGGCGCAGCCACCTGTACCGCCTCGCCTGTGCCGTACACATCGGCTTTGTCCGCATGACGGGGCGCACTCTCGATGCCTACAAGCAGGTGCCCAAATTCCTCTGGGGTTATGTCGGCGCGCAAATCGGCGTGACCCCGCCGGACATGGGCACGCTGGGCGCGCTCTATGACGGCCGCACCGATACCCTGGTAGATCATCAGATGTTGGCCTACCAAGCCCTCGGGTTCAGCCCGATGGCCGAGCATCAGCGTCGTTACGTGACGCGCTGGCCTAAGGAGCGGCTGGCGGGGCAGCCGAGCCGCAGTGATCTGCTGCATGAGCTGAAGCGCTGGCTGTACGAGCATCGCATCCTGATCCAGCATGACCGGGCGCTGAAGCGCCTCATCAGTCAGGTCGTGGAGGCCTCCGAGGCGGCACTGGCTGACACGCTCGTGCAAGCCTATGGCGAGGCGTCCCTGGATGCCTGGGGCACCTTGCTAGCACGGTCGGAAGGCGACCGCGCGAGTCTCCAGCAATGGCTGTGGGCCGTTCCGTTGCGCAACTCGACGCATCAGATGGGCGAGTTGTTTGACAAGATCGACCGGCTGTACAAGCTGGGCATCCACAAAGGCTGGCCGGCGGCATGCAATGAGGCGGTGGTACGCCACTATGCACGGCGCTGCGCCAATCGTCCAGCGTCAATCAGCAAACGGGTCGCGCAGCAGTCCCGCCGCCTGGAAACAGCTTGCTTCCTTCGCTATGCCCTATGCGCTGCCACGGACCAGCTATCGTCCATTCTGCGGCACTGGATTCGCAAATCGGTCAATGATGCCCGACGCCTGATCGACGCCGGTCGGCCGGACCCTGACACCAAGTTACGGGAATTTGCTGCAGCCGTCAAAGCGCTGGCCGCCGACGAAACGCTGACGCGGGAAGCACTCTGCCAACAGTTGGAGACCCTGGCCGATGCGGCGACTGGTCAGAATCAGCGGAGCCGTGCCAGCCTGATCCGCGCGCAACTTCTGTCACGACATCGGCAAGCCCGAGCTATGCTGGGCAGGCTGGTTCGCCTGCCATTCGCCGCACAGTCGGTCCACCCGGTGATCGAGGCGATGGAGGTGCTGCGCAAGCTCTATGCTCGTAGGGCTGACTGGCTTCCTGAACGGGTAGCGGTTCGGTTGGGACGCGCCTGGCAGCCGGCCTTGGAGGGGCAGGATCGTCAGCGGGCCCTGGCCGCCTTCGAATGGGGACGCTGTTCGCCCTGCGGGTTGGGCTGCGTAATGGCTCGGTCTTCCTGGACCATAGCTTCGCCTTCCGCAGCCAAGCTGCACTGCTGATCCCCACGAGGATTGGCGGGCCCGTCGCAACCACTTCTATGGCCATCTCAAACTGCCGCAGGATGCGAAGGCGTTCCTGGAGCCCGTCATTGCGCATTTGGATGTGGGGCTTGCCAGGTTGCGCGACGCCGCGCTGCGTGGGGACCTGAGAATCGATAGCGCGATCCACATCGATCCGCTCGCGGCGAAGGCGCCGGGAGCTTCGGTGGATGCCCTGCGGCGCGCGCTCTTCGAGCGGCACCCCGGTGGACAGGTGCCGGAAATCCTGCTGGAGATCGACAGCAGCACGCACTTCAGTTGGCTCCTGCTGGGCCGAGAACCCCATTCGCGCAGCGAGCTGCTGATGGTTTACGCGGCGGTATTGGCGCACGGGACCTCGATGTCGGCGGCGGACCTCGCGCGCATGGTGCCGGAGCTGGCTCCCAGCGCGATCCGGCAGATGATGCATCGCATCGCGGACGAGCGCAAACTCCGGCAGGCCGCCGATGCCGTCCTGGTCTTCATGCACCAGCACCCAATTGCCCGGCACTGGGGACGCACCGATCTGGCGTCGTCGGACATGATGTCGCTGGAGACAACCCGCACAGTCTGGCAGGCGCGTGCCGATCCGCGCCGGCGCACGGCGTCGATCGGCATGTACACCCATGTCCATGACCGCTGGGGCATCTTCTATGACCAGCCGATCCTGCTGAACGAGCGGCAGGCTGGCGCAGCCATTGAGGGTGTGATTCGCCAGAGCGGATCAGAGGACGTGGCGCAACTGGCCGTCGATACGCACGGCTACACCGATTTCGCCATGAGTCTGTCCCGGCTGCTTGGCTTTGATCTTTGCCCACGGCTCGCTCATCTGCGCGACCGCCGCCTACATGTGCCCAGGCATCATGACGTGCCGACCGAGTTGGCGGCTGTAGCAGATGCCGATGTACGGCTGAACCTGATCGAAAGCGCCTGGGACGAGCTGGTCCGGATCGCGGCCTCGGTGCAGAGTGGGCAATGCACCGTCGTGCAGGCACTGACGCGCTTTGGCGCGGCGGCGCGAGGCCAGCCCGTCTATGAAGCGGGCGTTCATCTCGGCCGGCTGTTCCGTACGATATTCCTGATCGACTATTTCACCATTCCGGCGTTCCGCCATGAAATGCAGCACGCCTTGAACCGTGGCGAGGCGGTACACACTGTGCAGAGGGCGATCCACCACGGCAAGATTCCCGTCGAACTGACGCGGCACGATGCTTCGATGGCGGCGGTATCCTCGGCCTTGACGTTACTGTCCATGCGGTGATGGCGTGGAACACGCTGCAAATGCAACGCGCGTTGGATGAAATCGAGGCCATCGGCGGTGAAAGGATGCGCGCCGAGGATCTGCGCCAGATCGCGCCGACTCACCTTGAAGGAATCAATCCCCGGGGTACCTTTGAATTTCCAATCGCACGCTACGCCCATCGACTCTTGCCCAGTGTGGTGCTCCCGCCCGATCCGCGGTCGCAGCGGCACACTGCATAGGTAGTGCAACCCATCATCGGATGCAGATCAAACGGCTGCCGAAGCGAACTCCGCTCATGAGGTCCGCGATAGCAGCACGGGGAGAAGCGTTACGGTCGGCTTCCGGCATCGTCGAGGTGGTGGCTAAACGCCTCATGTCTGTGTCAATTTCGCTCATTCGCTGCGTCTCCTTCGAACGACCACTCGCCAGTAAACGATGAACGGGCGTTCCCGACCCCATTTGGGACATCAGCGGCTATGAGCAGAACCTTCACTAGATCTGGTCACACTCCGAGTTCCTTTTTGCTGCGGAGGTCGAACGCCTGTCTCGCCTGTTCAATGGCCGGGAGATGCGCGATGGCCCATAGGCCGAGTGCTTCCACAGGTGTCCTTAGCGAGTGGCCGAGGGAGGTCAACGCGTAGTCAACGCGCGGCGGAATAGTGGCGTGTACGGTCCGCGCAACCAGTCCGTCTCGTTCCAATCCCCGCAGAGTCAGGGTCAGCATTCGCTGCGAGATGCCGCCGATCTTCCGCTTCATTTCATTGAACCGCATGGGTCCGTCAGCAAGGAGTACGACGATGAGGACGCTCCACCTATCGCCAATGCGCGCGAGGACAGCCCCCGCTCCCTGGCAGTCTCTGGGTAGATCTATCCCGTTACGTCTGTCCAACATGCCGGGCAAGTGGCCCTTGTGCTCGACAACCGTGCCAGTCGCATCGTCAGGCTCCCGTTGAATGGTCGCAGGTAACATCGATGTGCCTCCTTGTGGCGGACGCGAATGGCGGGTATGTTGGTCGCGAGCCATCATGCAATCGCGCCCATTGAATTCGGACTGTTCAACTCCGCGATGGGCAGCGCATACCATTGGAGATCCCCGAGTGACCACGAAGCTTCTTCACATTGATTCCAGCATTCTGGGAAACAATTCCGTCAGCCGTACCCTTTCGGTTGCCATCGTCAACAAGTTCAAGGCTGTGCACCTGGAGGTCGATGTCATATACCGTGATCTCGCTAGTTCACCAATTCCTCACTTGTCCGGCGCATACCTTGCCGCGTCGCGCGATCCCAAGGCGCCGAACGATGCAGCGCTTCTGCGGGATATTGAGTTGGGACGCGCCATTCTGGAAGAATTCCTGGCGGCGGATGTGGTGGTCATTGGTGTCGCCTTCTACAACTTCGGTATCGCCAGTCAACTGAAGGCCTGGATTGATCGCATCGCCGTCGCGGAAAAGACCTTTCGCTATACGGACAGAGGTGCGGAAGGGCTCGTGACCAGAAAGCGCATCATCCTGGCCGTTGCACGCGGCGGGTACTATGGCCCCGGTTCGCGCAACGCGGCACTGGAGCACGCGGAAGCCTATCTCCGGAGCGTATTCTCCTTCGTTGGTGTGTCCCAGCTCGAAGTGGTCGCCGCCGAGGGTGTGTCTGCCGGTGCCGAACAAAGGCAAGTCGCTATCGAGCAGGCACAGCGAAAGATAGAAGATCTGCTCCCGACCTGAGTGCAACCAAGTCGTCAGGCCAGGGGAAACGGCGAGACACGATGACAGTTGTCTCGCCATCGTCGTCAGAACAGCTTGATCAAACGAATCTGGGTCATGCTCCCGACCTTTGCGTTGCGCGAACTGGTTGTCGCCATGCCTTGCAACGTCAACGCAGCGTCAATGCCAGGCACCATCGCGGTATAGAACGCACCGGCATTGAGCGATCGGTAGCGGCTTGGGCCCCAGGGGTTGTTCGAGTCGTCCTGGTATTGTTGAACGAAGACAGTGTGCAGTCCGAACACGCCAATTCCGGTCTTGTATGCCGCCGCGCCTTCCAATCCGATCCAGTTTCCGCTGCGGAGGTCATTGTCCCGATTCTTCGTATTCAGGCCCAAGGTCACCTTTGCCGCGATGGCGATGTCCGGCGTCGGCAGGTAGGCCACTTGCACCGACGGCCGCAGCGTATAGAAATTACCAGTGCCTATGTCGGGTGCAGGCAATGCGTTGTAGCGTCCTGTCGGAATGACGAGGGATGCGCCCAGCAATACGCGCAGCTGTTCGGTCGTGTAGAGCCAGCCGCCTTGCAACTCCAGGTCGCCGATGCCCGATACGTCGCCACTGGAACTGGCTGCTTCGCCGGCGAGGTTTGACTGATATGTCGCGCCGAACTGGCTTGCGATGGCCTGCTGTGCGGCCGCGGGGACCGCGGGGTTCGCCTGCACGGCTGGCGTTGCGGCAGTAGCCCTGACCGATTGGGATTTGATGCCATATGGCAGAACGCCGCCGAACGCGAAGCGACCGCCGCCATAGTCCGCGTTGGTAATGTAGCCAATGCCGAGGTTGAACAGCTTGAAAGTGCCTGAGGCAGGGATCTGGGCGGTATTGGCGCCATACGTGGGATACGCCGTCACGGGGGTAGGGGACGGAAGTGGAATGGCGCCACCGGGGATCGGCTTCGTCAGTGTGTTGCCGTCGTTGCCGCTCACCTTCCTGATGTCGATATAAGTCGCTGCGACACCAACTGCAAGCCCGGCGGCATCTGGGGGTGTGAACATTTCCCCTCCGATGCTGCCTGCTATGTTGTACCGCACCTGAAAGTCTTCTCCGGCATGCGCGGTCATGCTTGCAAGGCAAATTATCGCCGAGATAGAAAGACAATAAACAGAAGTCTGCAACACAAGGGTCTCCTCCTTGTTATTGAGGTGGCGCAAAAAAGGCCCCGCCCGCCGAGGCCACGAACTGGCACCGGAAGGTTCTTATTCTGTCTGCGGGGCGACTGGTGCCTTCAGGCGGCCTTGGGGAGGCGTATGTCGAGGCGTACCTGCGGCGGATCGATCAAATAAAGGGCGCGCTGGAGGATGTGCTCGGCTTGAGAGGCCGGGCCTTCGGCGAGCACGCATCGGTCAGGGCGGACCACCACCATCCAGTCGAGCGGGGCCACGCGGGGCAACACGACCTCGTCCAGTGCTTCAAGGCGCCGGCCTTTAGGCGCGAGATGCTGCGCTTGGGCACGCTGGCACCATTGCCACACCTTGCCACCGGCGAGGGACCAGCGGACCGTGAGCTCAGACGACAGACGCGTCGCGGGGTCAAAGCCAAATCCGATGACTGCACACTCAAGCCCCAGGCAATCGTCGCTAAGTGTCGGGATTCCGCTTTCTGCCGGTCGGACCCACCCCTGTGGAAAGCTCGAACCGGCACGCAGCTTCTCGGTGCCGCGCACGCGCACAAACAGGCCTTTGTCGAAAGTGTTTGCCGGCTTCACTTTCAGGTCTTCGAACAGGGCACGGCCGCGCGGCAACAACCTTATCGCGCTCATGCACCCGTGTATAGCGAGTGCCGCAGCTCGGTTGCGTGGCATGACAAGTGCTCCAAGAAAGCGCGCCAGGTTGATGATCTTTCTTGCGTGAGGCCGGCGTTCCTGATCATAGCTGTCGAGAATCTGCTCGCTCGCCTGGCCGCGTAGCACCCACGCCAGCTTCCACCCAAGGTTTGCCACGTCTCGCAGGCCGGCCACCAATCCTTGCCCGGCAAAAGGGGGGGTAATGTGAGCGGCATCACCGGCCAGGAAACATCGGCCTTTCGAGAACGATTTGGCTTCACGTGCGTGAAATCGATACACAGCGGTGCGTTCTATCTGGATCTTGTCTACATCGCACCACGGCGCGAGCAGATTGCGCACCGATTCAGGCCGCTCCATTTCCGCAGCGCTTTCGCCCGGCTTCAACATGAATTCCCAGCGCTGGCGGCCTCCTGGGGCGACCATATGCGGGGTTGGCCGTGCCGGGTCGCAGACGAACTCGCAATGGTCAATGGGATTCGGCACGCCAAGCGCGTCGACAATCAGCCAGTCCTGCTGGAATGTGCGGCCCTCGAAATCAAGCCCCAGATCACGCCGGACCAGTGAACCTGCGCCATCGATGCCCACCATGTACTTCGCCCTGACCTGCAGGTCGGGGCCGCCAGATGATTTCACGATGGCATGCACACAATGACCGTCATCGACGAAGGACTGGAGTTCAGTCCCGAGGCGAACGTCGACGGTGGGGTGCGCTGACAGCTTCTTGCGCAGCACGGCCTCCAGCTCTGGCTGGTAGAACGTGACGAGCGTCGGATGGCCGTCGACAATTCTCGCGCTGTTGATGCGCGCAAAGCGGCCGAACAGTGGCGAGCGGTATTGCACCTTCGGAATCGCCACCGTGGCGAATTCGCCCTCCGCTACGCCCACGAGCTGCAGAATGCGCAGGGCCTCGTTGTCCAGCGCGATCGCGCGCGGTTTGGCAAAGATTTCCTTGGCGCGGTCGATGGCCAGGACGCGGATCCCGTAGCGGCCAAGCAGGTTGGCCAGCGCTGCCCCCACCGGCCCCAGTCCTACAAGCAGGACATCCGTATCGAGTATGTTCCCCTGCGGTGTCTTCGCGGTGTTCGTCATCATTGCTCCTGCCATGCGGGAATCACGGGAAAGCGGGCTACCAGTGCCATTGCCACCTGACGTGACGCAACCGGCCCGGAGATATCGGCCACGGTGCCGCGCTCGGGGCAGAGCCGGGCCTTGACGAGGGTGTCGGACATGCCATGCTCGGCAAGCGCCGCCTGGATGACGTGCTCGATGGCGCGCAGTCGCAGGTCGGGCTTCGAAACCTTGCCGACGGCGGTAAGGGGCAGTGCTGGCATGATTTCGATGCGCACCGGCACCGCCGCACGTTCAGGAATCCTCTCGCGCGCGTATTCCATCAACGCATCGGTGCAAGCCTTTGCGCCTGGCCTGAGTACCGCGAAGGCCACCGGCAATTCGCCCGCATGGGTGTCCGGCTGCCCGACCGCAGCGACCATGGCGACTTCGGGGTGCGCGGCGATCGTATCCTCGATCATCGAAGGATCGATGTTGTGGCCGCCACGGATAATCAGGTCTTTCGCGCGGCCGCACAGCGTTAGAGATCCATCCGCGTCAAGGCGGCCCAGGTCGCCCGTGTTGAACCATCCGCCCTCGATCCAGATGCCGCAGTTGTCGGCTTCCCTTAGGTAACGGGGAAACACATTGGGGCCGCGTATGCCGATCACGCCGGTCGCACCGGCTTCGGCAAGTTCGGCAGGTCTGCCGTCTGCGCATAGCTTGAACAGCTTCAATTCCTGATACGGAATGCGGATGCCAACCGTACCGGCCTTGGGCACCGCTTGTGGCGGGTTGACGGTCGACACGCAACTACCTTCCGTCAGGCCATATCCCTCGTGGATGCGAACACCGGTGAGCTTTTCAAACTCGTGTGCGACCTGACTGGGTAGCGGCGCGGCACCACAGAGAACGTGGCGCAAGGTCGGGATCCCGTCTGCAGGCAACGGCCTGGAAAGCAGTGCCGCCAGGATGGTTGGTACGGCGGAAAACGTGGTGGCCCCAAATCGGTTGGCAATCTCCCAGAAGGCGTCCAGCAGTCCCGGTGTCCGATACCCGCCAGCTGTCAGCATGACGATTTCCGAACCGCTGTGAAGCGCACCGAGTCCGGTCACCATGGCGCCATTGACGTGGAAAAGGGGCAACCCCGCCAGCATCACGTTGCGCCGGTCGTCGATCCGCTGAAGGACCCATGCCGTCACGGCTTCGTTCAGGTGACTGTGCACGGCCACCTTGGGATACCCGGTGGTGCCACCCGTATGAAAATAGGCGCACGGCTCGGTGGGCGTGAATCGCCGCCCGCTGATCAGCCGCGTACTGTCGGATTCGGCCAGCGCGTCATGGAAGTCAAGCACCTGCACGCCGGGACGGCTCGGCATCTTGCCGCGCGGGATGTGACCGCCGGAACCGGTACGCCGCCCCATCGCGGCCGTCGGGTCGACCTGCAGGATCGTCTCGACCCTAGGCAGCCTGTCCGCGACTTCCACGGCTTTTTCCCAGATGCTCCCTTCCGTGGTGGGCCCCAGGGCGATGACAACCTTGGCTCCCGTCTCTTCGCAGATCCGCGCAACGTAGCTGGCTTCCAGCATCGGGTTGATCGGGCTGGCAATGCCGGCAGCCTCGGCACCCCATAGTGCCAGGTGGCTCTCGATCAGGTTCGGTAGCAAGATTGCGACTGGCACGCCCGGCTTGATACCCAGGCGGTGCAGTGTATTAGCAGCGCGATGGATGCCTTCCAGCAATTCGGCATAACGGACGTCGCGCGTCGGCGCGGAGGGGCTGCCATCCAGCAGGAGCCGCAGGGCCACGCGCTCCGACCAGCGCTCGCAAGCGGTTCGTAGTACATCGTAAGTGTTTGTGGCGCGGATCACGTCCTGCCAGGGCGTCCGTTCGATCTGTTCCAAGTCCTCCAGTCGCCTGACGACCTCTGGCATGGCGTTGATTGCAAGACTGCTCATAAGACTTCACTCTCATTCCAAATACTGCGATGGGATGCCACAAGTTTCGTCGCCAACTGGCGTCATCGTCATGCCGGGGCGATAACGGTGGTCTGCTCACCCAGGTCGATGGTGCCGTCATCCGTGCGAATCGAGGCCCGGATGCTATCGCCGGGCCGAAGGTAGGCGGGATTGGTCATGCCGCGGCGCACAAACATGCGCCATTTGCCGGCGTCGCTGAGAAAATGTTTCGCCATGAACATGGCGAGCTTGCCCGGCGCGCGGGCCGCGCAACCGGCAGGCGTACCGGTGGCGATCAGGTCGCCTGTGTGAACGTCGTGCATGGATGCCAGTTCCGTCAAGGTTGAAGCCGGCGCGTGGATCATATCGGCGCAGTAGGCGTCCTGCCGGGGCTGTCCGTTGACATCCAGGCGCATCCGCAATTCCGGCCAACGTTGCCACTCTTCCGGTGTCAGCAATACGAGCCCAGGGCCAACGGGCCCGAAGCCGCGATAGCTCTTGCCCTTGTAGAACTGACCCTGCGGCAATTGCACGTCACGCGCCGACAGGTCATTGACGATGGTCACGCCAGCAAGCCAATCACCGAGAGCGTCAGGGCTGACCTTCACGCCAGGTTGCAAATCCCGCCGCAGCACCAGCCCGAGCTCGATCTCGTAGTCGAGCAGCTTGACGTGGGCTGGGGATGCAACCGGAGCATCCGCGGCCGTGATGCATGAGGATGCCTTCGTGAAGATGGTGTTGAAGGGAAAATTCTCGACACGCAGGCCGGATTCCATGACGTGGCTGCGATAGTTGATGCCTTGGCAGAGGAATTGCTGGTTCTGCGTGACGGGTGCGAGAAGCTGGACGGCCTCGCGCGGAATCGTTGCCTGCGCCGCCGGCACTTGCCAGATGCTTTGCCAGTGTTTGGCAAGCAACTCGCCTGTGGTGGCGGCGTTGGCCTGCAACGGAGCGATGCGTGCGCCAAAGAGAATGCCCCATTGCGGGCCATCCGTATGGATGTAGCGAATTACGGTACGAGACATGGTACTTCCTATGGAATTGCTTAGTTCTAAAGCCAGGGTCTGGCGGGTGCACCCAGCGCAGTTCCGATCAGCTTGAGCCGCGCCGGCGCAACCGCCTTGCGCTGTACCAACCTCAGCACCTTCAGCACATTGCGCAAAGTCTTTCTTGGCTTCATGTAGGCCGGTGCGTCGGCACCCCAGGCCCAGATGCCACCGAAATCAAGCGGCGAGTAAGCGGTTTCGAAATCCGCGGTGAACAGGTCACCATCGGTGTAGTGCTCCAGTTCGAAACCGTCCGGATCGCGCCAGTAGTCGAACAACTGGCTTCCCAGCAAGTGCCGCCCGATACCCCACATGTGCGAATGGCCTTGCGCACGAAGCACCTGTTGACCTTGCCCGAGCGCATCGAGATCGATGACTTCGTACGCGCTGTGCTCGTATTTCTCTTCGATGCCACCCACCAGTACGAGGGTGTGGTGGTCGGCCGGCGCCTGGCCAAGGTCGAGCCGGCAGAAAGCCAGGTTGGGACTGCCATCCGCGAGGTACTGCACGTCGGTGGGAATGACACCGAGTACGGTCATGTACCACGCCGCCATGGTGGCAAAGTCCACGGTTTGAAATACAACATGACCCAGCCGGACAATACTGGCCGGCTCAATCGGGGTGCGAACAGTGCGGTTGACTCGCGGCGCATGTTGCGCCGTGTTGGTCAATGTCATGGGCGGGCGCATGGGCAGAGCTTCGACATGCTGCTGGCCTTGCACGAGCCAGACACTGCGCCCGGAAGGATCGAATAGCTCGACACCGCGCCCGCCGCCGGGAATCTGCTGTTCGGACAACCACGCCGCGCCAAAGCGATCGATGTACGGATTCAAGTCGGTATCGTCCGACATACGAAAGGCGGGCCCGACGAAGCGGCTCACCGCCGAACGTTCGGCCACGGCAATGCAAGGGGCGGTCCCGATGCCACGGGCCGTGATCCGATCAGGCGAGACGCTGACCAGATGCATGCCGAAATCGCGCCAGAAGCGTTCGGTCGCCGCCAGGTCTTTCTTTTCCCAGCGAAGGAACGCCAGTTCCACGGCTCTACCGAACGGCTTTGGGCGAGTGAGCCGTTGCACGCCAGGTGGCAGGCGGCTCTCCGGGTAAGACTGCGGCTGGCGGAGCATTACAGTCGATTTGGGCATGAGGTCTCCAACCGCTGAGCGGTCCGTTTGTGATTGTTTTGGATCGGCGCCGTGCGTGCAGGTGCTGCCAAGGCGGTGCCGGGCGCTTGCGACGTCGGAATGCGGGGTCAAGCGACATCGTTCATGGGCATGATAATAGTCTAAACGTCATAATGACGAAAACCTCGTTAACACCTAGAGGGTGCGACAAGGTGGGTCGGTCGCAGCGCCCCGCCGTGCGCAATGTGCGGGGCGTTTCACGTCTAACGGCCAAGGGATTGCATGCCGGCTGCTATACGAGCCGCTACGGAACCCGACGTGCTCGATACTGATCAACAGGGCAAATTCCCGCGGCTATCGCGTGCTGCACCGACTGCCTGACGATCACGTTTGCCGACGGCCAGGCCGTGTGGAGAGTCAGCCCGGTCGCGCCGGACAAGGCGCGCGCGCTATTGCCCGGAGCACTGGCGACCGAAATGGCAGCGACCCAGGGGTGTCTCCCGGTTCAGCACCGTACCGGTGCGCAGTTGAGTCGGGTAAGCGGCACACCAAAAGAGCCAGGTTGAGGACTTGAATACGCGATCGTCGGCATGGGGCCGTGGCCCCCGGACCCGCGCTGCGAGAACGGATTCTGTGGGGCAGCCAGCACTTCATCAAACGCAAAGTCCGGTTCGAACTGTGATGCCCGCTATCCAACACGGGCTGGGTAAGCCGAATCGCGGCCCAAAATCCAGGTGAACGACGATCAGCGGAATACGGTAAACCGTTTGGTGAGCGGCATTTTCGGCAACCTATATCTTGCGACGGGCGGTCATTACGCTTCTAATGAGTTTGTGGCAGGCGAAGGCTGTCAGAGGGCGATATGCGCTGCACAAAATGCGGGTTCGAGAACCCCGCGGGAGGAAAATTCTGCGAGGAGTGCGGGCAAAGGCTTGCGCAGATCTGCCCGCAATGCGGCCATGAGTCCAGCCACACAGCAAAGTTCTGCGGTTCTTGCGGTGCGCCCATGACGGAGCCGGCCGCAACGCCAGTCGCTGCCGCAGTGCCAACGCCCGCTGTCCCCGCACCGGTTCTTTACACGCCGCCCCATCTCGCCGAACGCATCCTCGCCGAGCAGGCCGCGATGGAGGCCAGGGGACAGGCTGCCGGCGAGCGCAAGACCATTACGGCGCTGTTTGCGGACATGGCCGGCTCGACCGCCTTGATCCAGGACCTGGACCCCGAAGAAGCACGCGGGCTGATCGACCCCGTGATCGCGCTGATGATGGAGGCCGTGCATCACTACGAGGGATACGTTGCCAAATGCCTGGGCGACGGCATCCTGGCGCTGTTTGGCGCGCCGATTGCCCACGAGGACCACCCCTTGCGGGCGTTGTACGCGGCGCTGCGCATGCAGGAAACGATGCGCCGCCATGGTGACCGGTACCGTCTGGAGCAGGGTGTCCCGCTGCAGATCCGGGTTGGCATCCATACCGGCGAAGTGGTGGTGCGCTCGATCCGCAAGGATGACTTGCGCGCGGACTACGACCCGGTGGGGCACACGATCCATATCGCCTCCCGGATGGAAGGCGTCGCAACACCGTCGTCGATCCTCGTCAGCGAATCGACCCATAGGCTGGCCGACGGGTACTTCGAGTTCAAGGGCCTCGGGACCACGCACGTAAAGGGCATTCGGGAGCCGCTTGCGGTCTATGAGGTGCTCGGCCTCGGCGCCATGCGCACGCGCCTGCAAGTGGCGGCCCATCGCGGTCTGGCGCGGTTTGTCGGCCGCCAGGCCGAATTGGAGCGCTTGCAGGAGGCGTCGGAGTCGGCCAGGGCTGGGCGAGGGCAGATCGTCGGGGTGGTGGGCGAGGCGGGTGTCGGCAAGTCGCGTCTGTACCACGAATTCAAGGCGCGCTCGCAGCGGGGCTGCATGGTGCTCGAAACCTTCTCGGTTTCGCATGGCAAGGCCTTTCCCTATCTGCCTTTGATCGACTTGTTGAGAAACTATTTTCAGATCACCGCGCAAGATGACGAACGGCTGTATCGCGAGAAAGTCACCGGCAGGTTGCTGACCCTGGATCGCACACTGGAGGACCATCTGCCCTATCTGCTTTACCTGCTCGGTATCAGCGAAGTGGGCTCGGCGCTGCCCAAGATGGATGCCACCATCCGGCGCCAGCGCACCTTCGAAGCCATTGCACGGCTACTGGTGCGTGAGAGCCAGAATCAGCCGCTGATGGTCTTGTTCGAAGACTTGCAATGGCTGGACAGCGAGACCGAGGCCTTTCTCAATATCCTCATCGAGCATGTGCAGCGTACCAGGCTGCTTCTGCTCGTCAACTACCGTCCGGAATACGTGCATGACTGGGGCGGGAAACTTTACTACACCCAATTGCAACTGGAACCGCTGGGGCAAGCGGAGGCACAGGGCCTGCTCACGGCCCTGCTGGGAGACCATCCCTCGCTCGTGCCCCTGAAGCTGCTTATCCTGGCGAAGACGGAGGGCAACCCGTTCTATATGGAGGAAGTCGTCAAGACGCTGGCCGAGGAGAGCGTCTTGCTTGGTCAGCCTGGCAGCTACCGGATCGAGAACGCCCCTTTGTCACTTCATATTCCGACGACCGTGCAGGGGGTGCTCGCCGCCCGTATCGACCGGCTTCCCGTCGCCCAGAAGGATTTGCTGCAGACCCTTGCGATCATCGGCAAAGAGTTTCCCTTAAGTCTGATCCAGCATGTCACCGCGCAACCGGAAGAGGCACTGCGCCCGCTTCTGGCTGACCTCCAGGCCGGCGATTTCATTTACGAGCGTCCCGCATTCCCGGAAGTGGAATACGCGTTCAAACACGCGCTTACCCAGGAGGTGGCCGCTAACTCCCTGCTGACCGCTCAGCGCAGTGTGCTGCATGAACGCACGGCCCGGGCCATCGAGACACTGTTTCCAGGCCGGCTGCAGGACTATTGCAGCGAACTGGCTCACCATTACAGCAAGAGTGGTAATGTGCCGAAGGCCATCGAATACCTGCATCTGGCGGGCCAGCAGGCCTTGCAGCGTTCAGCACAGCTCGAAGGGATCCATCATCTCAGTGCAGCCCTCGAACTGCTCAAGTCCCTGGCAGACACCCCCGAACGCGCACGCGAGGAACTCACCCTGCTGCTGACCCTCGGTCCTGCCTGGATGGCCGCTCGAGGCTATGGTGCGCCAGAGGTGGAGGAGACCTACACGCGTGCATTAGCCTTGTGCGAACAGGGCGGGGAAATACCGCAGATCTTCTCGGCGCAGTTAGGACTGTGGTCGTTTTATCTATTGCGTTCGCAACTCAGTACGGCACACGCCTTGGCGCAGCGGCTGCTCGGTCTCGCGCAGGATAAACAAGATCCGGAACAGCTCGCGGAGGCGCACCGCATTCTCGGCGCCACCTTGTTCCGTCTGGGCGAGATCAGGATGGCCCGGACCCACATGGAGCAGGCGCTGGCACTGCACCGCCCCGATCGGCAAACATATAGCAAACTTCTACGTTATGCGCCGAACCTCCCCCTTCATATCCGGAGCACATTAAGCTGGACGCTCTGGTTTCTGGGCTTGCCGGACCAGTCGCGCGCGCGCAGCGAGGAAGCGCTGGCGCTGGCCAGAAAGTCCTCTGATCCGTTCGGCCTTGCCTTGTGCCTGATCTTCGCGGCCGAATTGCACCAGTACCGGCGCGAAGTGCAACTGGCGCGGGAGTATGCAGACGCCGCCATCGCGCTTTCGAGCGACCAGGGGTTCCCCCTCTATCTGGGTTGGGGAACGATCCTGCGCGGCTGGGCGCTGGCCGAGCAGGGTAGTCATGAGGAGGGCATCGCGCAAATACAACAGGGCCTCCGCGCCCACGAAGCCACCGGAGCGGCACTGGGTCGGCCGAGGCTTCTGGGACTGCTCGCCAACGCTTATGAAAAGGCAGGGCAAGCCGAGGCGGGGCTTGCTGTGCTGAGTGAGGCGCTGGCTCTGGTGAAGAACACGGGCGAGCGGTTTGCTGAACCGGTTCTGCTTCGGCTCAAGGGGGACCTGATTCTGATGTTGTCCGGCGACGAAGCCGGCTCGTCCACCAGGGCCAAAGAAGCCGAAGCATGTTTCCAGGCGGCTATTGCCACTGCTCATGACCAGGGAGCAAGGTCAGTCGAGCTGAGAGGCGCGCTGAGCGTGGCCCGGTTATGGCAACGCTGCAGCAAGACGGATGCTGCGCGCTCGATCCTGGCCGGTATTCATGGCACGTTCACCGAGGGATTCGATACCGTCGACTGGCAAGATGCCAAAGTACTGTTGGAAGAGCTGACGTAAGCGACCTGACCAGGCTCGCGGAGGCGTCTGCCGACGACAAGTGGCTGGCCCTTCGGATCGCTGCAGGTCCATCAGGCGCTTGGTGAGGCGTCCGATACCGTCGCGTATTGGCGCGGTGTTCCCCTGGCGCTGGCCGTGACAAGTGCCAATCAACTGGATCGGGTCACCTTCGAAGTCCTGGTCCATGCAATACCAGCACTGCCCGGACTGTCCGGCCGAGTATTCTCGGGCCGCCGGGGCGCGGGCTATTCCGGCTGGATGCCGGCGGCTTTGATCACGTCAGCCCATTTCGCGGTTTCGCTGCGCACGAACGCCGCCAACTCTTCTGGCGTCGATGGGGAGGGTTGGCCTCCTGTCTGGCTGAAGTGTTCGGTAGCCGCCGGGCTGGTCAGCCCCTGTCGAATCAGCTGACTCATACGCGCGATGACCGGTTTTGGCGTGTTGGCAGGGAAGAAGGCAGCAACCCAAGCCGTCATCTCGTACCCCGGCAGGCCGCTTTCCGCCATGGTCGGGACATTGTCGAGCAGGGGATGGCGCCTGGACGTGGTCACGGCGACTGCGCGCAGCTTGCCGTTCTGGATCAGGGGCAGGGCTGGATTGATGTCGGAAATCATGAAGTCGACCTGGTGGCCCATCAAGTCGGTCAGGGCCTGCGGCACGCCCTTGTAGGGCACATGCAGTGCCGGTGCGCCGCTCATGATCTTGTAGAGCTCACTGGCGACCCGGGTGGAGGAACTGCCGCTGGCGAAGGTCATCTTGCCTTGCCGGCTTTTCGCCAGCGTGGTCAGATCGGCCACCTTCTGCACCGGGCTGTCGAATGGCACCACCAAGACCAATCCGCTCTTGGCGATCAACGACACCGGCGCGTAGTCCTTGATGGGATCATAGGGCAGCTTCCTGAACAGGGATGCATTGGCCGCGTGGGTGGTATTTGTCGTGATGAGCATCGTGTAGCCATCTCCGGGCGCTCTCGCGACCGCCGTGGCCGCGATGAACCCGTTGGCACCGGGGCGGTTTTCCACGACCACGGACTGGCCGGTCTGGGCGGTGACGTTCCGCGCGAAGTAGCGCGCGGTGTTGTCCGTGCCACTGCCTGCAGGGAACGGCACCACGACACGGATCGGCTTGTCCGGATACTCGTTCAGGCCCGCTGCCCACACCAGTTGCGACGCCGCGCAACCAGCGGCTAGTCCGGACAGCAGGGCGAGCATGCGTCGCCGGGGAAATCGCTGGATCATCTTGTCTCCTCCCGCATCTTGGGATCTGATTGATTCACTTGGCCGAGCTTGCGTCAGGTCAGCGGATCGTGTGCGCGAATGACAATCAGCTCGCGCATCTCGTCCGCCGATTCGAGGCTGAGCTCCGCACCGTCGGGAACGTAGACCCACTCCCCAGTCCCGGCGGCGAAGCGCTCCCCTTCGATGCGCCCATGGAGCGTGCCGCTGCGCACGAAGAGCACCTGCTCGGTCTCGCCAAGCCTGTGCGGCTCGGCGCCGCCATCTGGATCAAGGTCGACCATGTAGATGTCGAGATACCGGGAATCGACCGTCTGGGGTGTGATGACCGGCCTGGCGAGCGCGCCACGGTAGTGCGGCAGCCCGATCGCCTCGGTGCTGCTTGGAACGTCGCGGACATCGGCGGCACCGGCCTGAAGGCGCGGGTCGTCCGGGCCGGTCGCGGTCACTGCTGCGTTCGGGTTTTCGCTATACGGCGGAGCGTAGACCACCATCACCTTCACCGGTTCGTCGCTGATGACCTCGAAGCGATGGAAGACACCAGCCGCGTTGAAGCTCCAGTCCCCTGCGCGCAAGATGCGCTGCTTTCCGGGTAGTTCGCCGATACCCTCGCCGGCGAGCAGGAACGACGCCTGCTCGAGGTCCGGGTGTGCGTGCGGCAACGCGCCGTGGCCCCGGGAAATCGTGCCCAGCAGGACCTCGAGCCGGCGCGCGCCGACAGTCTCCTTGCCGATGATGCGCTGGTTCGCCGTTCCCGTGTGGTTGGCCGGCGCGTACGCGGCCACGTCGGTGGCCCTCCGTACATAGGATGATGTCATTCCGATGTCTCCTCGTTCGAATGGTGTAAGGTCTGTTGCGCTCAGCAGCGGCGGCTGTCAGGGATGGCCAGCGCCGGGTAGTGCTCGGTCAGCTTGGCTGGCATCTCCACATCCAAGATGAAACGGTCGCCGCGATACCAGAACTGCCCTGCCAGGAGCACATTGCCGTCGACGTCCAGCGTCGATCGGATGATCCTGGCGATTGGCGCCCCGAAGCCATAGGCGAGATCGCGTGCCAGGATATAGTCGGCCGGCTCAACCGTCATGGTCTGCTGCATCATGCCAAGGCGGTCACCTTCGACCTGGCGCAGTAGATGACCAAGCTTGTGGTGCTTTTCGGCACCGCGGGGAAAGCGGGCAAACACCGACGAGGCCACATACATCTCGATCAGGCAAAACGGCGTGCCGCCGTGCACATGTAATTTGCGCACAAACACATAGCTGTCCAGCGGTGTGCCGCGCCGGACTAAGCCCGGCCGCAGCGCTACGCCCTCGCGCTTTTCCAGGATGCGGATTTCCAACTCGCTGCCATGGGCCGATTCGTCATTGATGGCGGAGCGCAGCCCTTGTCCGGGTTCTGATGGCTGCTTGATGACGTGCGTGCCACGACCGCGCTGGCTGCTGACCAGCCCCTCTTCCGTCAGCGCCGCGAAGGCCTGGCGCACGGTGACCTTGGCGATCCCGTAGGTTTGCGCGAGGCTGTCCACGGTTGGCAACTGCATGCCCACCGGGTACTCCCCCGAAACGATCCTGTGTCGGATGACGCTGGCCAGCTGTCGATATCGCGTCACGCCGCCGGTGCCGTCGTCGGCGAGGATGACGACGTCGTTGGCAGCTGCGTGGGACGCATTCGTCGTCATGACAACAGCTCCCGCGGCACGCGCACCGGCATGGTAAGCAGGATCTGCGCCATGCCCTTGCCGAGTGGATCATTTCGCAGCGACGCCATGCCGCCGCCATCCAGGGCCGACTCGCAGACAAAGTTCATGGCGTCGAAGCCGGGCAGGTCATAGCATGTCACCGGCCCCTTCACCAGGTACCCAAGCCAGTCCGCCACGCGCGCCACCGTCACTTCGGCCCGCAGCACGGGCAGGTACGCCGGCCGGCGGGCGATCAGCCCGATGTTGCTGGTATCCCCCTTGTCGCCGCTGCGGCCATAGGCAAGCCGGATCAGCGGAACTTCGACGGTATCGCGTTCTGCGGGGCCGGCGCCCGTTTGTTCAGCGACTGCAGGTGCCGCGGGCGCGACCGGTGCCGCCGGGCTGCCCGAAGGAACGGTGACGCCGCTGCGTACGCCGTCCATCACCACCGCCGGGGTCAGGGCGCTCTTGTCGAGCAGGAATGCATACTGGCGGATCGATGGCGAGGGACTGGAACGCCCACCAGCCGAGCCCGTCGTGCCCGGCGCCCAACTGGTCCCCGCCGCGGCAATTTCCCGCGCGAACAGTTCCAGCGCCGCCTTCTCGGGATGCATTACTGCCAGCCGCATCACCGCCTCGCGGGTGTGCCGGACGGCAGCATGTGGCCCAAAGCAGGACTCTGCTCCCAGCACCTCGATCCGGGTGCGACTGTAGTCCCCCCACCCTTTCTCCCCGAAAAGCTTCCGCGTGCGGGCGAGGATCGCCTCCGCCGTGCGTTCCGCCTTGGCGACCGCGTCGACGCCGACGATGGAAAGCTGCGCGTTGCAGCGAAAGCCATCGACATAGGTGGCACAGACTTTGTAGGCATTGCTCGGGGCCCGCCCGCGTGCGCCGCTTACTTCCACCAGGTCCGGTGCGGTCTGCCGAAGGGTTACCTGCGTGAAATCGCAGGTGACGTCTGGCAGCAAGTAGGTGGCCGGGTCGCCGATCTCGTACAGCACCTGCTCGCCGACCGTGGCGGTATTGACCAGTCCCCCGGTGGCGGGGGGCTTGCCGACAACGAAGGTGCCGTCGGCACGGCACTCGACCACCGGATAGCCGATGTCATGCCAGTCCGGAACGCTTTCCCAGTCGGTATGCAAGCCGCCCGTTGCCTGGCACCCACACTCGATGACGTGGCCGGCCAGACTGCCTTGGGCCAGGCGATCATAGTCGTCCGCATGCCAGCCGAACTCATGCATCAGCACGCCGAGTGTCACGGCACTGTCCACGCAGCGTCCGGTGATGACGATCTGGGCCCCCTGGTCCAGCGCCTGCCGGATCGGCAACGCGCCCAGATAGGCATTGGCGCTGACCACGTGCTCTGGCAAAGGGCGGCCTTGCTGCATGTCTTGCACACCGGCTTCGCGCAGCTGGGGAAGCAGGGGCATCACGTCATCGCCTTCCACCACGGCAATGCGCAGCGTCAGGCCCTGTTCCGCCGACAGAGCGGCAATGGCCTGCGCACACCCGTGCGGGTTCATGCCACCGGCGTTGCTGACCACGCGGATCCCGCGTGCGGCGATCTCTCCGATCAGGGCATTCATTGTCACCGTCACGAAGTCGGTGGCGTAACCCAGTTCCGGCTTGCGCAATCGGGTAGCGGCCAGAATCGACATGGTCAGTTCGGCCAGATAGTCAAACACCAGGTAATCGATATCGCCGTGCCGCACAAGCTGTGGCGCGCCGACGCTGCTGTCGCCCCAGAAGCCCGAAGCACCGCCAATGCGTACCCTTTTCGCGTCCATTCCTATCTCCCTATCTGCCAGTCCACTTGGGCTGGCGTTTCTCGCGGAATGCCAACTGGCCTTCGCGCGCGTCCTCGGTCAGTGCAAACAGCCCTATCTGGCTTTCCGTGAACGCCATGGACTGCTCGAACGACATGGTCTCCATATGCTTGAGCGTGTACAGCCCTCGACGGATGGCGGCGGGCGAATTGTTCAGCAGGCGGGTCAGCAGCAAGTCCAGCCTGGCGTCGAGATCGTCGCTGACATCGTTGACGAGTCCTGCGGCCAGCGCTTCCCTCGCGGACAGTGGCTCGCCGCACAGGCACAATTCGGTGAGCGTGCGACGTGGCACCAGGCGCTGCAGCACGCTCAGGACCTGCGCCGGGAACAAGCCCAGCTTGACCTCCGGCAGGCCGAAGCGGGCGCCTTCGCTAGCTATCGCCAGGTCGCACATCGCCATCAGTCCCATGCCACCCGCCATGCAGGCCCCGTTGACCCGCGCGATCAGCGGCACTGTTGACTGCCTGGCGCAGCGGAACAGGTCGGCCATCCCTTGGTAGGGATCCGCGTAATCGAACGTGAACGATTTGCCGGTCTGCAGATCGGCGCCGGCACAGAATGCCTGTTCGCCCGTTCCCGTAATGACCACAGCGCGGATGTCGGCATCGCGATCGGCGCGCAGGATGCCGTCGCGAAGTCCCTGCAGCACCCCCGGCGTGATGGCATTGCGGCGCTCCGGCCGGTTGATGGTCAGGTAGAGTGCTGCGTCCCGGACCTCGCACAGCAGTTCATCATTCATGGGGAGCTTCTCCTTCGGTTCGTTGCGCTTTCGACCCATCCCTGGAGATGCCTGACGCGAACAGCGTATCGATGGAGGCCTCGTCGTAGCCGGCCTCACGCAGTACCTCACGGCTGTGCTCACCCAGGCCGGGTGCATGGCGGCGGCTTGTCGGTGGGGTGCCATGCCATTCGCTGGGCACCGCCATCTCCCGGATGCGCCCGACGGCCGGGTGATCCGATTCGCTGAAGAAGCCGATATCCCGCAAATGGGGATCATCCAGCAACGACTCGAACGTGTGCATCGGAAAGACCGGAACATCGGCCTCCTTGAGCAGGGTGCGCCATTCCTCGGTGGTGCGCTTGGCCATTTCGTCGCTGACCATCGCATACAGTTCGGTGATGTTGGCGGTGCGGGTGTTCATGTTGGCGAAGCGCGGATCGGTGTCGTACAACTCCGGCTTGCCAATGACCTGGAGGAAGGCGCGCCAATGATGATCGTGATAGATCAGGCAGCAGACATGTCCGTCCTTCGTCTTGTACGGGCGCCGCTCCGGCGAGAGCAGGCGCGGATAGCCGAAGCCGCCCTTTGCCGGAACGAAGGTCTCGCCATACAGGTGGTCTCCCATCACATAGGGAACCATGGTCTCGAACATGGGGACATCAACGCGCTGGCCCTTGCCGGTGCTCCCCCGCGAATACAGGGCGGCACAGATCACGCCGAAAGCATAGAGCCCCACCGAGCGATCCGCGATGGTGATTGGCAGATATCGAGGACTGTCGCCGCTGCCCAGCGAAACGGCCAGCGGCAGGCCGGTTGCGGCCTGGATCAGATCATCGAAGGCAGCCTGGGGCGCGTAGCGTCCGCGCTGCGAAAAGCCGAACATGCCGACATAGACCAGGCGCGGATTGATGGCCGATAGCGTTTCATAGTCCAGCCCCAGCCGCTGCATGGCCTGTGGGCGCACGTTGTAGGCCAGCACGTCAGCATCCCGTACCAGGCAAAGCAGGGCCTCCCGCCCTTCGGGCGCTTTCAGGTCAAGTACGATGCTGCGCTTGTTGCGGTTCAGGCCCAGGAAGAGCGGCCCCAGCTTTTCATCGCCGCAGGGACCTATGCCGCGCGTACTATCTCCGGTCGGAGACTCGACCTTGATCACGTCGGCGCCCAAGTCAGCCAGCATCTGGGTAGCCGAGGGCCCCATGAATACTGACGTGATGTCAACCACTTTCACGCCAGCCAGCGGCCCCGTTGTCTCGTCTTTCTTCATATCCATTTCATCTCGGTGGGTCAATGTATGACGGCTGGCCCCGAGGCCACCGTTCTCTGCCTGGTCGGTGTTGAACCGGCAGCCGAGCACATCGTTCCATAAGTCGACCTATCGAATAGGCGGAAGGTAGGTCAAGTGCCGCGCACTGGCTGACGGGGGAGACATCTGGCCGATGGTCTACTGGGGCCCGCCGTCGAGTTCTGGTATCCGCTTCTTGATTTTCGAGATAGTGTGGATCTTCACCCTTTGCGCCCAGGGACCATCGATGGTGCGCAGATTCTTGCCCACGAGATGCGCCAGGCCAAGCTCGTCACTGAGCTGCGGAAGGGACGTCTCGATATCGAGCGAGAGGTTGGTGACAAGAACGTCGCCGCCATGGAAGACGAGGCTGTTCGACCAGAGAAAGCCTTTGGGTGCCCCCTCGCGATCGATACCGCCGAAGTCGCCGAGCTTGGCAATCACCCGGCCCTGCGTCGGCTCGAGCACGAGAATCTCGTTGGACTGGTTGCACGCGATCCAGAGGTTGTCGTGCTCATCGATCTTCACACCGTCGGGTCCGCCGCCGATCCGGTTGACGAAGACTTCAGGCGTGCCGGGCTCAAGCGTCGAGCCTGTCAGCGGTATCTTGACAACGATGTCGTTCGCCGTATTGGCGACGAACAAGGCTGTAGTCTTGTTGTTGAACGCCAAGCCATTGGCGCCGATGGTCGGTGGGATCCGCGTGGGCTTCAGCAGCGCGCTGGTGACCCATGCCGACGCTTCGCCGCCGTCGGGTCCGACCTTCCAGATGATGCCCTGGTGGGCGTCGGTCACGTAGACGTTTCCAGCGGGGTCAAACGTCAATCCGTCGAGGCCGGGGTTCTTGCCGGTGACCGTCATGAACACGGACGAGGCCCCCGTTCTGGGATCGACGCTCAGGACCTTCGCGCCCTTGTAGTCGACGACGAGCAACTGGCCCGTGCGAGGATGGAAGCCGAGGTCAAGCAACAATCGGCTCGAGCCCTTGATGCTGACAGTGCGCAGGTGCTTGCCCTGCGGGTCGAACACAAGAAGCGCACCCTCGCTCGTCCTGGGTTTTTCCACCGCCACCGTGACGACGTAGACGTTGCCTTCGCGGTCCACGGCGATCCCCTCTGGATGCGCCTCCCCCGAGGGCAAAGTGGCGAATGTCTCAACCTTGCCGCGTTCCCAGGCTCTTGCGGCTAGCGGCGTCGCCAGCAACACGAGGAACATCAGCATCGGCAGTATCGGCATCCTCTGGGCTTTGATCATTCTCATGTTGCACTCTCAATCTCGCGGATTGATGGATCGTCACTGATTGATCTGATCGGTGTCGTACACGCTGGTCTATAAGGAGCAGAGGAACGGCACCGCGCAGGCCGACGAGCGGCCTGCCATGGTGTAAGTCGCTTTTTATTCCTTGACAACGTCGGCGCCGTTGCCGCGGACGTAGGGCACCGGTCCGATGCCGCGCGCCGCCGCGAGAGCGTGGATCGCGTACTGGATCGAGAGCGCGTCATTGAGCGAGTGGAACGTGCCGTCCTCGTTGAAGCTCACTTGTGCGCCTTCGATCCAGGCGATGGTGATCGTGTCCTCGGTGTTGTCCTCGGGGGTGTAGAAGGTGTGCACCGAGCCGCCGGGCTCGTAGAGGTAGGAGCCCGCCGTCTGCGGCTGGTCGGGGTACTCGCGATACTTCCAGCAGCCCTGGATCGTCCACACCTGCGCCGTACCGGTGTGGTAGTGAATCGGCAGGGAACAACCGGGTTCCACGATGGCCATGAAGACCCACTCTCCGCGCTCCGGGTCCAGGCGCAGCGGCTTGATGTGGATGCCCGGAAAGACATCCTTGATCAGCGGGATCTGCTCGATGTTGACGGTCAGGAGCTTGTCCTGCGGCAGGGCGGGCAGCGGCAGGAGGGCGCCGGTAGACGTGGTGGGCTGCGCGAGAATTCTTGCATTCATGAGTTGTCTCCGTTTGTTAGAGGAGGTGAAACAGTGGACGGAAACCGTCCTTTGATGAGACAGAGGAGGCACGCCGGACCAGCGGCAAACTTAGGGCTGCGGCGGCAACGCGCCGGAGGAATAGAAGCGTCCAGCGCAAAGGCGAAGCCTGGCTAACCACTGCCAGGCCTGCATGTCAACTGGATGCTCCTAAAGTTCTAATGTTGGAAGTTTAGGCGCTGCGGAGGGTTTTTTCTGCCCCTTGTTTACCCTAGGGATTGAATCAGGGCCTTTAGCCTTGCTTGCGCCCGCTAGCTGCCCGCCGTTGGGGTTCGGTGATGGTGGGTACCGTCTTCAAGGCGGACGCGGGGATGACGATCTCTGAGACGTAACGGTCACCCCGATACCAGGTAAACGCCGGCGTACAGCATGCTGCCTTTGCCGTCGACCACGCACGCCGCGACATCTAGCGTTTATAGAGGCCGGTCAGGGTAGCCGTGGCGAGCGTGTTCTGGTGGATGAAGAAGCGCACCACAGCGTTGGTCGGGTTGGCCGGCAACCCCAGCTTGGGCACGCCCAGGGCGTGCACTGTGAAGATGTAGCGGTGCGCGGGCAAGCCCTTGGGCGGGCAGGGACCGCCGTAGCCGATGGCGCCGTAGTCGTTGGCGGCCTGGGTGCCACTGCCGCCCAGGTCAGTGCCGTCGCTGGAGCCCGGGCCTGCGGCGAGCTGGGTGACGGACGAATTGATGTCGAACAGGATCCAGTGCCAGAAGCCACTGCCGGTGGGCGCGTCCGGGTCGTACAGCGTCAGCGCGAAACTCTTGGTGCCTTCCGGCGCGCCCTGCCATTGCAGCGCGGGCGAACGGTTCTGGCCGGTGCCGTCGTAGCCATCGAACTCATGCACCAATTGCAATGGATCCTGATCCTTGAATTCGGGCGATGTTAATGTGAAGTTGCTCATGCCATTTCCTTTCACTTGATTTTGATAATCAGAAAGTCGTATCGCTTGGAGGTGCCTGCGGCCGCCGGACGAAAGCAGGCGTCGCTTGCCAACTACAGCGCGGCTTCGGCGACGTCGTCCACAGTGCCAATACGTCCGAGCGGAAAGCAGGCCTCGAAGGCCTGCAATATCTTGGGGATGTTCAGGGCGTCACCCGACATCGACGTGTGAGTGATGCCAGGCGAGATCGAATTGGCGCGAATACCGAATTGGCCGAACTCGTTGGCCACACAGCGCACGACGTGGTCGGTGCCAGCCTTGGGTGCCAACGGCTCCGCGTGTCGTCCCATGGAGTCGTGAGCCCGCTTGCCTTCGGACCTCACGACGGCGTAGAACCAGCGCGCTGCTGGATCTACATGTCGATAGATATATCCTAACGTTCTAATGTTGGAAGTTTAGCGGCTGCGAAAGGTTCTTTCTGCCCCTTGTTTACCCTAGAGGCTGAACGAGGAGGGCCTTCAGCCTTGCTTGCGCTCGCTAGCTGCCCGCCGTTGGGGTTCGGTGATGGCGGGTACCGTTTTCAATGCGGAGACGGGGATGTCGATCTCTGAGACGTAGCGGTCACCCCGATACCAAGTGACGCCTGCGTACAGCACGCTGCCTTTGCTATCAAGAAGACACCGTGACATCTTCGCGACGGGTGAGGCGAACGGGATCTTCAGCATGTCGCACAGTGGAAAATCCGCCGGCATCACGGTCATGCGTTGTCGCACACGTTTGCTCCGCGAGCCCAATTCATCGAGCACCGCGGCGAGTAGTTTTTTGTTCTTGGCGGTGTCCTGGGGCAAGGATTCGAAGACCGGGGTCAACACATAGATCTCCGCGTAGCAGAACGGCTCGCCGGAATAGGTGTGTAGCTTGCGGACGCAGACGTATTCGCCGTTCGACTGTTCGCCCTGTCCGAGCAATTCCTGCGGCACCCTGGTGTGGCGCCGAACTTCGAGTACGTCAAAGGCAAGCGCCTCAGGCGCGGCGAACGGATCGTTGATCGCCAGTTCGAGGTCGCCCGTGGCGGCGGGCAGGGCCGCCACGTGGGTCCCGATGCCTCGCTGGCTACGAATCAGCCCTTCTTTGGAAAGCAGCTCATACGACTGCCGGACGGTAACGACGGCCACGCCCAGGTCAGCCGCGAGCTGCGTGATCGGCGGCAGCAGCATGCCGAGCGGATACTCGCCTTTTGCGATCCGGTACCTCAGCACCGAAGCCAGCCGCTGATATTGCGCAACGCCCCGTTCAGCCGACAGCTCTGGCCGCTCAATCCCCGTCGTTCGATCGTCCGTCATTCCAATTGCCTAACATTAAGATCATAGGAGTATGCACTAGAAGAACGGGACAGGCCCTTAGCGAGCAGGCGTCCATCCCTGTTCGGCTGGAATCGGAAAGCGTCGAGATGTGGCGCGGTGGCCGTAGGTTTGATTTGTCTGTTGAACTAGTTGAAACGCGAGCTAGAACGCCTGGCCACGCCCTTGGTCAGGCGATGCCCCTCACAAATCTGGCTATGTCGCTCACACCTAGTCGGTGCGATATGCCGGGTTGGTCGCCGCGCCATATCGCTAAAGGTGTGTCATGGCGTACATTTAGCGATTAAGCAACTGCACGCCAACTGCTATATCGGCCGCGGTTGCCGCGAGGATCTCCCGATACGCATTCACCACGCCCTCCACCTGCCCGGGCGCGGGCACCTCTGTTTCGGTGCGGCCGCTCAGAACCTTGCCTTCCGGCAGTCGCCGCACGGTCCAGGCGATGGTGGCCGCTGCCCACTTGCCGACATTGGCGTCGAGGCTTACCACCTCGGTCGTTACCCGGAAGGCCGGCTGCGTCGCCGACAGGCCGTGCCGGTAGACATCCACCGCGTCAAGAGTCGATTGCAGTTGCTGAGACAGCGCATCGCGTAGCTCGTCGGGTAATGGGGACGTCCAGCGCGATGTGTCGAGCAGCTTCACTTCCCCGCTGGTGCCGTCACGCACCACCAGTTGAATGCGGTTCAACCGCTCGGGCACGCGCACCGGCGTGACCTCGATCCATAACGGTTCGCTGCGACGGCTGGCTCGCCCTGTCACGGACGGCACGGCGTCGGACCGACTGGCAGCCAGCGTGTAGTAGCGCGCCTCGGGTGACGCGCAGCCGTACATCATGGTCGTGGCCGCGGCGGCCAGCGTAAAAAACAGCCTCATACGTTTCATCATTTCTCTTCCCTCTTGCCTTGCAGCAGTGCTTCGGGATGCCGCTCGAGATAATCGGTCAGCGTGCGCAGCGAGACTGCCGTTTGCGTGAGTTCCTGCATCATCCGACGCGTATCCTGCTGCAGCGATGCGTCGGGCGCCAGCGCACCATTGGCCGTGGCGAGCGTGCGGCGCACATCCTTCAGCGCGGCGAGCACTTCAGGTGCCACATCGCCATTGACCTGTGCCACGAGCTTGTCCGCGTTGACGAGCATTTTGTTCATAGACACCATCGCCGTGCGCGCGTCCTGCCCCAGCTGGTCGAACGGCACCTTACCGATCTTGGTCACAATGTCGCCAAGCTTGGCTTGCAGTTCGTCGAAGGTGCCCGGCGTGGTGGGGAACTCAGGCAGCGACCCGTTCAGGTCCAGATCAGCCGGCAGAGGTGCCTTCGGAAAGAAATCGAGTGCCACATAGAGCTGGCCGGTCAGCAGGTTGCCGGTGCGCAACTGCGCACGCATGCCGCGCTGTACCAGGCTATGCACGATGGCGAGCTTGCGCGCGTCGTCAGCCACGTCTTTCTCGTGCAGACCCATGCGAGACGGATAGAGTTCCACCACCACGGGCATGCGGAAGGCCTTCTTGTCACGCTGGTATTCGATACCGATCGAGCGCACTTGCCCGACGGTCACACCGCGGAAATCGACTGGCGCACCTGGAGACAGGCCGCGCACCGACTGATCGAAGTTGAGCACTGCCAGTGCGGGGGCGAGTTCCTCCGGCTCCTTCATGGCTTCCGATTGGTCCGCCGCAAGCAGGAACTCGGTGTTCTCGGCGGCCGTGGCGTGCGCAGTCGAGTGCTCCGGCGCCTGGAAAGCCAGGCCGCCAAGCATCACGGTGACCAGCGACTGCGTGGACAACTTCAGCCCGTTCGCGTCGAGCTTGAGGTCGACGCCGCTGGCATGCCAGAAGCGCGTATCGGCGGAGACGAGCTTGTCATAGGGCTTGTTGACGAAGACGCGCAGCGTGATGTCGTGGCCGTTCGGCTCGAGTTGATACGCTACGACATGGCCGACCTGCACGCGACGATAGTAGACCGGTGAGCCGATGTCGAGCGAGCCCAGGTCTTGCGCACGCAGCACGAACTGCCTGCCTGAGGCGTCGGCAGTGACAGTCGGCGGGACTTCGAGCCCGGTGAAGCTGCGCGTCGTCTCGCCTGACTTGCCGGCATCCACGCCGATATATGCTCCCGATAGCAGCGTCTCGAGCCCCGACACGCCGCTGGTTGCAAAGCGAGGCCGCACCACCCAGAAGCGTGTGTCGGTCACGGCGAAGGTCTCCGCGTCCTTGGTCAACGCGATCGTCGCGATCACATGCGAACGGTCCGCCGCCAGCCGTGCCGTCTTGACCAGTCCGATATCGACGTCCTTGTAGCGCACGGGGGTCTTGCCCGGCGTCAGGCCTTCGGCGGTGCGAAATGTGACGCTGATCTCGGGCCCGCGCGATGCTAGCGTGTTGATCAACAAAGAAAGCCCGACTACCGCCGCAACGATGGGGATCAGCCAGACGAGCGAGGGTGGCCAACGCGCGCGAGGCTTGCGCCCGGGCTGCGGTACACCCTGATGTGGGGGATGATTAGTGTGTTCGGGCATGGTCGGAGTACGGAAATTCGATGGGAGGAGGCGACGTCTCAAGCGCATCCCACAGCAGACGGGGATCAAAGCTCAGTGACGCGAGCATGGTCAGTACGACAACCGAGGCAAAGGCCAGGGCCCCGGCCCCGGGCGCAACCGTGGCCAGCGCCCCGACCTGCACCAGCGAGGCCAGCAGTGCCACGACGAAGATGTCGAGCATGGACCATCGGCCGATGACCTCGACCAGCGCGTAGAGCCGGGTCTGTTCTCGGATGCGCCAGGTCGATCTGCGGCGCACCGATATCAGCAGCAATGTCAGGATCATCATCTTCAGCAGCGGGACAACAATGCTGGCGATCAGCACTACGAGCGCCAGCATGTGCGAGCCGGACAGCCATAGATAGATCACGCCGGACATGATGGTGTCGCGCTGCGTACCGAGAATTGACTGCGTCACCATCACCGGGAGCAGATTGGCTGGGATATACAGAAGGTAAGCGGCCAACAGGAAGGCCCAGGTGCGCGACGCGCTGGCTGGCTTGCGATGATGCAGTACCGCGCCGCAGCGCGGACACGGTCCGGCCTCGAGCGTCATCGGGCTGAGCCGGTCGCAAGCGTGGCATGACAGCAGTCCGCGCGAAGTGGCGGTAGCGTAGGGCAATTGAGTCGCGGTCATGGTGCGGCGTCCGGCGAGCAGGGTTGTATGTCTTCTGCACCGTGCGCATCGAGGTGATGCCACAGGTCGCGTGGATCGAAGGACAGGATGGCGGCAAGTACGACCACGAGGGCACCGAACGACCAGAGCGCGACGCCAGCAAGCACCTGCGCTATGGTCGACAGCTTTACCACCGTCACCAGCACGCCGATCATGAATACCTCGATCATGCCCCACGGCCGCGTCAGGAGAATGCCGCGCACAAGGCGGTCGAATCCGGGGGGCATGCGGTGCTGCGCCATTGGCACGAGCAGGTAGCACATCATGAGTAACTCGGCCAGCGGAAGCAGGATCGTCGTGGCGAACACGAGCATCGCCACCGGCGACATGTCATGCGCGTAGAGTGCTTGCACGGCGCCCCATAGCGTGGTCTCCATGCGCGAGCCCTTCAGTTCCATAGCGACAATCGGGTATGCGTTCGAGATCACGAACAGGATCAGAGCGGTCACCACAAGCGGCAGCAGGCGGCGATAGGCAAGCGAACTGTTGCGATAGAGCGCACCGCCGCAGCGTAGGCAGGTGGCACGTTCGCCCGGTTGCAGTGTCACGCGCATATGGAGTGCGTCGCAATGCTCGCACGCAACCAGCCGGTGCATGTCCTGTGGTGGATCTGGCGGCGGGATGTGGTTCTGATGCACGACGTGTCCTGGGATGGTTATCGGCCTCGTTACATGAGGCAAGCAGTGCTTCGAGCGCACCGGAATTTTTCGAGATTCCCACATTCTGCTACAAAATGACTTACATGTCATCATGACAATAAGTATCTTATAAGGATTGCAACGGGCACGTCTGCTGCAAAACGCCTCCTTGTCCCGCCGTTTCATGCAGCATGCAGGCTCTTTTTTTTCCTCAGAACGCTATCCATGAAAGTTGTCTGCGAAGTGGAAATTCGCGATGGCCTGCCGCATGACATCTTTGCCGCGGCCGAACGGCCGGTTGTCGTGGCGCAGACACTGCGCGACGCTGCGCACTCGGTGCGAGCCGAGGACGGCACTGAGCTTGTTCGTATCAAGGAGGGCGGGACGTGGCCCACGCCATGGTGTCGGCGTTGTAGCGGCGTATTGATATAATCATCCAATCACATGAGGTCCTCAAATTGAAGATGCCTGCCGCCCCTGATCTTAAAGACCATCGCCCTCGCGTTGCAGCCGAACGGCGTGCACGGATGCGCATGCGTCTCATTGAAAGCGCGATGATCGTCTTTGCGCAAAGAGGTATCGGAGTCAGCGTGATTCCGGAAGTCATCGCGGCAGCTGGCGTCTCCCAAGGTTCCTTCTACAACTACTTCCGTACTAACGACGATCTGCTGGCGGCTGTCAGCGAAGCGCTCAGTCACGACATGGTGCAAATGATCGAGAGCGTGGTCGGCGATATCGAAGACCCGGCGTTGCGTGTTGCAACGGGTATTCGCTTGTATCTGCACCTTGCGCGATCCTATCCTGTGGTGGCGCAGTTTCTTTCCGGCACAGGCCTGACCTTGGTCGGCAAGAAGAGTGCCGTGTACGAGTACCTGCCCTCGGATATCAAGGAAGGCCTGAAGACGGGCACGTTTGACGAGGCTTCGGCCGATGTTGCATTGGACATGGTGGCAGGCGCAGGGGTAATCGCCGTTCACCGTATGGCCCAGGGAAAAACGACCAAGGATTATCCCGAGCGGATAGTCCGGGCGGTGTTGCGGTCGCTCGGCGTGTCTGCATCGAGTGCCACAAAGTTGACCTCTGCGCCTTTGCCAAAGCTGGTCGTTCCGCCTGAATCACTGCTCGAAAAGGCACAGGAGAAGCTCGCCGAAATGGCCGAGCCCTCCAACTTGCGAGCGTAGCCAACGCTACGGCACTTCGCCGCTCGCTTCGGCGAGCAAGCCATCGAATAGCACTTCGCTCGCATCCAGCGGCGACTTGGATATCGCATCGGCCGCCGCTTCCTCCACGCCTAAGGCGCGCAATGCCACGGCGGCGGCGAGCTCCGAGAAATCTTCGCGACATTCGGTTTCAAGCATGCGGTGCATTGCGCTCATTGCCGCGCCGGCAACGATATTGAACCCCAGGGCGGTCGGCATGCGCTTGAAGCGATTGCGTCGAACACCTTCCTCTATGTCCCTGCGGACGAACTCCAGCATATTGGGTGCCTGGTAGCCAGCCCAGCCAAGCCGGCCAAGGATTCCAGCCACACCCGGCTGGCGTATCGTAAGTATCGACGCCAGCCGTATTCCCCTGGCGATGTGTTCGGCCGGGTCGTCATGGCCGCGCACAATGGGGTCGGCGGCCCGCACCCATTGTTCAGCAATATTCCCAACAAGCTCCCGCACGATCGCGTCAGACGACGGAAAGTACTTGTAGAACGTGCCACGTGACACCCGTGCTGCCGAAATGATGTCGTCGATGGAAGGCGTCGCGGCACTGTTCTCTACCATCAAGCGCATCGCACTGTTCAGCAACAGCGAGCGCATACGCTGCCGGCGCTTTGCCGCAACTCGCTGACGGTGGTCGCGTGTCTCCCACGGTACTGTTTCAGCTGCCGATCTCTTCTGTATCGGGGTCATTGATCTGCTTTTTCCTCATGGTCAATGAGTCGACATGGCCGCGCGCACAGCACTTCCTGCGCCTTCGGTCTATGCCCATCACATCACTCCGCGTCCAGTGCTTGTCTCTGCGCGTCCACATCTTGCGGTCGCACGCACCTTCTTCGTCTCATGTGGTGTCCGGTACGTCATTGTCGTCCCGTTCCACACATAAAATAAATTGTACGTCATCATGACGTACAAGTCAGTATGATGTATATTTCGGGCTATCGGGAAGGGCGAAAGCCCGAACAGGCCTGCCGTCAATGACGCCCGCACGAGTCCGATTGAAGCGGCTCGGTGGCGTGGACCGCTGATGACTCGCAGGCGAGCGACGGACCTTATTGGAGGGCAGAAATTGAACAGGAACCATCGAGCGGCAGCTCTTACCATCATCGCGGCGCACCTGCTGGCCGCCTGTACACCGGGTCCAGCATCCGAACACACGGACGTCAGGCCGGTGCGGACAGCGATCGCCGGGCGTGCCGCCGGGTCGGTCAGCGCGACCTACTCAGGCGAGATTCGTGCGCGGTACGAAAGTCAGTTGGGTTTCC
>JYOD01000004.1 GCA_000955785.1 Burkholderiaceae bacterium 16
GCGGCCGACCACTTCGCCGCCCCTGACGGCAATCTCCGATGCGTTCGCCGCCAGGCTGCTGGCCTGCCGCGCGTTGTCCGCGTTCTGGCGCACCGTGCTGGTCAGCTCTTCCATGCTCGATGCGGTTTCTTCCAGCGACGCGGCCTGCTGCTCGGTACGTTGCGACAAGTCGCTGTTGCCCGCGGCCACCTGGCGAGTAGCCGTGGAAATGCTCGACATGCCGTCCTGGATCTCGCCAACCACCGACAGCAAGCTGCGCTGCATGGTGCGCATGGCGCGCGCCAGCGCACCGACCTCATCGCTCGCGCGGTAGTCCAGACGCGTGGTGAGGTCGCCGGCACCCATGCGCAGCGCGAAATCGAGCATGTCCTGCACCGGCCGGTTCACGCGCGCCAGGAGCATGGTGCCGGCGACGAACGAGGACACCAAAGCCAGCGCGAAGCCACCCCACAGCCAGGGCCGCAGCGAACCCGCGGCCTCGCCGCCTGCCAGCGCTTCAAAAACGGCCAAGGCAGCCAGGAACCACACCAGGCCCGCCACTTGCGACATCAGGATGCGCCGCTTCAACGTGGTCGTGGCCAGGCGCCCCGGCAATCCCGCCAGGCCGCGCCGTACCACAGAGCCATCGTGCACTGCGAGTCCATGGCCCTTGCCTTCGCGCAAGCGCGCATATGCCGCGCTGGCCGCCTCCACCTGCTCTCGCTGCGGCATCGAGCGCACGGAGGTGTAGCCCACCAGCTGGCCGTCGACGACCGTAGGCGTCACCGTGGCGGTGACCCAATAGAAGTCCCCGTTCTTGCGCCTGTTCTTGACGATACCGACCCACGAGCGGCCAGCCTGGATCGTCTTCCACAGATCCGCGAACGCTTCCGGCGGCATATCCGGATGGCGCACCAGGTTGTGCGCGGCGCCGAGCAATTCCTCTGCGTCAAAGCCGCTAGTCTCGATAAAGGCGCGATTGGCAAACGTAATGCGCCCTTTGAGGTCAGTCCGGGAAATCAGGTAATCGTCTGCGGAGAGCTTGTGCTCTCGGGAGGTAACGGGTTGGTTATTTCGCATGGATGGAGGACTGCGTGGATCGGGCTCTGTCTGATTGCAGCCGTTTCATGCGGCCGCGGCTGCCTCAAGCGCTGCGAGCTCTTCGGTGTCTAGCAGTTTCTCGATATTGACGAGGATCAGCATGCGGTCTTCGACCGAGCCGATGCCGCGGATGTATTCGGTGTCCCCGGACAGCTGGGGTGCCTGACGGATCTGGCCCGGCGCCAGCGTCAGCACGTCGGACACGCCGTCGACCACGATGCCGGTGATACGCTCGTGCAGGTCGACGATGATCACCACGGTGTACTGGTCATAGTTGACCTTGTCCTGGCGAAACTTGATGCGCAGGTCGATGATCGGCACGATGATGCCGCGCAGGTTGACCACGCCTTTGAGGTAGGCCGGTGCATTGGCGATCTGCGTGACATTCTCATAGCCACGGATCTCCTGCACCTTGAGGATGTCGACGCCGTACTCCTCGCCGCCCAGCCTGAACGCGAGGAATTCCTCGCCCGCGCCCTCTGTCTTGTTCCCGGTTTTCATTTTCCTGGCTCCCGCTGCCATGACCGGCCATCGCGCGCAGCCAAAGCCACGGCCGGCCGGCCCGAAAACGGGCAGCCTTGCCGAGACCCGGCCTGCGCCAAGGCACGAATATCGTTTACCTCTTAACGGCAGTACGCCGCGTGCCTGAAGGGAAACATTGGCATGGCATTTACCCTACCTTCGAGGGGTCCATCAGCGCGCCGACGGCTTCCATCAGCTGATCGGGATCGAACGGCTTGGCGAGGAAGCCGGAGGCGCCGGCATCGCGGGCCTGCTCACGCACCTGGCCGTCGGCCTCGGTGGTCAGCATCAGCATCGGGATTGCCGCATAGGCCGGAGTCTTGCGCAGCGTGCGGATCAGGGTCAGGCCGTCCGTGCCGGGCATGACCTGGTCGGTCACCAGCATGCCGAACGACGTATCCATGGCCAGCGCCAGGGCCTCGTCGCCATCAGCGGCCTCGGATACGGTGTAACCTCCGGCGCGCAGGCAGGCGCCGATCATGCGGCGCAAGGAGGGAGAATCGTCGACGACTAGAATATGAGGCAAAGACATAACGGCTCCGTTGACAGCACGATGGTGAGTCCACAAGCCCAGGTCCTGGCCCGGTGGACCGATTTTCGTTCTCGCCTGGGACGGCGGCGGCGGGCAAACCCGAGCGATTTCCCTGTGCGTTCCCATGCCAGGGACAGCGCGGATGCAAGCTGCTGCGGCACTCGCGCAGCGCGGTGCGAACCGCGCCCCTGCGGGGAATATCGGCAGCGTTGGCCGAAACCGTAGTACGGTTGCGCTGATAAGTGCAGATTTGTTACCCCCCGGTTATGGGGTGCATCCGCTCGCCGAGGGTCGGCATACTACGGCCGCCGCGCAAAACGTCCGACTCCCATTGCTGGCCGTGGACGGCTTGCGCTACCCGGGGCAGTGGCACTGCAACACTATCGGAACGTCAACATGTCGAACTTGCCAGGCCCGCAGTGGAGCAAACGGGATGTGCCGGAATCGCGTCAAACCGACAAGCTCACGGTGCTCATCCAAGGCGCGCCGGACGCATTGCTGGCGCCGCTGCCGGATTTCGGCGGACGGCTGCACTGGGTATCGCGGCGTCCGCGCCAGCCGGCCGATGTGCAACTGGTCATCGTGGAGCGGCAGATCAGCGCAGCCATGGCACAACGCCTGCGCGCGCTGCGGCACCCCGATCGCCTCGTTGTCACCCTGCTCGTCGATGGCCCGGCGTATGCCACCACGGGCTGCGGGCCCATCGTGCCGACCACCGCCGAGGGACTGCCACGCACCCTCGAATTGCTTTCCTCGGTATTGTTCGCGCCGGTGCTGGGGGACGGGCCCATGCCCCTGACATGGCGGGATGTACAGGCGGTGGCCAGCCGCGATGCAATCGGCCTGGCATTGCACGTGGAAACCACCAGCGAGGCCAGCATGGCGGATGAGCTGCTGATGCAGCTGGCGCGCTTCCATGGACGTACCCGCATCGAACCCGAGGCGCTGCTGGCCAGTATTTACCTGCCGCGGGGGTTGCCTTCGCTGGTGAATTGCAGCCAGCAGTTGCGCAGGCTGGGGGCGCTGACGGGGCATTATTGCGAGACCCGGTTTGCGTTGCTGGTGCCGGAAAGCGGGCAATTTACCCGCCTGCTGGCGCTGTTTCCGTCTGCCGGGGCGCTGCCTGACCCTTATACGCCCAGGCGGTGAATGGGTGAGTGCCGGATGTCGCTGGATTTCTGAGCGGCATCTCACGCCTCAATCCCCCGAGACCAACTCCGCAAATGCCCCCGGATCCAAGGGATGCGACAACAAATACCCCTGCACCTCATCGCAGTCCATCGCCGCCAGAATATCCAGCTGCGAATTCGACTCCACCCCTTCCGCCACCACCCGCATCCGTAGCTCATGCGCCAGCGCCACCATCGACCCGACGATGGCCCGGCCTTGCGGGTCGGCATCCAGCCCGCCAATCAAAGTACGGTCGATCTTCAGTGTCCCGACGCGCAACCGTTTCAGATACCCCAGGCTGGAATAGCCGCTGCCGAAATCGTCCAGCGCGACATGGATGCCAAGCGCCTGCAGCTCGGCCAGCGTCTCCAGCGACTGCGCGATGTCCTTCATCGCCGCGGTTTCGGTGATCTCGAGCGTGACGGCCGACGGCGGAATGTCGTGCTGATGGATCTGCTCGAGCAGGTATTGCGGGAAATCGCGGCTGGCAAAGCGCAGTCCGGAGACATTGATGGCCACCGGCACCACCGGGATGCCCTCGTCCTGCCACTGCCGGATCTGCCGGCACACCGTGGCGATCACCCAGTCGTCCAGCTTGTCGATCTGGCCCGACTGCTCCGCCACCGTGATGAACTCGGCGGGATTGACCTGCCCCAGCGTCGGATGGCGCCAGCGGCACAGCGCCTCGGCGCCGATCACGGTGCGCTGGCGCACGTCGAACTTCGGCTGGTACTGCAGCGCGAGACCGTCGTCCTGGATGGCCAGCCAGAGGTCGCGACGGATGACCCGCATGCGCCGCGCGCGCTCGCCGGCGGCGGAATTGAACACGCGCACCTGGTTGGAGCCGCTCTCGCGCGCTTCGCTCAGGCTCACGCGTGCCGCCTGCATCAGGGCTTCCGACGTTTGCGCGTCGCGCGGGTAGATGGCGATGCCGATATTCACGCCGATCTGCATCTGCAGGCCGCGCGTGGACACGAACTCCGCGAGCGAGCTCAGCAACCGCGTGCCCAGTTCATTGGCGCGGTTGTGCTGGATCATCTCGGGCACGCCGACCGCGAACTCGTCGCGCGCCAGGCGCGCCAGGAAATCGTGCGGCTCCAGCGCTGCCTGCGCCAGCGCCCCGGCATCCTGCGCCAGGATATCGTCCGCGCGCACCTCGAAGACTTCGTCGACCTCGCGAAAGTCGGCGATATGCACCAACAGCACGGCACAGCCGGTCTCCGCCAGGCGTGCCTGCGCGATCGACTGATCGAGCCAGCGCGCAAAGGCGGTGCGGTCGGGAAGATCGGTGCTGACGCTGTACTCCCCGACCGTGCCGTGTCCACGCGCCGTCGCGCGCACGGTCAGGCGGCCCGGGATACGGCCGCGCCGCCGTACCGGCAGGGTGGTTCCCCCGCCTGTGGCGGGCGGCTGGTTATCGAAAATGTCGTCCAGCGCATTGGTGTCCGGGATGGCGAAGCCGGGCGGGTTGGCCAGTTGCCATGCGCGCAGATTGGCGCGGCGTAGGCCGAAGTATCCGAGCGCCACCAGGAGAAGCGCGGCCACCGCCAGCCAGGCCGGCTGCATGAAGTTGCCGGGTTCCACGCATAGCGCGGACGGGCGCTGCGCGTTGCCGCACAGGGCGCTCAGGCGCGCGCCGGCGGCCACCACCACCCCGGCGCCGGCCAGCGTCACCGCCAGCGCGGTACCGCGCAACAGGGGTATGTGCCGGCGCAGCCAGGGGATGGCAAGCGTGAGCCCGGCAGTCATGGCGAGCACGGCCGCGGCCTGCGACACCTCGCGCGTGCCCCGCAGGCTGCCGGAACCCAGCGCGACCCACAATGGCAGGCCGACGGACGCGGGTGAAAACAGCAAGACCGCCCATTGCAGCGCCCGGCTGGGTCTGCCCGCCGGCTCCCGGTCCGGCTTGGCTGCGCGTATACCCAACCCGACCGCGAGGCCGGAGAAGGCAGCGAGCAGCAGAAGGCTAGCACTCATGTCAGTAAGGAAGCTGCGCAAAAATTGGGGGGCGATGGCGCGACGATCCGAACGATGCGGGCGCAAGACCCGCATCATCGCATCACGCGCGCTTCCCCGGTGATGAAAACGGCGGCAAGTGGTACGCCATGGCTCAGAACGCGCTCCAGTCGTCGCCGCCGGTACCGGCTGCCGCCAGTGCGGGGGCCGCCGGAGGTGCGGGACGTGCCTTGCGCTGGACCGGCGGGCGGGCTCGCGTCGGCATGGCCGCGACAGCCTTGGCCGTGGCGGCGACGCGCGTGACCGGGGCCGGCGTGGCCACGGCATGGCTGCCTGACAGCCGGAACACGGACACGACGCCGTTGAGCTTCTGCGCCTGCTCTTCCAGCGCGCCCGCGGCCGCCGCGGCTTCTTCCACCAGCGCGGCATTCTGCTGGGTGACCTGGTCCATCTGCGTGACCGCCTGGTTGACCTGCTCGATGCCGCTGGTCTGCTCCTGGGTGGCCGCGCTGATCTCGTTCATGATGTCGGTGACGCGCTTGACCGCATTGACGATCTCGCCCATGGTCTGGCCAGCCTCGGCGACCAGCCTGGTGCCGCTTTCGACGCGCTGGCCGGATTCGCTGATAAGGGCCTCGATTTCCTTGGCGGCGGCGGCGGAGCGTTGCGCCAGGGTGCGCACCTCGCCGGCAACCACCGCGAAGCCGCGGCCCTGCTCGCCCGCCCGGGCCGCCTCCACCGCGGCGTTCAGCGCGAGGATATTGGTCTGGAAGGCAATGCCCTCGATCACGCCGATGATTTCCACTACCTTGCGCGACGAGCCATTGATCTCGTTCATGGTGTCGACCACACGGCCTACCACGTCGCCGCCCTTGAGCGCGATCTCCGAGGCATCGCTGGCCAGCACGCCGGCCTGGCGCGCGTTATCGGAATTCTGGCGCACTGCCGACGTCAGTTCTTCCATGCTGGCCGCGGTCTGCTCCAGCGAGGAGGCTTGCTCTTCGGTACGTTGCGACAGATCGAGGTTGCCGGTGGCAATCTGTTGCGTGGCCGAGGCGATCGAGTCAGTACCGCCGCGCACCTGGGCAACGATATTCGACAAGCTTTCCTGCATGGCCACCAGCGCCTGCATCATGCGTCCCACCTCGTTGCGCGACACATTGGTAATGCGCGAGGTCAGGTCGCCGGCGGCGATACGCTCGAACACCCCCAGGGCTTCCCCCACCGGCCGCACGATCGCCCGGTGCAGCGTCACGGAACAGAGCACGGCGACCAGCAAGCCAAGGGCGATCAGCGCGAAGCACAGCACGCGCACCTGCTGGAAGCGGGCTTGCGACGCGATGTAGTTGGCTTCGCCGGTACGGAGTTGGAAAGCCTGGAGGGCTTCATAGGCGGTAGCCAGGCTGCGCTGCAATTCGGGCAGGGCCTTCTTGGCAATCGCAAGCGCCCCGTCCGCGTTGCTCTCGATCAGCGCTTTCTGCAAAGGCAGGATGCCCTTCTCCATGAATTCCTGGCGCTTGCGGGTAAATTCCGCGGCGAGCGCCTTTTCCTCGGCGTCCTGCGGCAGCGCCGTGTATCGCTTCCAGGCTGTCTCGGCGCTGTCGACGAACACCATGGAGCGGTCTACCGCCGCTTTGCCATCGTCACCATCGCCAGGCATCACGCCGCGGTCCAGCGCCAGGCGCATGCGCGTCGTGCCGAGCATGGTTTCACTGAGCGCCTGCGCCGACGCAAGCTGATTGCCATATGTTTCCTGGAGCGCGTCGTTGCTGTGCGACATGCCATAAAGGCCCGCACCGCCGACCAGAATCAGCAGAAGCGACAACATTGCCATTGCGCCGCGCAACAGGGTTTTGATCTGGATATTGTTATGGATAGACATGAAGCACCCGATACGGAAAGGAATGCACAGGACCTCCTCCGGCCCCGGCCCGGCGGATCGACACCCCAGCGACCCGCTCAGGGCAGATAACGGCGGGGTCGCGCGATTCCTTGAGCGAGGTGCCGTGCCCGCCACGCCGGCAGCGCCCCCTCTTCTACCCTGCGTCGCCAATTGCGCCAGTGCCCCCTGCGCTGCGCTCATTCGGAGGTCCCCGGCTCCACCTGGAAAGCCTCCCCGGTGGCAAAAAATGCGCCGCCGGCAAGGTAGTGCATCGAACGGCACTCCTGATCCGGAAAATGCCATCTGCCACTCGAAAAAGCGGCGGAATCTGCCCACGCAGCCACCACTTCGGCAATGAACAGATCGTGGCGCGCGGCGTTGGCCGGCTCGGGGATTACCCGGCATTCCAGCCAGCCAAGGCAGCCGGCAACCAGCGGTGCGGCAATCTCTTTCGCCGCAAAGGTGGCCAGGCCCGTGGCGGCAAACTTATCCTGCTCGCGGCCGGAACGCGAGCCGGATTCCAGCGTGGCGGCGGCCTGTGCGCGGGCGGGGATGTTCAACGCGAACTCGCCGGACGCTTCGACCAGTTCGCGCGTGAGGGTGCGGGAATCGATCACGACCGCGACCTTGGGCGGCTGGAAATCCAGCGGCATCGCCCAGGACGCCGCCATGACATTACGCCGGCCAGCGTGGGCGCTGGTGACCAGCGTAACCGGCCCGTGATTCAGCAGGCGATAGGCTTTCGCCAGTTCGACCGGGACGAGTCTGCCCGCAGCGCCGGCGTTAATCGAATCGAAAGACATGTTTGAGGCGAAAGTAGGTTTGGTCGTTTTGCGACGGGATCGGAATTGTTGCAGCAAAATCACTTCCCGCTGCACGCCATTACGGCGATCAGGGTTATTACGCAGTCCGGATTGCAAAACGGCTGGATGGTGTCAGCACGCTGTTTTCTCGAACATCCGAAAGCGGCCGCTCTGCCGGCAAATGCGTAACTGCCGCAGACCCGTGGCCTGCGCGGAAGTTCATTAATTAGATCATACCGCCGATTTATCAGAATTCTCTCCATCGCGGTTTAAAAGCGTTTGCAGGATCGCTTGGTGCCGTTATAATTCATCCGACTCATCATGCTCACCCAGTAAATCGAGGCTCGTAATGGCGACTTATCAGGAAATTGTTCAGAAAATCAGTGAACTGCAAAAGCAGGCCGAGGAAATCAAGGCTCGCGAGCAGGCTTCCGTCATCGCCGATATTCGCCAGAAAATCGACCAATATGGCCTGACCGCGGACGATCTGGGTTTCGGCACCAAGCCTGCCGCCGGCAAGAAGGCAACTCGCAAGGTACCGGTGCGCTATCGCGACAGCGTGGGCAATACCTGGACCGGCCGCGGCAAGCGTCCGGGCTGGCTGACCCAGGCCCTGGCCGCCGGCAAGAATATCGATGACTTCCTGATTCGCTGAAGCCGGGCGCCGGCAACGGGCATCGCGGCCGAGTCTGCCGCGCACCCGCTGCGCTCCTGAAAACGGCCGGGCACTTGCCCGGCCGTTTTCATTTTCACTGCCCGGTCCTGGCCGTATCCACAGAGCGTCCACAAAGCCGGGCACGCAGAAACGGGTACGCGCCCCGCCTGCCCGGCCACGCCACTCAGCCGGCAAACCCCAGCGGGTTCATCGACTGCCAGCGCCACGAATCCTCGCACATGCGATCGATATCGTGCTGCGCGCGCCATCCGATCAGCGTGTGCGCCAGTGCGGGATCGGCATAGCAAGAGGCGATATCGCCGGGGCGGCGAGCCCCTATTTCGTAGGGTACCGGGCGGCCGCTGGCACGCTGGTAGGCCGCGACAACCTCCAGCACGCTGTAGCCCCGGCCCGTGCCGAGATTGACGGTCAGGCATTGCTGCTTGTCGCGCAGGTAGACCAGGGCGGCAAGATGGCCGGCCGCAAGATCGCGGACGTGGATGTAATCGCGCACGCCCGTGCCGTCGACCGTGGGGTAGTCACCGCCGTGCACCATCAACTTCTCGCGGCGCCCGCCGGCGACCTGCGCTACATAAGGCATCAGGTTGTTCGGCACGCCGCCGGGGTCTTCGCCGATCAGGCCGCTTTCGTGCGCGCCCACCGGATTGAAATAGCGCAGGTACGCAATCCGCCAGTCGGGATCGGACCGTTCCAGGTCACGCAGGATCTGCTCGCCCATCAGCTTGGTCTGGCCGTACGGATTGGTGGCCGAGAGGGGAAAGTCCTCAAGGATCGGCACCGAATGCGGATTGCCATATACCGTGGCGGAGGAGCTGAACACCAGTTGCTTGACGCCGGCGGCGTTCATCGCCGAGCACAGGGCAAGCAAGCCATTGAGATTATTGTCGTAATAATCCAGCGGTTTGCTGACCGATTCGCCCACCGCCTTGAGCGCCGCGAAATGAATCGCCCCGGAGATCCGGTGTTCGGCAAACAAACGGTCCAGCAAAGCGCGGTCCCGGACATCGCCCTCGACAAAATGCGGACGCTGGCCGGTAATCTGCGCAAGCCGTTCGACCACAACGCGATTGCTGTTGCAGAGATTATCCAGGCCAATCACGTGATAGCCGGCCTCGAGCAAGGCGACCCAGGTGTGCGATGCGATATAACCGGTGGCTCCCGTGAGCAGCAAAGTTTCAGACATAGCGGTTCATCAATAGGTTGTGAAAAGAAACCGAGCGGGCGCCACGACAGCGCGCCTGGTACATCGGGCGAAGCGCCTGTTTCTGCATCCCCTGGCGCGAGACTGCCATCGGCGGCTGGCAACGGCTCCAGGATAGGCCGCCCACATTGGGCCGGAACGGCGACTAATGGCGACTAAGCATAGCAGGACGCATCTGTCGTGCCGGCGTCACCGGCCGAATTCCGTCCTGCCGCCAGGCCCGCGCGCGCCTGCCAGGCCTCGAAAGCGGCACGCAGGCGCCAGCCGGACTCCAGGTCGCGCATGCCAAGGCACTGCGCCACTTCAGCCGGGCCGGCGCCGGCCTCGAAGTGCAGTGCGCCGCAAGTATTGCGCAGCGTCTGCGGAGACGCCCGTTCGCTGCGGCCCGCCAGCACGCCGGCTTCATCCAGCAAGATCTCCACCCGGCGGTACAGCGAAGCGGCATGCAAGTGCCGCCCGCTCGGCATGGCGGGAAAGACCAGGTTGCCCAATGTGCCGCTAGCGCCACGGATCTCCAGCCAGGCCAGCAATGCCGGCCGCGCGAAGGCAAAGACCGGCGCCTCGTAGGCGCGGCCGTTGTCGGCCCGGACCAGGCGCAGCCTGGCGGCATCCTCCGCGATGCTACCGGTGCCCAGGCCACGCGCTTCCCCCACCTTCAGGCCGGCGCCCAGCAACACCGCGACCAGCGCGGTGTCGCGCGCGCGCTTCCATTGGGTAGGCGACAGCACGGCGGCATCCTGGCCCGGCGGCTGGGCCGCCGGCGCCAGCACCCGGGCAATCAAGGCTTCTCGCTCGGCAGGCAGCAAGAAGGCGGTGGGATCGTTCTCGCCTTCGGCAAGGTGGGCGCGTACCGCCTGGCTCGCAGGATTGTGCAAGCCGTCCTGCAGCAGCGAGAGATGGTGAAAGACGCGCTCGATCAACCGTGCATAACGGTAGCGGTGGTGCTTGTGCAAGTCCTGCTCGTCGAGGAAGGCTCCGATCTGCTCCGCCGACCATGCCAGCGGCGCCACCCCGCGCTCCCCCGACCACCGCAAAAACTTGCCCCACATCGCGCGATAGACCACGGAGGTGCCATGGCGAAAGCCTTGGCTGACCAGCCAGCCGTCGAAAGCCCTCTCGGGTTGGGTCCGCCAGGCCTCGAGGTCCGCATCGAAGAGGGCCCCGGACGGCCCTTTGGCGCTCATGTCAGTACTCACTCGCGCTCCTTCGCTGTTTTGCGGCAATGCCCGTATTGTAGACAAGTCGCCACAAAAGACCGAGGCCGGCGGCCGCAGGGATCGGAGGTGCCTGCGGCCACTCCCTTCGGCCAAGCAAACGCCTTACGAGGCACATACACGCCAAAACGTTGCAATTGCCGCCGCGTGCTGCTACCTTTCTACACATCGCTATGCAACTGGTTGCATAGCGATGTGTAAGCTGCCGTCGCCGCGGCGCCCGCCGGGCAAGCGGAACGATGCAGCGCAGCGCGCCGGAACGGGGCGATTTCCGCGCCCTCGGCCCACCCCGGAGGAGACACCGTGACCCAAGCAACCTTGTCAGCGGCGGCGCAGGCCTCGCTGGCAATCTGGCACCGCATGATTGCCACCCATTCCATGGCCGACCTGGACAGCATCGTGGCCGATGAGGTGGTATTCCACTCGCCCGTCGCCCACACACCGTACCCGGGGCGCATCGCCCTGCGCATGGTGCTGGAATCCGTCAACCAGGTATTCCAGGACTTCCGCTATCACCGCAGTTTTGTCAGCGACGACGGGCGCAGCGTGGTGCTGGAGTTCAGTGCGACAGTCGACGGCAGGTCCGTCAAGGCCATCGACATGATCCGCTTCAACGACGCCGGCAAGATCGACGACTTCGAGGTCATGGTCCGCCCCAAGAGCGGCCTGGACGCGCTTGCCGCCGCCATGGGCGCCCGGCTCGCCAGCCAGAAGTCCATATTGCAGGGCGCCAGCGCCTGATACCGGGATCTTCCACTCACCGTTTCAACTTCGCAAAAGAACGCTATGTCTCTTCCCGCCATCCTGCAGGACCGTCTTTCGCTGCCGGTAGTCTGCTCGCCACTGTTCATCATCTCCAACCCCGACCTTGTGATCGCCCAATGCAAGGCCGGCGTGGTCGGCTCCTTCCCCGCGCTAAACGCGCGTCCGGGCCCGGTGCTCAACGACTGGCTGGACCGCATCACCACCGAACTGGCCGAACACGACGCCAAGCATCCGGATCGTCCGGCGGCGCCGTTCGCGGTCAACCAGATCGTGCACAAGTCGAATGACCGGCTCGATCACGACCTGGAACTGTGCGTGCGCTACAAGGTGCCCATCGTCATCACTTCGCTGGGCGCGCGCACCGAGGTCAACGACGCGGTGCACTCGTATGGCGGCATCGTGCTGCACGACATCATCAACAACACCTTCGCGCGCAAGGCCATCGAGAAGGGCGCCGACGGCCTGATCGCGGTCGCCACAGGTGCAGGCGGCCATGCCGGCGTCCTGTCGCCGTTTGCGCTGCTGCATGAAATCCGCGAGTGGTTCGACGGCCCGGTGCTGCTGTCGGGCGCCATCGCCAGCGGCGACGGCATCCTGGCGGCGCTGGCCGCGGGCGCCGACCTGGCTTATGTGGGTTCGGCGTTTATCGCCACCGAGGAGGCCAACGCGCAGGCCGCCTACAAGCAGATGATCGTCGATAGCAACGCCTCCGACATTGTCTACTCGAACCTCTTCACCGGCGTGCACGGCAATTACCTGCGCCAGAGTATCGTCAACGCCGGGCTCGACCCGGCGGCGCTGCCGGAATCGGACCCGTCCAAGATGAATTTCGGCTCGGGCAGCGCCAAGGCGTGGAAGGACATCTGGGGCGCCGGGCAGGGCGTGGGCGCCATCAAGCGCGTGGTGCCGGCAGCCGACCTGGTGCGCCGCTTTGCCGAGGAATATGCGCTGGCACGCCGCCGGCTGGGCCTTGCCCCGCAAACGGCGCACACCAGCGGCGCCACGGCAGCCGACCTGGCCTGATTACGTCATCGCGGGCAGTCCGTCGCATTCGGCGGCGGATTGCCCTTTCCCCCGCGCCGCTGGCGGGGAACCTTATCGCGGCGCCAATGGCGGCCGGCGCCTCAAGCCGGATCGTCCTGCTTATCCAGCAGCGGCAATAGCTCTTCCGCCCAGGACACCCAATCTTCCTCATAGCGGATACCCCGCTTCAGCAGTGCATGTTGCAGTTGCTGCGCGCGCGTGGGCTGCGCGGCGCAGAAATCGCGCCTCTCGATCTGGCGGTAGGTGTCGAGCCGCTCCTGGTGCAGTGCGATCAGGCGCTGCATCTCCGGCCTCAACCCTAGCGGCCCCACGACGGCATCCGCCCGCAACTTCACCAGGATCTCGTCGCGCAGGTCCAACCCGGCGGTAGGCGCAAGCACCCAGCGCGCAAGCTCGTCGCGCCCCGGCGGCAGCACGAAATAAACCTTCTTGCGATTGCGCGCATCGCTCTCGCCCTCGCCCTCTTCCGTGGCAATCCAGCCATGTTCGGCCATGCGGCCCAGTTCCCGGTAGATCTGCTGGTGCGTGGCATGCCAGAAATAGCCGATCGAACGGTCGAAGCGCCGCGCCAGCTCGTAGCCGGAGGACGGTCTTTCCAATAGGGAAGTCAGGAGTGCGTGCTGAACGGACATGCGGGAAGGATAACGTGAGAGGCTAGGCTGTCGCCAGGCAGTGAAGTCTTCCCTCCCGGCGTGGCTTTGATGGCAAGGGCCTATGGTAGCGCAAAGGTAGTGCAAAGCCGCGCCAGCGCATGGCGCGACCGTCCCGGGTCGCCGGCATCCGCACGGCCAGCCCCGCGGCCCGGGAGAGCGGAGAGGGCCGCTGCCATGAATGCGTGCAGCTTCTGGCGGTTAATTGCGGGGAATATGACAGATAAGAGACAGATCAGATCCAGATATTAAAAATGCTGAATGGCATTTTGCAGCTGTCTGCAATACATTTGCAGACATAGTCATTTCGCATGCCTGTCGCCGGTTCTCGGCCGCGGCGCAGCGCATGCCCGTCATTCACCAGGAGTGGTCCATGCAAGGACAAACAGATTTCGCCGACGACCGGGATGTCCAGTGGGAAACGGATGGCCCTCCTGTAGTGTGGCAAGCGGTACCGGCGGCAACCATGCCGGTGTATTACCGCCTGCCGGACACGCCGGAAGGGCACCATATCAAGGAGTACGCCAGCGGCCTGCGCCAGCTGGTGCGCTTTGTCGGTGTCGAAGAACAGGTCGTGAAGTACAGCCTGGCCTGATCCGCGCCGGCCGCTTCTTTCCGTGGTTTCTTCCCTTGTCTCCTCCTGCCCTGTTCCAGCGGGCCAGGATTAAGCCCGCGAGAAATCGCGGGCTTTTTTCTGTGGCACGGACGTAAAGAAGCCGGCCCCGAAGGGCCGGCTTTCGTGGCTGCCGGCAGGCCGGGCGTTGCGTCCGGGCCGGGCTGGCGATCAGGAACCGATCAGTCCACCGTGGCGCCCGAAGCCTTCACCACCTTGGCCCACTTGGCGGTTTCCGACTTCATGAACGCGGCCAGTTCAGCCGGCTTTTCCGGACGCGGCTCGGCACCCTGGTCGGCCATCTGCTTCTTCACTTCCGGCATGGCCAGAATCTTCACCACTTCCGCGTTCAGGCGATCGATGATCGGCTGCGGCGTGCCGCCGGTGGCGTACAGCGCGAACCAGGAGGTAGCTTCATAACCCGGCACGCCGGATTCCGCCACGGTCGGCACGTTCGGCAGCGCGGGCGAGCGCTTGGCCGAAGTCACGGCGATGGCACGCAGCTTGCCGGCCTTCACGTGCGGATACGACGACGGCATGTTGTCGAACATCAGGCCGATCTGGTTGCCCAGCAGGTCGTTCACCGCCGGGGCGCTGCCCTTGTACGGGATGTGCTGGATATGCAGGCCGGTCATCGAGTTGAACAACTCTCCCGACAGGTGCATCGACGAACCGCTGCCCGACGAACCGTATGACAGCTTGTCCGGATTGGCCTTCACATAGGCGATCAGTTCCTTGACGTTGTTGACCGGCACCTTGGGGTTCACCACCACGATGTTCGGCACCATCGCCACGCGCGAGATCGGCGCGAAATCCTTGACCGGATCGTACGGCAGCTTGGAGTACAGCGACTGGTTGATCGCATGGGTACCGATGGTGCCCATGAACAGCGTGTAGCCATCGCCCGGCGCCTTGGCCGCGATCGATGCACCGATATTGCCGCCAGCACCCGGGCGATTGTCGATCACCACCGGCTGGCCAAGCACCTTGCCCAGTTGCAGGCCGACGATGCGCGCCAGGATGTCGGTGGTGCCGCCGGCCGAGAACGGCACGATCATCGTGATCGGCTTGGTCGGGTAAGTACCTTGAGCGTAGGCTGCACCGGTCATGCCGCCAACGGTTGCTGCCAGTGCCACGCCGGCGGCCAGCAGGCGACGGCGCGCGCTGTTGTGCAGGGTGCGGGCTTGGGAATCGGATTTCATGTTTACTCCAGGATAAATCGCTGTAAGCCCGCACTTGTGGCGCGGGTCATCTTTTTAGTTTTTACTGACCAAATGCTGTGGCGTGATGACGCGGCGCGATTGCCCCGGTCACGCCCAGGGACTACTACACGGGTGCGACGCCGAGCGTGGTGCCGCCGCAAACGTAGAGCACCTGGCCGGTCACGAAACCGTTCTCCGGCGACAGGAAAAACATCGAGGCGCGCGCCACGTCTTCCGGCGTGCCCATGCGCTTGACCGCGATGCTGGCGAGGATACGCTTGGTCTGCTCGCTGCCTTCGGGGTTGCTCTTGCGGAACAGGTCGGTGGCGATCGGGCCGGGCGCCACGGCGTTGACCGTGATGCCGTCGCCGCCCAGCTCCATCGCCAGCGTGCGGGTCATGCCGATCAGGCCAGCCTTGGTGGCGGAATACACCACGCGCTCCGGCTTGCCCAGCGCCGCACGCGAGGCCATGTTCACGATACGGCCGAAGCCCGCCGCGCGCATCGCGGGCAGGCAGGCCTGGGTCAGCAACAGGGTGGCTTGCAGGTGCAGGCCCACCACATAGTCCAGGTCTTCCACGCGAGCCGTGTCGGCGGTACCGGGGCGGGTGGCGCCCGCATTGTTCACCAGCCGGGTGACGGCAAAGCGCGAGGTCACCTGCTCGGCCACGGCGCGGGTCGCGGCGGCATCGGTCAGGTCGGCCTGGAAGAACGTCATATTGGGATGGGACCAGGCGGGCGCGACATAGTCGACATTGACCACCTGCGTCACGCCATCGGCCAGCAGCATTTCGCTGATGGCACGGCCGATACCGGAACTGGCGCCGGTAACGAGCGTGGCAACGGGAAGGGACATCTTGTACTCCGACCGGCCGCAACTGCGCCGGGTCATGCTGGAAAGGGATGCGACCAGAGCCGGCGAGCCAGTCGGCCCAGTCGGCCCAGTCACACTGCTTCTTTGCGTTTGGGAACTTCAAAGCCTGCACGTCCACCGGGGACTATCGGCGTCGATGCGGCATTCTTTAGCAGACGGCGCCCGCGAGCCGAAACCCGCGGGCGCCGAAACCGCACCCACTGCGATCAGACGCGCTCGATCACCATGGCGATGCCCTGGCCCACGCCGATGCACATCGTGCAAAGCGCGTAGCGGCCGCCCGTACGGTGCAACTGGTACATGGCGGTGGTAACCAGGCGGGCGCCGCTCATGCCGAGCGGGTGGCCCAGCGCAATGGCGCCGCCATTCGGGTTGACGCGAGCGTCGTCGTCAGCCACGCCGAGTTCGCGCAGCACGGCCAGGCCTTGCGCGGCGAACGCTTCGTTCAGCTCGATCACGTCCATCTGGTCGATGGTCATGCCGAGTTGCTTGAGCAGCTTTTGCGAAGCCGGCGCCGGGCCGATGCCCATCACGCGCGGCGCCACGCCGGCGGTGGCCATGCCGACGATGCGGGCCTTGGGCGTCAGGCCGTGTTGGCGGGCCGCGGCTTCGCTGGCGAGCAGGATGGCGCAGGCGCCGTCGTTCACGCCCGAGGCATTGCCAGCCGTGACCGTACCGTCGGCGCGAACCACGCCGCGCAGCTTGCCCAGCGCTTCCATGCTGGTGGCGCGCGGGTGTTCGTCGCGCTCCACCACCAGCGGATCGCCCTTCTTCTGGGCGATCGTCACCGCGGTGATTTCCTGCGCCAGCGTGCCGTCGGCCTGGGCGCGCGATGCCTTTTCCTGGCTGCGCAGCGCCATCAGGTCCTGGTCTTCACGGCTGATCTTGTAATCGGTGGCGACGTTCTCGGCGGTCTCGGGCATCGAGTCCACGCCGTAGGCGGCGCGCATGGCCGGATTAATGAAGCGCCAGCCGATGGTGGTGTCGAAAATCTGCGCATCGCGCGAGAAGGCACTGGTGGCCTTGCCCATCACGAACGGCGCGCGGCTCATGCTTTCCACGCCGCCGGCCAGCATCAGGCCGGCTTCGCCGGCCTTGATCGCGCGCGCGGCGGTGCCGGTGGCGTCCATGCCAGAGCCGCACAGGCGGTTGATGGTGGCGCCCGGCACGCTTTGCGGCAGGCCTGCCAACAGCAGCGACATGCGCGCCACGTTGCGGTTGTCTTCACCGGCCTGGTTGGCGTTGCCGTAGATCACGTCGTCGATGGCCGACCAGTCGAGGTTCGGGTTGCGTGCCATCAGGGCCTTGAGCGGCACCGCGCCCAGGTCGTCCGCGCGCACCGCGGACAGGCTGCCGCCGTAGCGGCCGATGGGGGTGCGGATGGCGTCGCAGATAAAGGCTTCGGTCATGGTTGTCTCTCTTGCTTGTACGTGAAAGCGTGAAGCTTGGAAGCGTGCTCGGCGGGCGCTGGCCCCGCCGGTGAGGCCCACACTCAGGCAGAAGCGCCCTGCTTGAGCGGCACGCCGGTCAGGCGTTGCAGTTCGTCGAAGGACAAGCCTTCGACTAGGTCGCGCGCCACCAGCCCGTCGGGCGTGACGTCGATGGTTGCCAGGTCGGTATAGATGCGCGTGACGCAGGTCATGCCAGTCAGCGGATACGTGCACTCCGCCACGATCTTGCTCTCGCCCTGCTTGGTCTGGTGCTCCATCATCACGAACACTTCCTTGGCACCGATGGCCAGGTCCATGGCGCCGCCCACGGCCGGGATCGCGCCGGGCGCGCCAGTATGCCAGTTGGCCAGATCGCCCTTCACCGACACCTGGAAGGCGCCGAGCACGCAGAAGTCGAGGTGGCCGCCGCGCATCATGGCGAACGAATCGGCATGGTGGAAATACGAGCCGCCCGGCTTGATCGTGACCGGCTGCTTGCCGGCGTTGATCAGGTCGCCGTCTTCCTCGCCGGCGGGCGGTGCCTTGCCCATGCCGAGCAGGCCGTTCTCGCTGTGCAGCAGGATTTCACGGTCGGCCGGCAGGTGATTACCGACCAGGGTGGGCAGGCCGATGCCGAGATTGACCACGGCACCGTCGGGAATGTCTTTGGCCACGCGGGCGGCCATCTGATCGCGGGTCAGGCGTTGCATATTCTGGATCTCCTTGGCGCTCAGGCGGCAGCCTGGCTGGCGCCGTCGATCTTGACGACGCGCTTGACGAACAACCCCGGCGTCACGATGTGTTCCGGGTCCAGCTCGCCGAGTTCGACGATCTCGCTGACCTGCACGATGGGGCATTTGGCGGCCATCGCCATGATGGGGCCGAAGTTGCGCGCGGTCTTGCGGTAGGTCAGGTTGCCCCAGCGGTCGGCGCGCAGCGCCTTGATCAGCGCGAAGTCGGCGTGGATCGGCGTCTCGTAGACATAGCCCTGGCCGTCGATGATGCGGGTTTCCTTGCCTTCGGCCAGCGGCGTGCCATACGCGGTGCGGGTGAAGAAGCCGCCGATGCCGGCGCCGGCGGCGCGGATGCGCTCGGCCAGGTTGCCCTGGGGCACCAGCTCCAGCTCGATCTCGCCGGCGTGGTACAGGGAATCGAAGACGTAGGAATCGGACTGGCGCGGGAAGGAGCAAATGATCTTGCGAACGCGCTTGGTCTTCAGCAACGCCGCCAGGCCAGTGTCACCATTGCCGGCGTTGTTATTGACGATGGTCAGGTCACGCGCGCCCTGGGCGATGAGCGCGTCGATGAGCTCCGCCGGCATGCCTGCCATGCCAAAACCGCCAATCAGGATAGTGGCGCCGTCGTGGATGTCGGCCATGGCCGATTCCACGGAGTCGAATAGCTTGTTGATCACTTGCGTTCCAGTTCCGAGAGTCCGGACGAACTATCCGGAACCGGCCGCCAAGGAGGGAAATCAGGCGGCACGCAAACGCTGTCTCCGGACAGTCCTGCCGGAAGAGCCATCCGGCTCGCGCGCCCTTGCAATTCCTTGCAAAAGTGCACCGCCGGACACGAATCCAACAGACTTTGGTTTTTCTTATTATTCTGATTTGTTCTAACTGCGAACTTCAATTCGCAGAATGAACAGATTACACCCCCTGTCCGACGGTGGTCAAGGCGGCGGCAAATCGCTTGTGCGTTTGTCGGACACGATCGTAGGCCAGTTGAAAGCTACCTTGCGCACCTGCCCGCAGATGCCTGAGTAAACCATAGCTTACGCGCTTCAGGCTGCCGCGAGGCGGTCACCTCCCGACCCTCATGGCAATTGCAGCTCGGCCCGGCTGCCGCCCGCCCCGGGACGGATTTCCAGGCGCACGTCGATGCGCTCGCGCAGCTCGGCCACGTGGGAAATGATGCCCACCAGCCGTCCCGCCTGCTGCAGGTCAATCAGCGTGCGGATGGCGAAATCCAGGCTCTCGGGATCGAGCGTGCCGAAGCCCTCGTCGACAAACAGCGTATCGAGTTGGATCCCGCCCGCGCGCGACTGCACCACATCGGCCAGTCCCAGCGCCAGCGAGAGCGATGCCAGGAAACCTTCGCCGCCGGACAAGGTATTCGCCGGGCGCGTCATGCCGGTGTCATGATCGAACACCTCCAGATCGAGCCCGCCGGCGGCGCGCTTGTCGCCCAGTTCGCGCACGCGCTGCAGTTCGTAACGGTTGCGGCTCATGCGCATCAGGCGCAGCGAGGCAGCTTCCAGCACCTCATCGAGCAAGGTCGCCAGCACGAAACGCTGGAAGGTGATGCGGCGCGGATTGTTGCCGTTGGCCACTTCGGCCAGCCGCCCGAGCACCGCGTAACTGCGCTCGATGTCCGCGCCCGCGGCAGCCAGCGCGTCCAGGCGCTGCTGGCATTGCAGCAGGTTCTCGCGGCTGCGGTTGAGGTCGGCCTGCTCCCGGACCAGCGCTTCGAGCGCGCTGGTGGCATCCGCCTGGGCCTGCCTGAGTGCCGCCAGGTCGGGCGCGGCCAGGTCGCGCGCGGCGACCGCGGCGCGCTCGCGCCGGTCCGCGGCGGCAGCCAGGTCGAGGTCGAAGCGATTGACGCGGGCTTCGAGCTGCGCCACCTGCGCGGCAGGCATCCGCGCCTCGGCATAGGCCTCGCGCGTGACAAAGCCCGCCTGCTCAAGCGCGTCTGCGAACGCTGCGCCAGCCTGCTGCTCGCGCAGCGCGTGGCTGGCCAGGCTGGCTTGCGCGCCGGCTTGCGCGGCCTGGGCCGCGGCCAGGCCGGCGCCGGCCTGCTTGTCCGCCAACTGCGCGGCGGCCAGCGCGGCTTCACGCGCGGCCAGATCCTGCCGTGCTTGTCCCAGCGCGAGGGTGAGCCGCTCTGGCTCACGCCATTCGGACGGCACCTGGGCGCTGGCCGCCTGCCACTCGCCCTGTAGCTTGGCGTGACGCTGACCGGCATCCTGCGCCGCAGCGTCGGCTACGCGAATGGACGCATCGGCGGCGGCAAGCGCGCCGCGCAGCCGCTCCATTTCCGCTGCCAGCGGCGCGCACCGTCCAGCCGCCGACCCGGCAGCCAGCTGCTGCGCGCGTAACGCCTGGATAGCCTCGGCCAGTTGCGCCTTGGCAGCGGCCGGATCCTGCGCCGCGCCTGCCGGCATGTCCGCGGCGGTCACGGCTTCGCGCAGTTCGTCCAGTTGCTCCTGACGGTGCGTCAGCGATTGCTGCGCGGTATGCGCCTGGCTGGCCGCACTGTGCGCGGCCTGGTCGGCAAGCCGCGCGGCCTCGCGGGCGTGATCGAGCGCCTCGTCGGAGACCGGTGCCTCGATATGCCGGGCCACCACAGGATGGTCGGCGCTGCCGCATACCGGGCACGACTCGCCGTCGTGCAGGCCCGCAGCCAGTCGCGCGGCTTGTCCGGCCCGCCAGGCCTGCTCCGTCTCGCGCAAGTGGAGCGCGCTTGCCGCCTGAAGTGTGGCGGCTTGTCCGGCAGCAAGCCGGCCGGCTTCGGCCTGGCGGCGCGCCTGTTCCCAGTGCGCCAGCGTGGCCGCGTATTTGTCCAGCGTGGCCGCCTGCTGCGCCAGGCCCGCCAGCCGTAACTGGATCGTCTCTAGTCCGCGAGCGCCCTCCTGGGCCTGGGCCAGTTCGGCCTCCGCCTGTTTCAGCGCGGCAGCCGCTTGCTGCTGCGCCTGCACGGCACCGGCATGGGCCGCCGCCGATTGTGTCTGCCCACGGGCGGCGCTTTGCAAGTCCTGCTGCAGCACGCCAAGCCGTTGCGCCTGCGGCAGCATGGCCTCCAGTTCCGTCACACGCTTTTGCGCCGCCTGCCGATCGCCGACACCGGCCATTTCGGCTTCGAGCGCTGCCGCTACCGCCGCCGACGCCACGGCGCTTTCGCTGGCGCGCGCATTCGCCGCGGCAAGCGCTTGCTGCGCCTGCAGGTGTTCCTGCGCGGCCTGCCCGAGATGCTGATCGAAAGGCTGGACCTGCGCGGCCCGGCGCGCGGCCAGCAACCGCTGGCGCTCGGCTTCCACCTCGGGCCGCTGCGTCATCAGCTCGGCATGGGCGGCCTCGGTCTCGCGCTGTTCGCGCAGGCGGGTTTCCGTCTGCTCGCCTTGCTTGCTCGCCAGCGTGGCGAGTTCAAGCACGGTGCGTGCCGCGCCGTCGCGCTGCCCGAGTTCATCCAGCCGGACTCGCAACGCCGCTGCCTGCTCGCGCAAGGCGTCCACGGATTCGAGCTGATACTGCTGCAGCAAGGCCGTTTGTTCGATCCGCAGCCGCTCGGCCTGCTGGCGGATGCCGGCGGCCTGACCCTTGAGCAGTTCTTCCACGCGCCGGTACAACTCGGTGCGGAACAAGCGCTCCAGGATCGCCTGACGGCTCTTGGAATCGGCAGTCAGCAGTTCGCGAAAACGTCCCTGCGGCAGCACGATCACCTGGCGGAACTGGCTACTGTCGAAACCCAGCAGGTTGCGCACATAGTCATCGACCTTGTTAGGCTGGCTGGCTATGCTGGTCCAGCCACCCTCGCCCATGGTGTCGAGCTGGGCCTTGGGCGTTTCCTTGACAGTGCCCTCTCCGCGCAGCTTCGGCCGCTCCTGCGCGGGTGAACGCGTAGCCAGGTAGCGCTGGCCGGCCAGGCTGAATTCGAACGTCACTTCCGTGCGCAAACCCGGATCGGCGTTGGCGCTGCGCATGTCCTGCGCGCTGCGCTCGCCACCGGACGTATCGCCGTAGAGCGCGAAGCAGATGGCGTCGAGCAGCGTGGTCTTGCCGGCGCCGGTGGGGCCGTGGATCAGGAAGAAGGCACGCTCCCCAAGCTGGCAGAAATCGATCTCCTCGCTGGCGGCAAACGGGCCGAAGGCTTGCAGCTTCAGGCGTAGCGGTCTCATGCGGACTCCCTCTCGGCGGCAGCCATGCCTTCCAGCAGCTGGGCCAGCACACGGCGCTTGTCGTCGTCCAGTTCTTCGTCCGCGACCTCCTTGAAGAAGTTGGCGAACAGCTCGGCGGTATCGAGCTGGCGCAGGCGGTGGCCCGCGGCGCTGGCCTCGCCGGATCGCGCCAGCACGGCGCGCTCGATGGCCAGGGCATTGGGATAGGCCTGGCGCAGGCGGGCCATCGGATCGAGCAAGGCGCTGGTATCGGTCAGCACCGCGTGGATATAGTCGTCGCGGTGCGGGTCCTCCGCGCCATGCGCCAGCAGGTCGGCCAGTTGCCCTTCGATGATGCGCAAGTCGCGCCGGGGCGAGAGCGCAATCGGTTCGATCGTCACCGTGCCATCGCCCGCCAGCTCGATCAGCGAGACGGACTTGGCGTGCGTGACTTCGGACAGCGAGTATTTCAGCAGCGAGCCGGCGTAGTGAATGCGCTGGCCAAAGGTCTGCGGCCGGTGCAGATGGCCGAGCGCGACCAGGTCGAAGCCGTCGAACACGCCAGCGGCAACGGCGCCGCTGCCGCCCACCGAAAGCGGCCGCTCCGATTCGCTGGCCTCGCCGCCGATCACGAAGGCATGCCCCACCACCACCGAACGCGCATGCGCCGGATGGCTCGCGCGAATCGCTTCCAGGCGCGCCGCGAGCGCCGCCTCGTGGCCGGGCAGGTCCACGCCGAAGGCATCGCGCACCGCAGCGGGCTCGGCATAGGGCAAGGCATAGATCTTCACTTCGCCGGCCGGGTCGGACAAGGTCACGCAGGTCGCCTCGCGCTCGGTGCGGCCAGCCACATGCAAACCCTGCGCCGTCAGCAGGCGCGCGCCGAAACCGAGCCGCTGCGCGCTGTCGTGGTTGCCCGAGATCATCACCACCGGCACACCCGCGTCCACCACAATGCGCGCCAGCACGTCGTCGAGCAATGCGACCGCTTCGGGAGGCGGCACCGCGCGGTCATAGACGTCGCCGGCGATCAGCACCGCATCGGGCCGCGCGTCGCGCACCAGCGCGACAAATTGATCGAGCACCCAGGCCTGGTCTTCGAGCAGGCTGCGCGCGTGAAACACGCGCCCGAGGTGCCAGTCGGCAGTGTGAAGAAAACGCAATGTGAATCCCTTTGGTGGGTGAGCACGAGTGAGCCGGGCATGGTCCGGAGCGGACAGCGCGGCAGGCGCCATCATAACGTTGCCCGTTCGCGTTCAGCTTCGGTTCAGCCCCTGCCACCCACAATCGCCTGCGTGCTGGTGCAAAAGCACCGGCTCCGGCACAATGGTCCGGCCAGGTGGCCGCCCCACAGCCGGTACGTTCCAATCATTCTTGAGAGAGAAACCATGAAACGCATCCTGATCGCGGCAGTTCTGACGGCTACGGCCGTCATGGCACAGGCGCAGTACGTAGGCCCTTCCACGGTACCGGCGACTACCGTCAAGGCGCTGACGGAGCAAGGCAAGGACGACCAGCACGCCGTGCTGCGCGGGAAAATCGTTAATAGCGTCGGCCACGAGCGCTACCAGTTCGACGACGGCACCGGGCAGATCCGGATCAAGATCGACAAGAAGCTGTGGCCGGCCGGCCAGCCGGTGGATGCGTCCACCCAGGTGGAACTGCTGGGCGAATACGACAAGGAACTCTTCGGCGACTCGAAGTTCAAGGTCAAGCAGATCCGCATCCTGTAAAGATGCAGGCACGATGCCCGGAGAACCCGGGCATCGGCATCCTTACTCCTGGATATTCGCTTCGCTGACGATCTTGCGGTAAGCCTCGGTTTCCTTGGCGATAAACCCACGGAAGGCGACCGCGTCCTTTGCATCGACGTCCACGCCAGCCTCGGACAGCTTGTTCTTGACCTCCGGCGCATTGATCGCGCGGGCGAGCGCGTCGGCCAGCTTGTCGGTCACCGCCCTGGGCGTGTTGGCCGGCGCGAACAACCCGAACCACAAACGCATATCGACACCAGCCAGCGCCTTGTTCTCCGCCAGCGCGGGGATATTGGGCGCGGCATGCGATCGCGTGGCCGAAGTCACGCCGATGGCCTGCAGCTTGCCTGACTTGATCTGCGGCAGCGCCGTCGACAGCACCAGCACGCCCAACTCGATCTGGTTGGCCATCAGGTCGGCGATCGCCGGCGCGCCACCTTTGTAGGGGACGTGCGTCATATTCACCTTGCTGGCGCCGCGGATCAGTTCGCCCGACAGATGTAGCGGCGTGCCGATGCCCGAGGTGCCATAGTTCACCGCCTTCTTGCTCTTGGCCAGCGCCAGGAAGCCGTCCACGCCACGAATGCCCGATTGCGCGCCGGACACCAGCACCATGGGCTGCGAGCCGACCATGCGCAGCGGCACCAGATCGCGCTGGCCGTCGTACTTGATCTTCGGGTTGGTCAGTCTGGCAATCGAGATTTCACTGTTGGAGCCCAGCAGCAAGGTATAGCCGTCGGCCGGGGCGTTGATGGTCTTGATGGCACCGATGGTGCCGCTGGCGCCCGGCGCGTTGTCCACAACCACCGAAACCCCGAGATCCTGGCTAAGACGCTGGCTCAGCACGCGCGCCACCATGTCGTTGCTGCCGCCGGCGGCGTAGGGCACGACGATGGTGATCGGGCGGTCCGGATAGCCGGCGGCACGGGCTGGCGCGGCGGCAACGGCAAGAGTGAGCGTAACGGCGGCGGACAGCGCCGTGGCAAGGGACTTCTTCATCGGATTCCTTTTCTGGCGCCGGGGGCGCTCCTATCTGTGCGTCTTGTGTGGTTTGTGTGTCTTGCGTGATGCGAAGGATCGGCGGATTGCCATCCCGGCGTGCGGTTCGCAATATACATGCCATCCAAAAATCTAGCCAAGTCTCATTTACGAGACAGAAGAGCAGGAATTCTCTCCTCTTCCGCACCAGGAATGCGCCAGAAATGCACATTGATGCACAACACCCCAGCACTCGCGGGCACGCCGGCGTCGTCGCCGTCGTTGCCCGGGCCATCCAGGCCTGCATCAAGGGAAAGCCCGACAGCATTGCTTCCTGGCGTGATACATCTCGCCCCATGCGGCGGCGGACCGTGCTAGGATAGTCTCTGTCTTCTTTTTGAGATTTTCACGGGATGGACACTCTCCTTGCTGCGGACCCACCCGTTGATTTCGTCGAGATCGGCAATCGGCTGCGCGCCTATCGCCTGGGGGCGGGGATGCGGGCGGAGGCCATTGCGGAGCAGCTCGGCGTGTCGCGCGCAGCGATCTACCGCATGGAAAAGGGCGATATCGTCAAGATCGAGACGCTCGGCCGGCTGGCCCAGTTGCTTGGCACTTCGCTGGCGTCGATGCTGGGGGTCGAGTCCGAGTACTACCACTCGGCGGTGGCCTATATCGAGCGCATGCGCCAGCTCGAACATGGCGCGACGCGCATCCTTGCCCATTTCGAACCGGTTTCCTACCTGCTGACATCGCCCCACTACGCCGGCCACCTGCGGCAGATGCTGGCCGAGAGCCCGCAGCCGGCGCCGGCGGCGACCATCGATGCCTTGCTGGCCCTGCTTGAGGAACGCAAGCAATCGTTCGCGCGCAGCGTGCCGCCCATTACCAGCCTGATCGACCTGCGCTCGCTCGAGCGCTTCGTGCATTTCGGGCTGGTGGGGCGCCTGGACCTGCCGCCGGCGGTACGCATGGAACGCTCGCTGGCTGCCCGGCGCGAGATCGAACGCGTGATCGAGCTGCTCGACGCGCAGCCGATCGGCCTGCAGATCGGCATTGTCGACGGCAGCATGCCCAACGTCACCTTCCAGGTCTTCGAGCGGCCGGGCAAGGCCTACGTGGCAACCAGCCCGTTCCGTTTCGGGGAGTTTCCCAATGTCTCCACCGGCATCGCCACGGTGACGGCCGCGCCCGAGGCGGTACGGCTCTACACCGCCATGGTCAATGACCTGTGGCAGCGCGCCTATAAGGGGCGCGATGGTGCCGCGCTGCTGCGGCGCATGTTGAACAGCGTATGAGCGGACACTCGGATCCATCGCCAGCGCGTCCCCTCACTTTGTATCCGACCCAGTTTTCACTAACCGACATTGCGCCATGACGCTTGAAACCACCCTCCAGCAATTCCAGGACTCGCTCCCTGGCACCGACGCCTTCGTGACGGTGAAGAACGCCACGCGCGAACTGATCGACACGGATCCGGCGCACGCTGCTGCCTACTTCCTGCTCTACGGCTTTGCCCGCTCCTACGTACTGCTGTACGAAGACCAGGCGGTGACCATGGACTTCGCCGAAGCCGCCAGGCAGGAACTGCTCGGCTATATGCAAGGCATCGCGCGCACCCTGCACGGTGAGCCCGCCGCGCTGGTGGCGGAAATGAACCGCATCGTGAGCGCTTACCAGGGCGGCAAGAGGACCTTCTGAGGCGCCAGCGGACGGTAGCCCTGGCGGCGACCGCGTTTGAATGCGGCCTGCCGCTGCCGGTTCGATCAGAACACGCCTTTGGGAAATTTCCGAACGCATTGCAGATTTTTCCGACGTTTCGCGGACTTAATACGAATGACACTTATTCGTATTCATTATCCACCGCAGCCGACGGAGAATCATGCAAAGCGCCCTAGTTATCAGGACCAGAAGAAAGAAGCAGGCGATCCCGCGCCTCACGGGCGCGGTTGGCGCGGCCATCGCGGCCGCGCCGGTGGCCGCCCAGGCGGGCGGGGACCTGAAAGTGGCAGCGGTGGAGTTGCCGCCTGTCACCGTCAGCGGCTCGCAGCACAGCGAGTTCAAGGCTGACGACACCTCGTCGATCAAGACGCCCGGACCTCTGCTCGACATCCCCAAGTCCATCACCGTCATCCCGCACGAACTGATGTACGGCGTCGACCAGCCTCAGCGAGGTGCTGCGCTCCGTTCCCGGCATCGCCTTCGGCGCCGGCGAGGGCGGCAACCCGGTCGGCGACCGGCCGTTCATCCGCGGCTACGATGCGCAGGCCAGCACCTTCCTGGATGGCTTCCGCGATATCGGCGCGCAGTCGCGCGAAATGTTCAATATCGAATCGGTGGAAGTCACCAAGGGCCCCGCCGGTGCTTATGACGGACGCGGTTCGGCCGGCGACAGCATCAACATCGTCAGCAAGGCGCCCAGGCTCGGCAACTTCGCCGAAGGCAACTTCGGCGTTGGCAACGCCAGTTACAAGCGCGCCACCGCCGACGCCAACTGGCAGTTCGGCGAACGCACCGCGGTGCGCATGAACGCCATGTACCACGATGCCGGCGTGCCCGGCCGCGACGCCACGCACCAGGAGCGCTGGGGCTTTGCCCCTTCGGTGGCTTTCGGCCTTGGCTCCGATACGCGGCTGACGCTGTCCTATTACCACATGGAATCGGACGGGCTGCCCGACACCGGCATGCCCTACAACAATCCGAACTTCGTCCCGCGCACCGATGGCCGCCCGCGCACGCGGCTGGCCGGCGACGGTTCGCCGCTCAAGGTGCCGCGCAACACTTACTACGGGCTGGTCGACCGCGACTTCCGCATGGACAGTGCGGACGTCAGCACGATCCGCTTCGAGCACGATTTCAGCCCCGCGCTCAAGTTCCGCAACCAGACGCGCATCGCCCGCACCATGCAGGACTATCTCTGGACGCGGCCCGACGGCAGCTTCGATGGCAATATCTATTACGACATGGTCTGGCGCCGGACCAACCAGCGCCACGGCATATCCGATACGCTGGCCAACCAGACCGACTTGTCTGGCGAGATCCTCACTGGCGCCCTCAAGCACAAGTACGCCTTCGGCGTGGAGTTCTCCCAGGATAAAAGCGAAAACGATAGCTACTACGTAGCCACAGGCAACAAACGATGCCCAAGTGGTCCGGGCGCCGCCAGCGGCTACAACTGCACTACCTTGTACAGCCCGAACCCGAACGACCCGTGGACCGGCCGGATCACCCGCACCTACAACCCGACCAACCACAAGGCCACCACCGCATCGGACTACGCCTTCGACTCGATCGAGCTCAACAAGCAATGGCTGGTGAATGCCGGACTACGCTTCGACCGCTACCGCGGCGAGGTTCAGACCTCCCGCGCCAGCAGCGGCGCCGGCCCGCGCAGTACGTATGCGCGAGACGACAATCTCTTCAACTACCAGTTCGGCGTGGTCTACAAACCGGTGGAAAACGCCAGCATCTACGCGTCCTACGGTACCTCGTCCACCCCCGCCGGCGCCGTGGTCGGGCAAGGCAGCGAGCCGAGCGGGCTGGCGCCAACCAAGGCAGGCAGCGCGCTGTCTCCCGAGAAAAATCGCAGTTTTGAACTCGGCACCAAATGGGACGTGCTGCACAAGCGCCTGGCACTAACCGCCGCCATCTTCCGCGTGGAAACCACCAACGCGCGCATCACGCTGGAAGACGGCCTCGCGGCCATGGCCGGTAACAAGCGTGTGGACGGCGTCGAACTTGGCTTTTCCGGCAACGTCACCGACCAGTGGGCGGTCTTCGGCGGCTACACCCACCTGAAGAGCGAACTGCGCAACAACGGCGGATCCGGCGCCGACTTCGGCGCGAGCGATGGCCACGCCTTCCCCAACACGCCATCGGACAGCTTCAGCCTGTGGAGTACCTACCAGCTATTCCCCAACCTCACCCTGGGCGGCGGCGCTTACTACGTATCCAAGGTGCGGGGCAGCCAGGCCCGCAACAATTGGGTGCCGTCCTACTGGCGCTTCGACGCCATGGCCGCCTACCAGTTGAACAAGAACGTGTCGATGCAGCTCAACGTGATGAATCTGGCCGACAAGGTGTACTACAACCAGGCCTATCCGGCGCACTACGCCTCGATTGCCCCCGGGCGCACTGCGATTCTCAACGTGAACCTGCGCTATTGAACGCAGGTTAATACAAAGAGCCATGGCCACCCGCGCGGGTACGCCATGGCAGGCAACACCACGTCGACAAGCCGAAATGTAACGTTTTCGCCACATACGTTCCGTATGTATGCCTTGACTGACATATAAACACAAATGATAATTCCTCTCATTCGCAATACTATTCAAGCTATCGGGGATTTTTGTGCAAACCGCTGTCGTCATCAGGAAGAACAAAAAACACAACGTCATCCCGCGCCTCTCCGGTGCGGTAGGCATGGCCGTGGCAGCCGCTCCGGTGGCTGCCCAATCCGCTGATACCAAGCTCGCGGCGGTCGAATTGCCGGCGGTAACCGTCAACGGCGAATCGGAAAGCGGCTTCAAGGCGGATACCGCTTCGTCGATCAAGACGCCCGGCGCCCTGCTCGACACGCCCAAGTCGATCACCGTCATTCCTCAGGAAGTGATCCAGAGCACCGCCTCGACCAACCTGAGCGACGTGCTGCGCACAGTACCCGGCATTTCCTTCGGCGCCGGCGAAGGCGGCAACCCGGTTGGCGATCGGCCCTTCATCCGCGGCTACGACGCGCAGGCCAGCACCTTCCTCGATGGCTTCCGCGACATCGGTTCGCAGAGCCGTGAATTGTTCAATGTCGAGTCGGTCGAGGTCACCAAGGGCCCGGCTGGCGCCTATGACGGCCGCGGCTCGGCCGGCGGCAGCATCAATATTGTCAGCAAGGCGCCCAAGCTGACCAGCTTCGCCGAAGGCAACATCGGCGTCGGCAATGCGGAGTACAAGCGCGCCACCGTCGACGGCAACTGGAAGTTCGCCGAGCATGCGGCCTTCCGTTTGAATGCCATGGCTTACGATGCCGGTGTCGCCGGGCGCGATACCACCCACCAGAATCGCTTGGGCATTGCACCGTCCGTGGCGTTTGGCCTGGGTACCGACACGCGCCTGACGCTGTCGTACTACCACATGCAGTCTGACGACACGCCAGACACCGGCATTCCGTATAACAACCCCACCTTCAACGCCCGCACCGACGGCCGCCCGCGCACGCGCGTGGCCGGCGACGGCTCGCCGGTGAACGTGCCGCGCAACACCTACTACGGCCTGGCGGACCGCGATTTCCGCAAGGACAACGCGGATATGGGCACGATCCGCTTCGAGCACGATTTCAGCCCCGCGCTCAAATTCCGCAACCAGACCCGTATCGCACGCACGACGCAGGACTACATCTGGACCCAGCCCGACGACAGCCAGGGCAACCTGTACTACGACATGATCTGGCGCCGCGCCAATACGCGCATCTCCACCGCCAATACCATCGCCAACCAGACGGACCTGTCCGGCGAGTTCGCCACCGGGTCGATCAAGCACAAGTACGCCTTCGGCGTGGAGTTCGCGCAAGAAAAAAGCCAGAACGACACCTACAACGTGGACACGGGCAACAACCGCTGCCCGAAGGGCCCGGGCGCTGCCGGCGGCTACAACTGCACCACGCTGTATAACCCGAACCCGAACGATCCCTGGGCCGGCGCGATCAGCCGCGTGAACAACCCGACCAACTCGAAGACCAACACCAGCTCGGTCTACGCCTTCGACTCGATCGAGCTGAACAAGCAGTGGCTGGTCAATGCCGGCGTGCGCTTCGACCACTACAGCACCGAGTTCCAGGCAGCCCGCGCCGCCAACGGCACCCGCGCCGAATATTCGCGCGACGACAACCTCTTCAACTATCAGTTAGGCGTGGTCTACAAGCCGGTGGAGAACGCCAGCTTCTATATCTCCTACGGCACCTCGTCGACGCCGGCCGGCTCCTTCCTGGCCCAGGGCAGCGACGGCAACGCGCTGGCCCCGGATCGCAATGGCCGCAATCCCGGTTCCAACCTTGCCCCCGAAAAGAACCGCGCCTTCGAAATCGGCACCAAGTGGGACGTGCTACGCAAGCGCCTGGCGCTGACCGCGGCGATCTTCCGGGTGGAAACCACCAATGCCCGCATCACGATGCAGGATGGCACTGCTGCCATGGCCGGCGACAAGCGCGTGGATGGCGTGGAACTGGGCTTTTCCGGCAACGTCACCGACAACTGGGCCGTGTTCGGCGGCTATACCCACCTGAAGAGCGAACTGCGCAACAACGGCGGGGCCGGTTCGGCCTTTGGCGCCACCAACGGCCAGTCCTTCCCCAACACGCCCGCGGACAGCTTCAGCCTGTGGAGCACCTATCAACTGTTCCCCAACTTCACGGTGGGCGGCGGTGCCTACTATGTGTCCAAGGTGTGGGGCAGCGAAGCCAGCAACAAGTGGGTGCCCTCGTACTGGCGCTTCGATGCGATGGCCTCGTACCGCATCAACAAGAACGTGGCGCTGCAACTCAATGTGATGAACCTGGCCGACAAGGTCTATTACAACCAGGCTTACGCCAGCCACTATGCGTCGATCGCTCCCGGACGCCAGGGCATCCTGAGCCTGAACGTGCGCTATTAAGCGGCCGCAAGCGCCCGGCAAACGCCGCGGCGCCCGCACACGGCACACCACCCTCGCGGCGCGGTGTGCCGTTTTTACTTTATCCGCCCCGCATGGACACACTGGACACGCTCCCCTTCCGCATCGCCTCCCCGGGCGAACTCGGCCAGCTCGGCACCGCCGGGCTGGCGGACAAGCTGCGCGAGCCCCCGCGCCTCGCGCTGCCCTGGCTGGGCGGTGCAGCCGTGCAGGGCAACCTCGATGCGCAGATGATCCTGGGCCAGTGGTTCCTCGCCGGCCACGGGCTTGACCGCGACGATGCGCGCGCCTTTGCCTGGTTCAAGCACGCCGCGCACGCGGGCCATGCCGGCGCCGCGAACATGGCTGGCCGTTGCTATGAAAACGGCTGGGGCACCACGCAAGACGACAACGCGGCGGCGCAGTGGTACACACTGGCCGCGCAACGCGGTTCCGACTGGGGCATGTACAACCTGGCCACCGCGCTAGTGCTCGGCCGCGGCATAGCCGCCAGCCGGACCGAAGCGCTGGACTGGTACCGGCGGGCCGCCGGCATGGGGCATGCGAAGTCGCTCAACATCGTGGGCGGCTTCTACGAGGACGGCTGGGAAGTCGAACGCGACGCGGCGATGGCGATGGACTACTATCGCCGCGCGGCCGAGGGCGGCGACTTCCGTGGCCAGTTCAACTATGCGCGCGCGCTAGCGCTGTGCGGCCAGGAGCACGAGGCCATCCGCTGGGTGCGGGAGGTGCCGCGCACCGCCACTGCGCCCTTTGTCGAGAAGATGCTCGACTTCCTGCGCGACGCGCCCGACGCGGTGCTTAACCGGCTGTTCAGCGACGCGGACGCCGCCGCGCGGCTCAGCTCACGCGAAAGCCGATCTTCAGCGTGACCTGGAAGTGCGCGACCTTGCCATCGGCAATGTGGCCGCGCGTCTCTACCACCTCGAACCAGTCGATGTTCTTGATGGTTTCGCTCGCCTTGTCGATGGCGCTACGGATCGCCGCATCGCAACCGTCCGGCGACGAGCCAACGATCTCGACCAGCTTGTAGGTGTGGTTTGACATGTCCGCTCTCCTTGGCCCGATGGCCGCAGACGATCGTGCACGCCGGCCAGTCCGGTGCGCGCGATACACCCCTCCATCATAGGCAGCGGGCAAGGCAAAGCCCAAGCGCGGTTACGCGCTAACAAGGGATTGTTGCAGCGCTCACCGGGCCGGTGCCGGATCATGCCGAAGCGGCCCCCGATACGCCGGCACGCCGGCGCGCGGGAAGGCCCGGCACGGCACGGCGCCGCCCGGCGATGTCCTCCTCCAGCCATTCGGCAAAGGCGCGCACCGCCGGCGGCAAGTGGCGCCCCGCCATGGTCTGGATCTGCAGGGCGCGCTGCTGCATGGCCCGGCTGGCGATCGGCACCAGTACGCGGCGCTCCGCGCGCAGGTTGTTGCGCACCGCCAGGGACCCGGTCAGGTACACCGCATCCGCGTACGCCTGATAACCCACCAGCGCGCTCAGCGAATTGCTGCTGAGCAATATGCGCGGGCGCAGGCCTTCCAGCCCGCAGGCCAGGTCGAATAGCTGGCGGATGGTATTGGTCTCGCTGGGCAGCGCCAGCGGGTATGCCACCACCTCCTTCAGGCTGGCGCGCTTGAGCGCCGCGAGCGGATGCTTGCGCGCCACATAGGCATAGACCGGCGCAGCCTCCGAATACACTACCTCGATACCCTCCTGCGCTGCGATGGCAAACGTCAGCGCCAGGTCGGCCAGGCCTTCGCGCACCATGCGCGTGGCGGCGGCAGGGGCGCACACTTCCAGAGAGAAGCTCACACCGGGATAGCGGCGCTGGAACAAGGCCATTGCGTACGGCATGTAGTCGCGCGCAAAGCCGTCGGTGCAGACCAGCCTGACCGTGCTGTGCGCCACGCTGAGCAGGCCCTGCAGGTCGGCCTGCAAGGTCTGCGCATCCAGGAAGGCGCGGCGCCCGTATTGCTGCACCACGAGGCCGGCCTCGGTCAGCCGCATGCCGCGCGGCTCGCGCTCGAACAGTGGCGCGCCCAGTTCGGCCTCGAGCCGCGCTACCTGCCTGCTGATCGCCGATACCGCCACATGCAGCGAGGCCGACGCCGCGCTGAGCGAGCCGCGCTCCGCTACTTCCAGGAAATAGGCGAGAGGAACGGCATGGATCGACGTGAGCTTCATGGTTGCTGTTTCGCTGGTGGGGAAGACAGGCCGCTGCCGCCGCCAGCGGGTGCATCGGCCTTTGCGCAATGATAAGCCTGCACGGTATTTGCCTTGCCGAATTTAGAAAGTAGCTTTCTGTCCGCCCCGGGCGCCGATGGTGCCGAAATGCCGCCCATTGCCGCCGCTGCGGCACCTTCTCGCGCAAACGGCACCTCGGCGGTGCGGATAATGCGCCGCGCCACGCCATAGGTGGGCACGAAGCCGCCCGCGAGCGCCGGGAACGCTGTTGGCATTGCGACACGGCCTACGCCAACGCAGGGACGGCTGCCATTATCGTTATGGCATGCCCCTGCCTCGCTCTGCCTTCCGGACCACAGCTTGATGCGTCGCGGCGGGTCGAGAGAGAACACCGCAAGCCAACGAAGGAGACCAGGACCTCATGGAAGACATCTGCTACCTCGGCGCCGTGGAGATGGCCGGCGCCATCCGCAGCCGCGAACTGGGCGTGCGCGAAGCCGTCAGCGCACACATTGCGCGCACCGAACGCGTCAACCCCACCATCAACGCCATCGTCACCACCAGCTTCGAGCAGGCGCTGGCGGCTGCCGATGCGGCCGACACGGCGCTGGCGCGCGGCGCCGTGCCCGGCCCGCTGTTCGGCCTGCCGGTGGCGCACAAGGATTCGTTCCTCAGCGCCGGGGTGCGCACTACCTTCGGGTCCGCCGTGTACCGGGACTTCGTGCCAGCCCAGGACAGCGCCGTGGTGGCTCGCCAGCGTGCAGCGGGCGCCATCATGCTGGGCAAGACCAACCTGCCGGAGTTCGGCGCCGGTTCGCACACCTTCAATGCTGTATTCGGCGCCACCCGCAACCCTTACTGCCACGACGTCTCCGCCGGCGGCAGCAGTGGCGGCAGCGCCGCCGCGCTGGCCGCGGGCATGGTCGTGCTGGCCGATGGCTCCGACATGGGCGGCTCGCTGCGCAACCCGGCCAGCTTCTGCAATGTGGTGGGCTTGCGGCCTTCGATCGGCAGGGTGCCGATGACGCCGGCCAGCCATGCGTTCAACACGCTCACGGTGGGTGGACCGATGGGCCGCTCGGTGGCCGACGTGGCGCTGATGTTCAGCGTGCTGGCAGGCGACCATCCCGTCGACCCGCTGGCCATCGCTAGCGGCGCGGCGGAATTCGCCGCGCTGCCCCGCCTCGACGGCAAGGGCCTGCGCATCGCCGTCAGCCCGACGCTGGGCGGGCTGCCGTTCGAGCCGGCGGTGAGCCGCATCCTGCAGGAGGGCATTCGTCACTGCCAGGCGCTGGGCTGCACGGTGGATGAAGCCGAGCCGGACTTCAGCGGCGCGGACCATGCCTTCGAGGTGCTGCGGGCGCTGGCGTTCGCGACCAACTACGGCCCCGCGCGGGCCGAGCACGGTGAACTGATGAAGGACACCGTGCGCTGGAATATTGACCTGGGACTAACCCAGGACGGCGCGGCGATAGCCGAAGCCGAACGTGCGCACAGCCGCATGTTCGCGCGCATGCAGGCGCTGCTGGAGTGCTACGACTTCCTGATTGCGCCGGTGTCGCAGGTCCTGCCGTTCGCAGTCGACACGGAATACCCGCAAAGCATCGAGGGCGTGGCCATGCCGAGCTATATTGGCTGGATGCGTTCCTGCTACCGCATCACCATCACCGGGCATCCTGCCATCTCGGTGCCTTGCGGCTTCACGGAAGACGGCTTGCCGGTGGGCCTGCAGGTCGTCGGCAAGTATCGCGGCGAACGCGCGCTGCTTGCATTCGCGCAATTGTTCGAGCAGGCCAATCCGGCCGGGCGCATCCGTCCGGCTTTGTAAGGGGCAACGGCTGGCACCGGCCATTCGATCCCATCGACCACATTGATCGCAACACCAAGGGGAAACACAGATGTTTGCAACGCGCATGACGAGATGGACCCTGAATAGCACCGGCAGCGCGGCCCGGTGCTTCGCGCTGGGTGTGGCGGCCTGCGCAGCCCTGGCTGCTGCCTGGCCGGCGCTGGCCGCGCCGTACCCGGACAAGCCGGTCAAGCTGGTGGTGCCGTTCCCGCCCGGTGGCTCCACCGACGTGCTCGCCCGCCTGGTGGCGCGCAAGCTCGGCGAAGTGCTGCAGCAGTCCGTGGTGGTCGAGAACAAGGCCGGTGCCGGCACCATCGTCGGCGCGGACTACGTGGCGAAATCCGCGCCGGACGGCTATACCCTGTTGCTCAGCGCGGCCACCACTTTCACCGTCAACCCGGTCACCTACTCGCGCCTGCCCTACGATTCGCTAAAGAGTTTCGAGCCGCTTGGCATGGTGGGCTCGACCGCGCTGGTGCTGCTGGCCAACCCCGCGGTCAAGGCGGATACGCTCAAGCAACTGGTGACCGTGGCCAAGGCCACGCCGGGCGGCATGTCGTACGGTTCCTATGGTGCCGGCACCACCGCGCACTTTGCCGGCGAGATGATCAACGCGGCCACCGGCATGGGCTTGCTGCACGTGCCTTACAAGGGCAGCGCACCGGCCATGGCCGACCTGATCGGCAACCAGATCCCGCTGTCGGTCGATACCGTGGTGGCGGCGGCCCCGCAGATCAAGGGCGGCAAGGTCAAGGCCATCGCCGTCACCGGCACCACGCGCTCAATGCTGCTGCCCCAGGTGCCAACCGCGATCGAAAGCGGTTTTCCCGGCGTGTCGCTCAGCACCTGGTTCGCCATCGTCGCGCCCAAGGGGATTCCCGTCCCGGTACGCCAGACGCTGGAGACCGCCATCGCCAGCATGATGAAAGATCCGGCGCTGCAGCAAAGCATGACCGCGAACGGCTTCGAGCCGGAGTACGGCAGCGCCGCCGAGTACCGCGCGCGCGTCACCAGCGAGATCGCGCGCCTGCGCAAGATCGCGCAGGCGGCGAATATTCACGCGGACTAAGCCGGTATCAGCCTCGCATGGCCCGCATGCGAGGCGGCCCGCTCGCGAAAGAACGTCTCGAAGAATTCCACGCAAACGCGAATCTTGGCCGAACTGGTCAGGCGCGACGGGTACACCGCCCAGATATTCGCGTCCTGACCGCACTCCGGCAGGATCTGCTCCAGTTCGCCGCTGGCCAGCATCGGGCCCACATCCCACAGCGAACGCAGCACGATGCCGCGTCCATCCATCGCCCAGCGCACCACGATCTCGCCGTTGTTGGACGACAGCGGCCCGGTGACCTTGACGGTCTGCTCGGCATTGCCGTTACGTAGCTTCCACACGCCAAAGGGATGGTCGCGCTCCTTGATCACCAGGCAGTCGTGGCTGGCCAGGTCGGCCAGCGTGCGCGGCCGGCCGCGGCGTGCCAGGTAGGCGGGCGACGCGCACAGCACGCGGCGGTTGTCGCCCAGCCGGCGCGCGATATGGTGCGGCGCGATCTCATCGCCCACGCGGATGTCGAGATCGAAGCCTTCGGTCGCCACGTCGATGAGCCGGTCGAACACTTCGAAGCGCACTTGCAACGCGGGGTACAGGGTCGACAGTTCCGAGATGGCCGGCGCCACCACCCGGCGCCCGAAGCCAAAGCTGGAGCAAACCCGCAGCAGGCCGCGCGGGTTGCGGCGCGTGCTGGAGACTTCCTCGTAGAGATGATCGATATCGTCCAGGATCCGCTGCGCCAGCGCGTAGACCCGCTCGCCCTCCTCGCTCACCACCACGCGGCGGGTGGTGCGGTGGAACAGCTTGACCGCAAGCGCAGCTTCCAGCACATGGACGCGCTTGCTGATGTAGGCCGGCGACACGCCAAGCGCCTCCGCGGCGGCGGAAAAACTCGACTTGCGGGCGACTTCGATGAAGACGCGCAGGTCCTCGTTGAGCAGGTCATTCTTCACGAAGTGTGTTTTATTGGTTCACGGATTGGCTGATTATATTCCGACCGGAATTCCTTACCATGGGCCATCCCAATCCAGACTGTGAACCATCCGTCATGACAACCACCTCCCCCGCTCCCTTCCGCATTGCCGTCATCCCTGGCGACGGCATCGGCAATGAAGTCATGCCCGAGGGCCTGCGCGTGCTCGAAGCCGCTGCCAAGCGCTTTTCGCTGGGCCTGGAATTCGTGCGCTTCGACTGGGCGCATTGCGACTACTACCTGCGGACCGGCGCCATGATGCCCGCCGACTGGCGCGAGCAGTTGGAAGGGTTCGATGCGATCTATTTCGGCGCCGTGGGCTGGCCCGCCAAGGTGCCCGACCACGTCTCGCTGTGGGGTTCGCTGCTGAAGTTCCGCCGCGACTTCGACCAGTACGTGAACCTGCGCCCGGTGCGGCTGTTCGAGGGCGTGCCCTGCCCGTTGGCAAACCGCAAGCCGGGCGATATCGACTTTTTCGTGGTGCGCGAGAACACCGAGGGCGAGTACACCTCGCTGGGCGGCCGCATGTTCGAGGGCACCGAGCGCGAGGTGGTGCTGCAGGAATCCGTATTCAGCCGCGTCGGCACCGACCGCGTGCTGCGCTACGCCTTCGAACTGGCCAACTCGCGCGCACGCCGGCACCTCACCGTGGCCACCAAGTCCAACGGCATTGCGGTCAGCATGCCGTACTGGGATGAGCGCACCGACGCGATGGCGCAGCACTATCCCGAGGTGACGGTGGACCGCCAGCACATCGACATCCTCACCGCGCGCTTTGTGCTCCAGCCCAACCGCTTCGACGTGGTGGTGGCCTCCAACCTGTTCGGCGACATCCTCTCCGACCTGGGCCCCGCCTGCGCCGGCACCATTGGTCTGGCGCCCTCCGCCAACCTCAACCCGGACCGCAAGTTCCCGTCGCTGTTCGAGCCGGTGCATGGCTCCGCCCCCGACATCTACGGCAAAGCCATCGCCAACCCGATCGCCATGATCTGGTCCGGCGCGCTGATGCTGGAGTTCCTCGGCGGCGCCGAGGGCATGGATGAAGCCGGCAGCGCGCGCTACCGCGAGGCGCACGACGCCATCGTGCGCGCAATCGAGACCGTGCTGGCGCAGGGCCCGCGCACACCTGACCTGGGCGGCGACGCGCATACCGGGGACGTGGGCGAGGCGATCGCCGCGCTGGTGCGCCAAGCCGATGCGCAGGCCCTCGCCGCCTGAAGCGCTCTGGCCGTGCCTCGCGCCGCGGGGCGCGGCGCTATTTCCCCTTGCCGGTCGCCTTGCCGGTCGCCTGGACGGCCACGATCACGTGCGTCGGCTGCCCGGACTCTTCGTCGCGGCATAGCGCGGCCCGGATGCTGACCGGCAACTGCCGTCCGTCCTTGCGCACAAGGCGGGCTTCGAACGCGCAACGCTCCTCGCTACCCGTCAGCAGGGCCTGCAGCGCTTCGCCATCGCCCGCCAGCAGATCTGGCAGGGTGATATCCGCCAGATCCGCCTCCGCATAGCCGAGCATGCCGGTCAGCGCCGCGTTGACCGACTCCCATTGCCAGCCGATCCCGATCAGCGCCATGCCTTCGGAGGCAAGCTCGAAGACCGCGCGAAAGCGCGCCTGCTGATCGCGCAGCGACTGCTCCACCTTCTTGCGCGCGGTGTTGTCCATGCTGATGCCGACCATCTTGACCAGGCGGCCTTCGACATCGCGGATCGGCGTCGCGCGCGAGGAAATCCAGCGGATGCCGCCATCCGGCGGCAGGATGCGGAAATCGAACTCGTGCGGCTCGCCGGTGCGCAGCGAGTCCTCGTAGATCCGCTCCATCATCGGGATATCGTCGGGGTGCGCGCGCTTCCAGAAGTCGGCATTGTTGGCGATCGGCCAGCCGTACACGCTTTCCACGTTCGGCGAATAGGTGACGGCATCGGTGATGAGGTTCCACTCCCAGGTCACGATGCGCGCGGCCTCCTGCGCCAGCTTCATCCGGGCTTCGCTATCCATAATCTCGGCGGTGTACTTGCGCCGCACATCCGTCATCGGCAACGGCACGGCGCTGGACGACTCGGCCTCGCGCTGGGCATCTTCGCCGTAGCGCAGCCAGATCCAGTTGACGTTGAGGAACGCGGCCAGCTTGCGCAGGTTGTCATAGTCGATCTCGCCGCCGCGTGTCCATTTATGGACGGCCGGGCGCGACAGCCCCAGCGCGGTGGCGACGGCCTGGAGCGTGAGCTTCTTGTGCTCGAGCAATTCCTTCAAGCGGAAAGCAAAGCTGTTTTCTGTCATGGTAGCGGCCACATGAGCCTGGGTCACCCGAGGTCAGGCCAGTAACGAATCCTAAGAGTCCGAAAGGATACACCGCCGACACGCGGGCACCTTCCGCAACGCGTCCCGAACGCGCAGTGAGGCACGAAGTGCATCGTTCTCCACGCCCACCCCGGCATTTTCAGGAGCGCATGCAGGTAAGGCGAAATCCCGCTTGTGCAAGCCGGAATTCTTCCTTAGACTACGTCTTGTTAACCCATGGTTATGGTAAATCATTGGTTAACTTTTCAAGAATCATCAAGGAGCCCGGAGAAGGCTCCATCCCCCGCAACTGTCAACCATTCCGTGCGCACGGACGCATGGAGGAGGAGACTAAATTGAGTACTACAAAAAGCAGCAGGGACTTGTTCCTGACAGGCTGCACCGTGGCTGCGGTCGCTGCCACCGTGGTCGCCATGACCATGTGGCCCAGCCAGGCAGCCGCCGCCGCGTCGCAACTGTTCAACTGGGCCACGCGCTCGTTCGGATCCTTTGTCCAGGTGTTCGTTTTCGGCTGCGTCATCGCCTGCGTGGCGCTGGCGTTCAGCAAGTACGGCAATGTGCGCCTGGGCGAAGGCAAGCCGGAATACTCCACGCTGTCGTGGGTCTTCATGTTCATCTGCGCCGGCATGGGGTCGTCGACCATGTACTGGGGCGTGATGGAGTGGGTCTATTACTACCAGTCGCCGGGCCTGAACATCGCCACCGGTACGCGCCAGGCGCTCGAGTACAGCGTCAGCTATTCGTTCTTCCACTGGGGCCTGAGCGCCTGGGCGGTCTACGCCCTGCCCTCGCTCGCCATGGCGTATCACTTCCATGTGCGCAAGAACAAGGGCCTGAACCTGGCCTCGATGGTGCAGGCCGTGACCGGCTTCAAGGCCAGCGGCCCCGTGGGCCGGGCGGTGGACCTGATCTTCCTGCTGACCATGTTCGGCGCACTGACGGTATCGATCGCCCTGACAGCCTCCACCTTCACGCGCGGCCTGTCGGGCCTGAGCGGTGTGCCCGATACGTTCGGCACGCAGTTGATCGCGATCGTCGGCGTCTCGGTGATCTTCTCGCTCAGCGCCTATGTCGGCATCGCCGGCGGCATGCAGCGCCTTAGCCATATGGTGTGCTGGGGCGCGCTGCTGCTGGCCGCCGTGGTGCTGGCGGTGGGCCCGACGCTGTTCACTGCGAACAATGTCGTCAACGGCCTGGGCCTGATGCTGCAGAACTACATCCACATGAGCCTGTTTACCGATCCCACCGGCGACGGCGCCTTCAGCCGCGGCTGGACGGTGTTCTACTGGCTGTGGTGGGTGTCGTACTCGCCGGGCGTGGCGATGTTCGTGGCCCGCGTGTCGAAGGGCCGCAAGATCAAGGAAGTGATTTACGCGCTATTGCTCGGCGGCAGCGTCGGTTGCTGGTTCTTCTTCGGCGCGCTGGAAAGCTACAGCATGCACCAGTACATCAGCGGCGCCATCGACGTGCCGCGCATCCTGAAGGAACATGGTGGCGAATCCGCGGTGGAAATGCTGTTGCTGGCCTTGCCTGCCGGCAAGCTGTTCCTGGCGGCCTACCTGTTCATCATGATCATCTTCCTGGCGGCGCACGTGGATGCCGTGGCCTATGCGGTGGCCGCCACCACCACCCAGAATATGCGCGAAGGCGAAGACCCCGCGCCAGGCAGCCGCGTGTTCTGGTGCGTGCTGCTGACGCTGGTGCCCCTGGCCATGCTGTTCACCAAGGCATCGCTGGACACCATGAAGACCGCCGTGGTGCTGACCGCGATCCCGTTCCTGGTGATCCTGGCCATCAAGCTGTTCGGCCTGTTCCGCTGGCTGCTGCAGGATTACGGCACGGTATCCGCGCACGACATCGAAGCTGGCTTCGTGCCCGAGCGCAATGCCGGCGCGCCGGCGCCCGTCGGCCAGCCGCCCGAGGCCCTGCCGCGCGACCAGTCCGCCGCCACGCTTTGAAACGCCGGCCCGGCAACGGGTCTTCTTTTTGCCCGAATTGTTAAATATTAACTAACAGTTAACCATTAGAGACAACAATCATGAAAGACATTGCTCCGCTCGCTCCTGACTTTTGCGCCGACCCCGAAAACGCCTGGACCCTGCCTAAGTCGTACTACACCAACGAAGCGATCTTCGAGTTCGAGAAAGAAAAGGTCTTCGCAAACAGCTGGATCTGCGTCGCCCATCGCAGCGAACTGGCCCAGCCCAATGACTACATCACGCGCGAGGTGATCGGCGAGAACATCGTGGTGCTGCGCGACCGCGACAACGTGCTGCGCGCGTTCTACAACGTGTGCCCGCATCGCGGCCACCAACTGCTGTCGGGCAGCGGCCGCGCCAGGAACGTGATCACCTGCCCGTACCACGCCTGGACCTTCAAGCTCGACGGCGAGCTGGCCCATGCGCGCAATTGCGAGAACGTCGCCAACTTCGACAAGGACAAGTCCAGCCTGGTGCCGGTCAGGGTCGAGGAGTACGCCGGCTTCGTCTTTATCAACCTCAACCCGGACGCCGGCACGGTGGAAGCGCAGCTGCCGGGCCTGCAGGCCCGCATGCGCGAAGCCTGCCCCGTGGTCGACGACCTGCACCTGGGCGCGCGCTTCGTGACCGAGACCCCGGCCAACTGGAAGAGCATCGTTGACAACTACATGGAGTGCTACCACTGCGGCCCGGCCCATCCCAGCTTCGCGGACTCGGTGCAGGTGGACAAGTACTGGCACACGCTGCACGAGAACTGGTCGCTGCAGTTCGGCCATGCCAAATCGTCCGAGAAGTCGTTCAAGCTCGACGAGTCGGTCAAGGACCCGAGCTTCGCCGGCTTCTGGGCCTGGCCTTGCACGATGTTCAACGTGCCGCCCGGCGCCAACTTCATGACGGTGATCTACGAGTTCCCGGCCAGCGCCGAAGTCACGCTGCAGCACTACGAGATCTACTTCCTGAACAAGGAACTGACCGAGGAGCAGCAGAAGCTCGTCGAGTGGTACCGAGACGTGTTCCGCCCTGAAGACCTGCGCCTGGTGGAGAGCGTGCAGCGCGGCCTGAAGTCGCGCGGCTATCGCGGCCAGGGCCGCATCATGGTCGACCAGCAGCGCAGCGGCATCAGCGAGCACGGCATCGTGCATTTCCATCAGAAGATGGCCAAACAATACCAGCCCGTCTGAGCCAAGGGAGCCAGCATGAAACGCAACGACAACACGCTGTTCCGGCAACAGGCCTGCATCGATGGCCGCTGGTGCGACGCCGCCTCCGGCGACACCGTGGCGGTGTTCGATCCGGCCCTGGGCGAACAAGTCGGTACCGTGCCGCAGATGGGCGAGGCGGAAACCGTCGCCGCCATCGAGGCGGCCAACGCCGCGCTGTCCGCCTGGAAGCAACGCACCGCCAAGGAGCGCTCCGGCCTGCTGCGCAAATGGTTCGAACTGATCCTGCAGCACGAGCAAGACCTGGCCGCGCTGATGACGCGCGAGCAAGGCAAGCCCCTGCAGGAAGCGCTGGGCGAGGTGCGCTATGCCGCCTCGTTCATCGAGTGGTTCGCCGAGGAAGCCAAGCGCCTCTACGGCGACGTGATCCCCTCGCCCACGGCGGACAAGCGGCTAGTGGTGGTTCAGGAGCCGATCGGCGTCTGCACGGCCATCACGCCCTGGAACTTCCCCGCGGCAATGATCACTCGCAAGGCGGCGCCGGCCCTCGCCGCCGGCTGCACAATGGTGGTGAAGCCCGCCAACGAGACGCCGTTCACGGCGCTTGCGCTGGCCGAACTGGCCCTGCGGGCCGGCATTCCGGCGGGCGTGCTCAATATCGTCACCGGCGACGCAGTCGCCATCGGCAAGCAGTTCACCAGCCATCCGCTGGTGCGCAAGCTGTCGTTCACCGGCTCGACGCCCGTCGGCCGCCTGCTGATGGCGCAATGCGCCGGCACCATCAAGAAAGTGTCGCTGGAGCTGGGCGGCAATGCGCCCTTCATTGTGTTCGACGATGCTGACGTGGAAGCGGCCGTCGAAGGCGCCCTGCAGGCGAAGTACCGCAATGCCGGGCAGACCTGCGTGTGCGTGAACCGGCTGTACGTGCATGACGCGGTGTACGACCGTTTCGTCGACCTGTTCACCAGCAAGGTGGCCGAACTGCGCGTGGGCAACGGCTTCGACGCCGGCAGCGAGATCGGTCCGCTGATCACGCCCAGGGCGGTGGCCAAGGTCAGCGAGCTGGTCGAAGACGCCGTCGCCAAGGGCGCGCAGCTGCGCATCGGCGGCCAGCCGCACGCCGCTGGCGAGCAGTTCTTCGCGCCCACCGTCCTGACCGGGGTCAAGCCCGGCATGCGCGTGCTCGACGAGGAAATCTTCGGGCCGGTGTCGCCGGTCGTGCGCTTCTCGTGCGAGCAGGATGTGGTGCGCATGGCGAACGACACCATCTATGGCCTGGCCGCCTACTTCTACAGCCGCGACATCGGCCGCGTCTGGCGCGTCGCCGAACAGCTCGAGTACGGCATGGTCGGCATCAACACCGGCATGATCTCCAATGAAGTCTCGCCGTTTGGCGGCGTGAAGCAGTCTGGCCTGGGCCGCGAAGGCTCGCGCTACGGCATCGACGACTACCTGGAAAAGAAATACCTCTGCATGGCGCTGTAAGCCGCGCACGAGAGAGATACCAAGCCTGAGGAAAGAGGAAGCATGGGCAACCCCTACCAGTCGATGCGCGTCACCGTCACCCGCATCGAAGACGTCACGCCACAGATCAAGCGCTTCACGATGGCGCTTCCGGAAGGCGGCCCCATGCCGGGCTTCTCCGGCGGCGGCCATGTGATCGTGCAGATGGAAGACGGCGGCCGGCGCTACAGCAATGCGTACTCGCTGATGAACTCGCCCGAGGACCGCAGTTGCTACCAGATCGGTGTCCGGCGCGAGGAGCGATCCAAGGGCGGCTCCGCCTTCCTGCATGACAAGGTACGCGCCGGCGATACGCTGACGATCACCACGCCGAACAACCTGTTCGGCTTGCGCGAGGAGGCGCGGCGCCACGTCCTGATCGCCGGCGGCATCGGCATTACGCCGTTCATGTCGCAGTTGCACGAACTGCGGCGGCGCGGCGCGGACTACGAGCTGCACTACGCCTTTCGCAGCCCGGAGCATGGCGCCTTTCGCGACGAGCTCGCCGTCGTGCCGGACAGCGGCCGCTTCCGCTTCTACGCCGACAGCCTGGGCCAGAAACTCGACCTCGGCGCGCTGCTGGGCAGGCTGCACGACGGCGCGCATGTCTATGTATGCGGCCCGCAGCCGCTGATCGAAGCCGTGCAGGACGCCGCGGCGGCGCACGGCGTTCCCAGGGAGCGCGTGCACTGGGAGCAGTTCGCCGCGGCGCCCCAAGGCGGCGGCGCCTTCTCGGTAGTGCTGGCGAAATCCGGCAGGACCGTGGAGGTGGCCAGCGGCGAAACCATTCTCAAGGCCATCGAACGCGAGAACGCGGCAAGCGTCGACTGCCTGTGCCGCGAAGGCGTGTGCGGCACCTGCGAGACGCGCATTCTCGAAGGCGAGGCGCAGCACTGCGACCAGTACCTGAGCGACGCCGAAAAGGCCGCCCAGAAGACCATGATGATCTGCGTGTCCCGGGCCAGGGGACAGCGGATCGTGCTCGACCTGTAAGCAGCGGCCAAGCCGGGGACGACACCCGGCCACCTGGCTATCCCACAGACCGGAGGAGACATCAATGCACAAGACAGCCCTGCGCTGGCTGCTTGCGGGGGCGCTGCTGCCCGCCGCCGGCGGTAGCCACGCGCAATCCAGCGTCAACCTGTACGGCGTGGTCAGCACCGCCGTGCGCTACACCAGCAATATCGACGGCCTGCATCACGACCAGGCGGAACTGGTGGCGAGCGGCATCGGCGGCAGCCGCTGGGGCCTGAAGGGCGAGGACGACCTGGGTAGCGGCAACAAGGCAGTGTTCCTGCTGGAAAACGGCTTCGGCACCGACAACGGCCAGACCGCGTACAACGCGCTGTTCGGCCGCCAGGCCTATGTCGGCCTGGCCAGCGCCTGGGGCAGCCTGACCTTCGGCCGGCAGTACAACGCCCTGAACAATGTGGGCTGGAGCTTCAATCCGCTGGACCAGAGCTGGGGCAATTTCTGGTCGGACCCGTTGTACCTCGGCGGCGATATCTTCTTCCAGGACTACCGCATCAACAACAGCGTGGTCTACAAGGGCACGCTGGGGCCGGTGACGGTGCAACTGGACTACGGCTTTGGCGAGCAGCCCGGCGGCGCCGGCAAAGGCCAGACCCTCGGGGGCGGCGCCATGTACCAGAAGGGGCCGCTCGCGCTTGGCCTGTCGTACGACCAGCGGCGCACGGCGGACGGGGCCGGCACCATCCGCAACTGGTCGGCGGGCGGCTCGTACTCCGTCGGCAAGACCACCCTCTACCTGGGGCATATGGGCCGCCACGAGGATGCCGGCGCCGCGCGCTTCGGCATCTACTTTGCCGGACTCGGGCATCAGGCCACGCCGGCCTTGCACCTGTCGGCCGCGTACTATCGCTACCAGCAAAGCGGCGGCGTCACCACGCAGTTCCAGGCCACCCCCCAGTGGCTCGGGGGAGGATCGGCGGATGCCGTGGCCGCCGTGGCGGACTACGCGTTCTCCAAGCGAACCAGCCTGTTCCTGGAAGTCGATGCGGTCAGGGCGCGCGGCGGGGCCGCGGGACGCGAGACGGAGTACTGGGGCGGCAGCCCCGTGACTGCGTCCGTCGGCACGACGCGGTTCGGTGTCATGCTTGGCATGCGGCAGATTTTCTGAGGCGGCGCGGCCGGCGCTCGGTGTTTGCGCCGGCAAGGACCATGCCATCGCGCATGCCCGTTGCGATGTGTTGCCAAACGCGTAAAACGCGTGCATGCGCCGAGAAAGTGTTTGTCCTTTCCGGCGCATACGTTCTACCTTACGAATGTGCGCCCTGCCTTTCCGGAGACCGCAATGGCAATCCGCTCCACCGCTTCACACAGTACCGCGCAGTTAAGGCGACTGGTCGGCCAGCTGCAGGCCGAGGTCGACTCGCTGGATCACCTTGCCATCTTCGACGCCGAGACCCAGACCGCGCTGGGCCAGGCCCGCGACCGCCTCACGCAAGGCATCGAGGCTATTGAGGACGCCATCCAGAGCCTGCGCGCGCTGCAGCAGGTGCGGCCCTCGGCCATGCGGACCCGAAAGACGACGCCGCGCGCCGCCTGACGCGCGGGAGCGCGTACTGCCTGCCACCTTGCTCAGAATTCCTGCACGGCAGGACGCAACACGATTTCGTTGATATCCACGTCGGCCGGCTGTTCGATCGCGTAGGCGATCGCGCGTGCCACCGAGTCCGCCGGGATGGCCTGCCGGTAGAACTCGCCCACCGTCTTCGCACTCTCCGCGTGGCTGCTGCCCAGCTTGAGCTCTGAGTCCACCGCGCCCGGCGAGATCACCGTGGTGCGGATGGCGCCACCGGCTTCATGGCGCAAGCCTTCCGAGATGGCGCGCACCGCGAACTTGGTGCCGCTGTACACCGTGCCGCCCGGGCTGAACACCTTCACGCCCGCGACCGAGGCAATATTGATGAAGTGCCCGGCGCCCTGCTTCTGGAACACCGGCAGCGCGGCGGCGATGCCGTACAGCACGCCCTTGATGTTGATGTCGATCATGCGCTCCCATTCCTCGACCTTGGTCTCGCTCATGGGGGCGATGGCCATGAGGCCGGCATTGTTGATCATGACATCGACCCGGCCATAGCTGTCGACCGCCTTCCGCACCAGGGCTTCGACATCGGAGCGCCGGCTCACATCGGCGACCACCACTTCGGCCTTGCCGCCCTTGGCGCGGATCTCCGCGGCCAGCGTCTCCAGGCGATCGCCGCGCCGCGCGGCCAGCACCAGCGAGGCGCCGGCGGCGCCCAGGTGGCGCGCGGTGGCTTCGCCCAGTCCACTGCTGGCGCCAGTAATGACAACGACCTTGCCTGCGATATTCGTGCTCATCATCCACTCCGTATAAATGCAGGCGGTTTGCCTGCCGACGAGACGATTATGTTGGCTGACGGCATCAACAAAAATGGAAATATTTTGATTTCAGTATTCCATCGGATGGAATTATCTACACGGATAGCTGCCGCCGGCCTCACGCCGGCGAGCGAGAGAAAGGTAGCTCAGAGCGCCACGGCGGCGCTCTTGCCAGTGAAGTAGGCCACCAGCGCGTCGAACACCAGCCGGATGCGCATCGGCACCGGGCTGCGGCGCGAGCGATAGATATACAAGCCCCACGGTGCAGGTGCATGCCGGTCCAGCACGCTGACCAGGCGGCCCGAGCGCAGGTGTGGCTGCGCGAGGTAGTCGGGCAACTGGCCGTAGGCGAGTCCGGAGAGGATCGCCTCCATCTCGGTTTCCGGATCGTCGGTAAGAAAGGCCGGAGAGCGCGGGTTGAACTGCTCGCCCTGGGCGAAATACCAAGGCCAGGCGCGGCCGCTGCTGCGGTCGATCAGGCCGGTGGTGGGCAGCGCGGCCAGCCCGGCCAGGTCGGCCGGCTTGCCCACGCGCGCCACCAGTTCCGGCGTGCCCACCACATGGAAGCCCACCCGCGTCGTCATGCGCGCGACCAGCCGCTGGTCGCGGAACATGCCAAGGCGCAGGCCGATATCGATTTCGTCGTCGACCACATCGGCAACCTGGTCCGAGAGCCGGATATCGAGCGTGATGCCCGGATGCGCCAGCGCCACCTGCCGCAGCGCCGCCAGCAAATGCAGCCGGCCGAGCGTGCTGGGCGCGGTAATCCGCACGATGCCCTTGAGCTCGGTGTCCGAGCGGCTGGCCGGATGCGCGAACAGGCTGTCCACATCAAGCAGTGCCGAGCGCGCGCGCTCGGCCAGCCGCTCACCGGCGGCGGTGATGCGGATCTGACGCGTATTGCGGTGGAACAGCGGTTCGCCCACGGCTTCCTCAAGGTCCTTGACCGCGCGCGTCACGGTTTGCGGGGACGTGCCCAGCCGGGTGGCGGCTGCCTTGAACGAAGCCGACTCCGCCGCCGCGCAGAAGATCCTCAGCATTTCCAGCCGGTTAAGCATGGTGATATGCGCCGTGGAAGTGCGGGCGCCTGATGAGTATGCGAAGCGCGATTATAAAAGCTGCTGCCGTGCGAGATGAGATCCCTCTCATTGACGCCCTGCGCTATCTCCCTCGCTCATTGCGCCCCGGTCTGGCAGAATGCCCGACGCCCGCGGCCCGGACCGAGCTACTGTCCGGGCGCTGCACGGCCTGCCCTCGCGTCCATGCGGTCGCCTCGCGCGGGCTTAACTGTGATGAACGCCGGCACGGCGCACGCCTGCGGTGTTCACCCTGATCTTTAAGGATTCCGTTCCCGAATGAAGAAGCTTTTCCTCTCGCTGGCCCTGTGCCTGACCTCCGGCCTGGCCAGCGCCTCCGGTGGCTTTTCCGAGTGTCCTCAGTTCTTCGCGCAACAGGCAGCACCCAAGGCGCCGGGTTCGCCGGAACTCAAGCTGCGTGCGCTGTGCTACGACGCATTCGCGGTCATGCACTCCGGCCGCAGCAAGACACCGCTTTTTGTTGCCGAGCGCCTGTCGCGCGCGCAATTGATGGATGCCAAGGACGAAGAACGAACGAACCGTTTCTTCTCCGATGCGCGCCTGCCGCGCTCGGAGCGGGCAGAGCTGGACGACTACAAGGGCAATGAAGGACTGGACCGGGGACACATGTCGCCTGCCGCCGATCAGCCGACCGCGCAGGCCATGGCGCAATCCTTCACGCTGGCTAACGTCGTGCCGCAATACAGCCAGAACAACCGCAAGGCGTGGGCCTCGATCGAAAAGGCCACGCGCAAGTATGCGATGCGCGCGGCCGGCGATGTCTATGTCATTACGGGCCCGGTATTCGACGGGAACGTGCGCACGATCGGCAGCGGGAAAGTCTGGGTCCCGACGTATCTCTACAAGCTGGTCTATGACCCGTCGACGAACCGGGCCTGGGCGCACTGGATCGAGAATTCAGACGCCGCGCGGCCCGGCAAGCCGATCTCCTATGGCGAACTGGTGAAGCGCACCGGTATCGAGTTCCTGCCTGGCGTTCACCCTGCGAGCTGATCCAGCGCCAACGCGGCGGGGAAGTGGCGGGCGCGTGGCAAGCGCGCGCCGCCGCGCCGGAGTGGCGGCACGGGTTGCAGCACGCCCGGCACGTCTGGCCGGACAGTGGCACACTTGCGGTTTGCCGGATTTACGTTCCGTCACTGCCTTACCGCCGTCGTATCCCCGCATTACCTTTTCATTCCTTTATCCCAACACCGATGGAGCAAGCCAACATGCCCGACAACAGCCAATGGATCCGTGTCGAAACCGAAGGCGGCGCCTTCGATGCCTACCTGGCCCTGCCACCCGCCGGCAAGGCCTCCAACGCGCCGGGCATCGTGCTTGTGCAGGAAATCTTCGGCGTCAATGAGCATATTCGCGCGGTAGCCGACCAGTACGCGCTCGACGGCTATGTGGTGCTGGCGCCCGATGTATTCTGGCGCCATGCGCCGCGCGTGGAACTGGGCTACTCCGGCGATGACTGGGCGAGCGCCATGGAACTGCGCCAGAAGACCGACGTGGAACTGGCGGTGAAGGATATCGCCGCTACCGCCAAGGCGCTGCGCGCCCAGCTCGGCGCGGGTGCGAAGATTGCGGCGGTCGGCTACTGCTTCGGCGGCCTGCTGTCCTACCTGAGCGCCGCGCGCGGCCTGGTCGACGCGGCGGTCCCGTATTACGGTGGCGGCATCCAGAACAACCTGAAGGAAGCCGCCAGCATCAAGGTGCCGGTGCAGTTCCACTATGGCGCGCTCGACGCGCACATCCCGGCGGAGGCTGTCGAGCAGGTGCGCGCCGCGGTGGCCGGCAATCCGCGCGCAGAGATCCACGTCTATGCCCAGGCCGATCACGGCTTCAACTGCTGGGCGCGTGGTTCCTATCACCAGCCCTCGGCCGCGCTGGCACATGGCCGCGCACTGACCTTCCTCGCCGGCGCGCTGTAAGCGCGTTCGGCGCAGCCCAGTCTCTTCGCTGCGCTGCACAAGCGGCGGCGCAGCGCCCTTCCCCCAGCTTCCCCCAGCGTCCCCCTCGCCCGGGTGCCTTGCACCGCGGGCGCCCCGCCCGTATCCTGGCTCCCGAGCGCCAACGCCGCAGCCATCGCGCATCATCGCCCGTCATCGGTACTGATCAGTGCATGACCGGCCCATGACCCACTGCGGCATCGGCTCACGACTTGCTGGACCCTAAAAAAACAGAACGGAGACCACCATGCAGTCAGAGCAGCAACGCGTCCTGCGCAACACCATCCCCGATGCCCTCGCCCGTGCGGTAAGGCGCAGTCCCGACAAGATCGCCCTGCGCTTCGGCGAGCGCAGCTGGAGCTACCGTGAGCTTGAGGCCGCGGCGGCCAGCGTGGGCGCGGCGCTGCAACGGTGGGGCCTGCGCCCCGGCGACCGGGTGGCGGCTTTTGGCAAGAACTCGGATGCCTATGTGCTGCTGTGGCTGGGCTGCCTGCGTGCCGGGCTGATCCATGTGCCGGTGAATTTCTCCATGACGCGCGGGGAGGTGGAGTACATCGTCAACCAGTCCGGCGCCAGCGCGCTGTTCGCCGATCCGGCGCTGGCCGCGCAAGTCGACGGGCTGCCTTGCCCCCTGCTGGGCAGCCTGCATGGCGGCGGCCCGCGTGATGTGCTGGCCGCCGCCGAGGGCCCCGGCGCGGATATCCTCGCCACGCTGGATGAGGCCATGCCTGCGCAGATCCTGTATACATCCGGCACCACCTCGGCGCCCAAGGGCGCGGTGCTGACTCATCGCGCCTTGCTGGCCGAGTACATGAGCGCAATTGCAACGTGCGATATCAGGCCGGAAGACTATTCGCTGGCCGCGTTGCCCCTTTACCATTCCGCGCAGATGCATGTCTTCCTGATGCCGCTGCTGCTGATGGGCGGCACCATCTTGCTGGCGCAAAGTCCCGAGCCAGGTTTCTGCCTGCGCACTGTGCGCGAGGCCGGCATCACCAGCTTCTTTGCGCCACCTACCGTATGGATTGCGCTGCTGCGCCACCAGGACTTCGATCCGCGCGAGCTGACCTCGCTGACCAAGGCTTACTACGGGGCGTCGATCATGCCGCTGCCGGTGTTGCTGGAGCTGCGGGAGCGCCTGCCGGCGCTGGGCTTCTACAACTGCTACGGGCAAAGCGAGATCGGGCCGCTGGCCACGGTACTCGGGCCGGAAGAGCACCGGGAACGCCCTGCCTCGGCAGGCCGGCCCGTGCTCAACGTGGAAACCCGCATCGTCGATGAGAAGATGCAGGATGCCAAACCCGGCGAGCTCGGGGAGATCGTGCACCGCTCGCCGCAGTTGCTTACCGAATACTGGGACAAGCCGGGACAGACCGCCGAAGCCTTCAGCGGCGGCTGGTTCCACTCCGGCGATCTTGGCTATATGGACGAGGCGGGCTATCTGTACGTGGTTGACCGCATCAAGGACGTGATCAATTCCGGCGGCGTGCTCGTATCGAGCCGGGAAGTCGAAGAGTGCCTGTACCAGCATGAAGGCGTGGCCGAAGTGGCCGTGTTCGCGCTGCCGCATCCCAAGTGGGTGGAAGCGGTGGCGGCCTGCGTCGTGCTCAAGCGCGGCGCGGGCGCGGATGAGGAGGGGATGCTCGCCCATGCCCGCGCAGCGCTCGCACCGTTCAAGGTGCCCAAACGCATCGTGTTCGTGGCGGACCTGCCGCGCAACACCGCCGGCAAGCTGCTAAAGCGGCAACTGCGGGAGGACTACGCCAGCTTGTTCGGCGCTTGAGCCAGGGGCTGTGCGCCGTGGTGTGGGACAGATCGCGCCAGGTGGCGTAGCGGGTGCACGGCACCGGCTACGCCACCTGGGAACCCCTTACGCAATGGAAGATCCCGGCAGCCACACCGTCAGTAGGGCATCGCCACGCCGTTCTGCACCTTGACCCGGTCGCCGTTGCGCAGGTTGTAGGGCGTCGACTGCGTCAGCGTGAGATAGCCGTTGTCGGTGGTGCGTACCCGGATGCGGTAGGTGGGCGGCGCCGTAGTGGTACGCTTCTCGACCTCGTTGCCAGCCAGGGCACCGGCCACCGCGCCGCCAATGGTCGCCACCGTATTGCCACGGCCGCCCCCCACCTGGTGGCCAAGCAGGCCGCCGACGACGCCACCGATCAGCGCGCCGGCGACGCCGCCTGCCGGCGCCTGCCCGGGCAACATCTCGATGGATTCGACGTTGCCGTAGCGCACGCCATAGGCATCGCTGCCGTAGGCGCCCTGGGCCGTATTAGCCTGCGGGTAGCCCCCTTGCGGATAGGACTGCTGGGGATAGCCTTGCTGCGGGTAGCTCTCCTGCGCCGGCGCCTGCTGCGGGTAGCCCGCCTGCGGATACTCCGGCTGCGGGTAAGCCGGTTGCGAGTAGCCCTGCTGCGGATAGGCAACGGGATAGCCGCCGCTTGCCTGCGTGCTGCTGCCATACGCGCCGGAGTTGCCATAACTCCCGTAGCCACCATACCCGCCGCCATATGGCGCGGTCACGCAACCGGCCAGGGCGCCCGCGGCAAGCAGGGCGAGCGCGCTGGTACGAAGGGGGAAAGAGGGGAAAGGCATTTGTAGCTCCTGCGGATATCGCGAGTGGGAATGCGCGCGAGTCTAGGGCCGCGGGGCCGCCTCGGGTGTCACCGAGCCTTGTGAATGGTAACTGCCTGTAACGGCGCATGCGGCTTGGGTCGAAAAAACCGGACCGCCTGCTTCACGACGGCTCAGGCGCGCTCCGCGCCATCGTCGTTGAAGGCCGTAAGGCGCGCTACGCGGAAGGTGCCGCGCAACGATTCGAGTTCGCTCCGGTGCAGCATGGCCAGCCGGTTCAGGAAACGCTCGCCCTTGGCGAGCAAATGGACTTCCACGATCCGGCGGTCATCCGGATTGGCCTTGCGCTTGACCAGGCCGGCTGCCTCGCAGCGGTTGACCAGCGCCACCACGCCGTGCTGCTTGGCTTGCAGGCGCTCCGCCAGTTCGCCGATCGAAGCCCAGTCCTTGCCGGCGCAGCCACGGATATGCAGCATCAGCAGGTACTGCTGCACGGTCAGGCCTTCGTTGTGCGCGGCATCTTCGGAAAACCGCAGGAAACGCCGCAACTGGTAGCGGAAATCGGAGAGGGCTTCGAAGTCCTGCTTGTCGAGCAGGGATCGGGATGCGGCAGGCTGGCGGGTCATGGCGGGGCAGCGTGCGGACGCTGGGGGAACTTGGCTCGACGCTCATTATAGGGGCTGCCTCCGGCGGTCCCGCGACTCATCGGCGTTAGCCAGTTCACAAAGGCAGGCTCCGGTTTCGACCGCCGCCTGTGCGGGTATGGCAGAATCTGTGCGTCCGCAGACACTCCTGACTGCCGACATCACTACTGCCACCGGAACCGAAACCGATGTTCACGGAAATCGCCCTTTTCCTGCTCGATACCGTCTTCACCCTGTTCGGCATGGCGCTACTGCTGCGCCTGTGGATGCAATGGGCACGGCTACCCACGCGCAACCCCGTCTCGCAAGGCGTATTCCAGGTCACCGACTGGCTGGTCAGGCCATTGCGCCGGGTGATTCCGGGCCTTGGCGGCATCGACTGGGCGACCTTGATCGGCGCCTGGCTGACCGCCCTGGTGTTCCTGCTGCTCGTGCTGCTGCTTTCCGGAGGCGGCTTCGCACCCTACCTGCCGCTGATCCTGCTGATTGCCGTTCTCAACGTATTGAAATGGGGCATCAGCATGGTGATGTGGGTCACGCTGCTGATGGCGATCCTTTCCTGGGTCAATCCGCATTCGCCGGTCACGCCCGCCATCAACCACCTGACGGAACCGCTGCTGCGTCCGATCCGCCGCGTGGTGCCACGCCTGGGCGGCTTTGACATCTCGCCGCTGGTCCTTTTCGTGATCGCGCAGATCCTGCTGATGATCATTGCCCGGCTTGGCGCAGGACTGTTTGGCGCACGTTTCGGTCTCTGACCCAAGCCGGCGCGGGTACGGATGGCCGCCCAGGACGAAAGCCTGGGCGGCATTATCCAGACTGACGAACAGTGTTTTGAGGATTAGCTCTTTTTCCTGGGCAGAAGGCCGCCTACAGTACGTGCAACGTGGAACACACCACGACATGCCAGAAGGAAAAAGCAGCATCATGAAGACTCTCACACAACCCCGCACCCTCGCCGTTACCGTCCTTTGCGCCATCGGCTTGTCGATGGCTGCCGCCTCCGCGCACGCCAACTCGCCGGTTTCCGACCTCGCCCGCCTCGATGGCAGCATCGGCCGCACGGTGGACGCGTTCACCGACGGCGCCCGCACCGCCCCGCGCGATCCGTTCACCGATGGCGCCCACAACGGCCGCCGCGACCCGTTCACGGATGGTGCCCACAACGGCCCGCGCGACCCGTACACCGACGGCGCCCGCGGCGCGAACGAAGCCCGCAGCAGCTTCAGCGACGGCGCCTGATTGCGCCCCGGCATTCACCTGGGATGGAAGAGACAGCGATTGTGGCCTATCAACCGTAGTCGTCAAAACGTCGCCACAGCCTGGCTAGGCGCCAACGGGCCGGCCTGCCAGCCAGCCGCGCCTTGCGCATGACCCCGCAGCCGCGCCAGCCTTCACAGGCCTGGCGCGGCCGCGTCGTTTCCACCACCCAACAGTCCGGAAGCCATCATGGCCTCCACCGCTTCCATGAACACGCGCACCTTGCGCGGCTGCAACCGGCGGTCGGGCAGCAAGGCGAAGACCCGCAGCGGCGGTGGCGGATAGTCCGGCAATACCTTGACCAGGCGCCCCTGGGCCACCTCCGCTTCGCAATAGATCAGCGAAAGGCGGGCAATGCCGAGGCCGGCCAGCGCACCCTGGAGCCGGAGTTCGGCGTTGGCGGTCTGCATGCGCGGCCGGATAGGCACCGCCACGCGCTCGCCCTCGCGCATGAACTCCCACATGTCATCGCCGGGTGTGGTCAGGGTCGGCAGGTTTGCCAGGTCTTCTGGCAGCAACTGCGGGTGCAGGCCCGCGGCCAGCGCCGGCGCCGCGAATAGTCCACGCTCGACGTGATAGATACGCCGCGCCACCGTCCCTGAATCAGGAAGATCGGCATCCACCGCCACAAAGGCCACATCGAACCCATCGCGGATGGGATCGACCATGCCTTGTGTGATCTCCACCTTCACATCGAGCGCCGGGTGGGCCGCCAGCGTGCGGCAGATGACGCCGCCAAGCTGGTGCGCGCCGAATTCGTACGGCGCGGCGATGCGCAGCACCCCTTGCACGCGTTCCTCGCGCGCCAGCGTTTCCTGGCGGATCTCGCGCAGCCGCGCGAACAGCGGAGCCACGTCGCGATACACCGCGCTACCGGCATCGGTCAGGCGCATGCGCCGCGTGGTGCGCTGGAGCAACTTGGAGCCGATCGCCAGCTCGAGCCGTGCGACGGCCGCCGAGACCCGGGATTTGGGGCAGTCGAGCTGCTCCGCGGCGGCCGTGAAGGTGCCCTGCTCCACCACGCAGCAGAAGGCCTCCCAATCATTCCACTGGATTGTCTCGTTCACCGGACGATGTTTCCTTTACAAGCTATGTTGCCCAAACGCGCGACATTATGCGGCAGCCGGGATGCCAGCGCCGGTTCTCACCGTGGCGACGGCGCCCCGGCCGTGTGCCACTGGCGTACTGCACGCATTTCCTCTACCCTTTCGGCCTTTCCGTGCGTATTCGGCAACCCGCCGAACTGACCGATGGCCAGCCCTGCCGCTCCCGACAATCCCGACAACCCGGCCACGGATGCTTCCGTGGAGCCCGCCGCCGCGGGCACGGAGAAGCCGAGCGATACCTATGTGCAGTCTTTTGCACGCGGGCTCTCGGTCATCCGCGCCTTCGACGCGCAACACCCGGCCCAGACCCTCAGCGAGATCGCGCAGGCCAGTGGCCTGACCCGCGCCGGCGCGCGCCGCATCTTGCTGACCCTGGTGGGCCTGGGTTATGTGCGCGCCGACGGCCGCCTGTTCCGCCTGACGCCGAAGATCCTCGACCTCGGTTTCGCCTACCTGACCTCGATGCCATTCTGGAACCTGGCCGAGCCGATCATGGAAGCGCTGTCGCAGGAAGTGCATGAAAGCTGCTCGATCTCCGTGCTGGATGGGACCGAAATCGTCTATGTGTTGCGGGTGCCCGCGCGCAAGATCATGACCATCAACCTGTCGATCGGCAGCCGGCTCCCGGCCTATTGCTCGTCGATGGGCCGCGTGCTGCTGGCGGGCCTGCCGGATGCGGAGCTGGACCGCGTACTGCGCGCCACCGACCTGCGCGCCCGTACCAGCCGCACCGTCACCGACATCGAAACGCTCAAGGGCATCATCGCCGGCATCCGCGCGCGCGGCTGGGCGCAGAACGACCAGGAGCTGGAAGAAGGGCTGGTATCGCTGGCCGCGCCGATCCGCAGCCGCAGCGGCCAGGTCATCGCCGCCATCAATATCAGTGGCCAGGCCAACCGCACCAGCGCCGACGAAATGGCCGGCAACTTCCTGCCGCCACTGCTGGCCGCGTCCGAGAAGATCTCCAACCTGGTCGGCCTGCGCACCTGATGCGCCCGGCATTGCGGCATTGCCCGCAGGCCGGCCAGGGCGCTGGCCCGCGACGAGCCAGCATGGTGGATGCCGGTTAGCTTGCCGCGGGCATGGGCAGCGCAATGCTGCCGAATTCGGCCGAACGCGTGCCCGGCAGCGGATGGTTGCCGGCGCCGAAATACGCAAAGGCGGCCGACAGCTTGACCGCCTCCGAGAGATTCTGCCCCGCGCTGTGAAATAGCCGGCTATCGAAGAACAATACGTCCCCGCGCTCCAGGGCAAGGGGCTGCACGCCACGCAGCAGGGCCTGGCTGGCCGGATGCGATTCGATCAGGAATTCCGCCGCATCGAGCTGGGTCGGTTCGAGGGCAACCGTGTGCGAGCCTGGAATGACGCGCAACACGCCGTTGCTCTCGTCCTCCCGGCCCAGCGCCAGCCACACCGTCACCAGTTCCGGGCTGGCAAACGACCAGTAACGGGTATCGCGATGCCAGCCGGTCTGGCTGCCATAGTGCGGATGCTTGGTCATCACGCAGTTGTGATGCGCCAGCGTCAGGAGCGGCGGCTCGCCCAGCAGGATCGCCACGACCTTCGTTACCGCGGGGTCGGCCGCCCATTGGCGAAACACCTCGTCGCGCCCGTAAGCCTGGCGCAAGCGCCGCACCGTGCCGCCGCCCGCGGCTTCGCGGCTGGCGGGTGCGCCGGGATAACCCAGTTCGGCTTCGTACTCCACAGGCGGGACCGCCGCGGCCAGCTGCTCGCGCGTTACCTGCTCGATCCGGTCGCAGACCTGCGGCGGGGCGAAGCCGCGCAGCACGATATACCCATCGGCGTGGAAGACGCGGTTAAGTTCGTTCAATTCAGCGGCGGTCGGGGCGAAGGCCGAAGCGGTGGAAACCGTGGAAACCGCCGTGGAAGCGGCGCCCGGCGGTACAGCAAGCGGGGAGTTCATTGCAGGGGATGTGGGGTTGGCAGGGCCGACAGCTTCGATAATGCCAGAAGCCGGGCAATCCGGCGCGCCCGGCATGTGCTGCGTGCGCAAACAGACTGTTCCCCGATGCACACGCGCCGCTACAATGGCCGGGTCCTCCTTCCGACCCGCAAGGCCTCAAGTGACAGCTCGCCCACGCATCGTCGCATCGCTCTCCGAGGCGGAAGCCCAGCTTGGCCGCATCGTCCTGGGCAAGCCCAGGCAGATCCGGCTGGCGCTGGCCTGCATGCTGGCGCGTGGCCACCTGCTGCTGGAGGACCTGCCCGGCGTGGGCAAGACCACGCTGGCGCATGCGCTGGCGCGCACGCTCGGCCTGCAGTTCCAGCGCGTGCAGTTCACCAGCGACCTGCTGCCGGCCGACCTGATCGGCGTGTCCGTCTTCGTGCGCGACAGCGCCGAGTTCCGCTTCCATCGGGGCCCTGTGTTCGCGCAGGTGGTGCTGGCCGACGAGATCAACCGCGCCCCGCCGAAGACGCAGAGCGCCTTGCTGGAGGCGATGGCGGAAGGGCAGGTCACCCACGACGGCGTCACCCATGCCCTGCCGTCCCCGTTCTTCGTCATCGCCACGCAAAACCCGCTGGACCAGATCGGCACCCACGCCCTGCCTGAATCGCAGCTCGACCGCTTTACCATGCGCTTGTCGCTGGGCTATCCCGATCCGGCCTTCGAGCGCGTGCTCTACCTCGGCGGGGCGGCGCCCGCGGCCGGTACGCCCGTGATGGATGCCGAGCAGGTGGGCGCGCTGCAGCAAGCCGCGGCCCAGGTCTATGCCAGCCCCGCCCTGGTGGACTATGCACTGGCCCTGGTGCAGGCCACGCGCGCGAACGCCGCCTTTGCGGCCGGGCTGTCGCCCAGGGCGGGCCTGGCGCTGCTGGGCTGTGCCCGCGCCTGGGCACTGCTACACCAGCGCGATATGGTGCTGCCCGAGGACATACAAGCGGTGTTCGCGCCGGTGGCCGGCCACCGGCTGCTGCCAGCCGGCGCCGCCGGCGGTGGACAGGAGGCGCTCGCCCGCCTGCTGTCCGACGTTGCCATTCCCTGATCCGCGATGTCCCGCAGCCGGCCGTTCTCATCGCCGCGCATGGCGACCCCGGCCGCGCCTGCCCGCAAGCGCCGGGCCTGGGCCTCGCCACCCTGGCTGCAGCGCCAGCGCCCGCCCCGGCAAGGCGTGGTGACGCTCGACCGCCGCCACTTGTATATCCTGCCCAGCCGCGCCGGCCTGGGCTTCGCGGTGTTGCTGCTGGCCATGTTGCTGACCTCGCTGAACTACAACATCAGCCTGGGCTTCGCACTCACCTTCCTGCTCGGCGGCATCGGCATGGCCTGCATGTGGCACGCCTACCGCAACCTGCTCGACATGACGGTCGCCGGCGCCGGCGCGGAGCCAGCGTTTGCCGGCGAGCCCGCGGCCTTCAGCCTGCGCATCGCCGGCATTGCCGGCACAGACGCACCGGTACGCATCGGTGTCGAGGCAAGCCTGCCACCCCGGGCCGGAGCGCTGCCGGCAAGCCTGAGCCTGGCCCGGGATGCAAGCGGCCTGCTCACGCTGCATCTGCCCACCAGCCGGCGCGGCTGGCTGGCGCTGCCACGCGTCACGTTGTCGAGCCGTTTTCCTTTTGGCCTGTTCTGCGTATGGAGTCATGCCGACCTGCCGCTGGTCGCGTTGGTCTACCCGCAGCCAGAAGCTGGCGCACCGCCGCTGCCGTTCGCCGCGCATCCCGACGACGATGGCGTGGCGTCCCTGCCGTCGGACGATGGCATAGACCAGTTGCGGCGCTACCGCAGCGGCGACCCGCTGCATCGCATCGCCTGGAAACATAGCGCGCGCACCGGCCGCTGGCTGAGCCGCACCGGGCAGGCAGGCAGCCAACCCGCGTGCTGGCTGGACTGGCAGGCGCTGCCGCCGGCGCTGGCCACCGAGGCGCGGCTTTCGCGCCTGTGCGCCTGGGTGCTGGCCTCGGGCGATACGATGGAAATCGGGTTACGCCTGCCCGGCGTGGAAATACCGCCCGGCCGCGGCGGCGCGCATCGCCGCGCCTGCCTCGAAGCCCTGGCGCTGTGGCCGGACCGTTCCGGGCAAGGTGCTCGGTGAAGCCGGTGCCACGCACCCTCGCGCACGAGGAACATGGCTTGCTGCTGGGCCAGCTGGCGCTCGTGCTCGCGCCGCAGGCACGCAGCCTGCCAGTCACCATCAGCGTCTTGCTGGTGTTGCTGATGAGCTGGCGCTGGCTGCTGTGGCGCCAGCGCGCGCCGTTGCCCTCGCGCCTGATGCTCGCGCTCATCGCCGGGCTGGTAATCCTGGTGGCGACCGCCTTGGTCTGGCAAGCCGGCGGCAACATGGGGCGCGACCTGTCGGTGGCGCTGCTGGGCGCCTTTGTCGTGCTCAAGCTGCTGGAGAGCCGCGTGCTGGCCGATGCCACGCTGGTGACCCAGCTTTGCTTTTACCTGCTGCTGAGCCTGTACCTGTTCGACCAGCCTTTCTGGCTGGCCTTGTATGGCCTTGCCATCGCCGCCTGGTTGCTGCGCAACTGGCTGTTCCTGGGCCATCCCGAGGCCCGCGGCTATCTCGCGGCATGGCCGCTGCTCGGCCGCCTGGTGTTGATCGGCCTGCCCTGGGCGCTGCTGCTGTTCGTCTTGTTCCCGCGCCTCGATCGCCCGCTGTGGCGGCTGCCGCAAGCCGAAACCGTGGCCGCCACCGGCATCAGCGACACCATGAGCCCGGGCAGCGTGAGCCAGCTGACACAGTCCACCGAAGTGGCGCTGCGCGCCGACGTGGAAGGGGAGCCGCTGCCCGCCAGCGCGCTGTATTGGCGAGCGCTGGTGCTGTGGCAATTCGATGGCAAGACCTGGCGGCCAGCGCCGTTGCGGCAACGGCATGCGCAGCCGGCACCTGGCCTGCCGGCTGCTGACGAGGCACCGCCGTATACCAAAGACCTTGGCGAAACGGCGGGCAAGGCATCCGCTGGCAACAGCGTCAGCTACAACATCACGCTCGAACCCAATCAGCACCAGTGGTTGTTCCTGCTTGACCGCGGCCAGGCGATCGATTCTGGTGCCGGTGCGGTAGTCAACGCCGACGGCGAGTTTTTCGCCCCCGATCCCATCGACCGGCGCTTGCGCTATCGCGCGCGTTCGGCCCCGGCCACGGCGCAGGCGCTCGATCTCCCGACGCGACAGCTGGCGCTGGCACTACCGCCCGGCAATCCGCGCAGCCGGGCGCTGGCCACCGAATGGGCGGAGCAATACGCGGATCCCGCGCAGCGGGCGCGGGCCGCACTGCGCCTGTTCGCCGCGGCGCCATTCAGCTATACGCTGTCGCCCGCACCGCTTGGCCGCGAACAGGTCGACAGCTTCCTGTTCGACACCCGGCGAGGATTCTGCGAGCACTACGCCAGCAGCTTTGTCTTCCTGATGCGCGGGGCCGGTGTGCCGGCGCGGGTGATCACCGGCTACCAGGGCGGAGAGTACAACCCGATCGGCGGCAACTACATCGTGCGGCAGGCCGATGCCCATGCCTGGGCGGAGATCTGGCTGGAGGGGCGCGGCTGGGTGCGTGTCGATCCCACCAGCGCGGTGGCGCCCAGCCGTGTCGAACACGGCATCGACGCCGCGCTGGAGGCCAGCGAGATCGAAGCGCTGCGTGCGGTGCGGGATCCGGGCTGGATGCGCGACCTGCGCTGGGGCATGGACGGCATGGTCTACACCTGGCAGCGCTGGGTGCTGCAATACGATCGCGACCAGCAGTCCCGCCTGATGCAGCAGCTCGGCATCGGCGACAGCTTGCCGCAGGCGTTGCTGGCCGGGCTGGCGACGCTGAGCTTGCTGGTACTCGTGCCACTTGTGCTCAGGCGCCGCCAGACCGATCCCGTCCAAGCCTTGTATGCCCGTTTCTGCCGCGACCTGGCGCGCCACGGGTGCGTGCGCGGGCCGGCGGAAGGACCGCAGGATTTTGCCGCGCGGGCCGCGCGCCGCCTCCCTGCCGCGGCGCAAGCGGTGCAGGACTTCAGCGAGCGCTACACCCGGCTGCGCTACGGCCGCCAGACCCCGGCGCTGCGTTCTGGCGAACTCGCGGGCCTGCGGCAAGCGTTGCGGCGGATGTCGCGACAGCTCGCACGCTGAGGAACGTCGCCGCCCCAGTTAGTTTCATATGATATAGTTACTAATGAAACTAAATGGCCGGGCGCAATCTGTTTCTGTTGCGCCCGGCATCACCTGATTCCCCCGCCATGTCATTCGAAGACCGAATCGCCCGCTTCTGTGCCAGTCATCCGGAAGCACCGCGAGACCTCATCCTGGCCTCCCGGCTCCTGATGCGCACCGCGCGCCTGCTGCGCAGCCACATCGACCGGGCGCTGGCGCCGTTCGAGCTGGACCTGCAGCAATACCTGGCGATCAGCATGCTCGCGACCGACGACAGCCAGCCCAGCTTGCCGTCCGAACTTGGCATCACGCTCGATGCCACGCGCACCCAGATGACCCGGCTGATGGACGGCCTGGTGGCGCGTGGCCTTGTGCGGCGGCACGCCTCGGCACAGGACCGCCGCAGTACCGAACTCGTACTGACGGCCGCCGGACTGCACATGCTGGAGCGCGTCGCACCGGCCGTGCACGCTGCCTACGCCGAGGCCTGGGAGCCGTTGGGAGAAAGCGGCCTGGCCACCTCCACGCGCGCCCTGAGCCGCATGCACCAGAACCTGCTCAAGCTGGAACCATGAAAACAGCTTCCGCACTGCAGCCGCTGCGGCTGGGACTGCGCTGGCTGCGCCTGCTCAGCCACCGGCAGCGCCAGACGCTGGTCATGCTGTTGCTCGCGCTCGCCACGTCAGTGGAATTCCTCGAGAACATCATGTTCGTGTTCGCATCGAGCCATATCGTCGGCGGCGTCGATGCCGACCCGCGCAGCTTCGCCCTGGTCCAGGCCGCCTACGCCGTGGGCAGCATGTTGATGATCCTTAAGCAACAATGGCTGGCTCAACGCTTTGGCTATCGCTATTACCTTACCGGCGCATTGCTGATCTTCATGGCGGGCTCGCTGGCGGCGGCCACCAGCTATTCGCTGCCACAGCTCGTTGGTGCGCGCTTTGTGCAAGGCGTCGGCGGCGGCGCGCTGTTTACCAGCTGCCGCATCCTGGTCAATGTGATGTTCGCGCCGGCAGACCGGCCGCGCGCCTCCCGCATCTTCATGCTCGGTATTTTCATGGCATCCGCGCTGGCACCGGCCATGGCTGCGGAGCTGATCGAGCACGGCGTGTGGCAGGACGTGTTCTATGGCGTGCTGCCCTTCGCCGCGCTGGCGGCGCTGGGTGCCTGGCTGCTGCTGCCCGATGCCGAGCCGTGCCAGGATGATCCCGGCCCCGCGCTGGGCCCGCTGCTGCTCTTCGGTGCCGCCGTGGTGAGCTTGCAGGCCGCCTTGACGGAAGCCCGCTTCGATATCTTCTCGCACCCGCTGCGGCTGGCCCTGATCTGCGCGCTGGGCATCGGCCTGTTGATGTGGTTCCTTTGGCAGCAATGGCACCACAGCACGCCTGTGCTCCATCTGCGGGCATTGCGCAACCCGGTCTACCTGACCGGGCTGGCCATGTACTTTGTTTACTACCTGATCAGCAACCTGAGCGGTTACGTGTTCCCGATCTACGCCGAGCAGGCACTCGGCCTGCCGCTGGCGACAACCGGCTGGCTCAACACCTTCGCGGCCACAGTTAGCCTGGCGGGCATCTTCATCTACCTGCACGTCGCCCCGCGCCTGCCGCACAAGAAGCCGCTGATGGCGGGCGGCCTCTTGCTGATGGCCGCTGCGGCCTGGTGGTTTTCCTCGATGCCGCCCAACGCCGGTCCGGCTACGCTGGCATGGGGGCTGGTAGGCAAGGGACTGTTTGGCGTGATGGTCATCATCCCCATTGCGGGCCTGACCTTTCGTTCGCTGGCCGGTGACGATTTCGCCCACGGCTATCGCAGCAAGAACCTGCTGCGCCAGATCGCGGCCTCCTTTGCGTCAGCGCTTGGCGCGGTACTCCTGCAGAACCGGCAGTTTGCCGTGCATACCAGCCTGACCAGCGCGCTCGGCCAGCATCCGGCGCAGACGCAGCAGTGGATGGACACAACGCAAGCGGTATTGGGCGCGCGCGGGCTCGATGCAATCCATGCCCACCGGGTCGCGCTCGTGCAACTGGCTGGACTGGTGGATACACAGGCCAGGCTGATCGCGTGCGAGGATCTCTACCGGCTGATCGCCGTGCTTGCCCTGACGGGAGCTGTCTTTATGCTGACGCAACGCCGCCTCGATTGAACAGCGCTTGCCGACGACTGGGAGGTTGGTGCCGGGGAGAAGGCAGAGCTGTCTGCCGTGCTGGCCGCGTCATGTCCACGCGAGGGGCTGACTGGCCGTGCCGGAGCGGTTCGCCCCGCTGAAACGCGGCGCCGGGCGCGCGCGTACTGTTCTTCGCAAAAAAACGATCTGTTGGCGGTCTGCTTAAAACAGCGCCAGCTGGCGCATGCCAAAGCCAATGGTTTCTTCCACGCGCATGCGGGCATGTGCGAGCGAGCCCTCCGCACCGGAGTAATTGCCGGCCGCCCAGTGATAGACCACCGGCATATCGCCGCGATCGGACAGGCGTACCTCGCCCAGCTTCTCGCCGCGCTCATTGCGGTAGAAGTGCGAACGGTAGCCACGCTCCCAATGCGGAGCGGCTTCGGCCTTCTTGCGCCGGCGCGGGGCGGGCTTGGCTTGCGGCAGGCGCCGCGCCCTTTCGGTCCCCGTGGTCGCGGACGTCCGGGTGAAATCCAACTGCATAGACTTCCTTGTGTCATCGAGTCAGCAAGATGATTTACGCATCAATGGCCGGAGCCATCGCGGCGTGTCTTGCGTCGCAGTCGAGATAATACCTGTTACCGAGCGTTCTGGCAGCCCTTCTGCACCGGAATTCCGCGCCCAATAAGGCTTGGCGGGCCGGCACGTATACCTTCGCGCCGGCCCGCCCGTACTTCATGCCGATGTTAACACCGCGGTTAACTCGGCTGTTAACTTCATTCTCAACCCAGATCCAGCGGGATAAAGATACGGGCATCGTCGCGCTGCACCAGCAGTGCAACCTGCTTGCCCGACTTCGCCACCAGTGCCCGCAACTGCTCCGCCGAACTGATCGGCGTGCCGTTGATCGACAGGATGACGTCGCCCGGCTGGATGCCGACCTTTGCGGCCGGGCCCGCGACGTCCTGGACCACCAGCCCGCCTTCGATGCCGCTGTCGCGCTTCTCCGTCGGACTCAGCGGGCGCACCGCGAGGCCAAGTTTGCCGCCGGTGTCATTGGCGGGACTCTTGCCGGCGACGACCGCATCCTTTGCCGTCCCGACCTTCACCGTCAACGTCAGAGGCTCGCCCTTGCGGATCACCTTCAGCGACGTCTGCGTACCTGGGGTGATATCCGCAACATGTTCCGGCAAGTCGCCAGAGTGATCGATCACGTCGTTGCCGAGTTGCACGATCACGTCGCCCGGCTTCAGGCCAGCCTTGGCTGCCGGGCTGTCCGGCTCGACCGAGTTGACCAGCGCGCCGCTAGGCTTTGGCAGCCCGAACGATTGCGCCAGGGCCTGGTTGACCTCCTGCACGCCGATACCGAGGCGGCCGCGTGTGACCTTGCCATGCGCCACCAGTTGCGCCTGCACCTTGGTCGCCACGTCGATCGGGATCGAGAACGACAGCCCCTGATAACCACCGGTCTGGCTGTAGATCTGCGAGTTGATGCCGATCACTTCGCCTCGCTGGTTGAACAGCGGACCGCCCGAGTTGCCGGGATTGACGGCGACGTCGGTCTGAATGAACGGCACATAAGTATCGTCGGGCAAGGAGCGCGATTTCGCGCTGACGATGCCGGCGGTCACGGTATTTTCAAAACCATAAGGCGAGCCGATGGCCAGCACCGGCTCACCCACGCGCACGCGCGAGGGGTCGCCCAGGCGCACCGTTGGTAAATCCTTGGCATCGATCTTGATCACCGCCACGTCCGTTTGCGCGTCCGCACCAAGGACCTTGGCCTTAAATTCACGGCGATCGGTCAGCTTGACCGTCACCTCCTGCGCGCCGTCCACCACGTGCGCATTGGTCAGGATCAGGCCGTCCGGGCTAACGATAAAGCCCGAGCCCAGGCCACGCACCAGTTGCTGCTGGCCATTCTGCGGGCCCTGGAATTGCGGTCCGAAGCGCTTGAAAAACTGGAACAGCGGATCATCCGGGTCCATGCCCTGCGGCACTTGCGCCGACGTACGCTGCGCGCGTGCCGTCACGCTGATATTGACCACCGCTGGGCCATACCGATCGACAATGCTGGAGAAATCGGTGGGAGCGGCCACAGCCAGGGGTTGGGGTTGGGCCTGGGCCGTTACGGGCGCCTGTGCGGCATATCCCGGCGTGATGACTTCCTTCTGCAGATAGGTATACCCCCCGGCAAGAGCGGCCAGGGCAGCAATACCGATGGCTGAGCGTGCGAGCGTCTGGCGAATCATAGCGTTCTCCCTTTCTTGGTTACCTCAGGCGTCCGGGCTGGCTGGACGCGACAGGACCATCCTAAAGGGCGAACCTTAAACCAGACTTAAGGAAGGGTAGAGGGCACTGTCGGGAGCAAGAAGGGCGCCGCCGGTAGGCGGTGGAACGGTACGCGGGTAAAGCTCAAACAGGATCGACACCAGGAGCCTGGGCCATTTCTTTCGTCAACTGCACGCAAAATATCCGCTTCTGTGCGGAAGTCATCTTCTTCGCTGCCGCCTCGGCTTTTGAAGCTTCGGAGCGGTTATCAAAGCGCTGCCAGCCTAGGATCCTGATGGGCTTGCGCGATCGCGTATATTTAGCACCCGTTCCTGCCTGATGTTGGGCAAAACGCCGTTCGACATCCGTTGTGATACCGGTGTAGATCGTGTTGCCCTCGCATTCGAGCAGGTAAAGAAACCACGAGGTTTCGCCGTCGGCTGACATTCGGATGATTTAAGAGGGAAGAGGGGCGACGCGCAAAGACAGCCGGAACAGTGATTATGCGTGCTGCTGACGCCCGGCGCAAAGGATCAGGTCACAGTTAACCGATCAGTGTAAATCGCCGCCGCAAAAGCA
>JYOD01000040.1 GCA_000955785.1 Burkholderiaceae bacterium 16
GGTGAAACTGCCTTTGACTTTAAGCCTTTAAGCCTTTAAGCCTTCGACTTCGAAGTCAGGCAGCCGCAAACCGCGCCAAATATCCAACCCCCTCAACAGCCCGACTCCCATACCAGGAAACCATCTCCCCATCGATCAGCAAAACCTCCCTCCCGATCTGCCGCTCCAGCGCATCCACATGCGCCTCGGTAAACCGATAAGGCTCACTGGAAAGCAAAACCAGATCAATCTCCCGCACCAGCCCCTCGCTCCAGCGAAAACTCGGATAGCGGGTGTCCGCCGTATTGGGCCGGCTGCAATCCCCGTCGACACAGGCTTCCGGCATGGCTTGCGCCGAAGGCCAGGTCTGCCAGTTGACCAACGCCAGCATGCGACTGATATAGGTATCCCTGGACACCGTCATCCACGGATCCTGCCAGATCGCATACAGCACCTTGCGCTCGGGCCAAATCCGGCCACGCACCTGCGCCAGCTCGAACTCCATCGCCTCGCATAGCGACTCAGCTTCGGCAACCCGGCCGAAGATGCCGCCAAGCAAGCGATAAAGCGCAAGATTATCCTCAGGCGCACACGGGTGAGTCACGATCACATGCGGAACGAAACCCCGGATCTCATCGACCGTCTCGCGGCGGTTCTCATCGATATTGACCACCACATGCGTAGGCGCCAGCGCCCGCAGGCGCTCAAGCTTGACGTCCTTGGTGCCGCCCACCTTGGCAACGGCACGCACGACAGGCTCGGGATGGATGCAAAAGCCAGTGCGCGCCACCACCTGCGGCCCCAGCCCCAGCGTAAACAACAGCTCCGTCACCGATGGCACCAGCGAAGCGATACGCACCTCCCCGGCAGCGGGGCCATGCAAAACGCCTGCGGCATCCTGCCAGGTCACGACTGCTTGTCCTGGCTGCGCGGCTTGCGCGGCGCGCGCGAGAAAACCGCATCGTAAAGCCAGCGCGGCATCAGGTGCAGGAAGGATGCCACCACGCCCATCTGCCACGGCACCACGGCGAAGCGGCGGCCTGCGGCAATAGCACGCACCGCCTTGCGGGCGAATACGTCGGCATCCATCAGGAAAGGCATGCGATAGGGATTGTGCTCGGTCATCGGCGTGCGGATATAGCCGGGCGCGATGGTGACCACGCGGATGCGCTCGCGGCGCTGTTCCAGGCGCAGGCTTTCGAGCAGCTTGATCACGGCGGACTTGGAGGCGCTGTAGGCGCCGCCGCCGGGCAGCCCGCGCACGCCGGCCACGCTGGCAATGCCGACCAGCGTGCCGCGCCAGCCGCCGGCGCCGGGAGCGCGCTCGCGCATGGGCTGCATGAACGGCTGGAAGGTAGTGAGTACACCGAACCAGTTGGTGTCCATCACCATGCGGAAGGCTTCAAGATCCTCGCGCTCGCTGGCCACGGTGCCGACCGATACGCCGGCGTTGGCGATCACCACATCGGGGCAGCCAAAATGATCGAGGAAGTCCTGGGCGGCGAGCTGCATGGCGGCGGCATCGCGCACGTCCGCGGCATAAACGCGCACCGCGTTGGGATTTGGCAGGCTGCGGGCAAATTCGCGCAGCACGCCTTCGCGCCGGCCAACCAGTCCGAGGATGGCGCCCTGCGCCGCGTACTCGCGCGCCAGGGCCTGGCCGAGTCCGCTCGACGCGCCGGTAAGAAAGACTTTCAGTGCTCGCATCGGGTAGGTCCAGGGGAAACTGCAACACTGTTCATGCCGACAGCCCCATCCCGGCGCGGGCCGGACGCCGCTGCGCCACGCCGGCGCCGGCGGTGCCGGTCGACCGCTGGCGGCCAGGGCTGGCCGCCGCAGGGAATTTACATCTTCTTGTCGCGTACCTGGCCGACAAGGTAATCCATGGTCTGGATGGCCGCGCCCTTGGTGCCGGCGATGGACGGCGAGGTCACGTACTTGCCCTGCACCACGATGGTCGGCACGCCGTCGATCTTGTAGGCGTCCGCGATCTTGTTGGCGCGTTGCGAGTTGGTGGTCACGGAGAACGAGTTGTAGGCGTCGAGGAACGCCTTGCGGTCGATGCCGTTCTTGGCCATGAAGTCGGCGATCTCGTTCGGGTCCAGCATGCGCTTGCGGTCGACGTGCATGGCGCTGAAGACCTTGCTGTGCATGGCGTCAAGCTTGCCGAGGGATTCCAGCGCATAGAAGATCTTGGTGTGCGGCAGCAGGTCGTCGCGGAAAGCCACCGGCACGCGCTTGAACACGACGTCCTTGCCCTGCTTGCTCACCCAGGCTTCCAGCTCGGGCTCGAAATCGAAGCAGTGCGGGCAGCCGTACCAGAAGAACTCGGTGACTTCGATCTTGCCCGGCGCGATGGGCTGCGGCGCTTTCAGGACCTGATATTCCTTGCCCGAGGTGGGCGCGGCTGCCTGGGCGGGTGCGGTCATCAGGAAACCGGTCACGGCGACCAGCGTGGCGAACAAGGTGGCGAGTTTCTTCATATGGCGCGGCTTTCGAAAATGGGCAATGAGCGTATGACAGCGGCGGGGCGTTCCGGTTCAGCTAACGCCCCGGGTTGTTACTGCTTGGTAAAACGGATCACCGAAGCTTCGAAGCCCGACGACTGCAGCCGGTCGCGCGCGCGGTTCATATCTTCGATCTTGTTGAACGGCCCCAGGCGCACGCGATAAAGCTTGACGCCATTGACGTCGCGCTCGGTCACCTTGGCCTCGAAACCCTGCATGGCCAGGTTGGCCTTCTGGCGGTCAGCGTCGTCCTGCGAACGGAAGGCGCCCACCTGCAGCAGGTAGCCGACCTTGTTGGCATCAGCCTGGGCGATCTCGGCGATCGGGTCGGCGACGGGCTTCTCGGCCGGCTTCTCGGCCGGCTTTTCCGCCGGTTTCTGCGCGGGCTTCTCGGCCGGCTTTTCCGCGGGCTTCTCGGTCGGCTTCTCGGTCGGCTTCTCAGCCGGTTTTTCGGCGGGCCGGTTGGCGGCCACCGGGGGCTGGCGCTCAGGTGGCTTCACCGTGGGCGCCGGACCGGCGGGCTGCTCGGGCTCGGCGGCGGGCCCGACGGGCTTGGCCGGCGTCTTGCTCCACAGCGGCTTGTTGGGATCCGTCGGGGCTTCCTGCGCCGGGGCCGGCAGGTTGCTGACGATATTGCCGGGCTCGGACGGCTTCTGAGCGCCCTTCTGCTGGAATGGCGCCGGCGACTTGGTGATGTACAGGGCGACCACTACCGCGATCGCCAGGCCGACGATCAGGCCCAGCACCAGTCCCAGGAACGTACCTCCGCGCTGCGGGGCGCGGCTGGCATTGCGCGGGGCGCGCTTGCGTTGCTGTTGCATGAATTCCTCTAGCGTGATGGCGCGATTATAGAGCCTGCGCCAATCCCGGCATCACTGTCTGTGGTCAAGACGACACGCTTGCCCGTGCCGGGGGGCGAGCCCCCCGGCACGGGGCGCTTACATCCGTTGCGGCGCCGAGACACCGATCACCGCCAGCCCGTTGCGCAACACCTGCCGCGTCGCGGCCAGCATCGCCAGACGGGCCAGCTTGACGGCCTCGTCATCCACCAGCACGCGGTCGGAGTTATAGAAGGCATGGAAATCGCCCGCCACGTCCCGCAGGTAGAAGGCGACCGCGTGCGGCGCCAGTTCGTCCGCCGCCGCAGCCAGCATGTCCGGGAAATCGGCCAGGCGCTGGCCCAGCGCTAGCGCCTGCGGGGTGGCATCGGGGCCGGTCACGGGCGCCAGGTCGGCGCCGGCCAGCGCGGGAAGCTTGGCTTCCCAGTCGGCGCCGCCCCAGGATTCGAAGATCGAGCAGATCCGCGCATGGGCGTACTGCACGTAATACACCGGGTTCTCGTCGTTCTGCTTGAGCGCGAGGTCAACGTCGAAAATGAATTCCGTATCCGCCTTGCGCGACAGCAGGAAGAAGCGCACCGCATCGCGCCCGCGCGTGAAGTGCCCGGGCCAGTCGGCCACGCCGGCTTCCAGGCAGCCGCGGATGGTCTCGCCGCCTTCCGCGCCGTTGCTCCACTCGATCAGGTCGCGCACGGTCACATACGAACCGGCGCGCTTGGAGATCTTGACCTCCTCGCCGTTCTTCATGACGGTGACCATCTTGTGCAGGATGTAGTCGGGGTAGCCCACGGGGATACCGATTTCCAGCCCTTGCAGGCCGGCGCGCACGCGCGCGATGGTGCCGTGGTGGTCGCTGCCCTGCACGTTGATGACCTTGGTGAAGCCGCGCTCCCACTTGCTGGTGTGGTAGGCCACGTCCGGCACGAAGTAGGTATAGGTGCCGTCGCCCTTGCGCATGACGCGGTCCTTGTCGTCGCCGTCATCGGTGGTGCGCAGCCACAGCGCGCCTTCGTTCTCGTAGGTCTTGCCCTTGTCCACCAGCGATTTCACCGTGGCCTCTACCTTGCCGTCGCTGTAGAGGGACGATTCCAGGTAGTAGCGGTCGAACTTGACGCCGAACGCCCGCAGGTCGATGTCCTGCTCGTTGCGCAGATAGGCCACGGCAAACTTGCGGATCGACTCGATGTCCTCGACGTTGCCGGACGCCGTCACGGCGTCGCCGTCGGATGCACGCACGGTCTTGCCGGCCAGGAAGTCGGCGGCGATGTCGGCGATATAGTCGCCGTTGTAGGCCGATTCAGGCCAGCCGGCATCACCGGGCTTGAGGCCGCGGGCACGCGCCTGCACGGATGTCGCCAGGGTCTGGATCTGCACGCCGGCGTCGTTGTAATAGAACTCGCGGTGCACGGCGAAACCCTGCCAGTCCAGCAGGTTGGCAAGCGCATCGCCCAGCGCCGCCTGGCGGCCGTGCCCCACGTGCAGCGGACCGGTCGGGTTAGCCGAGACGAACTCGACCAGCACCTTGCCGCGCGCGCCCTGCTCCTGGGCGCCATAGCGGTTGCCCTGTTCGAGCACCGCGCGCAGCACCTCGGCCTTGGCGGCCGGCGTCAGGCGCAGGTTGATAAAGCCGGGACCGGCAATCTCAAGCCCGGCCACCAGGCCGGCGGTACGCGCATCGGCCTTGACCGCATCGACAATCTGCTGGGCCAGCTCGCGCGGGTTGCGCTTGAGCGACCGGGCAACCTGCATGGCGAGGTTGCAGGCCAGGTCGCCGTGGGCGGCCACCTTGGGGCGTTCGAAGGTGGCAGCGGGCAGGGCGGCGTCGGCCGGAGCGAGTGCGCGCACCGCGTCGTTGAACGCAGCGGCAAGATTGGTGGTCTGAACTGGCAGCATGGATGTCGTGGCCCTGAGGCGGTTGTCTGGTGCCGCCGCGGCGGTCCGGAAGCGGCGGCACCGTCACGGGCGGCATGTGGAGGCCGCGCCGCGTGGCAGGCAATGAATTGCAGAACGCGGAATTTTATCAGGTGCTATGCTGACATCATGCGGCGGGCCTCAAACCGGCCGTTGCGCACCCCGGACCGACTCCCGGACAAGCCGCGCGGTCATGTACTTCGCTGTACGCCAAGGAAAGGATAAATCATGCTGATCACCTTCAAATCCCACGCGTCGCAAGATCTCATCATGATGAGGGATCTCGCCGTCACGCTCCTGGGGATTATCGGCAAGCACCTGGGAGAGCGCGGGGTGATCACCACCGAGGAACTGCCTCGCTGCATCCACAAACTGGAAGCCGCGGTGACGGACGCCAAGAAGGTGCACCCGGCCGAGTCGTCCGTATCACCGGGCAAGCAGGATGAGGACCAGGAAGAAGAGCCCTTGCACCTGGGCCAGCGGGCCTACCCATTCCTCGACATGCTGCGCGCTTCCCTGCGCGAGAACACCGAGGTCATGTGGGGCGTGTAGGCGCCGCGCCGGACCTGAACAGCCCGTAGTAGCAGAGGCAGGCGCCGGCTGGCGGCTCCCCCGCCGCGGCGGAGCCCCTGCCGCCGGCACCCTTTCCGCCGGCGGCGCATTCCGGCTTCGCCCTCGCGCCGCCCCTCTTCCGCCCGAAATCCCGGATTGATATAAAAAAGCCCGGCCGATGTTCCTGGCCGGGCGCGCCGGATCAGGGAGTGGATCCGGAAGGGGGAAGAATTGCTTTATTCGATGGGGCGCATGAATCACTAACGGCGCTGGATTGCTAGCCCTTGACCTGCATGTCCGCAAGTTCGTCCGCGTGCTCTTCCTCGACTGCCAGGATTTCTTCCAGCATGCGGCGCGTGGTCGGATCGCGATCACCCATGTACTGCACCATCTCCCGATAGCTCTCGATGGCAAGACGCTCGGCCACCAGGTTTTCCCTGATCATGTCGGTCAGCGATCCGGCCTCGACGTATTCGGAGTGGCTACGCGCCGACAGGGTGTCCGGCGAGAAATCGGGCACCCCGCCAAGCTGTACGATGCGCGCCGCGATGCGGTCGGCGTGGCCCTGCTCTTCGTCGGAGTGGACCTTGAACTCGGCGGCAACCGGCTCGGCGTGAATTCCCTTGGCCATGAAGTAGTGGCGCCGGTAGCGCAGTACGCAGACCAGTTCGGTGGCCAACGCCTCGTTGAGGAGCTTCAGCACGGTCGTGCGGTCCGCATCATAGTCCTGCGTGACGGCGCCTTCCTCCATATGCTTGCGGGCGCGCTCGCGCAATGTCTTGACATCGGACAGGAAGCCGCCGCTTGCGCCTTTCTCATTCCGGGACTGCTGGCTCTTGCCTTTGCCGACGACGGGCTTCTCTGTAACCGGGGTGCCCATGGCGATCATGCTCCTGCGGGGTTGGGGGATGGCCTCTGCCGGGCCTGCGCAATTACGATGTGTTTCGACATGTTTCATTGCGTGCTTCAGTGCGGTCGGACGCGGCGCATCAGTCCTCTCTCTTGCGTCCGTTGGCAGCCAGCAGCAATCCGACGAAAGCGCCCACAGCCGCTGCTATGCCGATCGCCTTCAGCGGCGATGCAACCACGCTCTGCTGAACGCCGTCCACGGCGTAATCGACGCGCTCTCGTGCCCGGCTTGCGCCTTCCAGCGTGGCGCGGCGCAGGTGGTCGCCCAGCGCACGCGTGCGGTCGTGCAGCCGGCGTCCTGCCCGCACGGCTTCGGACGAGCCTTCGCGCCCCAGCACTTCCATGGTTTGCTCGAGTTGCGCGATCAGTGCCCTGACCTCGCCGGCAACCGGCCCCGCAGCATCGCGGGTATCGCGCGCGGCATGTCTGATCTGGCGGACCGTGCTCTCGGCACTATCGGCCAGGTGGTTCACTTCCTTTCGGACCTTCGGGTTGTTGGTCAGCATCGCCTGATCTCCGTTTCGTCTGAGGACGCTCTGTGATTCCCTTCGTGCCGTGCGCCGCCTCCGCCTAGCGCCTAACCAAGCTGATCACGAAGGTCACAAGGGCAACCACCAGGAAGATGAAGAACAGGATCTTGGCGATTTCGACCGCGCCTGCTGCGATGCCCCCAAAGCCGAACACGGCGGCAATCAGGGCGATGACAAAGAACACGACTGCGTAGTGCAACATGGTGATGGCTCCCTAAGTGAATAGCGCTACCGCGCCAGGCAGCGCGGGCCTGGCAAGTGGCAGCACCTGGCGCCTGGCTATTTCACCGCTTTGAACACGGTCACACCCAGGACAAGGAACAGTACGAACAGCACCAGGAAGATGAAGAACAGGATTTTGGCAATGCCGGCCGCGCCGGCAGCGATACCTGTAAATCCAAGCAAGCCGGCGACCACGGAAACCACAGCAAAAATCAGCGCCCATTTCAGCATTGACGTTCTCCCTCTCCCCTGGCTGGCTTGCGCGAGACTGCGCAAGGTCATGGCTACATGGTAGAGACCGCCTCGCCGCGCAGACACCGATGGCGCACCGATTCCCTTGTCAGCCGATTCCTACAGGATCAGGATTGGCGCAGCCTCGCGCGCAGCGGCCGCGCACTGCAGGTTGACCGGGGGCCGTCGATGTGCTTCCATCGACGCCGACAGGGTACATGCCTGACCCGGACCTTGCCCCGCGCCACGCGGCGCGGGAACGCCCACCGGCCAGGCACCCGATTTCGGGGAACGACAATGTTCAAGCAGTCAATGTTGCGCTCCACCTTGCTGCTGGCGGGCGGCATCGTGCTTACCGTAGTGGTGCTGATCGCCTCCGAGGCGGGCAACATCCGCTTGCGACAGGGATATACGCAGGTGATCCAGTCGCAGCAGGTGCAGGGCCAGATCACCGCCCTGCTTGGCGAGCTGGTCAATGCCGAGGCAGGCCAGCGCGGCTTCCTGCTGACAGGCAAGGAGAGCTACCTGCAACCCTATTACCAGGCATTGCCCCGCATCAATGCGCTGATGAGCGCACTGCGCAACCGCTACGCGGACGACGCGGAAGCGCTCCGGCTGTTCACGCAGGCGTCTACCGCCGTCAACCGCAAGCTGACCGAGATGGACCTGACGCTGATCTACGGCAAGCGCGACGTGGAAGTGGCGCTGGACCTGGTGCGCACCGACTTCGGCAAGCAGACCATGGACAACGCGCGGCGCGGGCTGGAGGCACTGCTCCAGCGCGAAGCCGGATCGGTGTCGCAAAGCCTGGAGTATGCCGACCGCGACCTCGCGCTGTCGCGTTACGGCATTGGCCTGCTGACAGCCATCAATATCGTGCTGCTGATCGTGGTGGGCTTGCAGCATTCGCGGCGCATGGCGGTATCGGAAGCCGCGCGCAGCGAGCTGGAAGAAGAAAGCGCGCGCCTGGACAGCATGGTGCGCGCGCGCACCCGCCAGCTATCGGCACTGGCCTCTCACCTGCAACGTGTCACCGAGGACGAGAAGACGCGGCTGGCGCGCGAACTGCACGACGAACTCGGTGCCATCCTGACCGCCACCAAGCTCGATATGCACTGGGTGCGCCGCCGCATACAGGAAACCCATCCCGACGTGGCGGAAAAGCTCACCCGCGTGATGCTGCATGTGGACCAGGGCATCCAGATCAAGCGGCGCCTGATCGAAGACCTGCGTCCCACGGTGCTGCTCAACCTCGGCCTGAAGGAAGCCATCGGCCAGTTGGTGGAGGAGGTCGCCGCGCGCAACCAGTGGGACTCGGATGTGAAGCTTGCCGAAGCGGTGCCGCCGCTGCGCGACGACGCGGCCATCGCGCTTTACCGTATCGTGCAGGAGTCGCTGACCAACGCGAGCAAGTATGCCGATGCCAAGCGCGTGGCCATTACGCTGGATTGCGCCGACGGCGTGCTTCTGCTGACCGTGGGCGACAACGGGCGCGGGCTGCCGGCGGACTTCGAATCGCGGCGCGGCGTTGGCCACCACGGCCTGCTGGGCATGGAGCAGCGCGTGATTGCGCTGGGCGGCACGCTGGACATCCGCTCGGAGGCCGGCGCTGGCGTGACCATCCGGGTCGAGGTGCCGCTGACCGATGCCATCGTAGCGCCGCCGCGCGAAGAAGATGACGACTTCGGCGATCAGTTGCAGGTTGAGCCTGAAAGTGCGCCGCCGGATACGCCAGTGGTCGCGCCGGCGAGCATGGCTGCAAGCACGCCAGCCGGCGCACCCACGGCCACGCCCGGCGGCGAGGCGCCGCGCCAGCAGGGCCAGGATACCGGGCCGTAATACGGCCAGCCAAAGCAAAAGGGGCTCCGCGGAGCCCCTTTTGCTTTGCCGTGCCCGTCCGGGCGCAGCGATTCCCGCCTTACATCTTCTGCTTGGTGCTCTCGGCGGCGCCTTGCACCTTCTCGCCGCCCTTTTCGATATCCTTGCCGGCGCCGGCCATCGTGTTGCAACCGGTCACCAGGACGACACCCGCCAGGGCACACAGCGCCATCAGCTTTCTCATGATCTTCTCCTTGCTCCAGGTTGACGCGGCATGGCCGCGATAGGGACTACCGGTGCTGCCGGACTGACCTGAATGCGTCATCCAAAGCCACCGTCCCAAGACAAGAACGCGAACAATTCAATCGCCCGACTGCGCGTATTCCTCGATGACGCGGAACACCTGCTCAAGTTCGAGCGACTTGTCGAAAAAATAGTCCGCCCCGGCCTCGGTGCACTGGCGCCGGTAAGTGGGCACCTGGGCGTGATTGGTGTACACGATGCGGATGCCAGATGCCTGGGTCTTCTGCATGGCACGAAGTACATTGACGCCATTGCCTTGCCGCAATTGCAAATCGACGATGACGACCTCGTACTTGCCCGCCTCGTAGAGGCGCAGCGCCGAGCTTTCGGTATCCGCCCAATCGACAGTCTCGACAAACGGGAATGCGCTCAGGTATTCAAGCAACATACCTCGCAAGACCGCCGAGTCCTCGATTAGCAGGACCCGCAGCGCTCGATACGAAGGGGCTGCGGCTTGATCCAACATGACTTAATGGTAGCAACAGAGTATGGAGAGAAACTATCGGCGTCCGTCCTACAGCGGCGCCGCGCAGGCGGGGGATTTCCGTTCGGGCAGCGCCGGATCCACGGCTTGCAGGTCCGGAGGCGGGCCACGCAGGATAGCAAACGCAGGGGAATGCGCATCGCGCCCGCGCCGCCTACTCCACCAGACCGTTCTTGATGGCGTAGTAGGTCAGGTCGGCGTTGGTCTTCATGCCCATCTTCTCGAGAATGCGCGAGCGGTACGTGCTTACCGTCTTGACGCTCAGGAACAGTTCCTCGGCGATCACCGAGACCGACTGGCCGCGCGAAAGCTTGCAGAAAATCTGGAACTCGCGCTTGGACAAGGTCTGGTGCAGCGGCTGATCGGTCGGTTTATCCAGCCCGCCAATGAGCAGGTCCGCCACGTTCGCGCTGACATAGCGCCGGCCCTGGGCCACGGTGCGGATTGCCTTGACCAGGTCGTCGGGCGCGCTTTCCTTGGTCAGGTAGCCGGACGCGCCGGCGCGAATCAGGTTGATGGCGTACTGGTCTTCCGGATAAGTGGAAAGGATCAGCACCGGAAGGTCGGGATGCCGCTGGCGCAGCAGCTTGAGCACATCGATGCCATTGCGATCGGGCATCGAGATATCGAGTACCACGACATCGAACTCGAGCTCGCGCAGGCGCGTCATCACTTCGTCGCCGCTGGCAGCTTCCCCTTCCACCCGGATATCGGGCTCGTCGGCAATGAACTGGCGCAGACCAGCGCGCACGATCTGGTGATCGTCGGCGATCAAAACGCGAATCATGGGATTCTCCCTGGGCATGGATGCCCCAGCTCTTGGGAGCGGCGGGGCTAATGCATTGTAGTGCTTGCAAGGCCGCGCGAATGTCGGTGTAAGGCTGACACGCCCCGTGCAGGCCGCGCGAACGGAAAAGGGACGGGTTGAACCCGTCCCTTTCGTTCCAGCCCGGCCGCGCACCGCTCGGCGCGCTCCAGGCTTGCCGGCCCAGGCTTACTGGACCTTGGTCGCCGCGCCGGTATCGGCGGCCGCGCTGGTGTCGGCCGCGGCTTCGCCCTTCTTGCTCTTGGCGTGGCTGGTGTGCTTCTTGGCCTTGGCGGTGGGCTTGGCCTGCGCGCCGGTAGCGGCATCTGCCTTGGCGTCCAGGCCGGCGTTCACGCCTGCGCCAGCCGCCGTACCCTTGTCTGCGGGCGCGCTGACTGCGGGCGCCGAGATGGCGCCGGTGGCACCAGCCTTCGCATCAACGCCGGTACCTTGCGCCATGGCCAGCGAGGAAGCGGCAGCGATCGAGAGAGCGGAAAGGGAGATCAGCAGTTTATTCATTGAGAGGCTCCTGGCAGTTTGCACCGCCGCGAAACATTCGCTGCGGTGTTCACTTGATGTGAGCCCTCAGTCTAGGGATGCGGAGTCGTGCGGTCTGTTAGGAGATGTAATGCCTTGTAAGGAGTGGTGAAGAACTTGCAAAGTCACATCGGCAGGCCCGGAGAAGCTTTTCCCTGCTTGCCCAATGGCTTGCGGCGGCACGGCGGCACAAAACGCCGCCGCCGCCGCACGCATGCGGTTACAGGTTAGGCGCGAGCGCGCGCTCCAGCACGCTGCGTTCTTCGCCACGGCGCGCCACCATGTCGTCGAGCTGGTCCTTTCCGATCTTGCCCACGGAGAAGTACGCGGACTCCGGATGCGCCAGGTAGAAGCCGCTCACCGAGGCCGCAGGCGTCATCGCCAGCGAGTCGGTGATGCCCATGCCGATCTCGGCCGTATTGAGATAGTCGAACATCGGGCCCTTGACGGTGTGCTCCGGGCAGGCCGGATAGCCAGGGGCCGGACGGATGCCGCGATAGCTTTCGGCGATCAGTTGCTCGTTGGTCAGCACCTCGCCGGCGTCGTAGCCCCACAGATCCTTGCGCACGCGTTCGTGCAGGCATTCGGCGAAGGCCTCGGCCAGGCGGTCAGCCAGCGACTTAAGCATGATCGCGCTGTAGTCGTCGTGGTCGGCCTCGAACTGCGCTTCCTTCTTGTCTACGCCGATGCCAGCGGTGACGGCGAACACGCCGATGTAGTCGGCGACGCCGCTGTCCTTGGGCGCGACGAAATCGGCGAGGCAGCGGTTGGGCCGCATCACGCCGTCGATCACCGGACGCTCGCTCTGCTGGCGCAGGTTGTGCCAGGTCAGCGCGACCTGGCTGCGGGTTTCGTCGGTGTAGATCTCGATATCGTCGTCGTTGACGGTGTTGGCCGGCAGCAGGGCCAGCACGCCGTTGGCTGTCAGCCAGCGGCCCTGGATCAGGCGTGCCAGCATCGCCTTGCCGTCCGAGAACACGCGGCGGGCGGATTCGCCGACGATCTCGTCATTGAGGATGTCGGGGAATTTGCCGGCCAGATCCCAGGTCTGGAAGAACGGCGCCCAGTCGATGTAGTTGGCCAGCTCGGCCAGGTCGTAGTTGCGGAAGATGCGGCGGCCGATGAATTTCGGCCGGGGCGGCACGTAGGTGCTCCAGTCGACCGGCGTCTTGTTGGCACGCGCCTGCGACAGCGTCACCATCGGCGTCGCCTTTTTGTTGGCGTGCTGGTGGCGGATGCGCTCGTAGTCGGACTTCAGCTCGTCCAGGTACCTGGTCGCGCCCTCGTCCGACAGCAGGCTCGACGCCACGCTGACCGAGCGCGAGGCGTCCGGCACGTAGACCACCGGGCCTTCATAGTGCGGCGCGATCTTGACCGCGGTGTGCACGCGCGAGGTGGTGGCGCCGCCGATCAGCAGCGGGATCTTCTTGATGCGGAAGTAGTCGTCGCGCTGCATCTCGGAGGCGACATAGGCCATTTCCTCCAGCGACGGCGTGATCAGCCCGGATAGCCCGACGATATCCGCGCCCTCGACCTTGGCGCGCGCCAGGATCTCGTTGCACGGGACCATCACGCCCATGTTGACCACTTCGAAGTTATTGCACTGGAGCACCACCGAGACGATGTTCTTGCCGATGTCGTGCACGTCGCCCTTGACCGTGGCGATCACGATCTTGCCGCGCGCCTTGACGTCGCCGCCGGCCTCGGCCAGCAGGCGCTTTTCTTCTTCGATGTAGGGCAGCAGGTGGGCCACGGCCTGCTTCATCACGCGGGCGCTCTTGACCACCTGCGGCAGGAACATCTTGCCGGCGCCGAACAGGTCGCCCACGATGTTCATGCCGTCCATCAGCGGGCCTTCGATCACCTCGATCGGGCGGCCGCCGCGCGCTTCCACCTGCTGACGCACTTCCTCGGTGTCCTCCACGATGAAGGTGGTGATGCCGTGCACCAGCGCATGCGACAGGCGGTCGCCGACGGGCACCGGGTTTTCCGGCGTACCGCGCCACAGCAGGTTCTCTTCCTTCTTGGCGCCACCGCCCTTGAAGCGGTCTGCGATTTCAAGCAGGCGGTCGGTGCTGTCCTCGCGGCGGTTGAGCACCACGTCTTCCACGCGCTCGCGCAGTTCGGGGTCGAGCTGGTCGTACACGCCGAGCTGGCCGGCGTTGACGATGCCCATGTCCATGCCCGCCTTAATGGCGTGGTACAGGAACACGGTGTGGATGGCCTCGCGCACGGCATCGTTGCCGCGGAAGGAGAACGACACGTTGGACACGCCGCCGCTGACCTTGGCGTACGGCAGGTTCTGCTTGATCCAGGCGGTGGCCTCGATGAAGTCCACCGCGTAATTGTTGTGCTCCTCGATGCCGGTCGCCACCGCGAAGATGTTCGGGTCGAAGATGATGTCTTCCGGCGGGAAGCCGACTTCGTTGACCAGGATGTCGTAGCTGCGCTTGCAGATCTCGGTCTTGCGGGCAAAGGTATCGGCCTGGCCCTGCTCGTCGAAGGCCATCACCACGGAAGCGGCGCCATAGCGGCGAATCAGCTCGGCGTGATGGCGGAACTGCTCCTCCCCCTCTTTGAGCGAGATCGAGTTCACCACGGGCTTGCCCTGCACGCATTGCAGGCCGGCCTCGATCACTTCCCACTTTGACGAGTCCAGCATGATGGGCACGCGCGCGATATCGGGCTCGGAGGCGATCAGGTTGAGGAACCTCACCATGGCGGCCTTCGAGTCCAGCATGGCCTCGTCCATGTTGATATCGATGATCTGCGCGCCGTTCTCGACCTGCTGGCGGGCCACCACCAGCGCCTCGTCGAACTGGCCGTTGAGGATCATGCGGGCGAAGGCCTTGGAGCCGGTGACGTTGGTGCGCTCGCCGACGTTGACGAAGAGCGTGTCTTCATCGATGGTGAAAGGCTCGAGGCCGGACAGGCGCATCGGGCGCGACGGCAGGGTATCGTTGGTCATGGCTTGATCTTGTTCTGTGGGCTCGCGATGCATGTTCAGGCGGCGGCGCGGTCGTCGCCGTCGCGGTACTGGCCAGGCCAGGCGCGCGGCTTCTTGCTGGCCACGCTCCGCGCGATGGCGGCGATGTGCTCCGGCGTGGTGCCGCAGCAGCCGCCCACCAGGTTGACCAGGCCGGACGCGGCGAACTCTTCCACCAGCGACGACGTGACCTCCGGGGTTTCGTCGAAGCCGGTATCGCTCATCGGGTTGGGCAGGCCGGCGTTGGGGTAGCACGACACGGCTGCGTCGCAGATCTTGGCCAGTTCGGCAATGTACGGGCGCATCAGCGTGGCGCCCAGCGCGCAGTTCAGGCCGAAGGTGATCGGGCGGGCGTGGCGCAGGCTGTTCCAGAACGCTTCGACGGTCTGGCCCGAGAGAATGCGGCCGGATGCATCGGTCACGGTGCCGGAGATCATCACGGGCAGGCGCTCGCCAGTGTCCTCGAACAACTGGTCGATGGCGAACAGCGCGGCCTTGGCGTTGAGCGTGTCGAAGATGGTTTCCACCAGGAACACGTCTGCGCCGCCTTCCAGCAAACCCTTGCCCTGCTGATAGTACGAATGGCGCAACTCCTCGAAGGTCACGTTGCGCGCGCCCGGGTCGTTGACGTCCGGAGAGATGCTGGCGGTCTTGGGCGTGGGGCCGAAGGCGCCGGCCACGAAGCGCGGCTTGTCCGGCGTGCTGTACTTGTCGCAGGCTTCGCGCGCCAGCCTGGCAGCGACGACGTTCATCTCGTACGCCAGGTCCGCCATCTTGTAGTCCTCCTGCGCGACGGCCGTGGCACCGAAGGTGTTGGTCTCGATCAGGTCGGCGCCGGCGGCCAGGTACTGCTCGTGGATCTCGCTGATGACCTGCGGGCGGCTCAGCAACAGCAGTTCGTTGTTGCCCTTGACGTCGACATGGTGCCCGGCGAAGCGTTCGCCGCGGTAGTCCGCCTCGGTCAGCTTGTAGCGCTGGATCATGGTGCCCATGGCACCGTCCAGGATCAGGATGCGCTCGCGTAGCAGGGCCGGCAGGTTGGCCGCCCGGGTATAGGGGCGCGCGGGAGGAAGCGAGGCGGGACGTGGGGCGGCGCTCATGTGGGGCTCGACAGCAAGGGAAAAGAGTTCGATTTTATCAGTTGCATCAATGGTTTGCGGAATAACGGACGCAGCCGGCCAGTGCGCGCGAAGGCGCTCGCAGGTTGCCGCATGGCACCGCCCGGCCTACACTGGGGAACCTTCCCATCACCGAGAAGCCTTGCCCATGCAACACCTTAGTCCCGGCGACGCGCAAACCCTGCTCAGGGAATCGCCCGATGCGCTTTTCATCGATTGCCGCAGCGAGATGGAATACCTCTTCGTGGGACACCCCAAAGGCGCGCATAACGTGCCCTGGAACGATGGCCCGGACTGGGAGGTGAATCCGCATTTTGTGCAGTCGGTGAAGAAACTGGCGGGGCAGGCGTCGGCCCGCCCGGTGCTGCTGATCTGCCGCAGCGGCAACCGCTCGACAGCGGCCGCGAGAGCGCTGGAGGGCGCGGGGTTCACCACGGTCTGCAACGTCCTGCACGGCTTCGAGGGCGACCTGGACGCCGAACGCCATCGCAATACGCTCAACGGCTGGCGCCACGCTGGCCTGCCCTGGGAACAATACTGAGCAATACTGAAGACGCCGTGGACCGACGCCTTGAAAACGAGAAGCCCGCGCAATGCGCGGGCTTCTCGCTTCCGTTCCACTCGCCGGCCGCCCCAGGGCGAAGCACCGGCAGAGGCAGCCACAAGCCTAGTGCATCACCAGCGGCTGAACCATCACGGTGTCGAACTTGCCAAGGAAATCATCCACCTCTTCCACCGACGGCTCGCTCTCGATCAGACGTTGCACGTCCGCGCGAAAGCTCTCGGCCATCTGGCCGCCGAGGAATATCTCGCGTTTCAGGTTCTTGTCGACGATTTCATAGCCGCCAGAGGCAAGAGGCGCATGCTCGACATCCGCACCAAACTCGACAATGCAGTAATTGTCGCTGTTGTAGATCATTTGCATGGCATACCTCCTGGCTGTCATGGGTAAGCGGCGGGCCATTGATTCTTCCGACTACCGGCACAGTGGCCGGTTGCCCTCCGCGACTTCACCTCCAAGCTGAGGGTGTTTGCCGTGTTTTCAAGATTCTTGCTTCGGCGAACCGCAGGAATTAAGCGTTCCCTCACTACATTGGGCAACGGCGCTGTCAGCAAGTTCTTGAGTTATGTTCGAAAGATATTGCTGGAAATTACCAGATATCGCATCAGGGCGCCTCGCACTGTGCCCCGCAAGCCGCATTGCCAAGAAAAGCGTCGAGCACTGCGTGAAAACGCTCGGCTTGTTCGAGATGGGCAAGGTGCGCCGCCCGGGGCAACACTTCCAGGCGGGCGCCGGGGATGGTGGCAGCAATCTCGCGCGCCATCTCCGGAGGCGCGCCCTGATCCTCCTCGCCGACCACCACCAATGTGGGGCAATGAATGCGTGCGATCGCCCCGGCCAGGTCGAATGCCATGATGGCCTGCCCCGATCCCACATAGCCGTGCACGGGCGTGGACAGGATCATTTCGCGCACGCGCTGCACCTCCTCCGGATGCGCGGACCGGTACGGCGCGCTCAGCCAGCGCTCCAGCGTGCTGTCGGCCACGCCCGCCATGCCGTGCGCCTCCACGTGGCCGATGCGGTCATGCCACATCGGGTGGGCATCCAGCGGGGTACGGTTGACGGTATCGACCAGCGTAAGCGACAGCAACCGCTCCGGATACCGCAGAGCCATCGTCTGCCCGATCATGCCACCTACCGAGACACCGACGAAATGCGCCTCCGGCACCGCCAGCGCATCCATCAGGGCGGCCATGTCGTCGGCCATGCGGATCATCGAATATGCGCCAATCGGCGCATCGCTCTGGCCATGCCCGCGCAGGTCGTAGCGCAGCACGCGATAGCGCGGCGCCAGGTGGCGTGCGGTGGCGTCCCACAAGGTATGGTTGGCACCCAGAGCGTGCGCCAGGATCACCCACGGGCCATCGCCTCCGTCGATGCGAACCTGGAGGCTGATATCGCCCACGCTGACGCGGCGGGCCTCGGACGGTGGCTGGGTGGCGCTCATGGCAGGTCTCCGGAAGTTGAGCAAACGCGGTGAACCACGGCGGCAACCGACGCGCCACCGCTTGACGAATCATTGACGACTCAGCGCAGCGCTTCGCTGTCGCGGTAGACGAGTTCGATCTGGGTGCCGTCGGGCTCCGTCTGGCGCAGCTTCACCGGCATCCACTGCAGCGACTGCGCCAGCCACACCTCCACCCGCCGGCGATCGCCCGCATGCCGCGGCAGGCGCATGAAATGCTTGGCGTGTACCGCGCCGTGACCGGTGTCGACGTCCTCCTCTCCCACATACTGCACCTGCATCGGCTCCAGGTCACGCGTATCCGCCACCTCGAAGGTTTCGGTAACGCCGGGCGTGGCGTAGCGCTTCGGATTGCCGCGGACCAGCCCGACCAGTTGCAGGAAAACGCTGAAGCGGTCCTGGCCCGCGGCAGGCAAGGGCACCTGCTTGTCGCGCCCCTCGAAGACCAGGGCGCCGGCGGCGCGGTCGAAGCGGGCGGCCTCGCTGCGGTTGCGGCGGTTCTCCTCATAGCGCTCCGGCGCCAGGCCGCGCTCACTGAGTGCGCCGCTGCTGTGGAAGTTGAAACGGAACCACAGCACCCGTGTTTCCACCGCAAGCAGATAGCGTGCGCCGTCCTGCTGCCAGCGGATGAGGCCATCCGGATTCTGTACGCCGTTGACGAAGCTGGAGTAGTGCAGCAGCCTGGACGGCGGCGGCGAATAGCGAACGCCGTCCGCCGGCAAGCCCGCGTCCGCAACCGCGGGCGCGGATGCGGCACCCTGCCCGGCCTGGCCGCCGGCGCTCGCCATGGCCGGGCCGGAGCCAGGCGCAGTCAGCAGCGTCGGCGCCTCCGCGGTGGCAGGCGTTTCAGGGGTGGATTCCGGGAGCGATTCGGCCGGGGCGGGTTCGGGCGCTGCCTCCGGCCGCGGCGCGACGGGGCGCTTTGCAGGACGCGGCGGCGCTTTCACGGCCGGTGGCGCAGGCGGCGGCAGCAGCAGGATGGCTTCGATCGCCGGCATGGCGGTCGGGTCGCCCCGTGGGCCGGGAAGCTGCATCAGGCCCAGCACCACCAACAGGTGCACCGCCAGTACGAGCGCAAGCGCGACCGCCCAGCGCACGCGGCGCCGGGCGGGCTTGTCAGGAAAGGCCGTTCGGCCCGTTCGTCGGGCTGCCACCAAGATAACCAAGCTCCGAAGAAATCTGCCGGGCGATGTCGCGTACGTGACGGTCGACCGTACCACCCCATTCTGCATCGAATACGCTCTGCGCGCCGAGCACGATCAAAGCCATCGCGACATGGCCGTTGGCGTCGAACACCGGCATCGAGAATGCATTGATGCCCGGCAGCACGCCACCTTTGATGCGCGCCGCGCCATGCGCCCGCACGTCCTCGCAGACCGCGTCGTAGTCGGCCAGCGAGCGCGGCAGGCCCGGAATATCGTCATGGCCGCGCTCGGCCAGTTCCCGCTCGACCAGCGGCCGCGTTTGTTGTTTCGGCAGATAAGCGCCATACAGGCGGCCGGTGGCGGAGTTGAGCATGGGCATGACATCGCCCAGGCGCAGGCTTACCGTAACCGGGTGGCTCGACTCCTCCCAATGCACGATGGTCGGGCCGTGGTTGCCCCACACGGCGATGCCGATGGTCTGGTCCATCTCGTCGCGCAACTGCGACAGGATCGGGCGGGCCTTCTTGACCGGATCCAGCCGGTTCAGTCCCGCGAGGCCAAGCTGCAGCGCAAACGGACCCAGGTCGTAGCGTCCGCCCACCGGGTCCTGCGCCACCATGCCCAGCCGCTGGAAACTGACCAGGTAGCGGTGCGCCTTGGCCGGATTCATGTCGGCGGCGGCGGCCAGGTCGCGCAGCATCATGGCGCGCGGCGACGCGGCCAGCGCCTGCAGCAACTTGAAGCCAACCTCGATCGACTGGATGCCGGAACGCAATTTGGAATCGTCTTCTTCGAGTTCGGTCATGCGGCAACTTGCGGAAAAACGGTGGATAAGCCATGCACGAATCACATCCCGGAATAATACGGGCGAGACGATCACGCAGGTTGGGACCTAAATTTACTATAGCGAAATCGATTTACCAATTTTTAAACCATCGGTAGACTTTGAACGCACTTTGAACACCGCTATACAGGCCGGGCGCTGATGCCATGACAACCGCACCGGCCAATCCCGGCGCGGCAGCCGCCATGCAACGCACATGGCGCGGCGCAGCCGACTTCTACAGGAGACAACGATGACCCGCCTTTTCCCCTTCTCGCTGCTGCCCGCGCGGCAAGCCTGGCGCGCCTGCGCGGCACCGCTGCTTGCCACGCTGGCGCTGGGAGCCACCGTGTTGCCCGCCCGCGCAGCGGACAACTGGCCCACCCAGCCGATCCGCTGGGTGGTGCCCTACCCGGCCGGCGGCGGCACCGACGTGGTGGCGCGCACGCTGGGCCAGGCCATCACGCCGGCACTCGGCCAGCAGGTGGTGATCGACAACCGGCCGGGCGCGGCCACCATCGTCGGCGCCGACGCCGTGGCACACAGCAAGCCCGACGGCTACACGCTGCTGACGGCCGATACCGCCACGCTGGCGGCCAATCCTTCGCTGTACAAGAAGCTGCCCTACAACGCCGACAAGGATTTCGTGCATGTGAGCATGGTGGCGCGCTTCCCGCTGATCCTGGTCGCCACGCCGAACTTCCCGGCACGTACATTGAAGGAAGCGATCGAGTATGTGCAGAAGAATCCCGGCAAGGTCAATTTCGCCTCGCCCGGGGCCGGCAGCCCGCACCACCTGGCCATGGAGCTGTTCATGGACCAGACCAGGACGAAGATGACGCACGTGCCGTACAAGGGCGCTGCCCCGGCGGTGCAGGATCTGCTCGCCGGCCAGGTGGAACTGATGTTTCTCGACCTGGCGTCCGGCCAGCAGAACGTCGCGGCTGGCAAGGTGCGCGCCCTTGGCGTGGCCACGCCCAAGCGCCTGACGGCGCTGCCCACGGTGCCGACGGTGGCCGAGGCCGGCGTACCCGGCTTCGAGGCCTATGCCTGGCAAGGCGTGGTGGTGCCGGCCGGCACGCCCAAGCCGGTAGTGACGCGCCTGAACGCCGAACTGGTGAAGGCGCTCAAGAGCGCCGACGTGCAGAAGCGCTTCGAAGGCATCGGCGTGGAGCCGGTATCCAGCACACCCGAGGAATTCGCCCAGTACGCCCATGCCGAAGCCGAGCGCTGGGGCAAACTGATCAAGGCCAAGGGCATCACGGTAGACTAGCGGGCCGCTTTTTTCCTAACGCATTGCATACATGAAACTCGCCACCCTCAAGGACGGCTCGCGCGACGGCCAGCTCGTGGTCGTCTCGCGCGACCTGAAGACCGCCCACTACGTCAACGATGTCGCCGGCAAGCTGCAGACCGCGCTGGACGACTGGAACTTCTACGCGCCGCAGTTGCAGGACGTCTACGACGCCCTGAACGCGGGACGCGCGCGCCATCCCTTCGCCTTCGACCCCAGGGCCTGCATGGCGCCGCTGCCGCGCGCCTACCAGTGGGCCGATGGCTCGGCCTACGTGAACCACGTGGAGCTGGTGCGCCGCGCGCGCGGCGCCGAGATGCCGCCCGAGTTCTGGACCGACCCGCTGATGTACCAGGGCGGCTCCGACGACATGATCGGCCCGCACGACGATATCGTGTGTGCCAGCGAAGCCTTCGGCATCGACTTCGAAGCCGAGATCGCTGTCATCACCGGCGACGTGAAGATGGGTGCCAAGCCCGAGCAGGCCGCCGACGCCATCCGCCTCATCATGCTGGCCAACGACGTGTCGTTGCGCAACCTGATCCCGGCCGAGCTGGGCAAGGGCTTTGGCTTCTTCCAGAGCAAGCCGGCCACGGCGTTCTCGCCGGTGGCGGTCACGCCCGACGAGCTGGGCGAAGCCTGGCGCGAACGCCGCGTGCACCTGCCGATGACCGTGCACTGGAACAGCAAGAAAGTGGGCGCGCCCGACTGCGGCACCGACATGGTGTTCGATTTCGGCCAGCTCATCGCCCATATCTGCAAGACGCGCAATGTGCGCGCGGGCAGCATCGTAGGCTCCGGCACCATCTCCAACGTCGACCGCAGCAAGGGCTACTGCTGCATCGCCGAGAAGCGCATGCTGGAGATCATCGATGGCGGCCAGCCGGTCACCGGCTTCATGAAGTACGGCGACGCGGTCAAGATCGAGATGTTCGACGCGCAGGGCCGTTCGGTGTTCGGCGCCATCGACCAGCTGGTGTCGGCCCCGCGCTAAGCCACCGCCGGCTCCTTGACGATGCCCTGCGCGAGCATGGCATCGATGTCCCGCTCCCCATAGCCACATTCGGCAAGGAGCGCTCGCGTATCCTCCCCCAGCCGGGGCGACGGCCGCAGGTATTGCGCCGGCGTCTCGGACAACTTCACGGGCAGCCCAATGGTCTTGACCGGGCCCGCCTCGGGGTGCTGCTGCTCAACCACCATGCCGCGCGCGAGCGTTTGCGGGTGACTCAGGGCTTCGCCCACCGAGTGGACGGGCCCGGCCGGAACCCCCGCCTTGTCGAACGCGGCCAGCCAATGCGCTGACGACTGCGTCTTCAGGATCCCTGCGATCGCCGGCAACAGGGTGTCGCGATTGCCCATGCGGTCGGAATTGAGGCGATAGCGCGGATCCTCCAGCCACTCCGGACGGCCGAGCACTTGCGCAATCCGCTCCCAGTTCTTTTCGTTGGCGCCGCCAATGATGATATGGCCGTCCTGCGTGGGGAACGCCTGGTACGGGGCGATGAGGATGTGCGCCGATCCGCTCGGGCCAGGGGACTCTCCCGTCGCGAAATGGATGGCGGCATGCCAATAGAGTTGCTGGAGGCCCGCCTCGATCAGCGAGGTTTCCACAATCTGGCCCCTGCCCGTCTTTTGCTTGTGCTGATAGGCGGCGAGGATACCGAATGCCGCGAGAATCCCTGCGTTGATGTCGGCGATCGAGTTGCCTGTACGCAGCGGCGGCCCGCCCTCCTCGCCGGTGATGCTCATCAGCCCGGTGAATCCCTGTGCGATCAGATCGAATCCGCCCTTGTCGGCCGCGGGGCCGGAGCGGCCGTAACCCGAGATGGCGCAATAGACCAGACCGGGATTGATCTCCGAGAGCACGTCGTAGCCGAGTTCGAGTTTCTCCAGCGTTCCCTTGCGGAAATTCTCGATCAGCACGTCCGCCTCGCGGACCATGCGAAGGAACACCTCGCGGCCTTCCGGTTTCTTGAGGTCCAGCGCGATGGCGCGCTTGTTCCGGTTCAGCATCAGGAACGGCGCGGACACGCCGTTGATCTGGGGATCCCGATAGCCGCGTGCATCGTCGCCGCCATCGACCTTCTCGATCTTCACGACATCGGCGCCGAGGTCGGCGAGCATCATGCCGCAGGTGGGGCCAGCCATGATCTGCGCAAGCTCAAGCACGCGCATGCCGGCAAGCGCGCCAGGTGCGGGACGGGAATTGGTTTCTGACATCTCAGATCCTTGAGTGAAAGCTATCAATGCCCCGAGAAGCGCGGCGTTTCCTTGGCGAGGAACGCCTTGAATCCGGTTTGAAAATCCTCGGTATCGAAGCAGTCGAAACCCTCGTCGAGATCTCGTGCGGTGAGCGCGTCGCCGGCAACCAGCTTGCGTGCGAACTTCTTGTGCCAGCGCGCCACCAGTGGCGCCCCGGAGGCGATGCGCTCGGCCGTGGCCCGGGCTTCCGCCGCGACTTGGTCATCGGGAACCACCCGGCTGACCAGTCCCATCCCGTGCGCTTCGTCCGCGCCGAAGATGCGTCCCTCAAGCAGTATCTCCAGGGTGCGCGACTCGCCAACAAGGCGGATCAGCGGCGCCATCTCCGGATAGGCCATGACCAGGCCGAGATTCTTGATCGGCGCCCCAAAGCGGCTGCCCTGCCCGCAGATGCGGATGTCGGCCATGGCGGCGACTTCCAGCCCGCCGCCGACACAGATGCCGTGGATTTGCGCGACGACGGGATGCGGACAGTCCAGGATCGCCTGCGCGGTGCCGTGCATGACCTTCCCGTATGCGATGGCCTGCGCCTTGTTCGATCGCGCCACGGCAAACTCGGAGATATCGTTGCCTGGCGAGAACGCCCGCTCTCCGGCGCCCCGGATCAGCACGCAGCGCACCGACGTGTCGTCGGAAAGCCGGCGAAATGCGTCGCCAAGCTGCTGCCACATCTGCAAGGTAAAGGCATTCAGCTTTGCGGGCCGGTTCAGCACCACCGTGGCAATCGCGCCATCGCGCCCGACAAGCAGCGGCGCCGCGTCGGGATCCTGGATATCCGTACTGGAAGGCTGGGTCATCGGTCTTTCTCCTTATTCAGCGCGAACCTTGAGTTCCTTGGTCATGCGCGCGTATTTGCCGATCTCCACGTTGACGAACCTGCCAAACGCCGCGGGGGTATCGGGGCCGCCGAACTGGACGCCCTGGGCGGCAAGCCTGGCACGGGTATCGGGCTGGGTCATGGCGCTGGCGACGGCCTCGTCGAGCTTTTTCAACACGTCCGGCGCCATGCCCTTGGGCGCCATCACCGCATACCAGTTGGTCACGTCAAAACCGCGGATGCCCACCTCGGCAAACGTCGGCACATTCGGCAGGCCGGATATGCGCTCCGGCGTGGAAATCGCCAACGCGCGCAGCTTGCCGGCGCGGATGTGCTCCAGCACGCTCGGCATGGTGTCGAAGTTCATGTCGACATTGCCCGCAAGGAGGTCGGCTACCGCCTGGCCGCTGCCCTTGTAGGGAACGTGAACCATGCTGGTGCCGGTGATGTGCTCAAACAGGACGCCGGCGAGATGCTGCGTGCTGCCGATGCCGGACGAGGCATAAGTCAGCTTCCCCGGTTCTGTCTTTGCCCTGGCGACCAGTTCGGGGACGGTGTTGACCGGTACGCGGAGCGGGTTCACCACGAGCACGTTCGGCACATACCCGATGTAGCGAACGGCCGTGAAGTCCCGGGCCGGGTCATAGTTGACCTTGGGAAGCACATTCGGCGCGATCACGTTGGCGATCGAGTGCCCCATCAGCAGCGTGTATCCATCGGGCGCCGACTTGGCGACATAGTCCGCCCCGATGGTTCCCGAGGCACCGGCGCGATTCTCCACAACCACTGTCTGTTTCAAACTCTCGGACATCTTGCCGGCGATGAGGCGCGCGACGACGTCGGTGCCCCCGCCCGGCACAAACCCGACGACAAGCTGGATCGGACGCGTGGGCCATTCGTCGGCGTGGACCGGGGCCGCAGCCACCAACAGCGCGGTCAACGAAAGGGCCGTTGCAGAAAGCAGGTGCCTCATGATGTCTCCGTATTGGTTTTATGCCGCCCTTTTTCCAAAGGGACGGGGGCCTTATCATCGTCCGCACGGCAACGTTATCCGTGAGCGGCCTCGCCTCCCGCCCTCCCGGCACAGCCGCCGAAACGATTTGGTATACCATACTCCAAACAAGAAATTGGACGAAGGAAGATTTGCTCATGGTTTACCCACAAGACGATTTTTCGTCCGACGATGCGGCGGAGGCGCTGGCCACGAAGCCCGCCAAAGCCGAGGCGCCACGTCTTCCCGTCGCCCGAAGCGGCGGCGAGCGGGGCAGGCGGACCGGCCCGACGGCGCCAGCCTTTGGCGCCGCCGACGATCCCCTGGCCATCGACCACCCGACGCTTGGCGCCGTAGTGGCCGAACGCCTGCGGCAACTGATCACGGATGGCACCCTGGTCCCCGGCGTCTGGCTGAACGAGCGCGACCTGTGTGAACGGTTGCGCGTTTCGCGAACGCCGCTGCGCGAGGCCTATCGCCTGCTCGCCTCGGACGGGCTCGTGATGCTGCTGCCGAAACGCGGCGCGCAGGTCATCGCGCTGTCGGCGGAGGATGTCGGCAACCTGTTTGACGTGCTGGCCGTGATGGAAGGGCTGGCAGGACGCCAGGCCGCCGAGCGGGCCACGGACGCGGAGTTGCAACAGATCGCGCAACTGCATCGCGCAATGCTCGACGCGTATGCCGCGCGAGACATCAAGCGGTACTTCGAAGCGAGCATGGGTACGCACGTGGCGATCAATGCGGCCGCGCACAATCCCGCACTGACCGAGACCTACCGCAGGCTCAATATGCGGGTGCAGAACCTGCGTTACAAATCGAACGTCGCGCTCGAGGAGTGGTCCGCCGCCACCTCGGACCACGAGGATTTTGTTGCGGCACTGCTGGCCCGGGACGGTGCGAAAACCGAAGCGCTATTGCGCCAGCACGTGCTGGAAAAGCGGGACTTTGCGGTGAATGAAGCGCGCGCGAGAGAAACTTCCGGCGATTAGCGGAGACAGGATGGGGAGTGCTTATAATTAACCGACCGCCCGGTTGATTAATTGCCATCGACTATGCGCCGCCGCAGCGCAGGCTCCGGCGGCGCGCTCGGGCTGCGCTGCGCAGCCCGGTCCCACCATGATCCACTATGGAATGGCCACCGCCATCACTACCCCCATGACCGCAATCCCTCCGCAAAATGCTCCGCAATCTTCCCCGCTGCCCCAGTCCGACGCCGCGCCGTTGTCGCCGCGCTACGACCGCTACCGCGCGCTGACCCTGCGCAGGCATGGCCCCATCCTAGAAATCGTGATGGGCGCGGACCAGTCCGCCAACCGCAAGCTGGCCACCGCCGACGCCAACATGCACCGCGAACTGGCGGAAATCTGGCGCGACGTCTCGGCCGACCCCGAGGTGCGCGTGGCGCTGATCCGCGGCGAGGGCAAGGGCTTCTCCGCCGGCGGCGACCTGTCCCTGGTGGAAGACATGGCCAACGATTTCGCCACCCGCACGCGGGTGTGGCACGAAGCACGGGACCTGGTCTACAACGTCATCAATTGCGACAAGCCGATCGTCTCGGCCATGCACGGCCCGGCAGTCGGCGCCGGGCTGGTGGCCGGGCTGCTGGCCGATATCTCGATCGCGGCCAGGACCGCGCGCATCGTCGACGGCCATACGCGGCTGGGCGTGGCGGCAGGCGACCATGCCGCGATCGTGTGGCCCCTGCTGTGCGGGATGGCCAAGGCAAAGTACTATCTGATGCTGTGCGAGTCGGTGAGCGGCGAAGAAGCCGAGCGCATCGGGCTGGTGTCGCTGACAGTGAACGAGGATGAACTGGTCGAGCGCGCCTTCGACGTGGCGCGCCGGCTGGCCGCCGGGTCGCAAACGGCGATCCGCTGGACCAAGTACGCGCTCAACAACTGGCTGCGCATGGCGGGCCCGGCGTTCGACAGCTCGCTGGCGCTTGAATTCATGGGCTTTGCCGGCCCCGATGTACAGGAAGGCGTGGCGAGCCTGCGGCAGAAGCGGCCGCCGAAGTTCGATTGATGCAGTTCGACTAATGTAGTTCGACCCCGCAGCCGGCACCGCCGGCTGCCGACCCCCGGAGACGAAACGATGTTCGGCCAGATCCCAGATTTCACCAACGGCTTCGAGTTCCTCCGCAAGATGTGGGGCAGCGCCGCCGGCATGCCCGGCGGGCTGATGCCGGGCCTGCAGGCCATGACCCCGCCGATGAACCTGGAGGAAGTCGACAAGCGCATCCACGACCTCAAGGCCGTGGAAGGCTGGCTGCAGCTCAACACCAATTTGCTGCGCACCACCATCCAGGGCCTGGAGGTCCAGCGCGCCACGCTGGTGGCGCTGCAGACCATCGGCACCGCGCTTTCGCCCGAGGCCATGCAAAATGCCATGGAAAACGTCGCGCGCACCGCCAACTCGCCGAGCGCCACGCCGTTCCAGCACAAGGCGGAACCCGCCGCGGCAAGGCGCGTCTGGCCCGAGCCCACGGTCGAGGAAAACGAGGACGAGGAAGACAACGGCCCCGACGTCCCCGAAGCGTCCGCAGCCGGCCAGGCGGAACAGCCGGCCGCCGCCTCCGGCCAGGGCAGCGCGCCCCCACCCGATGCCAGTCTGTGGTGGGATGTGCTGCAGCAACAGTTCAACCAGATCGCCAGCAGCGCCGCAACTGCCAGCCTGACGCCGTTTGGCAATCTCGGCGGCTTTGGCATGCCCGGGGCGGATGCGCAGCCCGGATCTGCCGCCAAGCCCGCGAGCAAGCCGCCGGCCAGTGCGGGCAAGACGGCAAAAGCTGCCAAGGCGGCCAGCAAACCCGGCACCAAATCCGCCGCCAATCCAGCAGTCAAAACCGCAGGCAAGGCCGCGGCCAAGCGTCCGGCCGGCAAGAAGCCCGCGGCGGCCAAGTCCGCGCCGGTGAATGGCACGGCCGGCGCCCCCGCATCCGGGGACAAGCCGGATGCGCCCGGCGAGCCGCACTGAACCCGTGCCGGAGCTGGCCGTGATCCACCGATCGAGCCGACACCCTTGGTGAAGACCACCGCGCTGATCATGATGGGCGGCGGCGCCCGCGCCGCCTACCAGGCCGGCGTGCTGCAAGGCCTCGCCCGCATCGCCGCCCGTCACGGCCTGGATCGCGGCCGCATCCCCTTCGATATCATCTGCGGCACGTCGGCCGGCGCCGTCAACGGCGCAGGCATGGCGATCAACGCCGCCAATTTCCGCGCGGCGGCCCACAGCCTGGCCGCGCTATGGAGCGGCATCCATGCGGAGGACGTCTACCGTACCGGCGTGGTCGACGTAGGCGCATCGGGTGCCCGCTGGCTCTCCGCGTTGGCTTTCGGCTGGGTCACCCGGCGCGCGCCGCGGGCGCTGTTCGACAACGCGCCGCTGGGCAGCCTGCTCTCCGAGCTGTTCGACTCCGAGCGGGTACAGGCGAGCCTGGACGCCGGCGACCTGCAGGCCTTGGCCGTGACGGCGCTGTCCTACAGCACCGGCCGCCACGTCACCTTCTACCAGTCGCACCGCCGCATCCATCCGTGGCGCCGCAGCCAGCGGCTGGCCGTGGAAGCGAAGATCGGTGTGGACCACCTGCTGGCGTCCTCGTCCATTCCCTTCCTGTTCCCCGCGCTGCCGCTGGAACTGGACGGGCATCATGAGTGGTTCGGCGATGGCACCATGCGCCAGATGTCGCCCCTGTCGCCGGCAATCCACCTGGGCGCCTCGCGCATCCTGGCCATCGGCGCCGCTTCGCGCCAGCGCCCGGGCTGGTTCGACACCGTACCCGCCGGCGGCTACCCGTCGCTGGCGCAGGTGGGAGGCCAGGCCCTGGCGAGCATCTTCCTCGACGGTCTGTCCGCGGACCTGGAACGGCTGCAGCACATCAACAACCTGCTCTCGCGCATGCCGGAAATCGCCAACGACAGGGAGGGCTGGCGCCCGGTGCAAGTGATGACGATTTCGCCCAGCGAACCCATCGAAGCCATCGCTGCCACACATGTAAAACAGCTGCCGCGCACCGTACGCGCCTTGCTGACCCCACTGGGCGGCACCGAAGCGCGTGGCGCGGCCTTTGCCAGCTACCTGCTGTTCGAGCCTGAGTTCACCCAGGCACTGATCACCCTGGGCGAGCAGGATGCGCTGGCGCAACAACACGAGCTGGCTGCCTTCCTGTATGACATCATCCCGCCCGATCATGGCAACGAGATGGACTCGACGTCCGCGCGCCCGGCTACACTGGGTCATGAACCACCTGCCCGCGCGATGGCCTGACCTCTAGGCGCGGCCCGGCAGAAAGTGATGTATGCCGCTCCTTGTCGCGCAAGGAAAATTGGTGGAACAAGCGATATTCGCCCATAAATTAAGTACCGCGCAGATCCAGCCGCATCCGCTCCCATCGTTTCCGCATGAAAAGAGCATTGGGAATAATTCGCATCTGGTAGAATCTGCCCGTAATTTCAAAGGCTTACCATGCTCTACCCCGAACTGTTCAAATCGCTGGAAGCGGTACGTTGGCACATGGACAAGGACATCCCCTGGGATTCCTTCGACCCGAGCCTGCTCACGGACGACCAGGCCAAGACGATCCGCATGAATGCCATCACGGAATGGTCGGCCCTGCCCGCCACCGAGATGTTCCTGCGCGACAACCGCCACGATTCCGACTTTTCGGCATTCATGAGCATCTGGTTCTTTGAAGAGCAGAAGCATTCGCTGGTGTTGATGGAATACCTGCGCCGCTTCCGCCCGGACCTGGTGCCGACCGAGGAAGAACTGCACGCCGTGCGCTTCGAGTTCGACCCGGCCCCGCCGCTGGAAACGCTGATGCTGCATTTCTGCGGCGAGATCCGCCTGAACCACTGGTACCGCCGTGCCGCCGAATGGCACACCGAGCCGGTGATCAAGCAGATCTACCGCACCCTGTCGCAGGACGAAGCCCGCCACGGTGGCGCCTACCTGCGCTACATGAAGAAGTACCTGAACCAGTTCGGCGACAGCGCCCGCTCGGCCTTCGCCAAGATCGGCGTGCTGATGGCCTCCGCCCGCCGCACCGAAAAGCCGCTGCACCCGACCAACCTGCACGTCAACAAGGCGCTGTTCCCCAACGACACCGTGCAATCGCGCCTGCCGGATCCGGACTGGCTCGAGCACTGGCTCGACGAGCAGATCCGCTTTGACGAAGGCTGGGAGAAGAAGGTGATCGAGCGGATTCTGCACAATATGTCGCTGTTGTTCGAGCGCACGTTTGAGACGGTGCAGGATTTGAACCGGTATCGGAAGGAGTTGAATGCAAAGTTGCAGGCGGCTGGGGGTGCGCAGCCGGCGCAGGCTTGATTCAGGTTTGGTTATTTGAGCTGCCTTCGGCGGAACGGGCCCCATCGGTTGATGGGGTTTTGTTTTTTTGGGGGTTGAGAGGTTGGTGTGTTGGTGCTGGGCGTTGGGCGATTGGTTTAACTGCTTAACTTCAACTTCAACTTCAAAAGCCTAAAGTCAAAAGCAGTTTCACCTCCCCTGCGGGGAGGCGACCTACTTTCTTGTCTTGCCAAGAAAGTAGGCAAAAAAGCGCGCCGGATGGGGCGACACCCCCTCGGGATCCCATACGGCCTGGTACACCTTGACGGCTCGCTTCGCATCGCGTACCGGTGTGGCCCGCCCCCACGGGCGCTCCACACGGCTACCAATCGTTGGTTTGCCGGCTCGCTCCTGCGACCGTCCTCCCCTGTCGCTGGGGTGAGCAAACCAGCGGATCGCAAGTGGCAGCTAGTGCATGAAGGCAGGAGGCAGGAGAAGGAGAAGGAAGTTTGGCGTCTGAAGAGCAGGAGATTTCGGCGATACGTGGTATCGCCAGATCACCGATTCGGTGTAGCCGTGTGGCGCGCCCCCAAGGGCGGGCCGCACCCCAGCGCGATGCGAAGCGAGCCGTCAAGGTGTACCAGGCCGTATGGGGCGTCCTCGTCGGCAGGTGAAAAGAGCGGAAAAGAGGGGGCCATGTTTGAGCATCGGCTTAAGGCGATGTGAGTTTGGCCCCCGGCCGCTCTTTTCGCCTGCCGACGAGGAGGGGGTCGCCCCATCCGGCGCGCTTTTTTGCCTACTTTTTTGGCAAGACAAAAAAGTAGGTCGCCGCCCCGAAGGGGGTGGTGAAACTGCCTTTGACTTTAAGCCTTTGACGTTGACGTTGACTTTGACGTTAAGCTTTTGACTTACCCAAGAACAGCCACCACCATGTCCACCCCAGCCTTCGAATCCAAGCTAGTCACCACCGACACCCCCAACGACCTGACCGAAAAGCTAGCCGCCCTCCCACGCCCGCTCGTCTTCACCAACGGCGTCTTCGACATCCTCCACCGCGGCCACGCCACCTACCTCGCGCAAGCCAAAGCCCTCGGCGCCAGCCTGGTAGTGGGCGTCAACAGCGACGCCTCCGTCCGCATGCTCGGCAAAGGCGACGACCGCCCCCTCAATCACGAGTCGGACCGCATGGCGCTGATCGCCGCGCTGGCATCCGTGGACCTGGTGGTGATGTTCCGCGAGCAAACGCCGGTCGAGTTGATCCGGCTGGTGCGCCCGGACATCTACGTCAAGGGCGGCGACTACGACATCGATACGCTGGAAGAAACGCGGCTGGTGCGCAGCTGGGGCGGGCAAGCCCATGCCATCGCCTTCCTGCACGACCGCTCCACTACCAAGCTGCTGTCCAAGGTTCGCCAGGGGCAGTAATCCGCCAGTGCCGCCAGTGCCGCCAGCGGCGCATCAGGCGCAGCTGAGCATGTCCTGCACGCCGTAGCGCCGGCGCATCTCGTCAAGCCGCGTACGCAGCGCCGCGTCGGCATTGCGCACGCGCAGCCACTGGCGCGTGAGCGGATGCGGCGTGTCGCTCAGCACCGCGGTACGCACGCCATGCTCGCGCAGGTTGTCCAGGAAATGCTCGGCATGCTCGCGCTCCTGGAACAGGCCCAGCGACACCGTATAGGTTTCGGGCGTCCCCGCGCTGACCACCGACACATCGGTGATGTTGCGCCGGCGCAACTCACCGAGCTTGCGCTGCAGGTTCTCGCGCGTGGTCTGCGGCAGCAGGTGAACCCACCAGCGCGCTTGCTCCTGCCGCTCGAACTGCTCCACCCGCCAGGCGCCGGCCGGTGCGCCGGCCAGTTCATCGGCCACGCGCCGCACCAGGTCGCCGTTGAAGCCACCGATCTCCACGCAGGCCATGGTGGACGCGGCGGCATGCGCGGCCGGCTGAAGCGCCGGCGCGGATGCCGGGCTTGCCCGGTCCTCCCGCGCCATCTGGCGGAACCGTTCCGCGCGAGTCTGCTGGGCGGCGCGTTCAGGTTCGCGCGCGCTTTCCAGCCAGCCAGCCAGGGGCTGTGGGCCGAACGCGCCCAGCACGGCTGCCAGCAGCAGCGCATTGAGCAGGACCAGCAGGATTAACAGGCTTCGTTGGAGCATGGGGGCGATGCAGGGGTAACGAGAGGCTTGGAGAACAATGGCGCAGATCAGTCCACGGTACCCGCCCGGCTCTGCGAGGCCATCACATGCAGGCCGAGCAGCACGAGATTATCGTGCATCTCGAACGGCATCGAGAGGGCGTTCGCCAGCACATGGCGGGCGCCGCCGGACAGCAGGCAGCGTACCGGACCGCGCTCGCCGAGGGCACGCCAGGTGCGCTCCACCGCACCAGCCTGCGCCGCCAGGCAACCGGCGGCAATGGCGTCCCGGGTGTTGTCGGCCCAGGGTGCGGCCAGCCCGGTGTCGCCGACGCCCAGGGCCGGCAATTGCGCGGTGTTCTGCGCCAGCGCGCCCAGCATCAGGTCCAGGCCGGGCAGGATCAGCCCGCCCTCGAAACGGTCCTGCGCGCTCACCACGTCGAGTGTGGTGGCGGTGCCGGCGGTGACGATCAGAAGCGCACCCTCCGGCCGGTAGCACCGCGCGCCGATACTGCCGATCCAGCGGTCGACGCCGAGCTGGGCGGGATCGCGGTAGCCGTTGACCAGGCCGCCGAAGCGCGGGCCCGAGCGTACCCAGTTCACACCGGCGCCGGGGCCGAACACGGTGTCCAGCGTGGCTTGCAGGCTGGTGGCGATGGCCGGGCCGGCTACATTGCTGACCCAAACCTGCGGCTGGGCGCCAGCGGGACCGGCCGCCCGCAGCGACGCCCATTGCGCCACCAGCGTGGCCAGCGCGTCGTGTGCCACGGCGCCGCCGTGCTGCCACGGCGTGGGCAGCGGCGCCTCGTGCAACACAGCGCCGGACCAGGCGTCTTCGCACCAAGCCCATTTCAGGCGGGTGTTGCCGATATCGATCAGCAGTTGCGGCACGCGCGGCATGCCGGCGGAGGAAACGCTCATGCGCCCGCCCCCGGGCCTTCGTCCGCCGGGCGCAGCGAGACTTCGCCGCTGGCGATGCGCTCCAGGCCCATCGGCGTTTCCAGCAACAAGTGGCCGTCGCCGTCCACGCCGCGCGCCAGGCCTTCGGCCTGCACGCGGCCGTCGTGCAGCAGGCGCACCGGCTGGTCGCGATACGCGTCGCGGGCCGACCAGCGGGCCGCCATCGGCGCGAATCCCTGCGCCAGGAAATCGTCGCGCATCGTCGCCAGCCGGTTCAGCACGGCGGCCAGCAAGGCGGTGGGATCGCAATCCGGCAGGTATTCGGTCACGCCGGCCAGGCTGCGCCCGAGCGAGGCTTCCATCTGCGCATCGCGCACCAGGTTCAGGCCGATGCCAATCACCGCCCAGACGCGCTGCGGCCCTGCCGGCACCGACTCGATCAGGATGCCGGCCAGCTTGCGTCCGTCGATCTGCAGGTCGTTGGGCCATTTCAGGCCCACGGCACCGCCGAGCCGCGCATCGCAGTCGGCCAGCGCCTCGGCTAGCGCCAGCCCCACCGCCAGGCTCAGCCCGCTGAGCTGCGACGGCGCCAGCGGCAATGGCATCGCCACCGAGAAGGTCAGCCCGGCCTGGCCCTGCCAGGGACGGCCCTGGCGGCCGCGGCCTGCGGTCTGGCGGTAGGCCAGGCGCAGCGCGCCGGCCTCGGTCCACGGCGCGGTGCGGCAGGCCTGCGTCAGGTCGGCATTGGTCGAGCCGGTCTCGTCGACGACGTCGAGGGTCCAGCCGCTGGCGGCACCCGTGAGCGCGGCGCGCAGGCGGTCGGAGTCGATGCGCCAGGCCTGGGATGGCGGGCCGGACGGCGGCAAGGATGGGTCAGCGGACATGCGAATCGGCAGTGGACAGCACAAAGGGCACGAAGGGCGCAAAGGGCACAACGTGCGCAGCGCGTGCAAGAAGCCCGAAAGGTACGGCTTGCATCGGTGGCACAGGCCGCGCAGCCGGGGCCGCGCGGGGAATCCAGCCCGCATTGTAGCCGCGCGAATCGACCGCCGAGGTGCTCCGGGCGCCCGCTGACCCTGCGGGTGGCATAGAATCGGGACTTGCCCATCACTTCCACCCATCCTTTGGAAAGCCTTACCACGCCAGCCATCGAAGTGACGCGCGCGGACGGAGCGGCGACGGTGCGATTGCGCGGCGACTGGACCGCGCTGGCGCTCTCGGACTGCCACCACGCACGCGGCCTGCGCCATGACTTGCATGCGATTGCCACGGATTCGCACTGGTCGCTGGCCGGCCTCGGCCGGCTCGACCACATCGGCGCGCAACTGATGTGGCAGGCCTGGGGCGGCAAGCTGCCCGAGCGGCTCGAGGCCAGCGAGGCCCAGCGGCGTGTGTTCGCGCGCATCGCCGGCCTGCGCCGCGAAAACTGGAAGAAACATATCGTGGACCGGTTCAACCCGGTGACACTGTTCGGTGCCTCGATGCTGTCGATGTTCTCGCAGCTCGGCAACGGCGTGACCATGTTGGGCCAGCTGGCCTTCGACCTGCTGCGCCTGGCGCGCGCGCCGCATCGCGGCCCCTGGCGCGAGATCTCCGCCAACATCTACAACGTCGGCTATAAGGCGCTCGGCATTACCGCGCTGGTGGGCTTCCTGATCGGCATCGTGCTGTCGTACCTGTCCGCCAACCAGTTGCGCACCTTCGGCGCCAGCATCTTCATCGTCAACATCCTGGGCATGGCGGTGATCCGCGAACTGGGGCCGGTGCTGGCGGCCATCCTGATCGCCGGCCGCTCGGGCTCGGCCATCACCGCGCAGATCGGCGTGATGCGCGTCACCGAGGAGCTCGACGCCATGCGCGTGATGGGCATCTCGCACGGCTTCCGGCTGATCATGCCGCGCGTGATCGCGCTGGCCATCGCCATGCCGCTGCTGGTGGCGTGGACCGACGTGCTGGCGCTGGCCGGCGGCATGCTGGCGGCCAAATTCCAGCTCGATATCAGCGTGGCCTTCTTCCTGCGCGCGCTGCCCGATGCGGTGCCGGTGGCCAACCTGTGGATGGGGCTGGGCAAGGGCGTGGTGTTCGGCATCCTGATCGCGATCACCGCCTGCCATTTCGGCTTGCGCATCCAGCCCAATACGCGCAGCCTGGGCGAAGGCACCACCGCCTCGGTGGTGACCTCGATCACCGTGGTGATCATTGCCGATGCGATCTTCGCCATCCTGTTCAAGGACATCGGACTATGACAACCGCCACCGCTTCCACGACGGCGCAAGCGGCCCGCCCGACCGCCGTGCCCGGCACTGCGCCAGACACCGCGCGCACCACCGTCATCGAAGTGCGCGACCTCGTCAAGCGCTTTGGCGAGGCGGTCGTGCACGACCACCTGAACCTCGATGTCTATCGTGGCGAAGTGCTGTCTATCGTCGGCGGCTCGGGCAGCGGCAAGACCGTGCTGCTGCGCCAGATCGTCGGGCTGGACCGGCCCACCTCAGGCACCATCCGCGTGTTCGGCGAGGACCTGATGCGGCTCGATGCCGCGCGCCTGCAAGCCCTGCGCAACCGCTGGGGCCTGCAGTTCCAGCGCGGCGCGCTGTTTTCCGCGCTGTCGGTGATCGACAACATCGCGCTGCCGCTGCGTGAACTTCGCACCCTGCCCGACGATCTCATCTGCCAGGCTTCGCTGCTCAAGCTGCAGTTGGTGGGGCTGTCCGCCCGCGACGCCGACAAGATGCCGTCCGACCTGTCCGGCGGCATGATCAAGCGCGTGGCGCTGGCCCGCGCGCTGGCCCTGGAGCCCGAACTGGTGTTCCTGGACGAGCCCACCGCCGGGCTGGATCCGATGGCCTCCGACGACTACGTGGCGCTGATCTGCGAACTGCGCCGCGAACTGGGCCTGACCGTGGTGATGGTGACCCACGACCTCGACACCCTGGTGGCGCTGTCTGACCGCGTCGCCGTGCTGGCGGACCGCAAGGTGCTGGCAGCGCTGCCGATACCGGAACTGGTGCATATCGACCACCCGTTCATCCGCGAGTATTTCCTGGGCGAGCGCGGGCAACGCGCCATGCAGGCCCTGGCGGTGGCACCGGCGGGCCCGCAATCTGGAGAAGCATGATGGAAAACAAGTCAAACGCCTTCCTTGCGGGCGTTTTTACGATCGGCCTCGCCATCCTGGTGCTGTTCTCGATCTTCTGGTTCAGCAGCGACCACGCGGTGCGCGTGCCCTACGATCTGATCACCCGCTCCACCGTCAACGGGCTGGGGCCGCAGGCCGACGTCAAGTACCGCGGGCTGGATGTGGGCAAGGTGGTATCGATTCGCTTCGATCCCGCCGTGCCGGGCCAAATCATCGTGCGCATCAGCGTCAACCAGGACACCCCGATCACCCGCACCACCTATGCCACGCTCGGCTTCCAGGGCGTGACCGGGATCGGCTATGTGCAGCTCGACGACACCACCGCGCAGGAGGGCGGCACGCCATCGCCCCACCTGGCCACCTCCTCCAAGTCGGTGGCGCGCATCACCATGCGGGCCGGCTTCTTCGAAGAGCTGGAAAAGCGCGGCGACAGCTTGCTGACACAGCTCGAAACGATCATGGGATCGCTCAATGACATGTTCCAGGCCGACAACCGGCGCGAACTGATGGGCGCGATCCGCTCGGTGCGCAAGACCGCCGACGACTACTCGCAGCTGGCCAGCTCGCTCGCGCCGGCGGTGCGCCAGCTGCCGCAGGTGACCGAACACCTGAACGCCACGCTGGCCTCGACGCGGCGCCTGACCCAGGAACTGGCCCGCCCGGACGGCACCGTGCTGCGCACCATTGACCGCGTCGGGCACGACCTGCAGGGCGCCGCCGACTCGATCCAGTCGGCCGCCGGTGGCGTCAGCCAGGAAACGCTGCCGCAGATCAACGGGCTCGCGCGCGACACACGCCAGACCATGCGCAGCATCGACCGCGCCGCCAGCCAGTTCAACGACAGCCCGCGCAGCGTGCTGTTCGGCGGCCCGGCCACCATGCCGGGCCCCGGCGAGCCTGGCTTCCAGGCGCCGTGAGCGGAACAGGAACCGTGATCCCGCGCCCCCAAGCAATCGCCGCGCGCCTGGCCCGCCAGGTGCGCACGGCAAACCCTTCGAGCAATCCGAGCCCCACGGGCAAACCGAGGCAATCCATGATGCGCACCGCCCATCTCCGGCCAGATCGTTCCGGCACCTCCGGCGTTTCCGGCCTGCCGCGCCGGCTTGCCGCCGGCATCGCGCTGGCCGGCCTGCTGCTGGGCGGCTGCGCCCTCACGCCCTCCGCGCCCACCGTCACCTACGACCTGGGCCCGCCGGCCGGGGCGGCGCCCGGCGCCACGCCCCTGCCCAGGATGCGCGTGGCGCAAACCGACGGTCCCACCTGGATGGACGGCAACTCGCTCTTCTATCGCCTGCACTACGCACAGGCCGAGCGCCTGCAGCCCTATGCCACCCAGCGCTGGGTGATGTCGCCGGTGCGCCTGTTCGACGACCGCCTGCGTGAAGCGGTGGCCTCGCGCGGGGCGCTGACCTGGTTCGGCGATACCGCCACGCCGGCGCTGAAGATCGACATGCTGGAGTTCGAGCAGGTCTTCGACAGCGCCAGCGCCAGCCGCGGCGTGATCCGGGTGCGTGCCACCGTGTTCCGCAACGGGCTGCGCGGGCAGAAGACCTTCGTGGTGGCGCAGCCCGCGCCCACGGCCGATGGCGCCGGCGGCGTCAAGGCGCTCGCCACGGGCACCGACGCCGCCATCGCGGCAATCCTCGACTGGGTGGCCACGCTGCCGCTGCAATAACCCGGTCCCGCATGGCATCGGCACCCGCACCGCTCACTCCCTTGCCGCCCGCGCCCCGCCATTCGCCGCTGGCGCGGGTGGGGCTGCTGTGCTTCACCCTGCTGGTGATCTACGGCAGCCTCTTTCCGTTCACGGGCTGGACCGACAACGGCATCTCGCCGCTGGCCTTCCTCACCGCGCCCAAGCCGCGCTACCTGACCGAGTTCGATCTCATCACCAATGTGCTCGGCTATTGCCCCTTCGGCGCGCTGTTGGTGCTGTCCCTGCACCCGCGCGTGTCCGGCGCGCGCGCCACGCTGCTGGCGCTGGTGGCGGGCGCGCTGCTCTCAGGCTGCATGGAAGCGCTGCAAACCTGGCTGCCCAACCGCATCTCGTCCAATATCGACCTGATCACCAATGCGCTGGGCGCCTTGCTGGGCGGCGCGGTGGTGGCGCCCTTCTCGGCCGCGCTGATCGACCGCGGCTCCCTGCGCCAGTTGCGCATGGCCTGGTTCGAGCCACATGCGAGCTTCGCCATTATCCTGCTGCTGCTGTGGCCGTTCGCGCAGATCTTTCCGCAGGAGCACCTGTTCGGCATGGGCGCGATCGTGCGCGAGTGGCTGACCGACCCCGACTCCTGGCCCGTGCAGTGGCTGCAAGGCGTGTTCCCGGCGGTGCCCGACCTGATCGAAGGCGTAGGCCTGCTGCGGCCCGACGACGTGCAGGGACAGCAGTTGCTGGAATCGCTGGTGACCGCGTGCGGATGGATCGGCACCGGGCTGTTCGCCTCGGCGGCGATGCGGCGCAATGCGCCGATGCTGCGCATCCTGGCCGGCTTGCTGGCCTGCACGCTGCTGCTCAAGGCGGCCGTGGCGGAGCTGCAGTTCCCGGACGACAACGCCTTCAACTGGCTGTCCGAAGGCGGCCGTTTCGCCCTGCTGACGGGCTCGCTGGTGCTGGTATTGCTATTGCGGCTGCCGCGCTGGCTGCGCGGCGCGCTGGCGCTGGCCGCGCTGATGTTGCTGGTGCTGCTGTCCAACCTGCTGCCCGCCAATCCCTATTCCTGGATCTCGGAGCAGGGCTGGCGCCTGGGCCGCTTCATCCACTTCAACAGCCTGGCGCAGTGGCTGGCCTGGATGTGGCCGTTCCTGGCGCTGTTCTACCTGATCTGGCGCTTCGAGCAATTCCAGCTGGACCGCCGCAGCTTGCGGCGCGCACGCCGCAAGGCACAGCGGCAGGCGGCGGCGAGAAAAGGCAGGCTACCGCCTGGAGCCTGACCGCTTCAGTGGGTCTGGCCGCCCTGCTCGACGATATCGTCCTGCGTCGACAGCGCGGTAGCCACCGCGCAGCGGATGCCGTCGATCATCGTGGCCAGCGCCAGGCTGGGCTGGCCCGGATGCCGCACGGCCTGCTCCGGCAGATAGGGAATATGGATGAAGCCGCCACGCACGCCCGCCGGCACGCTTTGCGTTGCCAGCAAGTGCATCAGCCCATAAAACACGTGATTGCAGACGAAGGTGCCGGCGGTCTGCGAAACCGAGGCCGGCACGCCAGCCGTGCGCATCCGGCGCACCATGGCCTTGATCGGCAGGCTGGAAAAATACGCGGCGGGGCCATCCTCGGCGATGCGGGTATCGATGGGCTGCGCGCCGGCGTTGTCGGCGATGCGCGCATCGTCGACATTGATCGCCACGCGCTCCACCGACATTTCCGGGCGCCCGCCCGCCTGCCCCACCGCGATCACCAGCACGGGCTGCAGCTCATCGAGCAGGTCCGCCATGACGTCGTTGGCTGCGCCGAACACGCAAGGCAACTGGCGCGCGACGATCACGGCCGCATCGGCGCCGTCGGGCGTGCCGCCGATGCGCTCGCCGTCGAGCGCGCGAACTGCCTCCCAGGAAGGATTGATGGGTTCGCTTTCGAACGGCTCGAAGCCGGTCAGCAGCACGGTACGCATGGCAGGGACTCCCGGCCCGAAACCCGGTTGCCCGGGCCCCTGGCCAAATTTTCGCGGCTGGACCGCGTTCTTACATCAGGAAATACAGCAGCGCGATATTGGCCACCAGGATCATCAGCGCGGTCGGCACCTGCGCCCGGATCACGGCGTTCTTGTCGTCCAGCTCCAGCAGCGCGGCAGGCACGATGTTGAAGTTGGCCGCCATCGGCGTCATCAGCGTGCCGCAGTAACCCGAGAACATACCGATAGCCGCCATCACCGCCGGGTTGCCGTGGAACATGTTCACCAGGATGGGCACGCCGATGCCGCCGGTCATCACCGGGAAAGCGGCAAAGCCATTGCCCATGATCACGGTGAACAGCGCCATGCCCACGCAGTACACCACCACGGCCACCAGCTTGTAGTCCATGTTGATGTAGGCCGTGGTCAGGTACGCCACCGCCTTGCCCACGCCGGCATCGGCAAACACCAGGCCAAGCATGGCCAGCATCTGCGGCAGTACCAGCGCCCAGCCGAGCGACTCGGTCAGGCGGCGCGACTCGCGCACGCCCTGCACCACGGTATCGCGGGTGAGCCAGCAAGCCACGGCCAGCGCGACCAGGCAGCCGACGCCGAGCGAGACGAAGGTCACGTTCTTGGGGTCCAGCAGCGACAGGCCGGCGATCTTCACGTCCTTGAACAGCACGGTGCCGATCACCGTCACCAGCGGAATCAGCAGCGCCGGGATGAACAGCTTGTTGCCAAGGCGCTTGGCCGAGGCGCGGCGCTCGCCTTCCGGCAGCGTGCCGTGCTTGCCGTGGCCAACCCCGCCAAAGCCTGCGATCAGCGCCATCACCACGGCGCCAACGCCGACGATGGCCGGCGGCAGCTTGTCACCGATCAGGAACACCAGCGCATACAGCGCCCAGAACAAACCCGTGCTGAGGCGGCGCGGATGGTCGCGGTCCGCGAAAATCATCAGCGAGGTAATAGCCAGGACCAGGCCGGCGAGCCAGTAGAGGTACTCGATGGAAATGATCATGGCTTACTCCCCGCTCTTGGCCGTAGCCGTTGTACCCGCGTCGGCCGTAGCCTTGCCGCCCACTTCACGTTCCAGCCACATATCCAGGCGCTTGAGGCGCACGGCATGGATCAGGAAGGCGCAGATCGCGGTCGGGATGCCCCACACGGCGATATGCAGCGGCTCCACATCGATGTTGGACGACAGCAGGAAGGTGTGCATCAGCGCGATCGCGCCGAAGGCCACGAAGATGTCCTCGCCGAAGAACAGGCCGACGTTGTCGGTAGCCGCGCAGAAGGCCAGCACGCGCTGGCGGACCGGCGCGGGCAGCTTGCCGAAACGGGTCTCGGCAGCGCCTTCGGCCATCGGGGCCAGCAGCGGGCGCACCATCTGCGGGTGGCCGCCGAGGCTGGTCAGGCCCACCGCCGCGGTCAGCTCGCGCACGCCGAGGTAGACGATCAGCAGGCGTCCGACCGTGGCCGACGCGATGCGCGAGATCCAGGCCTGCGCATGCTCACGCAGCCCGTGCCGCTCGAGCAGGCCGATCACCGCCAGCGGCAACAGGATGATGAGCGGCAGGTTGCGCGTCTTGACGAAGGCGGTGCCGATCGCAGTGAAAATCTGCATGACCGGCATGGGCGCCGCCAGCCCGGTGGCGATGGCGGCAAGCGCCACCACCATCATGGGATTGAAGCGCAGCACGAAGCCGAGGATGATGATGCCGACCCCAACTAGGGGCCAGAGGTTGACTGCCTGTTCCATGAGAGACACCAATAGAGTGTGATGGAGGCGAGTGCCACGCGTCGCGTCATGCTGCTCGACGTCGCGCGGGTCACAGTGAATACCGGAAGCCTGGGGGCGCGTCCGTTGCGTTTACCGTGTGGTGTGCCCCTTCAGCCTCCAGCGCGGATTGCGATGCCTTCGGCGCCGAGCCGTTCACGGATGCGGCGCGCAAAGGCAAGCGCGTGTGCGCCGTCGCCGTGCAGACACACGGTTTCGGCGCGAATCGGTACATAGCTGCCGTCGATGGCGCGCACGCGCTGCTCGCGCACCATTTGCAGCGTCTGGCCAAGCGCCACGTCTTCGTCTTCGTGCAGCGCGCCGGGCGTGCCGCGCTTGACCAGCGAGCCGTCCGGGTTGTAGCCGCGGTCGGCAAAGACTTCTTCCTTCACCTTGAGGCCAGCTTCGCGCGCCACCTCCACCATGACGCTGCCGGCCAGGCCGAAGAAAACCAGGTCGGAATCGAAGTCGCGCACCGCGCGCACGATGGCGTCGGCCAGCCTGGGATCCCTGGCGGCCTGGTTGTAGAGCGCGCCGTGCGCCTTGACGTGGGCCAGTTGCCCGCCCTGCGAGCGCACCAGCGCGGCCAGCGCGCCGATCTGGTAGAGCGTGTTCGCGTACACCACTTCGGGATCGAGCTGCATCTCGGTGCGGCCAAAGTTCTCTCGGTCCGGATAGCTCGGATGCGCGCCGATGGCAACGCCCTGCTCCAGCGCCCACTTCACGGTCTGCAGCATGGTGGCGGCGTCGCCGGCGTGCCAGCCGCAGGCGACGTTGGCCGAGCTGATCAGCCCCAGCAGTTCGCGGTCGTTGCCGCAGCCTTCGCCGAGGTCGGCGTTCAGGTCGATATGCATTGCGATACTCCTCACCGGTCTTGCGGCTTGTCCTGAGGTTTGGGGGTTGCTGTCATTCGGCTGCGCTCAGGCCACGGCTGCGGCCGCGTGGCTGCGCGTGCGCCGCCGCGAGGCGATCACCATGCCGTCGCCTTGCCATTGCAGCGCCTGGTCCAGTTGCTGCAGGTAGCGATCCAGCGCGGCCTGCGCCGCGGCCGCCTCATCCAGCGTGACGCGCACGAAGCGCACCGGCGCGCCCAGCGGCACCTGCGCCAGCCGCCACAGGTCGGCGCCGATCACCACGCCGATCTTGGGATAGCCGCCGGTGGTCTGCGCGTCGGCCATCAGCACGATGGGCTGGCCGGCCGGCGGCACCTGCACCACGCCCGGCAGCACGCCGTGCGAGAGCAGGTCGGCGGCACGCTCAGGCTGGCGGGCCAGCGCCGGGCCTTGCAGGCGCAAGCCCATGCGATTGCTGTTGGGCGTGACGATCCAGTCGGACTGCCACAACGACTCATGCGCGGCGGCGTCGAAGTCCTCGTATTCGATGCCGGGCAGCATGCGGATCGGCATGGCGTTGCCGAGCTTCGTCACCGGCAGCGCCCAGGCCGGAGCCTGCACGCCCAGCCAGTCGCTGTCCTCGGCCACGCCGGGCCGGCCGGCATCAAAGCGGTCGCCTTCATGCAGCGCCCGGCCACCCAGGCCGCCAAAGCCGGCCTTGAGATCGGTGCTGCGCGAGTCCATCACCGGCTCCACGGCGATGCCGCCCGCCACGCACAAATAGGTACGGGTGCCACCCTGCGCCGCCGACAGCGTCAGCGTTTCGCCGCGGCGCACGTCGAAGGCATGCCACGACCACACCGGCACGCCGTCCAGGTTGGCCCGGCATTCGGCGCCGGTCAGCGCGACGCGCATGTCGGCGTGGAAGCGCACAGCAGCGCGGCCCAGCGTGAATTCGATGGCGGCATCGCCCGCCGGATTGCCGAGCAGGCGGTTGCCAATGGTGAGCGCGACCGTATCGAGCGCGCCCGCAGTGCCCACGCCGAAGCGGCGAAAGCCGGGGCGGCCGAGGTCCTGGATCGAGGCAAGCGCGCCAGGGCGAATGATCTCGATCATGCGCGGACCCTCCGCACAGTCGCAGCAGCGGGTGCAACGGGTGATGGCATACGGTTCATGGCAGCAGCGCCTCGACGACAAAGCGCACCGTATCGCCCGGTGCGAACAAGGAAGGCGGATCGCGGTCGGCGACGAAGAGTTCGCTGGCGGTGTGTCCGATCAGTTGCCAGCCGCCGGGAGCGGCGGCCGGATAGATGCCGGTCTGCTCGCCGCCGATGCCGACCGAGCCGGCCGGCACCGACAGCCGCGGCTCGCGCCGCCGCGGCGTGGCCAGCGCCGGGTCCATGCCGCCCATATAGGCGAAGCCGGGCTGGAAACCGAGGAAGTAAACGACGTACTCGCCCTCGCTGTGGCGGCGCACCACTTCCTGCGCCGTGAGGCCGGTATGCGCGGCCACGTCGGCCAGGTCGGGGCCGAATTCGCCGCCGTAGCGCACCGGGATCTCGACCAGCCTGCCTGTCGCCGCGCGCGCCTCGCCCGACGCCCAGGCCAGCTTCAGGTTGCGTTCCAGCGCTTCGGGATCGGCCTCGCGGTCGAACACCACGGTGAGGTTGTTCATGCCGGGCACCGCGTCGACCACGCCGCGCCACTCGGCCGCGCGCTGGGCCATGGCCCAGATACGTCGCTGTACGTCAAGCGAGGCCGGCGGCGGCACGCTGCACAGCAGCGCGCGCTCGGCCAGGCGGTGAACGGAACATCGGGTCATGGGAAGCACCGGCAGGGGGACCTGTCTTGCAGTGTAGGCGGGCGCACCGGACTTGGTCAGGGGCGACGCCGGCTGCAACCCGGTCCGTGAGCAGAATCTTTTTTCATCGACAATTTGTCGATAAATTCATGATAACCAAACAATAAGATGCTGGGGCTAGGTGTAGACCCTAGGATTTCCCACGCAAAGTGTTGTGCGTGACGGGCCCTGCGCCCTGTCCTGGTGCGGCCGGCCGATGCGGCGAATGCCTCCGGTGCAGGAGCGCTCGCGAGGGCTCGCGCCATGCGCGGGTCCGGTGCGATCGCGCGGCGCGCGGCCCCGCCCGCGCCGACGGGCGCGATGGAAGAAATTTCAGGGAAAGAGGTCAGGCCGTCGCGTGCATGCAACGCCAGCTGCGGCGGCAGCCGCTGCCGCAGGCCAAAAAAAAACCGGCCGGGTGGATACCGGCCGGTTTTTTTGCAACGGACCGAGGCGCCCGGAGGCGCGCAGGCAGGCTCAGGCGAAGCCGGCCTTATGCGCCTGCTCGTCCGCATGATAGGAGCTGCGCACCATAGCGCCCACGGCGGCATGGGTGAAGCCCATCTTGTATGCCTCGGCCTCGAACATCTTGAAGGTGTCCGGATGCACGTAGCGCATTACCGGCAGGTGGTGGCCCGACGGCGCCAAGTACTGGCCGATAGTCAGCATGTCGATGTCGTGGGCGCGCATGTCGCGCATGACTTCGAGGATTTCCTCGTCGGTCTCGCCCAGGCCCACCATCAGGCCGGACTTGGTGGCCACGGTGGGGTTGCGGCGCTTGAATTCCTGCAGCAGCTTGAGCGAGTGCGCGTAGTCGGCGCCCGGGCGCGCCTGCTTGTACAGGCGGGGCACGGTTTCCATATTGTGGTTCATCACGTCCGGCGGGCCGGCTTGCAGGATGTCCAGCGCCTTGTCCAGGCGGCCACGGAAATCCGGCACCAGCACTTCGATGCGGGTGGCCGGCGACAGCTCGCGGGTCAGCGTGATGCAATCGACAAAGTGCTGGGCACCGCCGTCGCGCAGGTCGTCGCGGTCGACGCTGGTGATCACCACGTAATTGAGCTTGAGCTGGGCGATGGTGCGTGCCAGGTTGCCCGGCTCGCTGGCGTCCAGCGGATCGGGACGGCCGTGGCCGACGTCGCAGAACGGGCAGCGGCGCGTGCACTTGTCGCCCATGATCATGAAGGTCGCGGTGCCCTTGCCGAAGCATTCGCCGATGTTGGGGCAGCTCGCTTCCTCACATACCGTCACCAGGTTGTTGGCGCGCAGGATGTCCTTGATCTCGTAGAAGCGCGAGCTGCCGGTGGCCGCCTTGACGCGGATCCACTCCGGCTTCTTGAGCTTCTCGGCCGGCACGATCTTGATGGGAATGCGGGCGGTCTTGTCGGCCGACTTCTGCTTGCGGGTCGGGTCGTACTGCTCCGCCTGGGGTTGCGGGGCTTCGCTGGAAGTGGCGATCAGGGCGTCGCTCATAGTGTTCTCCGCACGCGCGGTGCGTGCATATTCGGCTGGATGACTAAGTGGCCAGGGCCGCGGCGGTGTTCCGGTCGGCTGCCAGGGCGCGCTCATGCGCCGCTGCCAGCACTTCGCACAACGCCGCCGCAAGGCGTCGCGCGATATCGGCTTGTTGTGCCGCGGTCACGGGCAGGCGGGACGCGCCAGCCGCATCGGCCACCGGGAAGGTGGCGCCCGCCGTTGCCATGTCGACCGTTTCCAGGCCGGCATAGCCGCAGGGGTTGATGCGCAGGAAGGGCGCGAGGTCCATCTGCACGTTGAGGCTGACGCCGTGATAGCTGCAGCCGTTGCGGATCTTGAGGCCGAGCGCGGCGATCTTCGCGCCCTGGTGCGGACCTTCGCAAAGGTAGATACCAGGCGCGCCGGGCTTGCGTTCGGCTGCGAGATTATACGCCGCGAGCGTGTCCAGCACGGCTTGCTCGATCGCATGGACGAGCTCGCGAACCATCAGGCGGCGCCGGCGCAGATCGAGCAGCAGATAGGCGACGACCTGTCCCGGACCGTGGTAAGTGACTTGTCCTCCACGATCGATCCGCACCACGGGGATCGTCTCGTCGGGGGCCAGCAGGTGCGCGGGATCTCCCGCCTGGCCGAGGGTGTAGACCGGAGGATGCTCGACCAGCCAGATCTGGTCGGGGGTATCGGCGGTGCGTGCGGCGGTAAAGGCACGCATCGCGTCGAAACAGGGCTCGTACTCTTGCCGGCCCTGCTCAATGACTTGGATCGATTGCATCCCGGCAGTTTAACGAAAAGGGGCGGATCGCACAGGATGCCGCCCCTCGCTTGCTCTTTCCGTCTCGTGCTCTTTCACTCCGCGATGGCCCTGCCGGGTTCAGGGGCATCGCGCGAATGCACCAGACGCAGATGGCCGCGCACGCGGCCGTCTTCGTCAGGAGGCCGTGATCTGGTCCTGGTTAGGCGTCCATTCGGTACCTCGAACCAAACGCCGCGCCATGCGTGCCACCAGGTGCGACAGGTTGACGGCCGGCCGGCGGGCCTCGGCGATCAGGGCCAGGCGTACCGGCTCGGCGGCACGCGGATCCACGCTGACCGTGATTTCGTCGCCGCTGGCGAGCAGCAGGCTACCGCCGCAACGCAGCCAGTAATCCTCCGAATCGCCTTCGCGGGTCAGCCAGACATCGGTCCCTGTGGCTGCATCCACGCGCAAGCGCTGGCCGGCGTGGATGGAAAGCGAGGTAACTTCGCCCGGGCTCAGGGTGAACAGGGTCGTTGTGAGCAATGTTTTCATGTTGGGCATCCTTCACTGACATCGTCGACCCCCTCGCCCGCTTGCCCGGAATGGGCAGCCACCAGTCGCGCCAGCCCTTGTCAGGCTATGCTTTGTACTTGACTGGTATCGGTGCGGGCAGAGCGCCGATGCATTGCATTCTAGTGATTGCCGCGGCCCTTCCAAAACGATATATTTTCCTTGTTCTTGTTAGAGAAACTCACATAAGACGAGGTCAGTGATGGCGCTGAAGGGAGCATGGGAGAGAGATTTGCCACGTGGCTGGCATCGCGAGTTGCCGCGCCTGCCGCCGCTGACCGCGTTGCGCGCCTTCGAGGCGGCTGCCCGCCACGAGAGTTTTTCGCGCGCGGCCACCGAGTTGTTCGTCACCCACGGCGCGGTCAGCCACCAGATCCGCGCGCTGGAGGAGGAACTGGGCCAGGCCCTGTTCGAGCGCAACGGCAAGCGTGTCAGCCTGACACCCGGCGGCCGGGCCTACGCGGGACGCGTGCGCGAAGCCCTGCTGGAGATCGCCGATGCCACGCGCGCGCTGCAGGCCGGCAACCGCGACAAGTGCCTCACCATCAGCACCATGCCCTCCTTCGCCGCGCGCTGGCTCACGCCGCGCATCGGCAGCTTTATCGAACAGCATCCCGAGCTTGACGTGGAGTTGCTGTCGTCCAACACCCTGGTGGATTTCGCGCGCGAGGAAGTCGATATCGCGCTGCGCATGGGCAGCGGCGACTATCCCGGCCTGTACGTGGAGAAGCTGCTGGACGATGTGTTCTTCCCGGTCTGCAGCCCGGCCTTCAACGGCGGCAAGCTACCGGCGCGGCCGCAGGACATGAAGGGCATGTCGCTGCTGCGCGGCGAGGGCGACCCCTGGAAGCCGTGGTTCGAAGCCGCCGGACTGGACTGGCCGGAGCCGCGCAAGGGCTTGCTGCTGGAAGACTCCTCGCTGCTGCTGCAGGCGGCGGCAGCCGGCCAGGGCATTGCGCTGATCCGTTCTTCGCTGGCCTACAACGACCTGCTGTCGGGGCGCGTGGTCCGGCTCTTCGACGTCAGCATTACCTGCCCATGGCTGCTTTACTTCGTCTGCTCGACCAGCATGCTGGAGGCGCCCAAGGTAAAAGCCTTCCGCGCCTGGCTGCTGCCGGAGATGGAAGCGTTCCGTGGCATCCTGGCTCAATGGGAGGGTTAGTCGTCTTCTTTGGCAGCCGGGGCAGCCGGGGGGTTGGACTCGCCTGTGGCTGGCCCGGGGGCCTTCGGGGCGGCAGCCGGCGCCGGTGCTGAGTGCGCCCTGCCTGCGCGCGGGTGCGCCTTGTCGTAGACCTTGGCCGGAGATGGAAGCGTTCCGTGGCATCCTGGCTCAATGGGAGGGTTAGTCGTCTTCTTTGGCAGCCGGGGCAGCCGGGGGGTTGGACTCGCCTGTGGCTGGCCCGGGGGCCTTCGGGGCGGCAGCCGGCGCCGGTGCTGAGTGCGCCCTGCCTGCGCGCGGGTGCGCCTTGTCGTAGACCTTGGCCAGGTGCTGGAAATCCAGCGCGGTATAGATCTGGGTGGTGGCCACGCTGGCATGGCCAAGCATTTCCTGCACCGCGCGCAGGTCGCCGGAGGATTGCAGCACATGGGTGGCAAAGGAATGCCGCAACATGTGCGGATGCACGTCCGCGGGCACGCCGGCCCGGATCGCCTGCTGCTTGATGCGCAGTTGCACGGTGCGCACCGGCAGGCGCCTTCCCCGCACGCTGAGGAACAACGCATGCGCGTCCTCCGGCGCCGCGCCGGTGCGCAACATCTCCGCGCGCACCGCCAGCCACGCGCACAGGGCTTCCATCGCCTTGCTGCCGACGGGAACGGTGCGGCGGCGCGAGCCCTTGCCGATCACCGTGACTTCGGCGCCGTCCATGTCGATCCAGCCGGCGGAGCGGTATTCCCCGTCTTCGGTGTAGCGATGGTCCAGTTGCACCAGTTCCGACACGCGCAGGCCGCTGGAGTAGAACAGCTCGTAGACGGCCTGGTCGCGCCGGCCCTCGTTGTCCTCGCCCGCGCTGTGCGAGACCAGCGCCACCGCATGCTCCACCGACAAGGCCTTGGGCAGCCGGTGCCCGGACTTGGGCGCGCGCACGCCGTCGACCGGATTGGCCTCCACGCCAAGGCCATGGCGCGCGGCCCACAGGTAGAAACCGCGCCAGGCCGACAGCGTGCGGGCAATGCTGGTGCCGGCCAGGCCGCCGCCATGCAGGCGCGCGGCAAAGCCGCGGATATGGTGGGTCTGCAGCGACAGCAGCGCGCAGCCCGGTGCATGGCGCTCGGCATGCGCCTGCAGGACCGACAGGTCGCGGGCGTAGTTGGTCAGGGTGTGTGCAGCCAGCTTGCGGCTGCTGGACAGCCATTCCAGGTAGCGCAGGACCACCGGGGCGGGCACTGGCTTGCCGAGGGGTTCCGTGGGGGCGTCCTGGCGTGGCCTGGACCTGGCGGCATCCGATGGCGTCTTGCCTGCGGCGGCCTTCCTGGCCGCCGGCGCCGCTGCCTTGCGCGACCGCGCGGCCGCGCCAGCTGCCCTGGGCGGACGGGATGCCGTCATTGCCCGGCCTCGGCGAAGGGATTGCGGCGCATCGCCCGGTTTAGTCGCGCAAGCGGTTCAGCGCGGCGCCGGCCACTTCGCCGATCTGCGCCAGGTAGGCAGTGCCCATGCCCTCGTGGAAGCGCCGCGGCTCGGGCGAACCCAGCACCAGCAGCCCGAAGGCCGCGCCAAGCGTGCCGGCTTCGCGCGTGGGCACGCGCAGCGTCACCATGGCCAGCGAGGCGATATCGTCGCGCTCCAGCCAGGCCGCCGCCTCGAAGCCGCTGTTGGCGCCGCAATACGGCGCGCGCAGGCCTTCGGCGAACAGGCGGACGTCATCGCTCGCGCCCTGGGTCACTTCCATATGCGCATAGCTCTCGGCCACGTTCCAGAGCTTGAGGGCCACGCCAGGCACGTCGAACACCTGCTGCAGGCCGTCCTGCACCGCATAGGGCAGCGCGTGTGAGTCCACTTCGGCCAGCAGGCGCAGTTGCCAGGTGTGCATGCGCTGCTGGGTGCGGTCGTTGTCGTGGCCGTGGCGGACGAGGTCCGCGAGCTTCAGTTCCAGGCCTTTGTTCTTCTCACGCAGGATTTCCATCTGGCGCTCTTGCAGCGAGACCGCGCGGTGGCTGTGCGGGCTGGTGAGTTGCACCGTGGCCAGCAGTTCGGCGTGTTCTTCGAAGAACTGGGGGTTGGTTTGCAGGTAGGAGGCAACTTCTTGGGGGTTCATTGGCTTCAACCGGGATGTTTGGGGGGCAGTGTAGCAAATGGCTCGGGGGAGGATTTGGGCTTGCGGGCTTCTTCGCGGTTTCTTTCTGCGGCGTTGGTTGTTGGACCCAACAGCCATACGACATCCCCCTGTGGCGGACGGCGGTCAGTACAACGTTGGTGTGCGGGGGGTGATGGGGTTACTTTGGGCGGCGTTGGTTATTTAACCCAAAGGAATACGACATCCCCCTGCGGGGGACGCCGGTCACTCTTCTTTGCCTCGGCAAAGAAGACTAACGAGAAGAAAGCCGACCCTGCCGGGAGCAGAGCAATCGGGCTTGTAGGCCTCGGTGATTGCGTCGTACGGCCCTGTGTTGGCTGGTGCGTTCTACCGGCTCGAAGGACATTGCAATGGCCTGCCCCATGGGTTTCGTGGTGGGGCCCCTGACCTCGTGCGCGGTGCCCCTTCCCACATCTGCCGTTCGCGGCGCGGGTGGCTGCGCCATTTCTGGTGTGGCTGGTTTCGTGGTTTTGTCTCGGAGAGCAAGCGCGGTGATGTTCGAGCGTGACCCCCTCGCGGACCGGGCCAGGGTGCCCACCACGAAACCAAGGGCGTTGGTAGCAAGGTGCCGCTCGCGCCGGTAGGCGGGGCATCAAATAGCCGGGCGGCTACCGCTAGAGACAAAACCACGAAACCACCAATGCAGGCAGGATCGCGGTCCTTCGCGCCGCGAACGGCAGATGGCCGAACGCTCACCGAGCAAAGCGATCAGGGGCCCCACCACGAAACCCATGGGGCAGGCCATTGCGATGCCCTGCAAGCCGGTAACGGCAGATACCAGCAGAACCGCTGGCCATACGACGAAACCAGCACCCTGCGCACCCGCGATTGCTCTGCCCCCGGCAGGATCGGCTTTCTTCTCGTTACTCTTCTTTGGCGAGGCAAAGAAGAGTGACCGGCATCCCCCGCAGGGGGATGTCGTACGCACTTGGGTCCAACAACCAACGCCGCCCAACTTTACCGAAGCAAACAAGAGCGACCGGCAGCCCCCGCAGGGGGATGTCGTATGGCTTTTGGGTGCAAGAACCAACGCCGCCCAAGTCACCCCCCCAAAAAAACCCTATCCCACCAACTCCTGATGCAACGCCAAATACTCCAACGCCAGCTTATGCCTCGGATCCAGATGAATCATCGGCATCGCATGCTGATGCGACTCCCGGATCTTCACGGACGACGACAACCGTGAATTCAACACCGGCAACCCTTCGCTGACCAGTTCCTCCACCAGTTGCAATGGCAAGGTGGCACGCGGCTGGAACTGGTTGATCACGATCCCTTCGACTTCCAGGTCAGCGTTGTGGTCATGCTGGATCTCCTTCACGTTGTCGAGCAGCGTATAGAGCGCACGGCGCGAGAAGTCGTCGCAGTCGAACGGAATCAGGCAGCGCTCGACAGCGATCAACGCGGAGCGGGTGTAGAAATTCAAAGCCGGCGGCGTGTCGATGTAGATCGCGTCGTACACCGCTTCCAGCTCGATCAGCGCATCGCGCAGCTTGTAGATCTTGTAGCGGGATTCGAGCTTGCCGTGCAGCGCGTCGAGCTCGGGATGGGCGGGCATCACATCGAGGTTCTCGAACGGCGTGGCATGGATGAACGAGGTGACTTCCACCGGCTTGAAGCTGTACGTCAGCGCGGTGTTGAAGAAGTCTGCCACGGTCGGGGTGGCTTCCGTGGCCTGCGTGCCGAGCAGGTACTGGCTGGAGTTGCCTTGCGCATCCAGGTCGATGACCAGGGTGCGCAGGCCTTCGCTGGCACTGATGGCCGCCAGGTTGCAAACGATGGTCGACTTACCGACACCGCCCTTCTGATTGAATACGACGCGCCGCATTTGAGCCCTTGGATGTGAACGTGCCAAAGGGAAGAGGATACCCTAGCACGGTGTCATTTCAGCGGCCAAATCGCGCGACAGGCTACGTCTGTATCAGCCGCTTCTGACGCGAGATACTCATCAGTATCCCGATCCCCATGCCCAGCGTCACCAGCGCCGTCCCGCCATAGCTCATCAACGGCAACGGCACCCCCACCACGGGCAGGATGCCGCTCACCATCCCCATGTTGACGAACGCGTAGGTGAAGAAGATCAGCGTGATCGCCCCCGCCAGCAGCCGCGAGAACAGCGTCGGCGCGTTGGCCGCGATATACAGCCCGCGGAAGATCAGCAGCAGGTACAGCACCAGCAGCACCGCATTGCCCACCAGGCCGAATTCCTCCGAGAAGACCGCGAAGATAAAGTCGGTGTGCTTTTCCGGGATGAACTCCAGGTGCGTCTGCGTGCCCTTCAGCCAGCCCTTGCCGAAGACGCCGCCGGAGCCGATGGCGATGATCGACTGGATGGTGTGGAAACCCTTGCCGAGCGGGTCGGTGGTGGGATCCAGCAGCGTGCAGATGCGGTGCTGCTGGTAGTCGTGCAGGATCGGCCAGTTCACGCCGGGGGCGCAAATATCGTGCTCGAAGGTGACCAGCGCGGTGATGGCCACCACCACGATGGCAAGCAGCGGCAGGATGATCTTCCACGACAGGCCGGCGAAATAGATCACATAGAGACCGGCGGCCATGACCAGCAGGCCGGTGCCGAGGTCGGGCTGCTTGGCGATCAGGCCAACGGGCACGAGCAGCAGCACCAGCGCCAGCATGAAATCGAACCACCTGACCGAGCCCTCCCGTTTCTGGAAGTACCACGCCAGCATCAGCGGCATGGCGATCTTCATGATCTCGGAGGGCTGGATCACCATGCCGACGTAGAGCCAGCGGCGCGCACCCTTGCGGATCAGGCCGAACATGGCCACCGCGACCAGCAGGGCCACGCCTACCGTGTAGAGCGGCACCGCCACCCGCATCAGCGTCTGGGTCGGCAGGTAAGCGATGACCCACATCACCACATAGGACAGCAGGATGTTGCGCAACTGGTCCTCGACCCGCCCGGGCATGTCGATGGCGGCGGAGTAGAGCGCCACGATGCCGGTGGCGAACAGCAGGAAGACGATCAGCGCCAGCGGCTTGTCGAAGCCGGTGACGGCCGTCTTGATGAACGATAGGACGCGGCGGCGATCCATGGCGCGTCTCCTTCAGCGTGTAGCGTTGCCGCCGGCCGCGGCGGGCGCGGTTGCCGGTTTGGCGCGGGGTTTTGAACTGGCCGGACCCACCACGGCCTGCGCGGCAGGGGCGGGGGCCGGAGCCGGGCGGCTGTGGCCAAGGGCCTGCGCCATGCGCTCGTCCAGCGTCTGCACCGCCGAGGCCGGCGGGATGGCGGCGGGGTCGATCACCGGCGCCTGCACGGCGGAAGCGGCCGTGGCGGCAGCACCGGCACGGGCCGCGACGCGCGCGGCCGGCGCGCTGGCGCCTTCGCTGGTGGCGGCGGCCTCGCTGGCGCCCATGACCGTGGCGCTGGCGATGCTGGCGGTGTGGCCGGTGGTGAACACGCTGGGCGTATCCACCGGCGGCTTGCCGCCTGCGCGCTCCGACGCGGGCGGGGCGATGTTCTCCAGTTCCTCCGGCCACTTGCCGAGCAGGTAGTAATCCATCACCTTGCGCGCGATCGGCGCGGCCACGGCGCCGCCGAAGCCGGCGTTTTCCACGATCATCGCCAGCGCGATCTTCGGGTTGTCGGCGGGGGCGAATGCGGTATAGAGCGCATGGTCGCGCTTGCGTTCGTCGAGCGCGTGGTGGTTGTACTTCTCGTTCTTGCCCATGGTGAAGGTCTGGGCGGTGCCGGTCTTGCCGGCCGACTCGTAGGCGGCGCCGGCAAAGGCGCGCGCAGCCGTGCCCGAGTGCGTCACGCCGACCATGGCGCGCTTGATCACGTCGATATCCGCCTGCTTGAACGGCAGCCGGTAGCTCTCCTTGGGCACCGTGAGCTCGCGGTCGCGGGTTACGGAATCCTCCACCGCCTTGACCAGGTGGGGCTTCATCGCGGTGCCGTTGTTGACCAGGATGGCGGTGGCGTTGGCCAGTTGCAGGATGGTGAAGCTGTTGTAGCCCTGTCCGATGCCAAGGGAGATGGTTTCGCCGTCATACCACTTCCGCTGCTCGGGCTTGCGGTAGGCGCGCTGCTTCCATTCGGTCGACGGCAGGATGCCGCGGCTCTCGCCTTCGATGTCGATGCCGGTGATCTGGCCGAAGCCCAGCGGCTTCATGAAGTCATGAATGGCGTTGACGCCCATGTCGCGCGCCAGCATGTAGTAATAGGTATCGCACGACTGCACGATGGAGGCGTTCATGTCCACCCAGCCGTGGCCGCCCGGCTTGTCGTCGCGGAAGGTATGGTTGCCCAGCGTGAATGAGCCCGGATCGTGCATGCCCCAGGCTGCGGTGCGCTTGCCGGTGGTGAGCGCCGCCAGCGCCATGAACGGCTTGTAGGTCGAGCCGGGCGGGTAAGTGCCGCGCAGCGGACGGTTCAACAGCGGCTTGTCGGGCGAGCCGTTGAGTTCGTTCCAGGTATTGGTGTCGATCCCTTCGACGAACAGGTTGGGGTCGTAGGTCGGCTTGGAAACAAAGGCCAGGATGTCGCCGGTGGCCGGCTCGATCGCCACCAGCGCGCCGCGCTTGTCGCCAAAGAGCGCCTCGGCCAGCTGCTGCAGGCGGATGTCGAGCGACAGGATCAGGTTGTTGCCGGGCGTGGCGGGGGAGGTGGACAGCGTGCGGATGGGGCGTCCGCCCGCGCTCACTTCCACTTCCTCGAAGCCGGTCAGGCCGTGCAGCTCGGTCTCGTAGCTCTGCTCGATGCCGATCTTGCCGATGTAGTTGGAGCCCTTGTAGTTGTCGGCGTCCTTGCGCGGATCGTATTTGGCGCCTTCGGCGCTGTTGGCCTCGTCCATGGCCTCGATGCGTTCCTGGTCGCGCTGCGAGATGCGGCCCAGGTAGCCGATCACGTGCGAGGCGGACTCGCCCATCGGGTACTGGCGGAACAGCCGCGCGCGCACGTCCACGCCGGGAAAGCGGAAGCGCTGCGCGGAGAAACGCGCCACTTCCTCATCGGTGAGCTGGCTGCGGATCGGCAGGCTCTCGAAGCTGCGGGATTCTTCCATCAGCCGCTTGAAGCGGCGGCGGTCGCGCGGCTGGATGTCGATCAGCTGGGCCAGTTCCTCGATGGTGTTGTCGAGCGTGTCGGACAGCTTGGACGGCGTGATTTCCAGCGTGTAGGCGGAATAGTTGCGCGCCAGCACCACGCCGTTGCGGTCCATGATGATGCCGCGGTTGGGCTCGATCGGTGCCACCGAGATGCGGTTGTCCTCGGCCTTGGCCGAGTACTGGTCATGCTTGTACCACTGCAGCCAGAGAAAGCGCGTGAACAGCAGGCCGAAGCAGATCACGGCAAACAGGCCCGCCGCCGCTACGCGGATGCGGAAGCGGCCGAGCTCCTGTTCGACATTGCGTATTTCGGTCATGGTACTGCGTCAGCCTTGCGGTTTGCCGCGCCCCCCAGGGGGGCGCGGCGGGACATCGGTTGGGGTAAAGCGTCAGATCGGCCGGGTTTCGTCCACGTCCGCGCTGCGGCGCTGCGGCGCCAGCAGCATGCCGGTGGCCAGCGGCCACAGCAGCGCCTCGATGCCCGGCGCCAGCAGCAGCTGCCAGCCGGGCAGCGGCGCGCCCATGGCCAGGCGGATCACCACCGGCACCGCGTGTGCGACGAACAGCAGCGGCAGCACGTGCAGCGCCTGGGTATAGACGGTGAACCACAGCACGCGGCGATGGATGGTGATGGCGAAGTACGCTAGCAGCGAGTAGGCCATGGCGTGTTCGCCCAGCAGGCGCGCATCGTGCACGTCCATCAGCAGGCCAAGCGCGAACGCCACGCCCATGCCGACCTTGCGAGGCTGGTGGATGTTCCAGAACACCAGCACCAGCGCCACCATGTCGGGCACCCACAGCGTGGTGCCCCAGGGCATCAGGTTGAACAGGAAGGCCAGTACGAAACTCAGCGCGATAAACGCGGGGTTGACCGGGCGCAGCAGGTATTGGGGATTGGTCAACGCTTGACCTCCTTGGCGGCGGCGGGCTTGTCCGCGGGTTTTTCCGCCGCCTTGTCAGCAGGTTTGTCGGCCGGCTTTGCGGCGGGCTTCGCCGCCGGCTTGGCGTCGGCGCGTTCGGCGTCCTTCACGCCCGGCCGGTCGGCCCTGACGATCCTGGCTTCCTTGGCGTCGCGCGGGCCGTCAATGGATTCGCGCGGCGGCAGCTGGGCTTCATAGCGGATCACCAGCAGCTGGCGGTGCGAGCGCACGCCGGCCACCGGCTCGCAGTACACGCGCGAGAAGGCGGTATCCGCCTTGCGTTCGATCTGCACGATCCGGGCAACCGGCAGGCCGGGCGGGTAGGTGCCGTCCAGGCCCGAAGTGACCAGCAGGTCGCCCTGCTGCAGGTCGGCCGAGGCGGCCATGAAGCGCAGGTCCAGCAGGCCGGCGCGGGCGCCGCCGAAGGCTACGCTGCGCAGGCCGTTGCGCACTACCTGCACCGGGATGGCCTGTTCCTTGTCGGTCAGGAGCGTGACTTCGGACTGGAACGGCGACACGCGCGTCACCTGGCCGATCACGCCGCGTTCGTCGATCACCGGATAGCCCGCGCGCAGGCCGTGCTGGCTGCCGCGGTCGATCACGATGCGCTGGCTGTAGGGGTCGCGGGCGTCGTACAGGATCTCGGCCGACGTCACCGGCGTGGCCGACTGCTGCACCAGGCCGAGCAGCTTGCGCAACTGATTGTTCTCGGCTTCGAGCTGGGACTGGCGCACCGAGCCCTCGGCCTCGGCCACCATGCGGCGCCTGAGTTCGCGGTTCTCGCTGGCCAGGGCGGCCGCTGACTGGGCGTAGTCGAAGGTGGCGCGCAGCGCATCGCGCGGCACCAGCACGGTGCGCTCGACCGGCATCAGCACGGTGGCGGCAACCTGGCGCACCACGCGCAGGGCGTCAAAGCGCGCATCGACGATGAGCAGCGCCAGCGCGATCGTCACATAGAAGACGAGGCGCGCGACGGCGGAAGTGCCCTGCTTGAAGAGCGGCGGCGGAGTGTAATCCATTTACCCGTGCGCTGGCAGAAAGGTCTCCCGGTCCCGTAGGCGCGACAGCGCCACGGCGCGCCAGCCAGCGTGGCTGGGGCGTCGCGGCGCGGTGTGTTGCACGGGCTCGGGCCGGGTCGGGAGGGTGGCGCGGCGCAGCGCGGCCCCGACCAGGTAGTCCGGCAGGCCGCGTCGCGCCACGAGCGATTCCTCTGCTGATTCTTTATTCGTAAGAGAAGATGCTGCCCAGCTTGTCCATGCGTTCGAGCGCCATGCCGGAGCCGCGCACCACGCAGGTCAGCGGGTCTTCGGCAACCAGCACCGGTAGGCCGGTTTCCTCGGCCAGCAGGCGATCCAGGTCGCGCAGCAGCGCGCCGCCGCCGGTCAGCATCATGCCGCGCTCGGCGATGTCGGCGCCAAGTTCCGGCGGGGTCTGTTCCAGCGCGATCTTGACGGCCGAGACGATCTGGTTGAGCGGATCGGTCAGGGCTTCCAGGATTTCGTTGGACGACACCGTGAAGGCGCGCGGGATGCCTTCGGACAGGTTGCGGCCCTTGACTTCCATTTCGCGGACTTCGGAGCCGGGGAAGGCCGAACCGATGGCCTTCTTGATGGCTTCGGCGGTCTGCTCGCCGATCAGCATGCCGTAGTTGCGGCGGATGTAGTTGACGATGGCCTCGTCGAACTTGTCGCCGCCCACGCGCACCGAACCCTTGTAGACCATGCCGCCCAGCGAGATGATGCCCACCTCGGTAGTGCCGCCGCCGATATCCACCACCATCGAGCCGGACGGCTCCGACACGGGCAGGCCGGCGCCAATCGCGGCCGACATCGGCTCCTCGATCAGGTACACCTGGCTGGCGCCGGCGCCCAGCGCCGATTCGCGGATGGCGCGGCGCTCGACCTGGGTCGAGCCGCACGGCACGCAGATGATGATGCGCGGCGAGGGACGCAGCAGCTTGGTGTCGTGCACCATCTTGATGAACTGCTTGAGCATCTGCTCGGTGACGGTGAAGTCGGCGATCACGCCGTCTTTCATCGGGCGGATGGCCTCGATGTTGCCCGGCACCTTGCCCAGCATCTGCTTGGCTTCCTTGCCGACCGCCTGGATGGTCTTCTTGGCGTTGGGCCCGCCTTCCTGGCGAATCGCGACGACGGACGGCTCGTCAAGGACGATGCCCTTGTCGCGCATATAGATCAGGGTGTTGGCGGTGCCGAGGTCGATCGCGAGATCGTTGGAGAAGTAGCTGCGGAGAAATCCGAACATCAGGAATCCTGTTTTCTGGTGGTTCGCGAGTATGCGAAGTGGCCGGCGCCGCTGCGGGGCCAGCCACGATATTCATAGCGACGGGTAGTATTAAGGCCCCCGGTCGTTCGGTGGGGCCGGCGCCGTTGCCAGCCTGCCACAGGGGGCGTGCTGTCAGGGCCGGGGCCGCCAACCAAGGCCGTCTCGCCGGGTGGCGGAAACGACCTGTACGGGTACCTTTGATTAGACCACGCGCGAAAGTTCGGTGGAACGGCACCGCAATTACAATTTAATTGCTGGCGGGGGCGGTCTAATCGGAGGAACCTGTCTGCATCCCTTTCGGCCTCGCACCTCCGGCTGGCGGCCTGGCGATGTGGCCAATGCTGCGATCCGTGGGCCCGGGGGAGCATCGGGTGACCCACAAAGCTCCGCGGCACGCGGTTTTGCACCAATGTGACGAAGGCGCTGCCAAAGGATGGCAACGCGCAATGATACCTTATAATTCCCCCTGTTTCGGGGGCTTCTACCCCGAAAAAACCTGTAACTTTGACGATTCCCGGGCGCTCCCGGCAGCACTCGCCGGCCCGCCCCGGCCGCGCCCCCATCGCCTTTCGCACCGACCCCAAGCCATGGCTCTCGACCTATCCGACGTCAAGCGCATCGCCCACCTTGCCCGCATCGAAATCAACGATGTCGAGGCCGGGCAGACGCTTGTGCAGCTCAATCAATTCTTCTCCCTGGTCGAACAGATGCAGGCGGTCGATACCACCGGCATCGTGCCGCTGGCCCACCCGCTGTCCGCGGTGCGCGAGATGTCGCAGCGGTTGCGCGACGACGCCGTGACCGAGTCCAACCGCCGCGAGGACTACCAGCGTCCCGCGCCGGCCACCGAAGGCGGCCTCTACCTGGTGCCCAAGGTCATCGAATAAAGGTCATCGAACACCGGCCCTCGAACCAGCGGCTGCGCCGCGCCGCCGCCAGGCGGCGCCGGCAGCCATCACCTGCCAAGCCAAACCGACCGACATGTCCTTTTCCGCATCTACCGTGACCTCCCTGCGCGAGCTCTCCGACGCGCTGGCGGCACGCACCGTCTCCGCCGATGAACTGGCGCGCGATTACCTGGCCCGCATCGAGCAGGCCAGCGCGCTCAACGCCTTTGTCGACGTCAACCCCGAACTCACACTGGCGCAGGCCCGCGCCGCCGACGAGCGCCGCGCGCGCGGCGAAGCCGGCCTGCTGACCGGCGTGCCGATCGCCCACAAGGACGTGTTCGTCACGCGTGGCTGGCGCGCAACAGCGGGCTCGCGCATGCTCGCCGACTATGAAAGCCCGTTCGACGCCTCCGTGGTCGAGCGCCTGGCCGCCGCCGGCATGGTCACGCTGGGCAAGACCAATATGGACGAGTTCGCGATGGGCTCGTCCAACGAGAACTCGCATTTCGGCCCGGTGAAGAACCCCTGGGATGCCAGCCGCGTGCCGGGCGGGTCCTCGGGCGGCTCGGCCGCCGCCGTGGCAGCCGGGCTCGCGCCCGCCGCCACCGGCACCGACACCGGCGGCTCGATCCGCCAGCCGGCCTCGTTCTCGGGTATTACCGGCATCAAGCCCACCTACGGCCGCGTGTCGCGCTACGGCATGATCGCCTTCGCCTCTTCGCTCGACCAGGGCGGCCCGATGGCGCATACCGCCGAGGACTGCGCCATGCTGCTGGGCGCCATGGCCGGCTTCGACGAGCGCGACTCGACCAGCCTCGCGCCCGCCCAGGGTGGTGTCGACGAGGACTACACGCGCCTGCTGGGCAAGCCGCGCGCCGGCGCCAGCGTTGAGAAGCCGCTGTCCGGGCTGCGCATTGGCCTGCCCACCGAGTATTTCGGCAAGGGGCTGTCGGCAGACGTGGAACAGGCCGTGCGCGCCGCGCTCGCCGAGTACGAGAAGCTGGGCGCCACGCTGGTCGAGGTGTCGCTGCCCAAGACCGAGCTGTCGATCCCCGTGTACTACGTGATCGCGCCGGCCGAGGCTTCGTCCAACCTGTCGCGTTTCGACGGCGTGCGCTACGGCCATCGCGCCGCCGAGTACCGCGACCTGATGGATATGTACAAGAAGACCCGCGCCGAAGGCTTCGGCCCCGAGGTCAAGCGCCGCATCATGGTGGGCGCCTATGTGCTGTCGCATGGCTACTACGACGCCTACTACCTGCAGGCGCAGAAGATCCGCCGCATCATCGCCGACGATTTCCAGCGCGCCTTTACCCAGTGCGACGTGATCATGGGCCCGGTGGCGCCCACGGTAGCCTGGAAGCTGGGCGAGAAGAGCGCCGACCCGGTGCAGATGTACCTGGCCGACATCTTCACGCTGTCGACGAGCCTGGCCGGCCTGCCCGGCATGAGCGTGCCCTGCGGGCTGGGCGACGGCGGCATGCCGGTTGGCCTGCAACTGATCGGCAACTACTTCGGCGAAGCCGAGCTGCTGCAGACGGCGCACGCTTTCCAGCAGGCAACGGACTGGCACCTGCGCCGGCCTGCCAAGGCATGATCGCGCGGCGCTGGCTGGTCCGGCTCGCACTCGGCATCGGGCTGGCCGCCGCACTGGCGGCCTGCATTCCGCTGCCGCGCTTCGGCGGCGGGCCCACGCCGATCGCCAGCCGCGACATCGACCTTGCCGGGGATTGCCGCCGCACCGAGGAAGACGGCTTCCGCGAGGACGCCCAGCTGCGCGTGGCGGACAACAGCGTGCAGCAGTTGTCGTGGAAGCTGTGGGTGGGCAAGCGCGGTTCGTGCAGCTTCAACCTGGCCGAATTCCGCCAGACGAAGAAGAAGCCGCATATCGAGTTGCGCGCCAACGACGGCAGCGCCTGCAAGCTGATGGTCTGGCAGGATCCGCGCCGGGTCACGCTGGCCCACGCCAATTGCGAGGCGCGCTGCTCGCCGGGCATATACGAGGAAGCCTGGCCGGTGATGTTCGAACCCGGCACCGGCGGCTGCGCACAGACCCGATGAATCCGATGCACCCGCTCAGCGCCCTGTCCGGACTCGCCGCCCGCCTGCGGGATTTTTGCCTGGGCGCGTGCGCCCTGGTGCTGGCAAGCCACGGTGCGCTCGCGCATGCCTTCGTGCCGGAGGCCGGCATGCACGCCATGCCGCCGGCGCAGACGGTGCATTTTCCCGATGCCGACAAGGGCAAGGCGCTCAGCGCCCACTGGTTCTTGCCGCAGCGCGGCGCCCTGGCGCCGGCGCAGGCATTGCCGGTGGTCATTGCGCTGCATGGCTGCGCCGGGCTCTTCCAGAACGGCGGCATGGATGCCGCGGCGCTGCAGGTGCGCTACCGCGAATACGTGCAATGGCTCTCCGCGCGCGGCTACGCGGTGTTGCTGCCCGACAGCTTCAGTCCGCGCGGCAAGCCGCAGGGCATCTGCACCGAAGCGCTGGCCGGGCGCGACATCGACGACGAAACGCGGCGCGGCGATGTCCTGGCGGCGCTGCGCTGGCTCGCGCGGCAGCCCGGCATCGACACGGCGCGCATTGTGCTGCTGGGCTGGTCCAACGGCGCGCAGGCGGTGCTCAGCACCATCGACGCCAGCCGCGACTGGCCTGCGGGCGCGCCGGCAATCGAGCGCGCGGTGGCCTTTTATCCTGGCTGCAAGAGCGCCGTGCAACGGCATGAATACCGCCTGCGCGCGCCCTTGCTGCTGATGACCGGCGGCGCCGACGACTGGACCCCCGCCAGCCGCTGCGCCATGTTGCGCGAGGCGGTCACGGCGCGCCAGCCCGATGCGCGCTTCCGCCTGGAGATCTACCCTGGCGCGTATCACGGCTTTGACGGCACCAGCGAGCTGCGGGTGCGGCGCGATGTGCCCAACGGCGCGCGTCCCGGCCGGGGCGTGACCGAGGGCGGCGACCCGGTCGCGCGCGGCGCGGCGCTGGCGCAACTGGATTCGTGGCTGGCCAGCCCAAATCCGTGAGATGAATACCGGTATGGCGCCGCGGCCGGATGCGAAATACGCGCGCGATGCCGATGAACACATAGCAAACGTAGCAAACGTACCAAACACGTAGCAACACATACAGCACACGAACAGGAATACCGCCATGCAATGGGAAGTGGTGATCGGCCTCGAGACGCACACGCAGTTGTCGACGGCCTCCAAGATTTTTTCCGGTACCTCCACCGCCTTCGGCGCGGCGCCGAACACGCAGGCCTCGCCGGTCGACCTGGCGCTGCCCGGCGTGTTGCCGGTGCTCAACCGCGGCGCGGTCGAGCGCGCCATCGAGTTCGGCCTGGCGATCGGCGCCACCATCGCGCCGCGCAGCATCTTCGCGCGCAAGAACTACTTCTACCCCGACCTGCCCAAGGGCTACCAGATCAGCCAGTACGAGATCCCGGTGGTGCAGGGCGGCAGCATCAGCATCCAGGTCGAAGGCAAGAAGGGCGAGACCTACGAGAAGACGGTGCAGCTCACGCGCGCCCACCTCGAGGAAGACGCCGGCAAGTCGCTGCACGAGGATTTCGCCGGCATGACCGGCATCGACCTGAACCGCGCCGGCACGCCGCTGCTGGAGATCGTCACCGAGCCCGACATGCGCAGCTCGGCCGAGGCCGTGGCCTACGCCAAGGCCCTGCACGCGCTGGTGATGTGGCTGGGCATCTGCGACGGCAATATGCAGGAAGGCAGCTTCCGCTGCGATGCCAACGTGTCGGTGCGCCCCTACGGCAGCCCCACGCTGGGCACGCGCCGCGAGATCAAGAACCTGAACTCGTTCCGCTTCCTGCAGCAGGCCATCGACTACGAAGTCCAATGGCAGATCGCCGAGATCGAAGACGGCCGCGCCATCCAGCAGGCCACCGTGCTGTTCGACCCGGACACCGGCGAGACGCGCGCCATGCGCACCAAGGAAGACGCGCACGACTACCGCTACTTCCCCGACCCCGACCTGCTGCCGCTGGAGATCGACGCGGCCTGGATCGAGCGGGTGAAATCCGGGCTGCCGGAGCTGCCGGCGGCCATGCAGGCGCGCCTGGTGTCGCAATATGGCTTGTCCGCCTATGACGCCAGCGTGCTGACCGCGTCCAAGGCGCTGGCCAGCTACTTCGAGGCCGTGGTCGCCGAAGCCGGTGCGGCCAATGCCAAGCCCGCCGCCAACTGGCTGATGGGCGATGTGTCGTCGCTGCTCAATCGCGAAGGCATTGCGCTGGAAGCGGCCCCGGTCAAGCCGGCGCAGTTGGCCAAGCTGCTGGTGCGTATTGCCGACGGCACGGTGTCGAACAACACCGCCAAGAAGGATGTCTTCCCTGCCATGTGGGCGGGCGAAGAGGGCGGCGACGCCGACGCCATCATCGCGGCCAAGGGGCTGAAGCAGATGTCCGACTCGGGAGAGTTGGAAAAGATCATCGACGATGTGCTGGCCGCCAACGCGAAGTCTGTCGAGGAGTTCCGTGCTGGCAAGGAGAAGGCGTTTAATGCGCTGGTGGGGCAGGCTATGAAGGCTACCAAGGGGAAGGGGAATCCGGCGCAGGTTAATGAGTTGTTGAAGAAGAAGTTGGGGGCATAAGGGGACTTGGGGGGGCTTGCTGGCTCCTTCGCTGTTTCTTTTTGCGGCGTTGGTTGTTGGACCCAAAGGGCCTGTACGGGATTTTGTGT
>JYOD01000041.1 GCA_000955785.1 Burkholderiaceae bacterium 16
TGGCCAGCGCGGCGCGGGCGGGCGACATCGGCGCGCCGCCCGCGGCAGCGGGCGCGGCCATTGGTGCCGTGGCTACCGGGGCCGGCGCAGGCGCTACGGGCCTGGACGCAGCTTGTTGTGCCTGGACTGGCTCGGGATCGGGCTGCACCGGCGCGGCCGGACGCAGGGCGGGAGCGGCCGGAACGACAGCAGCGCTGGCGGCAGCCGCATCCGCGGCAATCCGGCCCGCCGGCGCGGCAGCGCCGCGCGCGCGTGGCGCCAGCTGGCCGCCACCCTGCCCACCCGCCACGGGCGCAGGACTCGCCGACGGGCGAAAGGCCAGCATGCGCAGCAGCGTCATGGTGAAGCCAGCATACTCGTCCGGCGCCAGCGCCAGTTCGCTACGGCCAAGATTGGCGATCTGATAGAACAACTGCACTTCCTGCGCATCGAACGCAGCGGCAAAGCGGCGCACTTCCACCGCTTCCGGCCATTCTTCCTGAACCGAGGCTGGCACCGCCTGGGCCAGCGCGATCTTGTGCAGCAGCGAAGCGAGATCCTGCAGGGCCCCGGCAAACGACAGGCTGCGATCGGCCATGCCGTCGGCCACGCCCAGCATGGCGGCGCCATCCTCGGCTGTCAGCGCATCCAGCAATTGCACCAGGTAGCTCTGGTCAATGGCGCCCAGCATGCCGCGCACGGCGGCCTCGGACACCTGGCCGGCACTGTAGGCGATGGCCTGGTCGGTCAGCGACAGCGCGTCGCGCATCGAGCCATGGGCAGCCTGGGCCAGCAGGCGCAGCGCGTTGGCTTCGCGCACGATGCCCTCCTCGCCCAGCACGTGGTCGAGGTGGCTGACGATATGGCCCGGCGGCATCTGCTTGAGGTTGAATTGCAGGCAGCGCGACAGCACCGTCACCGGGATCTTCTGCGGGTCGGTGGTGGCCAGGATGAATTTGACGTGCGCGGGCGGCTCTTCCAGCGTCTTCAGCATGGCGTTGAAGGCGTGGTTGGTCAGCATGTGCACTTCGTCGATCATGTAGACCTTGAAGCGCCCCGCCGTCGGGGCGTACACCGCCTTGTCGAGCAGGGAGGCCATCTCGTCGACGCCGCGGTTGGAGGCGGCGTCCATCTCGATGTAGTCGACGAAGCGCCCGCTGTCGATCTCGGTGCAGGCCTTGCACACCCCGCAAGGCTGCGCGGTGATATCGCCGTTACCGTCCGGCCCGACGCAGTTCAGCGCCTTGGCCAGGATCCGGGACAGCGTGGTCTTGCCAACGCCCCGCGTGCCGGTGAACAGGTAGGCATGGTGCAGCCGCTGTTGCTCCAGCGCGTGCGTGAGCGCGCGGACCACGTGCTCCTGGCCGACCAGCGTGGTGAAATCCCGGGGGCGCCATTTGCGCGCTAGCACTTGATAACTCATGGCGGCGATTGTAGCAAAAGGCGGCCGTCCTTCAGGCAGGATTCACGGGACCGGCGCGATCCAAACCGCCGGGCCCCGCGCCGCTAGCCGCATTCGCCGACATAGCCGCAGTTGGCGCACTTGGCGCAGCCATCGACCTTGTGCAAGGCATGGGCGCCGCATTCCGGGCAAGGCTTGCCCGAGCCCAGCCCCAACCCTGTTGCCGGCGCGCCGCCAGCACTCACCGCCCCGGCCGGGACCCTGCCGCCGGCACTGCCGCTGTCCGGCCCTTCCAGCCCGGCCAGGCGGGCCGAAAGCGCCGCCACCGGCACCTGGGCACCGTCGGCGTCGAGAAAGCCCCGCTTGATCAGGATGCGTTGCAAGGCGTAGCCGATCGCCGCCACCTCGGAATCATGGAAGCGCGGCACCTCGGTGCCGTCCTGGCGCTGGAGCACGCCGTAACGCACCGTGCCCTTGTCCCACACCACATTGCGCATGTCCGCCAGCGCCTTGGCGATCGAGCCGCCCGAACGCGCCACCATCGACAGCAGCCGCATGGTGGAGGTAATCCACTGCTGGCCGTCGTTGCGCTGCCCGGCCGGCATGAAGAACTCGACCGGACGCTCCACCGCCACCGGCTTGCCGTCGAGCAGCCCCGCCACGCGCATGAAGTTCACGGTCAGGTAGACCGTCTTGTGGCCCTCGTAGGTCATGTACTCGACCTTGGAGGTCACCCCTTCGAGATCGCCCACCGGACGGCTCTCGAAGGGCTTGCGCAGGGGGTCGTCGGTTGTTGCCACCACTGCGGGGCCGGCCGGCGGCGGCGTCACCGACAGCACCGCCCCCAGCACGCTGTTGGGGCGGTAGGTGGCAAGCCCTTTCAGCCCGGCCCGCCAGGCTTCCAGGTAGAGATTGCGGAAGGCCTCATAGGGATAGTCCTCAGGCACGTTGACGGTCTTGCTGATGCTGGTATCGATAAAGGGCTGCACCGCCTCCAGCATCTTCATATGATCGAGCGCCGACATCTGCAGCGCCGTGACGAAACTATCCGGCAGTTGCGCCATATCCCCACCCAGGTGACGATATAGGCGCCAGGCATGATCGGCTACCTCGAATACCTTGTAGCTGTCGTCCGCCATGCGCTTCTTGCGGTTATAGGTCCACGAGAAAGCCGGCTCGATGCCGTTCGAGGCGTTATCAGCAAACGCCAGCGTGATGGTACCGGTCGGGGCGATCGACAGCAGGTGCGAATTGCGGATGCCGTCGCGGCCGATCGCCTTGCGCACGGCTTGCGGCAAGCGCTGCGCGAAACCGCTGGCCAGGTATTCCTTGGCCTTGAACAGCGGGAAGGCGCCCTTCTCACGCGCCAGTCCGGCCGATGCCAGGTAGGCGGTATCGCGCATGGCCTGTGCGATACGCGCGGCCAGCTCGCGCCCCGGCTCGCTGTCGTAGCGGATGCCCAGCATCACCAGCGCGCTGCCCAGCCCGAGGAAGCCCAGCCCAATGCGCCGTTTGGCATGGGCCTCGGCCTGCTGCTCCGGCAGCGGCCAATAGGTAACGTCCAGCACGTTGTCGAGCATGCGCACCGCCAGCCGCACCACTTCGGCGAATCCTTCGAAATCGAATCGGCTGTCCGCGCCAAAGGGCTGGCGCACGAAGCGGGTCAGGTCGATCGAGCCCAGGTCGCAGCAGCCATAGGACGGCAGTGGCTGCTCCGCACAGGGATTGGTGGCCTCAATTCGCTCGCAGTAATAGAGATTGTTGTCGTCGTTGATATGGGACAGGAACAGGATGCCGGGCTCAGCGTGATCGTAGGTGGCCTGCATCACCTGATCCCACAGCTGGCGCGCCGGCACGCGGCGGTAAACCCACTGGCCGTCGTCGCGCCGGTAGGCGCCGCCGGCAATGGTCTGGGCAGCGGGCTCGGCCTCATGCACCAGTTCGACCTCGCCGCCGGCATCGACCGCCCGCATGAATTCGTCGCTCACGCCGATCGAGATATTGAAGTTGGTCAGGTCGCCCCGGTCCTTGGCGTGGATAAAGGCCTCGATATCCGGGTGGTCGCAGCGCAGCACGCCCATCTGCGCGCCGCGGCGCGATCCGGCCGACTCCACCGTGGCGCAGGATGCGTCGAACACCTTCATGAAGGACACCGGCCCCGAGGCGCGCGAGTGCGTGCCCCGCACCAGCGCCCCGGCCGGGCGTATCGCGGAGAAGTCGTAACCCACCCCGCCGCCGCGGCGCATGGTCTCCGCCGCCTGCGCCACCGCGGTGTAGATGCTGGGCTTGCCACTGCCCGGCTCCGATACCGAATCGCCTACGGGCTGCACGAAGCAGTTGATCAGCGTGGCCTCGATGCGAGTGCCTGCCGCGGAGTTGATGCGCCCGGCAGGCACGAAGCCCTGCTCTTGCGCCCACAGGAAACGCTCGGCCCAGTGCTCGCGCCGCGACTCTGGTTCGGCCTCGGCCAGCGCGCGCGCCACGCGCAGGCGCACGTCGGCGGCGGTGGCTTCCGCGCCCTTGGCGTACTTCTCCAGCAAGACTTCGGTGGAGATGTCCTGGTGCGGCAGCGTGGTACGGAGCATCTGTTCGTTGGCATTCATCGCAGGTCTCGCTGGTGTCACGGTTGCCATATCCGCCAGCCGGGCCGCGTTGCGTCCCGACGCTGGCGGCTAGCGCGTCTTCGTCCTTGCACGCCCTGGCGTTGCCTGGGCCATGCGCTTTACTCAATCAATTTCGCGGGAAATCTGCCCGATCCGTCCGCTCTGGGTTACAATGCCGACCGGACGGGCCTCCTCGCATGGCGGCGCGGTCAACCTGGTCAGGTCGGGAACGAAGCAGCCACAGCCGTTTTCCGCCAGTGCCGAGGGTCGGGCTCGTCCCCCTCATACTCCACAATCCTTGTACGCCAATACTTTACGGCAAATCAAGGACTCCCAGCCAGCCAACGTGTCTTTTCAGTGTGTCACTTGCGATTGATCAAATGACAACTGACAAGATGAAAAAGGCCACTGGCGTCTATAGCCGCACCGGTTCCAGCATTTGGCAATGGCGGATCGGAACACCAAAAGATCTCCGACACCTGTACATGTCCGACTGGGCGCATCGGCGTTCCCTTGGAACCTCTGACCTCCGAGAAGCAAATCTCAAAGCCACCCAACTTCGTGCGCAGTGGCTTGCGCGGTTCGATGAGCAGCGCATAGCGTTGAACCCGCAATCGGTCGAACAGATCACGCCAGCTATGGCGACGTTCCTTGCCGAGCAGATGCTGCATAACACGCTGCGCGAGGACGAAGACCGGCGCACCAAACCTGACGAACAGGCATGGCTCCTTCAGTGGATGCGTGGTATGGGCATGGCCGGTGCAGACGCTCCCTCGGATCAGCTTGGGGGCATGCCTGACGCCCTTGCAGACATGCTGGAAGACTTGCACGTACAACACGATGCCGAGGCAGGAAAGGCGTTAGCGCGTGGCAAGCTGGTCAAAGCCCTGCCGGGCATGCTGCACGTTGCACAACAGGCAGGCATCGCCTTTGACAAGAACACGCCCGGTGTACGTGAAGCCTTGCAGGAATACCAGAAAGCCGTCAAGCAGGCCACTTCGCTGAAGGTGCAGCGGGATCAAGGTGCAATCGTTGAAACACCTCCCGCGCCAGACCTGAAGGCTATTGAAGTAGCCAAGAAGCAGCCCAAGCTGCGGGACGTGTTCGACCTCTGGAGAGAGGCCAAGAAGCGCGGCAAAGATGCGATTGAAAAGACGGAACGAGCACTAGTCATGTTCGAGAAGCAGTCTGGCAACCCTGCCCTGAAGACTATCAAGCGTGAGGACGGCATTACGTTCCAGTCCTGGCTACTGAAACAAGACCTAGCTTCCAAGACCCAGCACGACAACCTGACTTGGGTTAAGTCGCTGCTCAACTTCGCCAATCGTGATCTTGAATGGATCGAGCGGAATCCGTGGGCAGGCTTGAACATCGCCTACAAGACTGAGAACAAGCGGAGTCCTTGGACAACAGCACAACTGCAAACATTCTTCTCGTTGCCACTGTTCACCCGGTACGAGTTGCCAACCCAACAGAAGGCCGGTAAGGATGCCGCGTACTGGATTCCGTTGTTGGGATTGTTCACTGGTGCACGGATCGGCGAACTTTGCCAACTCCGCGTTGCTGACGTTGTCACCCGTGATGATCAAGCATTCATCAGCATCAACGATGACGGCGAAGGATCAACCGTCAAGACGGCAGCAGGCATCCGAGACATTCCGGTACACAGCGAACTCGTTCGACTTGGGTTCCTTGAGTACGTGGAGGCTACCCGGCAAGCCCGGCATGAGCGTCTATGGCCTGATTTGACGCTCCGCAAGGACAAGCCCGGCGGCAACTTCTCGAACTGGTTCGGTGAAGCCCGGAAGCTGCTGGCGGTAGACGTGCCAGACTTCCACAGCCTACGTCATACGGTGCGCACCAAAATGACTGAAGCCGGGATTGCAGAAGCCGTGCAAGACCGGATCACTGGGCATGAAGTTAAGGGCAGCGTAGGGTCAAAGGTCTACAGTCATCCGGTTGCGATACTGCGCACCGCAGTGGAAGCGATCACGTATCCCGGACTGGTACTGAACAAGGTCTACGGGTAGCCAGACTAACAGGGGAAGTACTGAAGCGATCACAGCCTCTACAAGCCATTTTCATGACAGAGACTAACTCACCCCTATCCGCACCCATGAAAAGCCGTCAGCGGCCCTGTACAGCGCTTACAGCGCCATACGCTGCACGTACAGTGCAGGCCACACTGTGCGAAGCACGTAACATCACCTAGGCAAGGGGGATTGATTGATGATGGATCAATCCCCTCATCTGAGTAGCCTCGGCTACAGCGCTGGACAGCGCCAGTCACCTAGACGTTGCTGAGACAACACGAAGTACCCCTATAACAACTAAGTAATACTTAGACATAACTAAGTTATAACTAATCCTGTAAGGAATAATAACTAAGTTATAACTTAAGTAATGCTATATATAAAAGCTTTTAAGGGTGCACGTTGGCGCTATCGCTGTCAACACCCGACGCAAGAAAAATAAATTTCCTTGCGAATCAAGCACTTAGCAAAACAATAGCAAAATATGCTCTTAGCGTCGCTTGACAGATGGTAGATGATGTGCTATAGTCTCTCTGTCGGCGGAGAGATAGAGAGCTAACAAATACCTCCGACGATACCACTGTACCGAAACGCATCCCGCCTGTCAAACACAATCCCCAAGGAAGTCCCTGACATGAACCGAACACATACGGAGGAATACCCATGCCCGAAAAGACATATCACCCAACCACACAACATTCGACCAGCTTCTATCACCTGACCATTCTTACGCTGATCGAAGGTTTGAATCAGAAGCTGAGCGACCGCCAGATTGCAGCACTGCTCACCGAACGAGGGTTGCTCAGCCCCAGCGGAGCCAAGTGGACACCGACAGCAATCACTCAGTTGCTGTACAAGGTCAGGAACTACCGCACGGTTAAGAGCAAGATTCATAGTGCACTATTGCAACTCGTTTTCGATGGCATTCTGACCAAGCCAGAAGTTCAAATCCTGTTCGCGCCTCGTAGGCCGGTCCCGAACATCATGTAAGTCCCGCCGCCATCGCGGCACGTATTACCCAATCCCAACTGGCATTAACCGCTCCTGTGCGAATCGTCGCAACAGGCTGGATACGCATGCCAACTCAATTAACGTCAAATTCAAGAAGGAACAAAATGAGTAAATCTTACGATACCAATATAACATGGCCTATGTCTGTGCAAGAGTTGCAAGACCACTTTAAGTATTATCCGATTGACTGCAAACGTCACTCACGACAGCTTATCTCTGACCTTGCGCAAGTCTTTCACCGGCAGGTAAGGCTACCGACGCTGGTTATAGCTGCGCTCCTGTCAGGATATGCGTGCATCCCGTCAGAGGGTGGACACATCGTGAAGTTCTGCCAAGTCGAATGAGTATATGACAGCCAACGCCGACACAACCCCCGAAGCCAGCCAACGCGCTGGTTTTTTTACGTCTGAACTAATCACAAGGAAATCACAATGAAAATAAAGATCGCACCACCGGCCAAGAAGCCGGACGCAGCAACGCAAACACAGTTCGAATACAAGTACTGGCAAACGATGTGGAATGTTTACCACGCGCGAGTACAAGCTGAGAAAGCAAAGCTGGCAGCAGTCACGACAAAGTAACCATTACAACAGAGGAAAACACAATGACGATGAATAAAACCAAACTTCAACCCCCGGCGAACCTGGACCTTTCCAGCTTGCACTCGCCCACGGAGGTCCGACAGTGGGAAAGTGAATGGCAAGACTACCGCCAAGCGCTGGTGGACGAACAAAACCGAGAGCGCATCAAAGAGCAATCTGCACACGCCGAATCAAACCGGAATCTGACTGACCAAGAATATTACGATCTGGCTGTGAAGCGTGAAGCCAAGGAGAAAGAACGACAAGCCGAACGTGCCGCAGCCGCTAAGGCAGAGCGTGAAGCCAAGGAAGCGTATTTGGCGTCTGAGCCTGACACCGTGGATATCTCGGAAAACTCCGAATACCTCACGCTGCTCCGTTTGCAACACCGATTCAGCCAAGGTTACGTAACCACGGAAAACAGTATCCAAGCGTGGTTTCCGGGCTACTACCACATCGTGCTGCACAAGCCAGCGCCAGCCACGGCAAAGCGGGGGAGTAAATGATGGAACGAAAGCTAACCGGAGATTGCAACAAATGCCCAACCTGTCGTGAGTATTTCAATAGCACTTCTGCGTTCGACAGGCACCGGATTGGCGAGTACGGAAGCACGCGTCGCTGCATGACTGTCGCTGAAATGTACGCGGCAGGGATGGTGAAGAACACGAAGGGTTTCTGGCTGACCAGAGGTCGATCACAGAAATCAATTTCCAGCCTTACCCAGAGGCCCAAACAGCCACGATCCGACGCGGGTTGGTACTACCCTACCTGCCCGAAAAATAATGGCTCAAATGCCGTGTTTGCACACTCGGCGCCAGCGGCCTGATCTTACATTACGTGTGTGTGCAGGGCACTCGGCTACGGTTTGCAGCGACAGTTATCTCCCTCAGATACAACAGGACCGAGATAACCGCCCTGCAACTCCTGCCAGCCCTTGCCCAGCTTAGCACACAGGGTTCCGAACTCTGACCAATACGACTGTCGGCACCGAACTTCGCCGATATCGTGCTATCCGTTGTGGCTCAAGGCATAGCAGCGTTCTCAGCATTTCACTCTCGCTGCGTCTAATGAAAGATGCTGGGGCTATTGCTTGGTTATGACTAAAGCAATAGCTTGAGCAATGAACAGAATAAATCATAGATACACATGACAACAGAAGCAAAGGCTAAACAACTAGTCCACTACATACCAACCATCGAGGGAAAGAAGTGGGTAACAAGAAACTCAAAGAATCATGGAGGTATTCACCGACAGGAAGAGTTTCGCAAAGGGATAAAGATGCTTGAACATTGTGCTCACCACTTCCGTAACCCCAGGTTATTCCACCTTTGCTTTACAGGTGCTGATCTGGAAATCTACCAACTGGTAATGCATCGATTCTGCCGCGTGCTCACAGCAGAGGGTATCGACTATCGCTATAAAGCTGCCCGTGAGGAAGACAGCGAAAAAGGACATCACTTCCACGTGATGATCGTACTTGGATGTGAAAAGCAGACGCACCGATTCATCACCTCCACCAACGAGGAAGGAAAGCACGAAGACGTATCGGCACTGCGGAAGGCCATTATCCACACATGGAATGAATGCCAGACGCTGAAATGCCGTGTGAATCCGCCACGAAGCATGAGCGGAAAAACCGCCTTCCTTCAATTCAATCAGTCAAACATGGAAATGTTCCATGAGGCGGCTGACTGGATGTCGTATATATACAAGTCAAGGTCAAAACCCGCCAGCGGCACGGTTTATTTCTCTGGCAGACCTACTCGCAAGATTTGATATTGCGCTCGATCTCTTGAGGTGGCGCGTCGTTAAGAATTAGAAGGCGATTAAATGCCTCTTGCTCCGCGACATAGGGCGCTTCCATGCCTTGGAAACGAAAAAAAACTAACTAAGTAGCCAGCCAAGGCGTGAGAGGTCGCAGAAAGAATGTCCGCCACCTGCCTGCCAGTGGCGTGCCTAAAAGCCTCCTCAGATGGAGAAGGCGGCATGTAAGTTTGATAAAAATAGTTCACACCAAACGGTGAGCCGTGAATCACCTCTGACGAGATTGCGTATATCAATGCATACGCGGCCAAGAAGCGACCGCCTGCCTTCGCGCCAGCCTTTTCGCCAATGCGCCGCACTCGTGTAGGGGTGTCTGTCTCCGTCCATTCCTTGCTTGCCCCCTTCGTCGTGAACTCGGCAAATCTTGGCGGAATGGGTGTATCAGGCGGAGACGTGGCAATCTTCAGCGTGAAATCCCCACTTCCGACCGTCCTGTTTAGTTGCTTCCATGCACGGTAGCTAACCCATCGCATAGCGCGGCCCGCCACCTCTTCAGGGGCCGTCAAGAGGAAGGCGGCATTGATGAACGATTCGGCGGCACTGCGTGCTATGGGATAAAGGTCGCGCACAGGTATTCCACGCCAGTGCGCACACGTTAAAAGAGTATTCACAGACTGACCGGCACACATGGCGATGTGCTGAGAGGTCTTTATTTTTGCCTCCGAAAGCGTGCATACGAGGCGTTCGCCGGCAAACTCCGCCGGGCCTTGCGTGGAGACGAACAGGGAGAGGCGCAATAGCTCTAGCTGAGCTTGCAATATTGCCTCCAAGTCTTCTTGTTCTTCTCTCAATCCCTTCTCCTGTTATTTTGCATTGGCTATCTAGCTCGCTCCAAGACTCTACTATGAACATCCGGTTTGCTCGCCGTGGCCTGCCGGTGCAGTGGAACCTGCCATATACGGAACAAGGCGTTAGCTTCGTGCTGTAACCCGGAAGTAGGAATTAGCTTAGATGGCTAAGCAAATCTACGCGTTCCATTCTTCTTTTTCGTTCGCGACATGCGCCAACACCACGACGAATTGCACCAAAAACGCCCTGAAAATTGGCGCATTCACGCAATATCATGCCGCCAAAACTCGCAAAAGACCGTGAATTAGTGCGCGTTTTCGAGCATAATGCAGCATGTTTTGCTCAGAAATCACTGGTTTTCAGACGATTCCGTGCCGTCGGCATCAACTGAGCCGTGTGTCCGGCACTGGGTCTCCGGCATAGCTTTGCACCATGCCGGAGGTGCATGGGCTTACTTGCCCTTCGTCGGCTTCGAAGGAGGCGTACGCTTCTCCGTCACCGTCGTCTTGGGATGGGTTTTCGCATAGCCGGGAGTCACGAACTTGCCCGTTTCAGCACTGCGGCTGTTGCCGCTGCCGCTACCACTCTTGCCTTTGGTTGCCATGATGGTTACTCCTGAAAGGATTTCCGTCAAAAAGAAACACTACATTTAGTGGTACGACAGTGATGCGTGTACGTATGTCGTACTTAGATTAATGTAATCCACTTTTTTCCGTTTCACCAGTCCCCAGCAGGCGGCCTTCCATGCGGTGGTACGTGTACTAAACCGTTCACTTGCGTACATGGCGTCTGAGTGGTGTACGAAACTATGCTTGCGATGCTTTCGTACATATCATATGATTCGTACATCTATTCCGTACAGGGTGCCACATGTCCCGAGTCTTCGCTTACTGCCGTACCTCCACATCGGACCAGACGACTGAGAACCAGCGCAGAGAGATTGAAGCGGCTGGCTTCGCCATCGACAAGCGTCGCATCGTTGAGGAAGTCATCAGCGGCTCTGTAGCAGCCGAACAGCGCCCCGGCTTCGCCAAGCTGGTTGACAGGCTGGAATCGGGTGACGTGCTCATTGTCACGAAGCTGGACAGGCTAGGCCGCAACGCTATGGACGTACGTGCCACGGTCGAGAGACTGGCTGAGATGGGTGTGAGGGTGCATTGCCTTGCCTTGGGCGGCGTTGATCTCACTAGCTCTGCGGGTAAGATGACTATGCAGGTCATTGCCGCTGTAGCGGAGTTTGAACGTGACCTCTTGATTGAGAGGACGCAGCAGGGTATCAGCCGAGCCAAGGCCGAAGGTAAGACATTCGGCAGACCGTCCGCACTGACCGATGAACAACAGGTTGAGGTAACACGCAGGCTGGCTCAAGGCGAGGCAGTAGCAGCCCTTGCACGAGAGTTCGATACCACGCGACAGACCATCATGCGGATTCGACTCAAGGCGATACCTTCAGCTACAGCACAGGCTTGGCCCCGTGGTGATGAGAAGCCTTTCCGGTGAGTCTATAGCACACCACCACAGCCCCGTAGCTGCGTCGAAACAGCCTGGACTAGCCCCGACACCACCCGCCAGCGGCGACGCTCCCTGTAAATATCTTGCAGTCTCTGGCGAGGGCAAACCCGGTATGCCGCCTTGGTCTAGCCATGACATGGCAGAAGTCATGTCGAACGCCCTGAGATACTTTCTCGCTGGCAAGCCCCGTCTGCCAAGAATGCCACCCCACCCGCCCAAAAATTTTTTGAGCCGTCATTTCCCTAGCTATTCAACGCTTTCTCCGACTCCACAAGGAAAACGATACTTGCAGCAGTCATATGCAACACGTAGGAAACGATGTGCAAAGGAACTTCGACAATCGTCGTGCCCTGCCCGTGCCCGCCGAGCTTATTGCGAGCAGTCGGCACACCTCCTTCCAAGGTGCTACGAAGCCCTGAAAAATGCTTCGCCCAAAACAATGGAATCAGGCCGTTCTGAATGCATATCTCGATTAACGGGTTAGCTGTTGCATTCGCGGCATATGCCCATTTACGCTTGTCGCAAATGGCCTTCATCGTGCTTTCCAAGGATTTCAGCGCCTCCGCCAACGCCTCCTTGGCGTTCCCGTGGCGGTAGTGCTCGTGAGCGCCCAGAAATTCGGCTTGTGCTCCGGCATACTCTTTCCCACGGAGCAACGCCAGAGCGGGCTTAACCACTTCGGCGTGCAACAGTTCGGAATCCACGCGGATCACCTCCCCGCCGTTGATCTGATAGCCTACACCATGTTCCCGAAAACGGGTATTGAGTTCCTCTATGGCAGCCTTTGCGATTTTCGATGCATTGCTGCGGCCCATATAATCGAACTTGGAGGCGAACACTACGATAACACGAGATGCCAGTTCCACGGCATCCATGATCTTTTCCGCATCCAGCTCACTCATGAGGAAATCAACTAGCTCCTTGTAATAGCTGCGATTTTCGCGTCCCCCGCCGTTCAGGGTAAATAACCCGTATTCACGGCACAGGGCTTGAACGATATGTTGGTAGGCCGCCTTCACATCCGGATAACGGCCGTAATAATCCTCCTTATCGCCGAGGATTCCTTCAAAAATGTGGACGAGTTGTATGCGCAGCGGCTTGGGAATTTCGTCATAGGTGTAGACATCAGGTGCTTCACCACGCGAACGGCGCTGACGTTTTGAGAAGAGATCAAAGGTGGCCACGACCGCCCTCTAGTAGGCTTGTTATCGACTCCGTAACTTTAACATGACCGTAAGCGGCATTCGCCTGTCGAGTATCCCTGTCGGGTGGCGGACGGTCGCCGAGTTGCTATGGGTGCTGGAGTATTCGTGTGCTAGACATCAAGGGGATTCAACAACGGCTTTAGGCCGAAAACGCCACCAGAGCGAGCACTCCTTTCGAGATCATACGCTTGGCTGCTCGTTTCAACGAGGGAAAACTGGTACTCAAGCCTCCCGTGTATATAAGTTTTCGTCAATCGATCCAGCGTGTTTTCACCCGTAGCGAACCTCTGGAGTTCTTCAAACTGAATGCTTGGAAGAACGAGGCGGTTGGCCACGTAGACACAAAACTGATCGCCACTTAATCTGCCAGAGGCATGGCTCGCCAGTCTGGTTGTCAGACCATACCGCTTTTTTCCTGCCTGTTTAGCCTTCTCGAACTCCCTGCCGGACATGCCGCAGTATATAAGCTGATCATGATCCCAAATCGCATATACTCCCACTGCGGTAGCGGGTATTTCAAGATTGGGCCAGTCGGAAAACCGGTAGCGTTGCGAGAATATCACGCAGTCTCCGTGACGAATTTTGCGGCGTGATAATCGAGAATCTTTACGAGGTTATCAAAAATCGCGGCAAACGCACTGAAGTCAATTTTATCTGCATGCGCCTCGACAACCTTATAAGCAAAAACGGCCTTTCCATAATGCATCGCTGTGTCGATTTCGTTTTTGGAATTGAATGTTTTCGCCCCGATCTTTGTATCTAGGGTTTTGGGATCAAAGAAGTCCTCGATCTTTGATTCCTTCGCGCCGGCCAATAATGGTGTGGCGCATACGTAGAAGTTCTTAAATACGTGGACAAATGACTCCGATCCATCCGGCCGTTTCCCTGTTATACCTTGAATGAAGCCATATATCCTTCTCGCGCCATCATCATTGTCAATCAGAAGAATGACTGGATGTTTCATCCCCGGGGCTTTGAAGCGTACACTCTCTTCCCGATACAATTCGGCAAACGCTTTCAAATCCGGCGTGCCTCCCTGAAGCCTCAAAATCCGACCAGTACTAGTTCCAGTGAATCGAAATCGACGGAAATCAATGGTTACCGAGCCATCTGTTTTTTTTGTTGCTAACTTGGGATACTTATCCGCTAGACTTCGGATGGCATGGGTAATATAAACGTTATCAGTCTTCCCCTCACAAAGGAGAACCGGTACATCGGCGGAGTAGAATTCCTTGAAAAGCAGGAATTGACGATACATTTTTTCCTTGTCCCCGAGCGAACCACTATTTTTTGCCCTAAGGGAGCGGTTGTATAAATCAATTCCGTCGACAAAACCGAGCATGCCATGTAGCTGATTGAGCGAGCCCTGCGTTTCAGGGGTGCCAGGTATGTGGAATTTTCCCGTCGTAAAGAGTTGGTGAACCATAGCTCGAACAGTTCTTCGATACGCGCTACGAACATTCACTTTCTTGTTGACGACAAGACCTGTCACCTCTTGGCGAGCTTCCTGATATTGCATGCGGGTTTTTGAGTTATTTAAACTGAAACCGCATTGCGTTATTATTCTTTCTAACTCATGACTCGGTTGCCAATCGTGCTCATTGACAGGGCAGCGCGTTGCGATGGTGTCGGGAAAGTCCCGTAGGCTTGTGGAGAAAGTGAGGTCGTCAGCGTATCTAGAATAAGTGCATCCGGCGCGTTTCGCCAGTCTAACGAGATGCGTATCTAGTATGTGTCCGATAAGGTTCGATATAACTGGTGAGCAGGGGCTGCCTTGCGGGATTGAGCCATTCGTGCACGCGATTTGTGCAAGTATGGTCGCGATTTTTGGGTTAAGGTCGAAGTTGTTGTCCTTTATGAAAAACCCTCGCACTCGCCCAAAGTTTATACTGCCGAAGAAGTTCTCAATATCAATATTGAAAACATGTCGACGTTTGCAGTGCTGTTTAGCATTGGTAATGATAGAGCGCCGCCGACGAAAGCCATGTGAAATTCGGTCTGGATTCTTTCCCTCGTCGCCACGCCCTTGATTTTTTGTGATTTCATCAGCGCAATTTTGGAGCAAATCCGCTAGTCTGCGTTGCAGCAGCTTCAGATCGCTATATGGCGCGGAGATTTGACGGACGCCACCTGAGCGTTTCGGTATGTCGAAAGTCTTGTACTTGCTCGCATCAGACTTCACGTACAAGATATAAGAGAGCGCGGCGGTCTTGAATCCGAGAAGACTCGCGATATCGTGGATTGTAGTTGCCTCTTTTAATTCGGCTAACAGTGACATGCTTCCTCCCCGCTTTAGAGAGGCTTACAGGCACTCTTTTGCAGGCGCATATGGCGTAATATGCGATTTATGAGAGATATCGAGGGCATAGCCCCGGACATTGGTGTCACTTACCACGAAACATGGTAAAAAATCTGCCTGTAAGCCCGGTGCGCAGCTTATCACATAACTATGCGCAATGTACGCCAGGACATACTCCGAAAAGTTTGTCTTGCGGGTGGGATATGACCTTTATGTACGGACGTCGCCAGCGCACCACGCCTCCCGGCTTCTTGTTATCTAGGCATGTAATGAAACATGTAATAGGTTGAAACCGGCCAACCAAGGAATGCTGCGAGGCTCATCGGCAGCGTGCCAACGATCCGCTCAACTAGCACACCCGCCAAGCTGGCAGCCAATCCGATAACGAAGATTACGAGCGGTGCCCACCAAGCGACAGTCCAGCCGTAATAGCCGAGATAGGCCAGCCCTGTGACGGTTCCTGCAAGGGCCGATAGGCCCAACACGAAACCAAAGACTTGGCTACGTCCGCGAAAATTCCTGAGGTGCAACTGCTGGTAGTAGACACAGACGGCGAAGACGCAATAGAAGGCAATCGAAGGCCAGGAGAGTACGCTCATCGGTGCTATCACTTCTCTTGTATGAATCGACGTGCACCGTACCGCGCAACACGGAGGTCAGCTATAGCCCTGTGGCGGGGATCATCGCATTGTGTTTTTGTTTCAGACCAACAGGATGCGCTGCTACAATGCCAGCGGGTGTGTCACCTGAATGAGTCACGCGGCTCTGGTTGCCGTTGCTAAGTCGTTGTTTTATAACGATTTGATTTCGGAAGTGGGGATGGTCGGGCTCGTCCCCCTAACATTCCCCAGTCGTATCCGTAGCACCCCCCCGCATCATCGCGCTTTCTTGCCGCATGTGCATCAAGCACTCGCGCCAGGCGCCGATCGTCCGCTGGTTGCAATCCGCCTTCAGCAGAATATTCCCGCACGGCAGTCCGGCCGCGTCGAATCCGCGGCATGGGGGCCAGTTTCGTCCCCCGTGCCCGCGCCGCCGACGTTAGCTATTCTGCCGCGCCTCCCCCGCCCTTGTCATGATCCAGGACATATCTAGAACAGAGAACCCTGGCGTTCCGTCTGCAGCGCCTGCGCCGCAATCCACTCCCCGTCAGCCGTGGCCACGCCGGCCTCGACCGGCCGCCCAGGGAACATCGGCCTGACCGCCGCCACATAACGCGCAAGCTGCTGCGCGTAGGCGGCGTGCTCCTGCGGCAGCAGGCGCAACTTGTAATCGATGATCACCACCCGGTCGGCGAACTCCACCAGGCGGTCGATCCGCAGCAGGCGGCCGCGCGCATCGTAGAGCTCGACCTCGTTGCGCGCGCTGATGGCCGCTTGCGGGAACAGCAGCGGCCGCAAGGCCGGGGCCTCCAGCATCAGGCGCGCTGCCTCGACGGCGGCATGCGCCTGGTCCCGCCACAGCACGCGCGCCTGCGCGGTGCCGGCCCCGGCCAGCGGGAACCAGCGCATGACCACCTCGGGTTCGGGCAGCCCCTCGAACGCCTCGGGGTAACGCGTCACGCGTTCCAGCAGCGCATGCAGCAATTCGCCATGGCGAGCCGCGTCGGCATCGAAGACGATGGCGTGGCCATCCTCGCTCGGGCTCGCACCCTGCTCCGCCGCCTCGTCTTCCCACTCCAGCACCGGTGCCAGCGTCTCGGCCGCCTCGCGGTAACGCTGGCGAAAATCCGTATAGCGCACGCGCGCATCGTTGCCTGACGCGGCGCCCGCCACGTCCTGCACGCCGGCCGGCGGAAAGGGATCGACTTCCTCGCCGACCCTGGCTGACAGCAATCGCGCATACCAGCTTCCCGCGACCTCGCGACTGCCTTCGCCGCTGTCGGCGCTGCGCGACGCGCGTCCCTTGACGCCGCTCACCAGCAAGCCCTGGCGCGCGCGCGTCATCGCCACATAGAGCAGGTTCCAGTTCTCGCGCTCGGCCAACGCGGCCTCGGCCTCGAACAAGGGCGCGCGTGCCAGCCCGCGCGTGCTGCGCTTGCCATACGCCGAGAAATGCACCGGCACGGGCGACGACGGCGGCCAGTCGATCAGGATGCCGCCCCGGTCCGCGGCGGCATCGCTGTGGTTTGCGTCCAGCAACACGACGAACGGGGCCTCCAGGCCCTTGGCCGCATGCACGGTGAGAATGTGGACCGCGTCCTGTGCGTTGTCGGCGGCGTCGGCATCGGCTTCGCCCTCGGCATCCTCGGCGTTGTCGGCCATGCCGCCTTCGTCCGGGCTTTCGCCTTCTTCGCCGCGGCGGATTTCCTGCAGTTCGTCGATGAACTTCGGCAAGCTAGGGTAGCGGCCGCCGTCAAGATCGAGCGAAAGCTTCAGGAAGGCATCGAGGTTCGCCAGCACCTGGTCGCGGATCTCAGCAGGCGCGGCTTCGGCATAGCGGCGGCGTACTTCGCCGCCGTGGTAGATGTGGTCGATCAGGTCATGCACCGGGCGATGCGGCGCCACTTCCAGCCAGTGGCGCAGCCGCGCGATGCCGTCGCGCAGCGCGGGGCTGCTGAACTCGGGCAGCCCTTGCTCCATCAGGCAGGCCCACCATCCCGGCCGCGGCTCGCGCGCCTGTGTCATCTGCGCGATAGCGATCAGGTCTTCGTCAGTGGCGCCCACCAGCGGGCTTTTCAGCACATGGGCCAGGTCCAGATCGGATTCCGGCGTCATCAGGAAGGCCAGCAGCGCCGACAGGTCGAGCGCTTCGAGCGTGGCCAGCAAGCCGCCCCGGCGCGGGCTCAGGCACGGGATGCCGGCCTCGCGGAAGGCGCGTTCGTATTCCGCCAGATGGGTCTTGCGGCGCACCAGCAAGTGCATGTCGCTCCAGCGCGCGGGCCGCGGGCCATCGCTATCGGCGACCGGCACGGTGGCGCGGATATGCCGCAGCCAGGCGGCCACGCGCCTGCCCTCTTCGAGCCGCAGCGAATCGCCCTCATGCTGTCGCGGCTGGGTGAGCGTATCGCGGTGCGCTGCGGCTTTCGGGACGGCCTCGCCGGCTTCATCGGTGGCTTCGCCCTCCGGCGTACCGGGGTTGCCCCCCGCCTCTTCCTCGGGCTCGACCAGTGGCAGCAGCCACACCGGCCCGCCCGGCTCGTCGAGCGCGGTAGTCTGCGTCTCGAACAGCGGATAGCGGGCGTCGGCACGCGCGGCATCGAACACGGCGTTGACCCAGTCCAGCACCTCGGGGCGATTGCGGCGGGTCCGGTTGGTGCGCAGCACGGTGGCGCCAAAACCGGACTGCAGCATCTCGCTGGCGGTCTGGAACAGCCGCGCATCGGCGCGACGGAAGCGATAGATCGATTGCTTGGGGTCGCCCACCAGAAACACCGTAGGCCGTTCGCCCAGGCCCGCATAGCCGGCCAGCCAGCCCTGCAGGATTCGCCATTGCAGCGGGTTGGTGTCCTGGAACTCGTCGAGCAGCAGGTGGCGGTAGCGTGCATCGAGCCGGACCTGCAGGTAGGTGGCGGTCTCTTCATCGCGCATCAGCCGCGCGGCCAGCCACTCCAGGTCGGCGAAGTCCATCGCGCGCTGCTCGGACTTGTGGTTCTGGTAGCGCGTCAGCAGCGCATCTCCCAAGTGGTACAGCGCAAGGTTGACCGCCAGCACCGCAGCCTCGCAACGGCGCTGCGCCACCTGCTCCAGCGCGGCGCACATCTCGCCGTGCTCGGCCAAGAACGCATCGACCATCGCCTCGCCGCCCAGCGCCTTGGTCAGCGCCGCGGTGGCACGCAGCGAGCGCGGCTTGCCCGCGGCAGTGAAGAACGCATCGCGCAGTACCGCGAAAGCGCGCTCGGCGGGCTCGCCTCCTGCGGCACCCGCCTCGCGCCAGGCGCGGATCGCCATGATCGCGTCAGCCAGCCGCGTGGCATGCGCCTGCTCGGTCTTGCCGCCCCTGCCCAACTGCGAAGCAAGGCCCTGGCAAGCGTCGAGCCAGCTGTCATCGGCCAGTACTTCGAGCAGCACGTCGACCTGCGCATCCTCGCCAAGGTCGGCGGCGAGCGCCTGCGCAGGATCGGCATTCTCGCGGAACGCCAGCCACTCGCTGCGCGCGTGGAACATGGCATCGAGCAGCGCGCGCGCCTGGAACTCGCCGATGGCGTCGACCAGCCGCTCGAACGCCGCGCGCAGGTCGGCGTACGGCGGTGTTGCCAGCGCCTGCCAGAACGGCGCCCACGCTTCGCGCTTCATGCGCAGCGCGTCTTCGCGCAGCGTGGCGCCCGGCACGATGCCCGACGCCAGCGGCGCCCCGCGCAGCAGGGTGCCGAACCAGCCATGGAACGTATCGATGGCCATGCGGCCGGGCGCGGCGAGCACCTGCGCGTGCAGGCCGCGGGCGCGCGGCAGTGCCGCGCGTGCCGCGTCGGGGGAAAGCCCGCGCTGCGTCAGCGCGGCGATCACCGCCTCGTCATCGTCACGCGCGAGTTGCGCGAGCACTTCCAGCAGGCGCTCGCGCATTTCCTCGGCGGCCTTGCGCGTGAAGGTGATGGCGAGGATCTCATGCGGCGCCGCGCCAGCCAGCAACAGGCGCAACAGGCGCGCCACCAGCAGCCAGGTCTTGCCGCTGCCCGCGCAGGCCTCGACCACCACCGAACGGGCGGGGTCGCAGGCCGCGCGCGTGAACTCAGCCTCCGCAATCGGCTCGCCATCGCGCAAATAGGCATGAGTGCTCATGCGCGCCCTCCCAACTGCGGCGGCAACGCCGTGCTTTCCCAGAAACCCTTGCGGCACAGGCCGCGGGCCGTGCAGTAGGTGCATGCGCTGGCATCGCCGAAAGCCGGCAGCGGCGCGTCCAGGCGCAAGCGCATCACGTCGGTGCGCAACTGCTGCTCGAGCCAGGCCACCGCGGCGTCAAAGTCAGGCAAGCCAACCTCGCGCTGGGACGCGGGCGGGCCGTCCTTCGCGCCCTCAAGCGCCACCCAGCTGCCACCCGCAACGTCGGCGCGCAGCAATCCATAGAATGGCAACTGGCAATCCTCTTCCACGTCCCCTACCTTGCGCTTGAGACGCAGCACGCTCTGCGTCTTGTAATCGAGCACCGCGCGGCTGCCATCGCGGGCGCGGTCGAGCCGGTCGATGCGGCCGTTGACGCGCAGCGGCCGGCCATCGGGCATGGGCAGGTCGACGGTGGCGTCCAGCTCGCCATCCTCCCAGAACCAGCCTTGCGCCTCGCGTTCAGCCTGCCATGCCACGTAGGAAGGCAGCACTTCGCACCAGCGGCGGTAATAGCCGATGGCGTTGCCGTCTTCCTTCATCAGCGCGCCGAACTCGTGGTCGGAAATCTCGCGCAGCCGCGCCAGCCGGGCGTCCTGGTGGCGCAAGCCGTCCTGCGATGCCTCGCGGTGGTAGCGCAACAGCACGCGGTGCAACAGCTCGCCGATATCGCGTTTTTCCAGATCGTCGCTGACGACCTCCAGCCCGGCCAGCCCGAGCATGCGGCCCGCGAAGAACTGGTAGGGACAGCGCCGCAGCATGTTGTACGCCTGCGCGCTCCAGCGCACAGGCACCAGTTCGGAAGCCGCTGGCGCGGGCATTCCGCCCACCTCGGCGAAGGTCTCGTGCAGCGCCGGCAAGGCACTCGCCTCGATGGGCGCGCCCGCCCGCGAGCACAGCGCGCTGAGGCGCTCGATCCAGCCCGACACGTGCTTGGGCTCGCCGCGCGCGCCAAGGCGTTGCCAGGTCAGCACGACGTCATCGTTATTCAGCAGGACCTCGGCAAGATCGCGCGCCTGCTGTGCAAAGCGCACCTCGCGATCTTCCAGCGCCAGTTCGCGCCGCATCTGGTTGGAGAAGAACATCAGCTCCGCCGCGCTGGAGGGTAGCTGCGTATCGTCGCACCCCACCACCACCACGCCATCGAAGCGCCGCATGCGCGCGCCGTTGAGCGGCAGGATGGTGATGCGCGCGGCGCCGCTGGCCGAGGGCTCCTTGTAAGCGACCGATTCGAGCAAGGCCGACAGCATGGAGCGGAATTCGCCGAGATCGAGCGTGGCGAGCGCGCCTGTCTCGTCCTGAGGCAGGTCGGCAAGGCGCGCCAGCGCGTCGAGCAACTGGCTGCCCGCATCGTCGGCGGCCAGCGCATCGCGCATGCCGATCACGTCGAGCGTGGCGTCGAGCCGGCCCAGCCAGGTCGACACCGGTTTCTGCGCCTTGCCGCGCGGCCAGGCTGCGGCTTCGGCCGCAAGGCACTGCACTAGCTCGCACGCGGCCTGCCGCGCCGCGCGGCGGGCGTCCTGCTCCGCGCCGTCGCCGGCGCTGGCTTCATTTGCGCTCGCGCGTGATTCGTCCGCGGTGTCCGGACTGAAACGCTGCTGCAGGCGGCGCCACCCACCACTGATGCCGTCGCGGCGAATCTGCCGCTCCAGCGCGGCGATGGCCGCGCCGCGCAACGGGAAATCCGGCAGGCAAAACGGGCTCTTGAGCAGGTCGAGCAGGGCCGAGGTATCGCCGTCCTGGTTGAGCAGATCGAACCAGCGCATCAGTGCGGCGGCGGCGCGCGTGGTTGAGAGTTTCCAGCCCGTTTCGTCGCGCACCGGCGCGCCGGCGCGCGCCAGCAAGGCGCGCGCGCGCCGCGCCACCACGCGATCGTGCGCAACCAGGGCTACGTGGCGCCGGCCTTCGTTGAGCCACTGCACAAGCTGGTCGGCGGCGGCGCCGGCTTCGTCCTCGAAGCGCGCGCTGCCGATCACGCGCACGCGCGGCCGCCCGGCCGGCAGGTCGCGCGGCGCGCGGCGCGGCGCGGCTTCCTGCGCGCCCGGCAACCTGGCCTCCGGCCACAGGTCCAGCAGGGTGTCGTACCAGTCGAATGCCCCTGCCGCGGGGTCTTCATTATCCCCGCCAGCATCGGGCGCGCGGCTCTCCGACGGCGTTGACTGCGCCGACCAGTCATAGCCAATGCGGATCACCGGCACGAGTTCGGCGGCCTGCTTCAGGAAGGCGTCCTCGATCGGCGTGGGCGGCGTCGGCCCCAGCCAGATCACCGGCCCCGCCACGTGCTGGGCCAGCCGGTGCAGAACGCGGCGGCGCGCCGGCAGCGGATCGTCCGGGCCCGACAAGGCTTGCCAGAAAGCCATCACGATGCGCGCCTCCTCGCCAAGGAAGCGCGACGACAAATGTGCGTAGGTTCGTTCCAGCGCGCCTTGCAGCAGCGCGGCGCGGTCGTCGCCATCGATGTCTTCATCGCGGATGGCGTCGTCGTCGAGCCAGCGCGCGCTCAGTTCGTCGCTGATGGTCAGCAGCGTCTGCGCCAGCCCCCACGCCGCGGCCTCAGTCTGCGCACCGAAGGCACGCCGCAACCAGTCCTGCGCGCGGATGGCCTGCTGCACCGCCAGCAGCCGGGCCGCATGACTGCGCACCGGCACCGGGTCGGGCAGCAAATCGAGCAACCAGTGGCCAAGCGTGAGCACGCGCGGCAGCAGGCGCGGCGCGCCGGCAGCGCGCGCCGCGGCATCCAGCGCCTGCCGCACGCCGGGAATCTGCGCCGCGGTGGGCACTACCACGTGCGCGGCGGCTTGCTGCTCCCCGCAATGGTCGAGAAAATACCAGGCCGAGGCGGCAGCCTGCGGCAGGAAGTCGGGGCCGGGACGGAATTGCAGCGAAGTCATGAAGCGAGTGTGGCGGCCGGATCGGAAGTCATGGCGTGCGGCGCGCAGGCACGCGCTGCCTGGCCGGCGAGCCGGGCAGCGCGCTCGGGCAACGTGAAAAATACGGGAAAACCCCGAGGGTCTTCAGTGGCTGCCGCCCTCCAGGCGGGCGCGGATCTCGCGCGCGGTCTCGAGCAAGCCCTGGTAGCCGGAGCGTGCATGCTCGGGAAGGTCGGGGTCGCCGACCAGCGCGCCCAACGTCTCGATGATGCTGTACAGAAGGCCCTTGGCCGCGCCGCCGGCAATGCTGTTCTGTTCGACCGCGCTATTGATGTGATCCAGCGCGTCGCTCAGGTGTCCCACTTCGGGCGGCTGTTGCGGATCGGGCTTGGAAGGGGTGTCTGGCGTCATGGTCGATTTGCCTTGTCTGTTGCGCAGGAAGGCGCCGGGCGCAAGGCCTGGCGCATGCTTGTATTCTACGCGCCCCGGCGCGCCGCACATTCGCGAACACGCAAGGGAGCGCTCGCGTCAGGCACACCAAGGCGAAGTGTCCGATAAATCATACGCCGGCCGCGCCGGCCTTTGCCGCAGCCCCCGATTGAGAAAAGCTCTCGCCCCGATTAATAGAATCACTCAACAGGCCCTGCCTTCCGGGGCAGAATGCCTCCATGCTTCGCCGCACAAAAATGTCTTTCCCCGCCGTGTACGGCAACGCACCGTGACCTTGACGGGGAAGGTATTGAATTCCCGTCAACTGGTAACATATGAGCAAAACCCGCCTTTCCGTGGCGTGCCCCTCGCTCGGGCCCGCACGCACCGGGTGATGCGCCTGCCTACGGGTATGCGCAAACTCGTGTAATGTAGCGGTTCGGCAAATCCCGCCTTCAAATCAAACAGAGCGAAACCAGAGGTTTTCCGCCATGAGTGAACAAATCAAGTATGTGAGCGACGCCTCCTTCGACGCCGACGTGCTCCAGTCCGACAAGCCCGTCCTGCTCGACTTCTGGGCCGAATGGTGCGGCCCGTGCAAGATGATCGCCCCGATCCTGGACGAAGTGGCCAAGGACTACAGCGACAAGCTGCAGATCGCCAAGATCAACGTCGATGAAAACCAGCAAGTGCCGGCCAAGTTCGGCATCCGCGGTATTCCCACGCTGATCCTGTTCAAGAATGGCGCGGTTGCCGCGCAGAAGGTCGGCGCGCTGTCCAAGTCGCAACTGACCGCTTTCCTCGACGGCAATCTGTAAGTCGCTTGCCCGGGGCGAGGTGCCGCCAGGCGCCGCCCCGGTTGTAGCCACAATCCGACGTCCGTGCGCCAGTCCTGGCGCACCGTCCGGATTGTGCTAAGATGGCACCAACAACTTCCCCGAGCGTTCGCTCATTTCTTCCCCCTTCCTTTAGGTCCAGCCCGTCCGGGCGCCTCTGTACCCCTCGTCTATGCACCTGACAGAACTCAAATCGCTTCACGTGTCTGCGCTTCTCGAAATGGCCGCGACCCTCGAGATCGACAATGCACAACGGATGCGCAAACAGGAGCTGATGTTTGCGATCCTGAAGAAGCGCGCCAAGCTGGGCGAAACCATCTTCGGAGACGGCACGCTGGAAGTCCTGCCGGACGGCTTCGGCTTCCTGCGCTCGCCCGAGACCTCCTACCTGGCAAGCACGGACGACATCTACATCAGCCCTTCGCAGATCCGCCGCTTCAATCTGCATACCGGCGATACGATCGAGGGCGAAGTACGGACCCCGAAGGACGGCGAGCGCTATTTCGCGCTGGTGAAGGTGGACAAGGTCAACGGCCAGGCGCCTGAAGCGGTGAAGAACCGCATCATGTTCGAGAACCTGACGCCGCTGCACCCGAACCGGCCGCTCACGCTCGAACGCGAAATCCGCGCCGAGGAAAACATCACCGGCCGCATCATCGACATGATCGCGCCGATCGGCCGCGGCCAGCGCGCGCTGCTGGTGGCATCGCCCAAGTCCGGCAAGACCGTGATGCTGCAGCACATCGCCCATGCGATTGCCAACAACCATCCGGAAGCCGACCTGTTCGTGCTGCTGATCGACGAACGGCCGGAAGAAGTGACCGAAATGCTGCGCTCGGTGCGCGGCGAAGTGGTGGCGTCGACCTTCGACGAGCCCGCCATCCGCCACGTGCAGGTTGCCGAAATGGTGATCGAAAAGGCCAAGCGCCTGGTCGAGCTCAAGCGCGACGTGGTGATCCTGCTGGACTCGATCACCCGCCTTGCACGCGCCTACAACACGGTGGTGCCGGCTTCTGGCAAGGTGCTGACCGGCGGCGTGGACGCCAACGCGCTGCAACGCCCCAAGCGTTTCTTCGGCGCCGCGCGTAACCTGGAAGAAGGCGGCTCGCTGACCATCATCGCCACCGCGCTGATCGAAACCGGCAGCCGCATGGACGACGTGATCTACGAAGAATTCAAGGGCACCGGCAATATGGAAGTGCACCTGGAACGCCGCCTCGCGGAAAAGCGCGTCTATCCGTCGATCAACCTGAACAAGTCCGGCACCCGCCGCGAGGAATTGCTGATCAAGCCGGATATCCTGCAGAAGGTGTGGGTGCTGCGCAAGTTCATCTCGGATATGGACGAAGTGCAGGCCATGGAATTCATCCTCGACAAGATGAAGGCGACCAAGAACAACGCCGAGTTTTTCGATATGATGCGCAGAGGCGGCTGATCGTTCGCTGTGCCGCGCGCGGCTGGTTCGCGCGCTGGTATCGCACAGGAAGGGCGTGCCTCGGCGCGCCCTTTTTGCATTTTTGCACTACGATGCATTGCTTGCCGATGTCCTGACCTGGCTTTGGGTCCCGCGTCCTGCTTCATGCGCGCGCCACCTCGATGCCACACCTGCAGGAGTCCCATGTTCGGCCGACTGAGCCACTTCCTGCGTGCGCGCTCGCGCGTGCGCAAACTCGAGCACTACGCGATCCCCGACTCGCTGTGGGCACACACGGTGGCGAGCCTGCCCTTCGTGCAGCGCTATGGCGCCGCCGACCTCGCCGCCTTGCGCGAACTCGCCACGCTCTTCATCGCCGAAAAGGAATACTCCACCGCGCACAACCTGCCTCTTACCGATGAAATGGTGACGATCGTGGCGGTGCAGGCCTGCGTGCCCATCCTCAGGCTGGGCATCGAGTGGTATCGCGGCTGGCGCGGCATCGTGCTTTACCCTGGCGAGTTCGTCATCCGCCGTACCGTCGAGGACGATATCGGGCTGGTGCACGGCGTGGTCGAGGAAGCCAGCGGCGAAGCCTGGGAACACGGCCCGGTCATCCTTTCCTGGCCCGACGTGAAGACCCCGGGCGCCGGCCTGAACGCGCGCCACGCCCACCCGGACGACACCTATAACGTGGTCATCCACGAGTTCGCCCACAAGCTCGACATGCTCGATGGCGAGCCCGACGGCGTGCCGCCGTTCTCGCGCGTACTCCACCCAGGCATCGACCGCGAGCAGTGGGCCGAGACCTTCCTGTCCGAATACGACCGCTTCGCGGAGGCCTGCGACAGGCAATCCGACCATGCCTGGGATCATCCGGAGCGGCTTCCGCCCGCGCTGCGCGTGATCGATCCCTATGGCTGCGAGGCACCCAGTGAGTTCTTCGCGGTGGCATCGGAGACATTCTTTGTCGAGCCGGTTGGCCTGCGTCGATATTGGCCTGCCCTCTATGACTCGCTGGCGGCGTTCTACCGCCAGGATCCGGGCCCCATGTGACGAAAAGTCAATTTTTTGGCGTGCTCGCCCATCCTCCTGCTGGCGCATTCAAATCTTGCCCAGCTTTTTGTTTTTCTGCGATAATCCCGGATTGTCCGTTATCGGCAAGTGGTTCGTTCGCCGCAATACCCGGCAGCAGCGCGGCAAACAACGGACTGGCTACCCAACCTGAAAGGAAACATCATGAAAGAAGGCATTCACCCGAATTATCGCGAAGTCGTGTTCCTCGACGTGTCGAACGACTTCAGCTTTGTGACCCGCTCGACCATCCAGACGCGCGACACGATCACCCGCGACGGCAAGGAATACCCGCTGGCCAAGATCGAAGTCTCGTCGGAATCGCACCCGTTCTACACCGGCACCCAGAAGATCATGGACACGGCCGGCCGCGTCGAGAAGTTCCGCCAGAAGTTCGGCAGCAAGCTGGGCAAGGCCGCCGCGAAGTAATTCGCCGCGAGCCCGCTCGCTGCACGGCTTCGGACAAGATGCTCCGGCGCCGCGCACCCAAGCAAAGAGGCAGCATCGGCTGCCTCTTTGCTTTTGCAGCCCTCGCGTGGATTGGCGCCTTTCGCGCCAGCGCCGGGCGCACTTCGTCCGATACCATTACATACTCCGCCCGCATCGGCGGTACCCCATGCGAATGAGCCGGATGTAGCCAAACCGGGAGCGCCCGTCCCGGCCGCCCCCAAGCCCAACCGATCAATGAGTGCAGCCAAGACTTCCCGTGTCCACCTGACCGCAGCCGCCACCGGCACGCTTCCGCGCGCGCTGTTGCTGGCCATCTGCATCATCTACGGCCTGGCCGGCCTGTTTGGCCGCGACCCGTGGAAGAATGAGGACGCGGCCGGTTTCGGTGTGATGTGGCAACTGGCCACCGGGGGCGCGCAGGACTGGCTCATGCCCAATATCGTGGGCCGCTCCTATGGGGAAGACGGCCCCCTGGTATTCTGGGTCGGCGCCGTCATGATCCGGCTGTTTGGCGGCTGGCTCGGCGCGCCGGACGCGTCGCGCGTGGCCACCGCACTCTTCTACTTCGGCACCTGCGCCCTGATCTGGTATGCCACCTACCTGCTTGGCCGGCGCGCCGAGGTACAGCCCTTTGCCTATGTCTTCGGCGGCCAGCCCAATGCGCGCGACTACGGCCGCACGCTGGCCGACGGTGCCTTGCTGATCTTCCTGGCCTGCGTCGGCTTGGCCATGCGCGGCCACGAGACCACGCCGCAGGTGGGCCAGGTCTGCTTCGTCGCCATGAGCCTGTATGGCATGGTGCGCAGCCTGGACAAGCCGGTCCAGGGCGGCATCTGGCTGGGCGTTGGGCTTGGCGCGCTGACCCTGTCCAGCGGACCGGTCATCCCGCTGGTGCTGCTCGCGTCGATCATCGTCTGCGGCCTGGCTTGCAAGCCCCTGCCCCTGCCGCGCCTGTTATTGGTGAGCGTGCCGCTGGCGCTTGCAATGGTGGCGGCCTGGATGGCCGCCGCCTACTTCGGCGCCACCGACCCCAGCGACGCCGTGACCTTTATCCGCGAGTGGTCGCGCTACGACCGCCGCACCTATGGCGCGCCGAATGCCACCGCGCTCAATTTCGTCGCACGCAACCTGCTGCTGTTCACCTGGCCGGTATGGCCGATTGCCGGCTGGGCCTGGTTGAGCTGGTCGGGGATGCGCCGTGCGCCGCATGTGGCGCTGCCGCTTGCCATGCTGCTGCCGCCGCTGCTGATGCTGTTCCTGCTGCGCCAGCCGGGCGATGTGCAGTTCATCCTGCTGCTGCCACCGATGGCGGTACTGGCTGCATTCGGCCTGCCAACGCTCACGCGCGCGGCCATCAATGCAATCGACTGGTTCGCCCTGCTGTTTTTCACCATCTTCGGCGGCTTTGTCTGGTTCATGTGGATCGCCAGGACGACGGGCCAGCCGCCGCGCATCGCCGCCAATATCCACCGCCTGCTGCCGGGCTTCCAGGAAGACTTCACTATCCGCGCGGTGGTATATGCGCTGCTGGTAACGGCGGCCTGGATCCTGATCGTGCGCTGGCGGCTGTCGCGCGCACCCAAGCAGATCTGGCGCCCCGTGGTGATCTCGGCCGCCGGCACCACGTTGATGTGGGTGCTGGCGATGACCCTGTGGATGCCATCGATCAACTACGGCAAGACCTATCGCGACGTGGCGCAAGCCGCTTCGATGGCGCTGCCTGCTACTTATAGCTGCGTGCAGCCGATCCGGATGGGCGATGCGCAACTGGCGTCGTTCGCGTATTTCGGCCATATCCGCTTTGGCGGCCCGGCGGACGAATGCGACATCCTGCTGCGCCATGATCCGGTCGATTACGGCGAGCCCACCAGCATCTCGCATTTCGAATGGCGGCTGATTTGGGAAGGCCGCCGCCCCTCCGACCGCGATGAGCGCTTCCGCATGTATCGCCTGGTTGATATGTCCCGCGTAGCGCCGTCCAAGTCCGGCCCGCCTACGCGCAGGCTGCCCCGCCATCCCTGAGGCGGATACGGATGGTTCGACGAGATCGCTGGTACTCCGCTCCCAGGCAACGGCACGCCGCATGACCGCACTCCAGGATATCCGCCGGATCTCGGTGCTGGCCGCGCCGGTCCTGGTCGGCCAGCTCGCGGTGATCGCCTTTGGCGTGATCGATACCATCATGGCGGGACGCGCCTCGGCGATCGACCTGGCGGCGGTGGGACTGGGCGGATCGATTTACGTCACGATCTACATCAGCCTGATGGGCGTATTGCAGGCGCTTGCCCCGATTGCCGGCCAACTCCATGGGGCCGGGCGCAGTGCCGAGATCGGCAGCGAGGTCAGGCAAGCCGCCTGGCTTGGACTGGCGCTGGCCGTGCCTGGCATGTTGCTGCTCTTGTTCCCCGGTCCGCTGCTGGATTTTGCCCAGGCGCCGCCCGAACTGGTTGAGAAGGCAACGCGCTACCTGCATCTCCAGGCCTTCGGTTTGCCGGCCGCGCTGGGCTTTCGCATCTATTCCGCGCTGAACAATGCCTTGTCGCGTCCGGTCATGGTGACGGTGCTGCAGCTTGCCGGGCTGGCAGTGAAGATTCCACTCAATGCCTGGTTCATCGGCGGCGGCTTCGGCCTCGCGGCCATGGGCGGACCCGGCTGCGCGCTCGCTTCGGCGCTGATCAGCTGGATCTGGTGCATCTCGGGCGTCCTGATCCTGCGGCGCAACGCGGCGTACCGTCCCTTGCAGATATTTTCCAGCTGGGCATGGCCGCAGGCGCGGCCGATCCGCGCGCTGCTGCGGCTGGGCGTGCCAATGGGACTGACCTACCTGATCGAGATCACCTCGTTCACGCTGATGTCGATCTTCATCACGCGCATGGGCACCGTCGTGCTGGCCGGGCACCAGATCATTGCCAACCTCGGCGCGGTGGCCTACATGCTGCCGCTGTCACTGGCAATCGCCACCTCGACGCTGGTGGCGCAATCCCTTGGCGCGCGCGACCGGGCGGCGGCACGCCGCATCGCCCGGCACGGGATCTGCCTGGCGGCGGCGCTGGCGATCATGGTCGGCGGCATGCTGTGGATCCTGCGCGAGCCGCTGCTGCATGCCTACGCCAAGGACCCGGCGGTGGTCGGCGCCGCCCTGCCGCTGATGCTGTTCATTGCCTTCTACCAGGCCTTCGATGCGGTACAAGTCATGACGGCATTCATCCTGCGCGCCTACAAGATCGCACTGGTGCCGACCTTGATCTATGCGCTGTCCCTCTGGGGCGTCGGCCTGGGTGGCGGTTACGTGCTTGGTTTTGGCCTGATCGGCTCCCTGCCGGCCTTCACGCATGGCGCCGCGGGTTTCTGGATGGCCAACAGCATCAGCCTGGCCATCGCCGGCTCGTTGCTGGTGCGCTACTTCGTTACCGTCAGCCGTCGCCATGACGGTTAAGCCTGCACCCTGACGCGCATGCCGGATGGATTATGCCTGTGACCCGGCAGACATGTGCGGAACATGCCGGCGGTCCGTCCGCACGCGCTACGCAACAATATCCGACTACCCAAGAAAGACAGAGGCAAATAATATGCACACGCCGTCACTGCGCGAGCGGCGCCGAATTGCCGGTGATTATCAACGAGCCACCAGGGTAAATGCCGGATAGCAAAAGAAAAAACCCGCATGGCTTAACCATGCGGGTTTAGTTTTGGCGGAGTGGACGGGACTCGAACCCGCGACCCCCGGCGTGACAGGCCGGTATTCTAACCAGCTGAACTACCACTCCATACTCTTGCTTATCACCACTAGCTATGCTCCTGATGACAAACCGAACGTTTGGTTACGTTCGTTATCTGGCGTCCCCTAGGGGATTCGAACCCCTGTACTCACCGTGAAAGGGTGATGTCCTAGGCCTCTAGACGAAGGGGACAAGAACTTGCTTTTCAACTTGTTCCGTCTTGCGTGCCGAAGACCTTAACAAGCAGATCCTCACCACACTGGAAGCCTCGATTCACAAAATCGAAACTTCAGGCATTTGGTGGAGCTAAGCGGGATCGAACCGCTGACCTCTTGCATGCCATGCAAGCGCTCTCCCAGCTGAGCTATAGCCCCAAGGTACTTCGTTGCTGCATCGCGGCTTACCACCGCCGTCGTTTTCGCGTTTGTTTCTTCGTTTCAGCGAAGACGAGATTATATAAATAACTTTGCCCTTTGACAACCCCTTTTGGGTAGCGAATCGATTAAGGGCGGGATCATGCAGGGCAATAGCGGAGCACTGCCGCAATAATGCCCTGCCGCCCAGGAAACACAGCGGTGAATAATGTGCCACGCACGGCCACGCACGATCGACGTCGATTAGCGGGAGATTATCAAAGAGCTACCAGGGCAATTGCCGGACAGCAAAAGAAAAAACCCGCATGGCACAACCATGCGGGTCTAGTTTTGGCGGAGTGGACGGGACTCGAACCCGCGACCCCCGGCGTGACAGGCCGGTATTCTAACCAACTGAACTACCACTCCATACTCTCACTTATCACCACGAGCCAACGCTCCTGACGACAAACCGAACGTTTGGTTACGTTCGTTATTTGGCGTCCCCTAGGGGATTCGAACCCCTGTACTCACCGTGAAAGGGTGATGTCCTAGGCCTCTAGACGAAGGGGACAGAAACTTGTTTTTCAACTTGTTCCGTCTTGCGCGACGAAGACCTTAACTACCAGACCTTCACCGCACTGAAAGTTTTGATTCACTAAAATCAAAACCTCCGGCATTTTGGTGGAGCTAAGCGGGATCGAACCGCTGACCTCTTGCATGCCATGCAAGCGCTCTCCCAGCTGAGCTATAGCCCCATGGTACAACATTACTGATTCACTACCTACCGCTGTCGCTTCGCGTTTGTTTCTTCGTTTCGGCGAAAGCAAGATTATATAAACAACCCTGCTTTTCGACAACCCTTTTTTTAACTTTTTTCAGCGATCCGCATTACTGCGGAATTACTAGCTATCGCTTCCATCCGTTAAGCCCGCTTGGTTTTTGTCCGCGCTGCAGGGAGAACGAGATTATGCTCAAGTCCTGGCAGAAGCGCAAGCCCCCACCAAGATTTTTTGCAAATTTCCTCAGGCGAGTCCGGCCTGGATGCGACGCAGCACGGTGTCGCGCCCGAACAACTCCAGCACGGCGTCGATGGCGGGGGTCTGCAACTGTCCTGCTACCAGCAGGCGCACCGGCATGGCCAGCTTCGGCATCTTCAGGCCGAACTCGGCCAGCACGGCCTTGAATGCTGCGCTGATGTCCTCCCGCTTCCACTCCGTCAGGGCCGCCAGCCGTATGGCCAGGGCCTGCAGCGCCGGCAGGATCTCGGCGCTGAGATGCTCGGCCTTGAGCGCCGGGTCCGCCTGCGGCTCTCCGCGATAGAACAGCATCGCCGCCTGCGCCACGTCCTTCAGGGTATTGGCACGATCCTTCACCAGCGCGATGACACCTTCCAGACGGACGCCCTCCACCTTGCCGCCCAGCGCCTCGATAAACGGTTGGGTCAGCCCGGCCAGGCGCGCGTTGTCGCCCACCTTGATGTAGTGGTTGTTGAGCCAGGCCAGCTTCTCGGGGTTGTACTGCGCCGGCGACTTGCCCAGGTGCTCCAGGTCGAACCACTCGACGAACTGCTCGCGCGAGAATATCTCGGCGTCGCCATGCGCCCAGCCCAGGCGGGCCAGGTAGTTCAGCACGGCCTCGGGCAGATAGCCTTCGTCGCGATAGCCGGTCACGGCCATGGCGCCATGGCGCTTGCTCATCTTTTCGCCCTGCTCGTTGAGCACGGTCGGCAAGTGGGCATAGACAGGCGGCGTACCGCCGAGTGCGCGGATGATGTTGATCTGCCGCGGCGTGTTGTTGACGTGATCGTCGCCGCGAATCACGTGGGTGATCCGCATATCGAGGTCATCGACCACCACGCAGAAGTTATAGGTGGGCGTGCCGTCCGGGCGGGCGATCACCAGGTCGTCGAGCTCGTCGTTCGAGATCTCGATGCGCCCCTTGACCGCGTCGTCCCAGACCACGCTGCCGCCAATGGGATTCTTGAAGCGGATCACTGGCTGCACCCCGGCCGGCGGCTCCGGCAGGACCTTGCCCGGCTCGGGGCGCCAGAAGCCGTTATAGCGCGGCTTCTCTCCGCGCTCGCGTTGCGCGTCGCGTAGCGCGTCCAGTTCCTCGGTGCTCATGTAGCAGGGATAGGCCAGCTCGCTGCCCAGCATCTGCTTGACCACCTCGCGATAGCGGTCCATGCGCTGCATCTGATAGAACGGGCCTTCGTCGATATCGAGCTCGAGCCAGGCCATCCCCTCCAGGATCACGTCCACCGACTCCTGAGACGAACGCTCGACGTCCGTGTCTTCGATGCGCAGGATGAAATCGCCCTTCATGCGGCGTGCAAAGGCCCAGGGGTAGAGCGCGGAGCGGATATTGCCGAGGTGAATGAAGCCGGTCGGGCTCGGCGCGAAGCGGGTGCGGACGCGTTGTGTCATAGAGGAATGAAACAAAAAAGCCCGCGCACGAATGCGCGCAGGCCGGAGTGTGGCGGGTAGGGACAGGGTCATTGCTGACCCGTCCCCCCCTAAGAACCGTACTTGCGAGTTTCCCCGCATACGGCTCAAGCCTTTCGAAATCCCCTCACATTGAGGGGGCCGGTTTCTTAACGGTTAGACCGTGGTTATGTACTTGGATGTGACAGTTTGGATGCAACAGTACCCGATTTCCTAGGACATCGGAGCCACCGAAAATGCGCGGTTCGATATGATGGTCTTCCCATCCTGTTTCTTTGGTGATCTTGCACTGGCACAACGCACACTTGCCGTGCTGTGAAATGTACAGCTTGATCCATTGCTTTCGGTGCGACATGCTATTCAACATGCGCTTCTGCTGCAAGGTCTCGCCATACCTCTCCTGCGCCGGATCAAAGGGGTGGTAATCCCCTCTGACCTTCTTGTGGCGTTGGATGGGTGTTCGCGGTAGCGAGTACAACTCCACCCTATCCTGACTGCCGTCGTCTCTCACTACTGTGGTTCCAAACACCCAACTTCGATCACCCGTGGATGCAAAGTACTTCTTGCGAATCCAGGTGGGCGTCTTGTTGGCGTGCCTCCGTTTCGCCCACCGCCATAGAGCACGAAATATGTCGTGTTCCAGACGGTTGAACGTGGCTTTTGCCACCACCGGGCTGTGATACTGCGCCCAGCCCCTCAGCAACGGGTTCAGCAGTAGGATGAGCTTCTCCTGCTGCACCGCTTTGTTAGCACTGATGACAGCCTTCACCTTGCGATAGAACGTTTGCACGTTTTTCTTGCTTGGTTTGATGAGTAGTGTTCCCGAGTATTTCCGGAAATTCCACCCCAGAAAGTCAAAGCCGTTTGCGATGTTGACGATTCGCGTTTTCTCCGTCGAAAGCGTCAGTCCCCGTACTGCAAGGAACTGCTCTACCCACGGTTTCACTTCCTTCGCCAGCATCTCTTGCGAGGAACCGGTGATCACGAAGTCATCTGCGTATCGGACTACATTCACCTTCAGCTTCCGGAACTGGGTTACCCCGAGCGTTGCCTTCATATGACTCAGCAGTTGCTCTTCCAGTCCGTTCAGCGCCACGTTTGCCAATGTCGGGGAGATGATGCCTCCCTGCGGCGTTCCGGCCTCGGTTGCCTGAAACTGGCCCTGAAATACCACGCCAGCCTTCAGCCACTTCCTCAGGATCGCTTTGTCCATGCGGACATTGCTCTCCAGCCAGTCATGACTGATATGGTCGAAACAGCCTTTGATATCCGCTTCCAGCACCCATTGGGCTAAGACCTTCTGTGACAAGGCCACGTATAGCTGGGACATGGCATCCAACGTGGAACGATTGAGCCGGAACCCATACGAGTTCGGATCGCTCGTCCCTTCGGACACAGGTTCCAGCGCCAGCAGGTACAAGGCCTGCATGGCTCGATCCAACATGGTCGGAATGCCTAGTGGGCGCTCCTTCCCGTTGGCCTTAGGGATATAGACCCGCCGCAATGGCATGGGCCGATACCCTCGGCGTCTCAACCGCCCGATGGCTTCCCACCGGGTTTCAGGGGTGTCCCACAGCACGCGATCAACGCCTGCTGTTTTCTTCCCACGATTTTCCGTCACTCGCCGTACCGCCGCTGCTTTGGCGGACCACGAGCGGGTCAGGGATCTTTGCAGGGCTTTCACCCGGCGCCAATCCCCTTCCTTTGTTGCCTTCGCAATTCTGATCTGCATCTCTCGGACATTCCGTTCCACTCGACGCCAATCGATGGCGTTCCAGCGTTGCGGCTTGCCGGAGAGCGCAGAATCATCCTTGCAGATGATTGCTTCCATGCTGCTCTCCTATCTTGAGGATTACCCCAAAATCAAGAGAGACAACTTGCCCCCTAGGGGGGCTCGTTGGCCCCCTAGGGGAAAAAAATTCACATTCAAGCGAGGTCTGTCAGTCGTCTTGCGACGAAAGACCAGTTGGAAGTCTGCCCGCTTTCGCGTGGAGTGATGTTGCAACCCCTATCCGAACCATTACAGCCCGGCATTCGCTTTTTCCAACCTCCCATACCCGCACAACCGACAGCGTCCCTTACGGTTCGCCTGCCGAAGTCAACTGCGCTTCGGCGGCCATACGGGCTTACTGCGTTCCCTGCACGTTACAAGACCGGGTTAGGGCCTGCCTATTCGCCGGTGGTCCAATGACGACGTATCCCAAGATCCTAGTGGGATAACCGACCACGTACCTTTTGGTTGATGCCTAACAGCAGCTTTGGCACCGCAATGCTTACGACGTTTATCAGCAGTTCACTTACGTTACCCATGCCAGTCAGCCTAGCTCCTCAATCCCAGTGCTGCTTGGAGTCTCTACAGTTCTACCTCACGGACGAACCGCACCCTTGCGGGGGCTACATTGTCAGGAAAGCTTCACACCCCACCGTTACCAGTGACGCATGTCTCCCTAGGCTACTGCTAGTCGCATAGCAGGTTCTCTATCGGGGGCAGCCTCGCGGCTGGCTCCGACCGAACCATAACGCGCAGAGCTTATCGCCCTGATCTTCTTACCCACTTTTGCGGGTCAAAACGTCGCGCACACCTTCGCCTTATGGGCGAAGACATCCGCCCCTGGCGTAGTATGACGATCGTCAGGTCATACTCAGGCACTACGCCTGAGGAACTATCATTGCAGAGACGACTCAGGGCAAACCCCAGTCGTTACGTTTAGGTTGCGGCCGAAGCCGCTGCGAGTTCAAGGCTCTCGCATCGCACAGGATCGCCGCATTATAGCAAGCAGGGCGCTGCCAGCCGCCCCGGTTCGCGCGGGAAGGCCCGGCCACGCGGAATCATTTATGCTGTGCCCGGTCTGAATGCTGTCGCGTGGAACGCGCGGCCGACGTGGGCGGCACTTTCCGCCCTCCCTGCGCTGGCTGTGCCGACTGCGCCATTTTTCTTCCCCCGATCCCTCCATGCAACGACGCAACTTCCTTGGTACCGGCGCGGCAGCGCTGCTGGCGGCCTGCTCCTTTGGCCCGAAACCGGGCGCGCTCACCGCAGCGCCGGACACCCCGGCCACGCCGCCCACGGCGCCACCCCGCCCGATCAAGATCGGCCTTGCACTCGGTGGTGGCGCCGCACGGGGCTTCGCCCACATTGGGGTAATCAAGGCGCTCGAAGCGCAGGGCATCCATCCGGACTTCGTCACCGGCACCAGCGCCGGCGCGGTGGTCGCGGCGCTCTACGCATCGGGCATGAACGGATTCCAGCTCAACAAGGTGGCGCTGACGATGGACGAAGCCACCATCGCCGACTGGGCCCTACCCTTCGGCACCCGCTTTGGCGGCTGGCTCAAAGGCGAGGCGCTGCAGAACTACGTGAACCGGCTGGTCGCCAATCGCCCGATCGAGTCCATGAAGCTGCCACTCGGCATCGTCGCCACCAACCTCAAGACCGGCCAGGGCATCCTGTTCCAGCGCGGCAATACCGGCCAGGCGGTACGGGCGTCGAGCAGCGTACCGGGCGTGTTCCAGCCGGTCTCGATCCAGGGGCATGACTATGTGGACGGCGGGCTGGTCGAACCCGTACCGGTCGATTCCGCGCGCGCAATGGGCGCTGACTTCGTGATAGCCGTGAACATCTCCGCCGAGCCCTCCAGCCAGAAGAACGGCGGCCAGAGCGGCGTATTGCTGCAGACCACGGCCATCATGGGGCAGTCGATCAGCAAGATGGCACTGGCGCGTGCCGATGTGGTAATCCGCCCCGACCTGCCGGACATGGGTGGCAGCGACTTCGCCTCGCGCAACCGCGCCATCCTGGCCGGCGAGCAAGCGGCCTCCGCGGTCATGGCAAGCCTGCGCGACAAGCTTGCCCTGGCGCGATCGCGGCCCGCCGGAACGGTGGCCGGGCAATAACGGCCGCGGGAGCACATGCCGCCGGGAGGCGGCGCCAACGAAAAAAGGACTGCGAGGCAGTCCTTTTTTCGTTGTGACCCGCACGGACAGGGTCCGCCTGCGCCTCAGCCGCCGTAGAGCGAACGGCCGCCTGCATTGGGATCGAATCGCTTGAGCGTCTCGACCATATTGCCCAGGTTGCTGGCGCTGCCGCTGTCCTGCGGCATATCGTCTATGCGGCGCGCGCCGTTGTAGCGCGTCACCCAGTACGAGGCGCGCATGTCATCGACACGAATCTTGCTGCCGGTGGACGGGGCGTGCACGAACTTGTTGTCACCAATGTAAATGCCAACGTGCGAGAAGGTATGGCGCATGGTGTTGAAGAACACCAGGTCGCCGGGACGCAGGTCACTGGTTGCCACGGTGGTGCCAACCTGGCTCATCTCGACCGAGCGGCGCGGCAGCATGAAGCCAAAGGTGTCGTTGAAGACGTAGCGGACAAAACCGCTGCAGTCGAGGCCCGATTCCGGGCTGTTGCCGCCGAAGCGGTAACGCACGCCGATCAGCCCGAGGGCATTCATGACCAGGTCGCCGGCCTTGCTGGCCACATGGCTGGTCGAGTTCATGACCGAAGACAGCAAGCCGCGCTTGCCTTCCGGATGCGGCTCCGCGCTGAGTTCGGTACGTGCGTCGATGCGGGCGTCGGGATCCTTGAAGACCGTGTCAGCCAGCACTCCATTCGATAGAGTGGCACCGCAGGCAATGGCTATTCCTACGGCGGCGCGCGCCAGGGAATGAAGCACAGTTCGCTGCATTGGTTCTCCTGATGAATCGTTCTTGTCCGGGCCCGGGTAAACACACCGGGGCGGGCCTGAAATCAATGAAGTGGATCGCACGCAAAAAGCGCGCCAAGTGACGCAAACCACCCGCGCTGCGCATAAGCGACGCGCGAACCACCCGTAAAATTAGTTCTCGCCGGATGGTATAAGGTTGTCATCCACATGTCAAAGTTCGTTACAAAATTCAGATAAAGTGCTTTGTAATCAAGGCTATACAACGGAAGTCGCAGATGCTTTCTCGATTTGATTATGTCAGTGGCAGGTCAATCGGGTGACACCCTGAGTTCGGCCGCACCAACTTGCGGCGGAATCGGGTCGCCTGCACCAATTTCGGCCGCGATCATCAGCTTGCGGGTGTATGCGTGCTGCGGGTCACCTAGCACAACCTCGGTTTCGCCCGCCTCCACCACCTCGCCGGACTTCATCACGATGACCCGGTGCGCCATGGCGCGGATCACGGCCAGGTCATGGCTGATAAAGAGATAGCTCAGGTTGTACTTGCGCTGCAGTTGCGTCAGCAGCGCCAGCACCTGCTGCTGGATGGAGACATCGAGTGCGGACGTCGGCTCATCGAGCACCAGCACCTGCGGCTTGAGGATCAGCACGCGTGCGATCGCCACGCGCTGGCGCTGGCCGCCGGAGAACTCATGGGGATACCGCCCCAGGGCCGTGCGGTCCATGCCCACCTCGCGCAGCGCCTCGGTAACGCGTTGCCGCATGGCGTCGCGCGAAAGGCCCGGCTGGTGCAGTGCCAGGCCCTCCCCCACGATCTGCTCGATGGTCATGCGCGGCGAGAGCGAACCGAACGGGTCCTGGAACACCACCTGCAAGCGCGAGCGCAAGACGCTGCGCTCGCGCCGCGAGACTTCGTCCAGGCTGCGGCCCAGGAACTGGATTTCGCCGGCGCTACGGCGCTGCAGGTTCAGCACGGCGTGAGCCAGCGTGGTCTTGCCGGAGCCCGATTCGCCCACGATGCCGATCGTCTCGCCCTCGCGCAGCGAAAAATCCACGCCCTTGACCGCGGCAAACTGGTCCCGACCGAACCAGCCGGCCAGCCCGCTGCGCTTGCGCGCATAGTTCACGCACAAGCCGCGCGCTTCCAGCAGCACTGGCGCCAGCGGCACCAACGGCAGCACCTCGCGGCGCGGCCGGCTGTCGATCAGCTTGCGCGTGTAGGGATGCTGGGGCGCGGCGAAAACGCTGGTGGTTTCGCCCACCTCGACCAGCACGCCCTTCTCCATCACGCCCACGCGCTGGGCGAAAGCCCGCACCAGGTTGAGGTCGTGCGTGATCAGCATGACGGCCATGCCGAACTCAGCCTGCAGGTCGCGCAGCAACTCGAGGATCTGCACGCGGATGGTGACGTCGAGGGCAGTGGTAGGCTCGTCGGCCAGCAGCAGCTTGGGCCGGCAGGCCAGCGCCATGGCTATCATCGCGCGCTGGCGCTGGCCGCCCGATAGCTGGTGAGGAAAGCTGTCGAACCGGTGCGCCGCATCACTGATGCCGGTGCGCTCGAGCAACGCGATGGCGCGCTCGCGCGCAAAGCGCCGGTCCAGGCCTTCATGCAGCGCAAGCGTCTCCACGATCTGGTTGCCGATCGTGTAAAGCGGGTTGAGCGCAGTCATCGGCTCCTGGAAGATCATGGCGATGTCGGCACCACGAATGCCCCGCATCTCGCGCTCCGAGACCTTGAGCAGGTCGCGGCCCTCGAAACGCACCGCGCCATGGTAACGCGCGTCCTCCACCAGGCGCAGCATGGCAAGCGCGGTAACCGTCTTGCCCGAGCCGGATTCGCCCACCAGCGCGAAGCGTTCGCCCGCACGCAGGTCAAAGCTGACATCGCGCACCGCGCGGGTGGCATCGTCGCCATGGCCGAACGTGACCGACAGGCGTTCGATGCACATTAGCAGGCCGCCGGCGCCCTCCTTGGCTTGCACCGCTTGCACACCACTTACGGTGCTGGCTTGCGACAGCGCGCTCATGGCGTCACCTCGGCCGCGGGCGAACCTTCCGGCGCCTTCGGCTCGACCCGTCCGCGTAGCTGGGCCAGGCCCAGGCGCGTATCGAAGGCATCGCGCAGCGCGTCGCCCATGAAGGTCAGCAGCAGCAAGGTCACCACCAGCACGGCGAAGGTCGACAAGGAAATCCACCAGGCATCGAGGTTGGCCTTGCCCTGCGCCAGCAACTCGCCCAGGCTAGGGGTGGTGGGCGGCACGCCCAGGCCAAGGAAGTCGAGGCTGGTCAGGGCCAGGATGGCGGCGCTCATGCGGAATGGCAGGAAGGTGATGACGGGCGTCAGGCTGTTGGGCAGGATGTGGCGCCACATGATCTGTACGTTGGAGAGTCCGAGCGCCCGTGCCGCCTTGACGTAATCGAGCGAGCGATTGCGATAGAACTCGGCGCGCACGTAGTCGGACAAGCCCATCCAGCCGAACAGCGAGAGCAGGATGATCAGCAGCGCCAGGCTTGGCGTGAAGATCGAGGCGAAGATGATCAGCAGGTAGAGCTCGGGCATCGAGCTCCAGATCTCGATGGCGCGCTGTGAGAACAGGTCGAAGCGCCCGCCGAAGAAGCCCATCAGGGCGCCCGTCAGGGTGCCGATCACCACGCCGATCAGGGTCAGGGCCAGGCTGAACAGCACTGAGACGCGAAAGCCGTAGAGCAGCCGTGCCAGCACGTCGCGCCCGCGGTCGTCGGTACCCAGCCAGTTCTCCGCCGAAGGCGGCGCCGGATTGGGTTCCTTGGAGAAATAGTTGATCGAATCGTACGAATAGCGGTTGGGCGGAAAGATCGCGAAATTGCCATTGCTGGTGATGCGGTCGCGGATAAAGGGATCGAGGTAGTCCGCCCTGGTAGGAAAGTCTCCGTCGAAGGTGCTCTCGGCGTAGGTCTTGACGATGGGGAAATACCATTCGTCTTTGTATTTCACCACCAGCGGCCTGTCGCTCGACAAGGTCTCGGCAACCAGGCTGAGCAGGAAGATGGCAACGAAGAGGATCAGGCTCCAGTAGCCGAGGCGATTGCGGCGAAACCGCTGCCAGGCTCGCTGGCGCGGCGAGGGCGAATGCGGCAGCCCGTTGGGGAGCGTGCGCGGGCGGAATTTCATCGGTGCACTGCCTCGAAGTGGATGCGCGGGTCGACCATCACATAGCAGACATCGGAAATCAGCCGGGTCACCAGGCCGATCAGGGTGAACAGGTAGAGCGTGCCCAGCACGACCGGGTAATCGCGCCGCAGCACGGCCTCATAGGACAGCAGGCCGAGTCCGTCGAGCGAGAACAGCGTTTCGATCAGCAGGGAGCCCGTGAAGAAAGCGCCAATAAAGGCCGCCGGGAAACCGGTCACAAGCGGGATCAGCGCGTTGCGGAAGACGTGCTTCCACAGCACGCGCCGCTCCGCCAGTCCCTTGGCGCGGGCGGTCAGCACGTATTGCTTGCGGATCTCTTCGAGGAAAGCGTTCTTGGTCAGCATGGTAACCACGGCAAAACTGCCCACCACCGATGCGGTGATCGGCAGCACCAGGTGCCAAAGGTAGTCCATTACCTTGCCCATCAGCGACAGCTGCTCCCAGTTGTCCGACGTGAGCCCGCGCAGCGGGAACCACTGCACGAAAGTGCCACCCCCGAACAGCACCAGCAGCAACACACCCAGCACGAAGCCGGGAATGGCATAGCCCACCAGCACCACCATGCTGGTCACCACATCGAAGCGGCTGCCCGCCCGGATCGCCTTGGAGATACCGAGCGGCACCGATATCAGGTAGGTCAGGAAGAAGGTCCATAGACCCAGGCTGACGGAGACCGGCATCTTCGACTTCACCAGCTCCCACACGCTGCGGTGCTGGAAATAGCTCTGCCCCAGGTCGAACTGGGCGAAGCGCTTGAGCATCATGAAGTAGCGCTCCAGCGGCGGCTTGTCGAAGCCGTACAGGGCCTGGATCTCCTTGATCTTCTCGGGGTCCACGCCGCGCCGGCCGCGGTATTCCGCGCCGCCGCCGCTGGCCTCGCCGCCACCGCCTCCCCTGCCCTTGAGCTCGAGCATCATCTGCTCGACCGGTCCTCCCGGCACAAACTGGATCACCGCGAAGGTGAGGGTGATGACGCCGATCAGGGTCGGGATCATCAGCAATACGCGCTTGAGCAGATAGGCGAGCATCTTGTTTCCTTGTCGCGCTTATTGAGCGGCCGGCTTGGTGTCGGCACGCCACCAGTCGCTCAGTATCCAGCCTTCAGCCGTGTAGTAGTGCGGCAAGCGCTGCGGATAGACCAGCTCTTTCCGATATGACACCCGGTGCGAGGCGCTATACCAGTTGGGCACGATGTAGTAGCCGTGCATCAGCACGCGGTCCAGCGCGCGCCCGGCGTTGACCAGTTCCTCGCGCGTATGGGCGTGCAGGACATTGTCCACCAACCGGTCGATGGCGGGCGATTTCAGGCCGAACAGATTATCGGAACCGGGCGTGCCCGCAGCTTCGCTGTTGAAGCGGTCGCGCAGTTCGTTGCCGGGGCTCTGCGAATCCGGGAAGCGGATCGACACCATATCGAAGTCGAAGTCCTCCAGCCGCTTCTGGTATAGCGCGAAATCGGTGGTGCGCTGGTTCACCTCCATGCCAAGCTTTTCCAGGTTGCGCACATAAGTGGTGATGACGCGGCTCATGGCGCCGCCGTCATCCAGGAACTCGAAGACGAAAGGTTCACCCTTGGCATTGCGCAGCGCACCATCCGTGTAGGTCCACCCCGCCTGCGCCAGCAACCTGCGCGCCTCGCGCAGGTTGTCCCGCAGGGAGCGCGGCGGATTGGTGGTGGGCATCGGCACGATAGGCCCGAATACCTCCGGCGCCAACTGTGTGCGCAGCGGCTCCAGCAGCGCCAGCTCGCCGGGCCCTGGCCGGCCATCGAAGGTGGCACTGGCTGCCAGTTCGCTGTTGGAGAACCAGCTATCGAGACGCCGGTAGGCGCCGTAGAAGAGCTGGCGGTTCAGCCACTCGAAGTCCAGCGCCAGGATCATGGCCTGCCTGACCCGCACGTCCTGGAACACCGGCTTGCGCATATTCATGACGAAGCCCTGCATGCCGGCTCCGTTGCGATGCGGAAAATCGGTCTTCACCAACTCGCCGTTGCTAAAGCGCTTGCCCTCATAGCTCTTGGCCCAGCTCTTGGCCTTGTACTCGACGATGGCGTCGAACTCGCCGGCCTTGAAGGCTTCCAGCTTGGCGGTCTCGTCCTTGTAGAGGCGGTAGACCACACGATCGAAGTTAAAGGTGCCGCGCCGCACCGCCAGGTCCTTGCCCCAATAGGCCGGATTGCGCTTGAAACTGATGCCGCGCCCGGCATCGTAGCGCTCGATCAGGTAGGGCCCGCTGGCCACGGGATCCTCGAAGGTCAGCTTGTCGAACGGTACCGTGACGGTCCACTTCTTCGAAAAGACTGGCAGCGAACCGACAATCAGCGGCAACTCGACGTTGCGCTGCTTGAAATCGAAGCGCACCGTGTGCGGATCCACCACCGTGACGGCTTTCACATCGGTGCACATGCTGCGGTAGCCAGGGCTGGATGCCTTGCTCATCAGCATGTCGTAGGAATACTTGACATCGCTGGCCAGCACCGGATCGCCGTTGCTGAAGCGCGCCTGCGGCCGAATGTGAAAGGAGACGGACAGCTCGTCCGGCGCCACGGTCACGTCGTCGGCCAGCAAGCCATAGGCGCTGGCGGTTTCGTCGGCGCTGGCGATCAGCAGGGATTCGAACATCAGCGAATTCACGCCGGGGGCGGAGGTGCCCTTGAGCGTAAACGGGTTGAACTTGTCGAAGCTGGTGCGGCGGTCCGGATTCGCGAGCGTCAGCGTGCCGCCGCGTGGCGCGTCCGGATTGACGTAATCGAAGTGGGTGAAGTCGGCGGGATACTTGAGGCCGCCATACTGCGCGAAACCATGGGCCGCGCCAGCGGATAAGGGAAAACCCGCGGCACACAGGGCTACAAGTCCACAGCCCAGCGCCGCAATCGTGCGGAAGCGCTGCCATGCCGCCTGAAGCGGTCTACGTGCGCGAATAGACATCCGGTTGGGGTCCTCCACCTGAATCGGATTCGTCCGCGGCCGTCTGCGGCGCGGTCAAGTTATGAGACAATTTTACATGGGTTCGGCCGGCACTCAGCCATCCGGACATTCCAGTACGCGGCACCGCTAGTTTGCCGGCCGTCAGCCTGCTGCCAAGCAGCCACCGCGGCGCGCGCTGCAACCCGGACGCGATCGCACGAACCGTGCCCGTCCACCTCGAACATCATTGGAGAAGTTATGGGATTTCTCGCAGGTAAGCGAATCCTGATTACCGGCTTGCTGTCCAACCGTTCGATTGCCTATGGCATCGCATCGGCCTGCAAGCGCGAAGGCGCGGAACTCGCCTTTACTTATGTCGGCGAGCGTTTTAGGGACCGCATCAACGATTTTGCCAAGGAATTTGGCAGCAGTCTGGTGTTCGAATGCGATGTCGGCAGCGACGAGCAGATCGCCGCCACCTTCGCCGCACTGGGCCAGAGCTGGGACAAGCTCGACGGGCTGGTGCACTCGATCGGCTTCGCACCGCGCGAAGCGATCGCCGGCGACTTCCTCGAGGGCCTCTCGCGCGAATCCTTCCGCGTGGCGCACGACATTTCCGCCTACAGCTTCCCGGCGCTGGCCAAGGCCGCACTGCCCATGCTGTCGGACAAAGCCTCGCTGCTGACGCTGACCTATCTGGGCGCGGAGCGCGTGGTGCCGAACTACAACACCATGGGCCTGGCCAAAGCCTCACTGGAAGCCAGCGTGCGCTACCTGGCCGCGTCGGTAGGGCCGCGCGGCATCCGTGCCAACGGCATCTCGGCTGGCCCGATCAAGACCCTGGCTGCCTCCGGCATCAAAGGCTTCGGCAAGTTGCTGGGCCATATCGAGGAAGCAGCACCGCTGCGCCGCAATGTGACCATCGACGAGGTCGGCAACGTGGCTGCATTCCTGCTGTCCGACCTGGCCAGCGGTGTGACCGGCGAGATCACCTACGTCGACGCCGGCTTCAACACGGTGGGAGCGAGCCTGCCCGAAGAAGCGTAATCCGGGTGGGGCCGCCTGGGCGGCCGGCCATCGCAAAATAGGGGCGCCCGGCTTTGGCCGGCGCCCCTTTTTAGTGCCTGCGGCGAGTTGGCACCGGGACCACCGCGCATGGCACGCGCCAACTAATTGGCGCCCGGCGCGGGCAGGAGACCCGAGCGCAGATAAGCAATGATCGGCGCCCAGAAGGCATCCTGGCGCTCCGGTTCGATCGCCGCATCGTGCGGCAACGCCGGCAACGCCACCAGTCGCCGCGCCCCCGCGGCGGCACGCTCCAGCCGCTCGGCATGCGCGAAGGGAATCACCTCATCCGCGCGGCTGTGCACAAGCAACAGCGGCAACTGCAAATTACGCAATTGCATCTCGTTGTCCCACGGCTCGGGCAGCAGCCGCGCCAACCACGCCGGCACCCGCCCTGTCACCACCGCCGCCTCGCGCGCGGACGTAAATCCGGCGGCAATCACCAGACCAGCCGGCGCCGGGCGCAATGTGGATATCACATCAAGCAGCACCGCTGAGCCCAGCGAAAATCCCATCACATAGCGCCGGGACGACAACGGCGTAGCGGCGAGGAACTGCCCGTAAGCGGCCACGCCGTCTTCATGCAGGTTGACAACACCGGGCTTGCCGTCGCTGGCGCCGTAGCCGCTGTAGTCGAACACACAGGAAGAAACGCCGTTACGGTAAAGCAGCGCCTGGGCGCTGGCCCAGTCGGACAGGTTCTCCTCGTCGCCGTGATAGATCAGCACGGCAGGCGCCTCGGCTGCCTGCACCAATACGCAAGAGCCGCGCAACGTGCGCGCCCCGCTGGAAAAAGCGAACTGGCGTGACGGGGCGCCCAGGCGGTCGGGGGTCATGGCACCGGCGGAGCCGGCCGGCTTGGGTTCGAACGCATCACGTTCGGCGACCAGGAACAAGGCATGGCGGGCAGCAGCGGCCAGCAACAACAGGCAGGCGCCGCCGGCCAGCCATTGACGCAGCTTCCTGGCACTGCCTGCCGGGGACTTTGCCATGGGGACACCTCGGGAAACTAGGCCGTGACCGAAACCGCGGCTCAACCCTGGAATCTTAATCCGGACTTGTGGGGGGATGCGGGAGAAGATGGCCCGCCCTACACGATTCGAACGTGTGACCGCTCGCTTAGAAGGCGAGTGCTCTATCCAACTGAGCTAAGGGCGGATACGTGGAAACTGCTGAAGACTACCGATGCGAAGCCCGGTATTCTACCTCAGTGCCGCAGCCTATCCTACCGCCCCGACACGGCGCGCTGCACAGGAAATCGTCACGATGCCTGCGAAATCCGCATGCGCGGTGTCCTTGCCACGCCGGCAATTCGCTCGACGGGCTGCGTGGAAACGCAATTCCGACCCATTGTCTTAGCGTCGTAGAGAGCATTGTCGGCTCGGCGCATCAGCGCATCCGCGCCCTCGCCCGGCAGCCGCTCGGCCATGCCGACGCTGACCGTGTAGGAGATCGCATCCGGCTCAGACGGGCATGGCGTTGCGCGCACCAGCATATTCAGCCGCAAGCTGATCGCCCGCCCCTGGTCCAGTGACGCGTCCGGCATCACGATGCCAAACTCTTCCCCACCCAGCCGGCCGACGAAATCGCCCATGCGCACCGACTTTCGCAGCAACCCGCTGAAGTGGCGCAGCACGCTGTCGCCGGCGAGGTGGCCGTAGAGATCGTTGATGGCCTTGAAGTGATCAAGATCGATGAAGGCCACGGTCAAAGGACGTTGCAGGCGGTCCGCCTGCTTGCAGGCATCCTCCAGCGCCTCCCAGTAAGCGCCGCGCGTCAGCACATCGGTAAGATCGTCGTAACTGGCGCGATGCTCGAGCCGGCGGCGCAGGCTGTCGTGGGCCAGCAGCGCGAAGCTGACCGACAGGCTGACGATGCCGAAGGCGTGCAGGAGGGTGAACGTTTCCTCGGGTGGCCCCTTCGCCAGCCAGGCGAGCCCGGCAGGCAGCAGGGCGAGGTCCGCTGCCTGATAGACGCCCATACCCGCGCAGGCGAGCGCGATCAGCCCGAGCGACAGCGCCGCCAGCCGCCCGGTGCCGCGCTTGGCCGGCACTTGCGGCGCCACGACGTGCAGCAACGCGAGCGGAAGATAGATATTGGCCAGGGCGAAGAGCAGCGCCGGCCCCGACGGCGGCGCCCCCGACCAATCGAAGTAGACCGCACCGGCCAGCACCGCAAGATTCAGCAGGCAGAGTGCGCCCGCGCGACCACGCCTGCCGAAGAAGCAGCGCGTGCCGTACACCATCAAGGACAGCGCAGCTGTCATGACCATGTCCGCCAGATTGAGCGTCAGCCATTCCGGCAGATAGTCATGCGCGGCGAGCAAGACCGTGGCGGCCGTTACCAACAGGTCGCCAACCACCCAGAAATTCAAGCCTGCCCGGCCCATACCCGGTGTGCGCTGCAAGACGGCGAATACCACCGCCATCTGCAACCCGAATAGACCCGCGACCAGCATACTAACTTGCGACTGAAACATGATTTCCCCGTCCAACTTGGCAGGTGGCGCTCCATCACGCCACCTTGCGCCTCAGGACCCGCGCGGACCCAAGGTTTTCGCCATTCATTCTTTTATGCATCTGACCGTCTTCATGCGCCCCGGCGGACGGGGGCTGGGCCTCGCGATCGTGGCGAGGGCACTCTTGTTTTCATGCTCGGCGCCAGTCCGCAGGCGGCACGCTTCCCCTAGCGCCTGACCGGGCGCAGGGTCTGGCCGCTGCGGTGTGCGGATTATGTCAGCGCTTGCGACCAAGTCAAGCGAACCTTGCCCGTCGAATACGGCAGCGCTACCGGCACCGGCCGGCGCCATGCGCGGCCGGCGCAAAAGTAAAATTTGACCCGTGCCCCCCAGCCGGGCTACAATCCGACGCTTCGGGGCGTAGCGCAGCCTGGTAGCGCATCTGATTTGGGATCAGAGGGTCGCATGTTCGAATCATGTCGCCCCGACCAGTATTTGGCAATATGATCAAAGGCTTAGACCACAGGGTCTAAGCCTTTTTTTCGCCCACTGTTTAACATGGGCCGAATCTCGGCCACTCCCCTGCCGCCCCTCCACTGCGCCGCGCCCATTCGATGGCAATGCCATGAACATGGGATGCCCCGCGAGAGCCGGAACGACGACACTGATCGCAGGCGGATCCGCAGAACGCCCACACCACATTTAGCCCGTTACCTACCCGGCCGCGGGCTGTTTTTCGTGTTTTTGCGGCCGGAAACCAACAAGGCCCCCGAAAGCGCACCACGCCCGGGCAGCACTGGCATGGTATAATCGCGCGTTAGCCCGGGGTGTATGCAGCATGCCCTGTAACCGGGCGCCCTTGCCGAAATCTGCAATCAAGCCGCAATTTATACTGCGACGCTGTATCGGCAAGCCACCGGGAACATCTTGCCCGCTTCATTGCCCCAGCCTATCACGGTAGCTTGGCCGCATTAGCTTGGGCCGCAACCGGCAAGGCAATCGGCCGGGCACTGACGCGCCCCCTGGCGATTCCCTAACGTGGACCACGTTGCACGCGCTTCGGCCGTGCCGGTCCGGGTCAGCTTGCCTCCCGCAACTCCAAGGCGCAACCAAGCAAGCCGGCGCTTGTCACTGCTGGCACCCGGACCTCGCGAGTCAGCAGGCAGCAAGCCGGCGCTCGCCTCACCGGATTTACCTAAATCATGCAGCCCAAAGCTGCCGTAAAGGAAGAAGATTGGCTAAGGAAGAACTTATTGAATTTGGCGGCGTTGTCTCGGAAGCCCTGCCCGACAATCGTTACCGCGTAACGCTGGAAAACGGCGTGGAAATCTGGGCCTATGCCTCGGGCAAGATGCAGAAACACCGCATCCGCATCCTGGCCGGTGACCGCGTGACGCTGGAAATGTCGCCCTACGACTTGACCAAGGGCCGCATTAACTTCCGCCACAAAGTCTGATCTTCTTCCACGCTCGCCGCCGGCGAGCGTTGCGCCAAGCGCGCTCCCAGGGCACCGCATAGCGGCGGTCCAGCCCAGGGAAACATCTGGCCTTTGGTACCGCCTTGGTACCGGCAAGGGCCTGCCGGAAGCATCGCCCTGGCAATGCCGGCCTGAACCTCCAGGCCTGGCATCCTCGCGCTGGCGCCGTCTGCGTTTCCGGCGGGCTAGGCATGAGGTGCCCGTCACATGCGCGTCATCTGGGCTTGCGATGCTGCAAGCCCGTTTGGCCGGTGTTTGCCCGCCTTGCATGCACCTGCGGGCGTAGCCATACTCAAGCCACCCCCCCTAGCCCGAACACCCCGCCCCCATGAATCTGATCCTTTGGCGCCATGCCGAAGCCGAAGAGTTGCCTGGCTCGCTCGGCCTCAGCCGCAATGCCGACCTGCAGCGCCCATTGACAAGGCGCGGCCATAAGCAGGCGGATGCCTCCGCAGCCTGGCTGCGCGCGCACCTTCCGGCCGGCACGCGTGTTGTCTGCAGTCCGGCGCTGCGCACCCGCGAGACCGCCGCCGCCCTGCGGGAGAACGCCGAGATATTGTCCGCGCTCGCTCCAGGCGCCGACGTCAGTTCGGTACTTGCCGCGGTCGACTGGCCGCAGGGCGCCGAGCACACTGTCCTCGTAGGCCACCAGCCGTGGCTAGGCCGCCTTGCCAGCCTGATGCTGGCAGGCACGGAAATGAACTGGAGCGTGCGTAAGAGCGGGGTCTGGTGGCTATCGGGCCGCACCCGCGAAAGCGAATCGCAGGTGGTGCTGCGGGCCGTCATCAATCCTGAGTTTCTCTGACTTTTTCAGAGATTTCTTGCCTCCCGGGCCAGGCAGGCTCCACTTGCCTGGCCATCGTCACCGAACCGTCACGGCGGCTTCACGGCACTGTCACCTGCCCTCTCTACATTCGACCGCAACAGTTTCGTCACCGTAAGGACATACTGATGCGAGAGCTACCGACGCCCACCCAGCCGTTGTTCGATTCCTTGCCCAATGGCCTCTCCGGCCATTCGGCGCGGAGGCGTCTTCATCGCCAGCAACCTGCACAGGCACATGAACAAGGGCATGAACAGCCTGCTTTCAGCGTGGCGTGGGCGCGCCACCAGGATGAAGTAGTCGAGGCGCAACGCCTGCGCTACAAAGTCTTTGCCGAAGAAATGGGCGCAAGGCTGAACCCGTCGACGCCGGAACTCGACGTGGATATGTTCGACGCCTATTGCGACCACCTGATCGTGCGCGATATGACCACGCTGAAGGTGGTCGGCACGTACCGCGTCATGGCGCCGCACCAGGCCAAGCGCATCGGCTGCCTCTATGCCGAGTCGGAATTCGACCTGGTGCGCCTGGCCCACCTCAAACCCAAGATGGTCGAACTGGGGCGCTCCTGCGTGCACCGGGACTACCGTTCGGGCAGCGTGATCATGGCGCTGTGGGGGGGCCTTGGCGAGTACCTGCAGCGCTGGGGAATCGAGTCGATGCTGGGATGCGCAAGCGTGCCGATGAGCGACGGCGGCCACTATGCGGCCAGCCTTTACCGCGTCTTCGCGGAGCGCGCCCTGGCGCCGATCGAATACCACGCCTTCCCGCGCCTGGCCTTGCCGATCGATGAGCTGAACCAGACGCTGGAGGTGGAACCGCCGGCACTGATCAAGGGCTACCTGCGGCTCGGCGCGCGCATTTGCGGCATGCCGGCCTGGGATCCCGACTTCAACGTCGCGGACTTCCTCACGCTGCTGCGCGTGAACGATATGAACCCCCGCTACGCGCGCCATTTCCTCGGTCTGAACCGCGGCGCCTGATCCGGACAGTTCCTGCGCGAGCATTGGCTCGCACAGGCAACATCCGGTCATTGACCGGGGGCCGCCTGCCGGCCGGCCCCCGCCCTCTTGCTCAGGCGTAGACCACCTTGTAGCGCTTGCCGATACGTTCCCACTCATCGGCTTCCTGCGCCAGGCTATATTCCACCAGCGGATTGGCTTCGATCCAGGCCTTCGGCAAGCGGACTTCGAAACCCTCATCCAGCCCGTCCGAGCGCTGGCTAACGCTGATCTGCGGCAGCGGCTCGTCGGCGCGGCGCCGGCACAGCACGAAGGCCAGGCGCAGGCTGAACAGCATGCGCCAGTCGAGGAACTTCCCGCTGCCTGACAGCTTGCCCAGCTTGCCGGCGTGTCCGAGCAGTAGCGTCGCCAGCCGTGCCTGGTCGGTCTTGGAGAAGCCAGGCATGTCGGCGTGGGTGGCGATGTACGCCGAGTGCTTGTGATAGCCACTGTGCGAGATGGTCATGCCGATCTCGTGCAGCCCGCCAGCCCAGCCCAGCAGCGCAAGATTGTCATCGCGGCGCTCATTGCGCGGCTCGGGAAACTGTGCCAGCAAGCCCAGCGCGGCCTGTCGCACGCGCTGCGCCTGGGCACGATCCACGCCATAGCGCCGCATGAACTGATCGACGGTAATGGTGCGCATATCCTCGTGATGCGTGCGGCCCAGCAGGTCGTACAGCACGCCGAGGCGCAGCGCGCCATCGGTCACGTCCATGCGCTCGATATCGAGTTCGGCGAACACGCCGAGCATGATCGACAGGCCGCCGGGCAATACGGGAATGCGGTCCGCCTTCAGCCCGACCAGCTTGACCCGGTTGGCGTTCTCCGCCTTGACCAGCGCGCGCTTGAGACGTTCCAGCCCTTCACGGGTGATGCCGTGCTCGGCCGGGTTGTCGTTCATGCCATTCAGCTCGATCAATTCAGCCAGCGCGCGCGCCGTGCCGGACGATCCTACCGCCTGCTGCCAGCCGGCGGCGCGGTACTGGCGCACCAGCACCTGGATCTCCCGGCGCGCGGCCAGTTCCGCCTGCTTCATCGCGTATTCATCGACGTTGCCACTGGGAAAGAATTGCCTGCTGTGCGAGACGCAGCCGATGTACAGGCTCTCCATCAGCTTGGACGAGTAGCCACTGCCGATAATGAACTCAGTCGAACCGCCACCGATATCGACCACCAGCCGGTTGCCCGCGCAGGCCGGCGCATCGTGCGAGGCACCCAGGTAGATCAGCCGCGCTTCTTCCCGCCCGGCAATCACCTCGATCGGGAATCCCAGCGCATGCTCGGCCTCGATGAGGAATTCCGAAGCGTTCTTGGCCACCCGCAGCGTATTGGTGGCCACAGCACGCACATGGTCCGCGGAGAAATCGCGCAAGCGGTCGCCGAAACGCCGCAGCGCGTCGATGCCACGGCGGCGAGCCGGCTGGTCCAGGTATTTGTCGGGCGTCAGGCCCGCGGCCAGGCGTACGGGCTCGCGCAGCGCGTCGACCTGGAAAATCTGGCTGGCCGGCCCGGATGCGGTCAGGCTCTCGTCCACCCGGCCGATCATCAGGCGGAAGCTGTTGGAGCCCATATCGACGGCGGCCAGCAAGCGAGGGGTTTCGTTCATCGCGGTAGGGGGAATGTTAGTAAGAGCCGCAAGCCGCGGCACGAAAAAATGTGTCGGGCGATACAGCACAGCCCAAGGATGGAAAATATGTCTTTATCATGTCCACATCGTGACAAAATCACTTTGTCATCAATTTGACATGAATATATGGAAAAGTCGCCGCATTACCAAAAGAAGGTCATGCCAATGTCGACAAGCCCACCCGGCACGCTGCTCAACCGCGAACTGGGCATTCTGGAATTCAATACGCGAGTGATGGCACAGGCTGCTGACGCCAAGGTGCCGTTGCTGGAACGTCTGAAATTCATTTGTATCGTTTCAAGCAATCTGGACGAGTTCTTCGAGATCCGCATGGCCGGCTTGAAGGAGCAGATGCGTGACAATCCGTCCGGCATCACCCCCGATGGGCTCTCGCTGCAGCAGGCCTACCAGATCGTAACGGAACGCGTGCAAACGCTGGTGGCGATGCAGTATGACATGCTGCAAAACGTGATTTTCCCCCTGCTGGAGAAAGAAGGGGTGTTCTTTCACCTGACCTCCACCTGGAACGAGGCGCAACGCGAATGGGCGCGCAGTTTCTTCGTGCGTGAACTCGGCCCCGTCCTGACGCCGATCGCGCTGGACCCGGCCCACCCCTTCCCGCGGGTACTCAACAAGAGCCTGAATTTCGTCATTGAATTGTCGGGCAAGGATGCCTTCGGCCGTGAGGCCGACCTGGCCATCGTGCAGGCGCCGCGCGCGCTGCCGCGCATGGTCAGGATGCCCGAGGAGCTCTCGGGCTATCCCTACGGCTTTGTGCTGCTGTCGTCCTTCATGCAAGGCTTCGTGCATGAGTTGTTCCCCGCCATCAAGGTCAACGGCTGCTATCAGTTCCGCGTCACCCGCAACTCTGACCTGTTTGTGTCCGAGGACGATATCACGGACCTGCGCGAAGCGCTGCAGGGCGAACTGCCCACCCGCCACTTTGGCGACACGGTGCGCCTGGAAATCTCTTCCGACACACCGCCGACGATCGCGCGCCGACTGCTGCTCGAATCCGGTCTGGGCGAGCAGGACGTCTACCGCGTGAGCGGCCCCGTCAACTTGGTGCGGCTGATGCAGATCCCCGACTTGATCGACCGCCCCGCCCTCAAGTACCCGCCCCACGTGCCGGCGCCGGTCAAGGCATTCGTGCCCGGCGTGCCGATGTTCGACGCGATCCGCCAGCAGGACGTGCTGCTGCATCATCCCTACGAGAGCTTCAGCTCGGTGCTCGACCTGCTGCAGCAGGCAGCAGTCGATCCCGCCGTGGTGGCCATCAAGCAGACTGTCTATCGCACCGGCAACGAGTCGCCGGTGATGGAAGCGCTGATGACCGCGGCCCGCAATGGCAAGGAAGTCACGGTCGTGGTGGAACTGCTGGCGCGCTTCGACGAAGAAACCAATATCAACTGGGCCGAGCGGCTCGAGTCCGCCGGCGCGCACGTGGTCTACGGCGTAGTCGGCCACAAGTGCCATGCCAAGATGCTGCTGATGGTCCGCCGGGAACTGGCCGGCGCCAAGAGCAAGCAGTACAAGCTGCGCCGCTACGCGCACCTGGGCACCGGCAACTACCACCCGCGTACCGCGCGGCTGTACACCGACTTCGGCCTGCTCACCGCCAACGAGCAGATCTGCGAGGATGTCCAGCATGTGTTCCAGCTGCTCACCGGCACCGCGGGCACCATCCGGCTGAATCATCTGTGGCAGTCGCCGTTCACCATGCAGAGCAACCTGGTCGAGCATATCCGGGCGGAAGCGCGCAACGCCCGCGCCGGCAAGCGCTCGCACATCATGGCCAAGATGAATGCGCTGCTGGAGCCGTCGATCATCGATGAGTTGTACAAGGCTTCGCGCGCCGGCGTGAAGATCGACCTGATCATCCGTGGGGTTTGCGCGCTGCGTCCGGGCGTGCCGGGCATGTCGGAGAACATTACGGTGCGCTCGATTGTCGGGCGCTTCCTGGAACATCATCGCGTCTACTACTTTCTGGCCGACGGTGCCGATGTCGTCTACTTGTCCAGCGCGGACTGGATGGACCGGAACCTGTTCCGCCGGGTCGAGGTCGCCTTCCCCGTACTGGACAAGACACTGAAGGCGCGCGTGATCAGCGAGAGCCTGCGCGTTCACCTGCGCGACAATGCTTCCGCCTGGATCATGCAGGAAGACGGTAGCTACACACGCAAGCACACCAAGTCCAAGCAGCCCCACGTCAGCCAGCACGACTTGCTGGCCATGTTCGGCAGTGCCTGAGGCACGAGTGGCACTGTTGGTACGGGTGGCACGGCACGCCTAGCGCGCCGTGGCCAGCGGCTGCAAGGACGCGCGCAAGCAATCCACGAAGGCCCGGACCTTGGGCGATGGCACGCGCCCGCGCGGGAACAGCGCGTTGAACTCCTGCACCGGGCCCGTCCACGACAGCAGCACGCGCCGCAGGCGCCCGGCCTCCACTTCACCTTGCATGCTCATGTCCATCGCCATCGCAATGCCCGCGCTTGCGCAAGGGCCACGCATAGCTGCTTTCGCGCCGCGCCTGGTGCGCGACCAATGCGCGGTGCTGGCGCAGTTCAGACGGATCACGCACAGGGTCTGGCGATTGGGCTGCCGATCGGGCTGCAGTTCGGTGCGGGTTTGGCAGGGGAGGATGTGCTGTTCCGGCTGGCCGGCCAAACTGGGGCAGTCGATGCCCTGGGCCAGCCGCAAACCTCCGGTCTGGGCCGGCGACTGACCACCGAGAATCGCCCTGGTCAGGCTGCCTTCTGCGGCGGCTGGCCGGGGCGCGGCACGGCGGCCGGCACGTAGCCACTGCGATCGGTCGGGAATACCACGCGGAACACGCTGCCGCGGCCTACCTCGCTGGTGATACGCAGATCGGCATGATGGCGCGACAGCACGTGCTTGACGATGGCCAGCCCCAGGCCGGTGCCGCCGGTATCGCGCGAGCGGCTGCGATCGACCCGGTAGAAGCGCTCGGTCAGGCGCGGGATATGGTCGGCGGCGATGCCCAGGCCCGTATCGCTGACCGCGAAGATGGCGTGCTCGTTCTCGTACGTCAGCGCGATGCCGATGCGCCCGCCCTCGGGCGTATAGCGCACCGCGTTGGAAACCAGGTTGCCGAATGCCGACAGCAGTTCCCGCTCCGCGCCGCGGATCACCACCGCCGGATCGATCTGCGCGGACACCTGATGGCCGCCCTGCGACAGCGCCTCGGCGTCATGCACCAGGTGCCCGACCAGTTCGGCCATGTCGATGCGCTCCGGGCTCGGCGGCTGCTCGTCGCTTTCCAGCTTGGCCAGCACCAGCAAGTCCTCGACCAGGTGCTGCATGCGCATTGACTGCACAAGCATCATGTCGAGATAGCGGTTGCGATCCTGCTCCGATACCGGCAGGTCGCGCACCGTCTCCAGGAAGCCGGTCAGCACCGTCAGCGGCGTCTTCAACTCGTGCGAGACATTGGCGACGAAATCCCTGCGCATCGCCTCGGTGTTCTCCAGCTTGGTGATGTCGTGCGTCAGCACCAGCTTGCGGTTCTCCCCGTAAGGCAGGATCTGTACGGCAATCACGCTGCGCTTGTGCTCGCCCATGTCGCGCATCAGCAGCGGATCGTCGAAACGCTGCAGGTGCAGATACTGCACAAACTCGGGGCGCCGGATCAGGTGGGTAATGCGCTGGCGCACGTCCCGCCGCGCATTGAGGCCGAAGTGCTGCTCGGCCACGTCGTTGCACCACTCGATCTGGTCGGCGTCGTCGAGCATCAACACGCCGTTGGGCGAAGCCTGGATGGCCTGGATAAAGCGGGTATGTTGCTGCTCGACCTGGAGTACCTGGGTACGCCACCGTTTGACCAGCCGATGCAGGCGGTAATACACCTCGCCCCACAGCCCGAGCGCGCTGGGAATCTCGCCGTAGGCCGGCGCGTCGAGCACTTTCCACAGGCGGTTGATCTGGTACAGGTAGTAGAGCAAGAGTCCCAGCAGCGCGACACACATCACGGCCAGCGCGGGTACGGGACCTACAAGGAAGTACAGCCCGGACGAAGCCAGGGCCAGGAAGATCAGGATGGCCGCCGAACGGGCCCAGATGACGTTCATGAAGAAGGTAGAAGGTCAGGCAGGCGGCAGGACCGCAGGGAATGCGGTGGAGTGTGCCACGAAACAGGCCACAAGAAACAGGCCACAAGCGAGGCAACAAGCGAGCGGCCAGCGATCGGCCGCTCGCCCGGCGACAGGCGCCACGCCGGCGAAGACGTGGCAAGCCGGGTGTCAGTGGCTGGGCGCGCGCGCCAGGCGGTACCCGCTGCCCCGCACCGTCTCGATCATATTGCTGTACCCGCCGGGGGTCAGCGCGGCACGCAGGCGCTTGATATGGACGTCGACCGTCCGCTCTTCGACGAACACGTGATCGCCCCAGACCTGGTCCAGCAGCTGCGAGCGGCTGTGCACGCGCTCCGGATGCGTCATCAGGAAGTGCAGCAGGCGGAACTCGGTGGGACCCAGATCCAGCTTGATCAGCCCGGTCTCGTCCTGGCCGGTGACACGGTGCGTGGCCGGATCAAGGCGCAGGCCATTGATGGCAACCACGTCGTCGGTGAGTTGCGGTGCGCGGCGGCGCAACACGGCCTTGATGCGGGCCAGCAGTTCCTTGGGGGAGAACGGCTTGGTGACGTAGTCGTCCGCGCCGGCCTCGAGCCCCAGTACCTTATCCTGCTCCTCGCTGCGCGCGGTCAGCATGATGATCGGAATCTGCTTGGTGCGGTCGTTGTTGCGCAGTTCCTTGGCGAAGGTTGCACCCGACTTGCCCGGGAGCATCCAGTCGAGCAACACCAGGTCCGGCAACACGTCGCTCATCAGCGACAGTGCCTGCTCGGCGTTATAGGCCCGGATCGGATAATGTCCCGCGTGTTGCAGGTTGACCGCGATCAGTTCGGCGATCGCCGGTTCGTCTTCGACAACAAGAATGCTGCTTGGCATGTAATTTTCTCCGCAGTGGCGCCGTTTTAACTCAGCGCTTCGCGCTCCATGTCCTCACGCGAGGCGTGGCGGACGTCGGTTCCCTTGACGATGTAGATGATGAATTCGGCGATGTTCTTGGCGTGATCGCCAATACGCTCGATTGCCTTGGCGATGAAGAGGAAGTCGAGCGCGACCGAGATCGTACGCGGGTCTTCCATCATGTAGGTGATGAGCTTGCGCACAAAGGCGCGGAATTCTTCGTCAATGGCTTTGTCTTCCTTGACGATCCGGGCCGCGGCCACGGTGTCCAGGCGCGCAAAGGCGTCTAGAGCCTGGCGCAACAGCGCGATGGCCATATCGCCCGAGAGCTTCACCTCGGAATAGTTGATCTGGTGGGCACCCGAGTCTTCCATGATGTGCTTGGTGCGCTTGGCGATCTTCTCCGCCTCGTCACCGGCGCGCTCCAGATTGGTGATGGTCTTGGAAATCGCCATCACCAGGCGCAGGTCGCGCGCGGTCGGTTGCCGGCGCGCGATGATATTGCCGCAATCGGCATCGATCTCGAGCTCGAGCGCGTTGAGTTGCTGCTCGCGCGCGATCACCTGGTCGGCGAGATCGGCATCGAACTCCGATAGCGCCCGCATGGCGATTTCGATCTGCGACTCGACCAGACCACCCATCTGCAGCAGCTTCGTGCTGATGGCGTTCAGGTCGGCGTCGAATTGGGTCGACAGGTGCTTGTCAGACATGTTGTTCTCCTAGCCGCTCTATTTGCATGCTATGCGTTACGTGCACAACGCTCAAATCAGCCGAAACGGCCCGTGATGTAGTCTTCGGTTTCCTTGCGATGCGGCTTGATGAAGATCTTCTCGGTCTCGCCGAATTCGATCAGTTCACCCAGATACATATATGCGGTGTAGTCCGAGCAGCGCGCGGCTTGCTGCATATTGTGCGTCACGATCACCACCGTATACTCATCCTTCAGCTCCGCAATCAGTTCTTCGATGCGCCCGGTCGAAATCGGGTCGAGAGCAGAGCACGGCTCGTCAAGCAAGAGCACATCGGGGCGGATGGCGATGCCTCGTGCGATGCACAGGCGCTGTTGCTGCCCGCCCGACAGACCATAGCCCGACTGGTTGAGCTTGTCCTTGGCCTCGTTCCACAACGCAGCCTTGGACAGTGCCCACTCAACGCGGTCGTCCATCTCGGAGCGAGACAGCTTCTCGAACAAGCGCACCCCGAAGGCAATGTTGTCATAGATCGACATGGGGAACGGCGTGGGCTTCTGGAACACCATGCCAACCTTGGCGCGCAGCAGGGCGATGTCCTGCTTGGCGGTCAGCAGGTTCTCGCCGTCCATGTTGATCTCGCCCTCGGCACGCTGCTCCGGATAGAGCGCGTACATCTTGTTGAAGGTACGCAACAGGGTCGACTTGCCGCAGCCGGACGGGCCGATGAAGGCCGTCACTTTGCGCTCGGGGATCGACATGTTGACATTCTTCAACGCATGGAACTGGCCATAGTAGAAGTTCAGGTTGCGCACGTCGATCTTGGCGCGGGTCGTGTCGGGAATGTCGATGACGGTCGAGGTCATGCTCGTCTCTCGCAAGGAATTTCGGGAATGCCGTGTGGCTATCACGCCGCTGGTCATTTCTTGAACAGAATGCGCGCCAGGATGTTCAGCGCCAGCACCCCAACGGTAATCAGGAACACGCCGGCCCAGGCCAGTTGCTGCCATTCGACAAACGGGCTCATGGCGAAGCGGAAGATGGTCACCGGGAGGTTCGCCATCGGCTTGTTCAGGTCGCTGGTCCAGAACTGGTTGGACAACGCCGTGAAGAGCAGCGGCGCGGTCTCGCCGGCGATGCGGGCCACCGCCAGCAGCACGCCGGTAACGATGCCCGCATAAGACGACTTCACCGTGATCGACAGCACCATCTTCCACTTGGGCGTGCCCAGGGCGAAGGCCGCCTCGCGCAGTGCGTTCGGGACCAGGTTCAGCATGTTCTCCGTGGTACGCACCACGATCGGGATCTGCAGCAGCGCCAGCGCGCAGATGCCGGCCCAGGCGGAGAAATGACCCATGCGGGTCACCACCAGCGCGTAGACGAACAGGCCGATCACGATCGACGGCGCGGACAGCAGGATGTCGTTGATGAAACGGATGAAGCTGGCCAGCGGCGAAGTCTTGCCGTATTCCGCCAGGTAAATGCCGGCCAGGATGCCCAGCGGCGTGCCGCACAGCGTGGCCAGCCCGACCATCACGAAGCTGCCGTAGATCGCATTGGCCAGGCCGCCGCCGACGGTATTCGGCGCCGGCGTCATCTGCGTGAACAGATCCATCGACAACCCGCCCACCCCCAGCGAGATGGTGGTCCAGAGTATCCACGCCAGCCAGAACAGGCCGAATCCCATCGCGCCCAGCGACGCGGTCAGGGCATAGAAGTTAGTGCGGCGGCGGCGTGCCTGCAGGCGCGCGCGCGTGGCATCCGCATCCGGGCGCACTGCCGGCATCGAAGTGGAAGACATTGCGGCTTGGCTCATTTTGCGCCCTCGTTCTTGGCCAGGCGCATCAGCAGAATCTTTGACAGCGCCAGGACCACGAAAGTGATGAAGAAGAGGATCAGGCCGAGTTCCATCAGCGCGGCGGTATGCAGGCCCGCGCCGGCTTCGGCAAATTCGTTGGCCAGGGCGGAGGTGATGCTGTTGCCCGGCGAGAACAACGAGACGTTGTCCAGCAGGTTGGTATTGCCGATCACGAAGGTGACGGCCATGGTCTCGCCAAGCGCACGGCCCAGGCCCAGCATCACGCCGCCGATCACGCCGGCCCGGGTGTAAGGCAGCACCACGCGCCACATCACTTCCCAGGTGGTGCAACCGACCCCGTAGGCCGATTCCTTGAGCAGCACCGGCGTGACTTCGAAGACGTCGCGCATCACCGAGGCAATGTAGGGAATGATCATGATCGCCAGGATTACCCCGGCACACAACAGGCCAATGCCCAGCGGCGCGCCCTGGAACAGCTTGCCGATCAGCGGCACCTGGCCCACCGTGGCGGCCAGCGGCTTCTGGAAGTACTCGCCGAAAATGGGCGAGAAGACCAGCAGGCCCCACATGCCGTAGACAATCGAGGGCACCGCCGCCAGCAGTTCGATGGCCGTGCCGAGCGGACGGCGCAGCCACGCTGGCGACAGCTCCGTCAGGAACAGCGCGATACCGAAGCTGATGGGTACCGCAATAATCAAGGCGATGAGCGAGGTCACGATGGTGCCGTAGATGGGCACCAGGGCGCCGTAGACATCGGCGGGTGGATCCCACTCGGCGGTCCACAGGAAGCGCAGGCCGAAGGTCTGGATGGTGGGCCACGCGCTGATCGCGAGCGATACGATGATGCCGCCCAGCAGCAGCAAGGTCACGATGGCGGCGCCGCGCGTCAGGCCACCAAACAAGATGTCACCGGTACGGCTGGGTGGCCGCACAGCGGATAGATCGGATGTAGTCGCCATGATGTGGTTTTGGAGTTCGGTTAAGGGCAGGCCGCCGGCTGCTCCGCCCGCTCAGGCCCGTGAGCCTGCGCATTGCGCTGCGGGTGCCGGGATGCTTGCCATACGTTCTGCGTTGCTGTTTCTGCTGTGATGCTGCTTTGCCGCTGCGTAGTGTTTTGCTGCTGCGTAGTGCTTTGCTGCTGCGTAGTGCTTTGTCGCTTGCCCGGCGCCTTTTGGACGCCAGGCAGGCGGAGCTGCAATCCCGGCCCGCACATGCGGCCGGGTTCGCAGCCGGCCGATCAGTTGTACAGGGCCTTGCCAGAACCGTCCTTGACCGAGCTCTTCCAGGTCGCGCGGATCTGGTTCACCACGGCGTCCGGCAGCGGCACGTAGTCGAGATCGCTGGCCATGTTGCCACCGCTCTTGTACGCCCAGTCGAAGAACTTCAGCACTTCCGCGCCCTGTGCCGGCTTTTCCTGGTTCTTGTGAACCAGGATGAAGGTGGCGCCGGCGATCGGCCATGCCGCCTTGCCAGCCTGGTTGGTCAGGATCTGGTAGTACGTCTTGCTCCAGTCGGCACCGGCAGCGGCTGCCTTGAAGGCATCGTCGCCCGGCTGGACCACGGCACCCGAAGCGTTCTTCATGTTCAGGTGGGTCATCTTGTTCTGCTTGGCGTAGGCGTACTCGACGTAGCCGATGGCGCCGTTCAGGCGCTGCACGAAAGCAGCGACGCCTTCGTTACCCTTGCCGCCCGTGCCGCCGCCCGGCCAGTTGACCGTGGTGCCCTCGCCCACCGAGCTCTTCCACTCGGGGCTGACCTTGGTCAGGTAATTGGTGAAGATGAAGGTCGTGCCCGAACCATCGGCGCGGCGCACCGGCAGGATGTCCTGGTTCGGCAGCTTGGCGTGCGGGTTCAGCGCCTTGATGGCGGGATCGTCCCACTTCTTGATCTTGCCCAGGTAGATGTTGGCCAGCACTTCGCCGGTGATGGTCAGTTCGCCCGGCTTGATACCTTGCAGGTTGATCACCGGCACCACGCCGCCGATCACCGTGGGAAACTGCACCAGGCCTTGCTTGGCGAGCTCTTCGTCCTTCAGGGGGGCGTCGGAAGCGCCGAAATCGACGGTCTTGGCGCCAATCTGCTTGATACCACCGGACGAGCCGATGGATTGATAGTTGACCTTGTTACCCGTTGCCTTTTGGTATGCGTCGGCCCACTTGGAATAGACGGGCGCCGGGAAGGATGCGCCAGCACCGGTAATTTCCGCCGCGAACGCAGTGCCCGCCACCACCAACGACACGATGCCTGCAACGGCAGTCTTGACCAGCTTCATATGTCCTCCAGAGACATGGTTGGGGAATGACAATTTTTTGACAAGTCGAACTGTATGCCCCCTGTATGACAATTCCATGACATCACGAGATCTTCTTGCTAGCGACTGGAAAGTTAGCCTCGACTCACATAAAACACCTGCCTCCCATCCCCTTCCACTCTCGCTCCTGGTCTTTAGATCCGCCGGTTAATTGCTGATTTGAGTAAAAAAATGCCGGGCAATGCCCGGCATTCCTGACCGCGTCGAATCAATCGATGCTCAGGCCCGCAACGCGTCCGCCAGCGTCTGCGCCGCCTGCTCCGCGGTATCTGCCTGCTCGGCCTCGACCATCACGCGCACAACCGGCTCCGTCCCCGACGCACGGATCAGGACACGGCCGCGGCCTTCCAGTTGCGGCTCGATCACAGCACGCGCCGCGCTCAGTCCGGCATGCGACTCCCAGTCGAAGCCTTTTTCGACCCGCACGTTGATCAGCGTCTGCGGGAACAGCGAAACACCTTCCAGCAACTGGGCCAGGCTCTTGCCGCTACGGCGCAATGCCGCCAGGACCTGCAAGGCAGAAACGATGCCATCGCCGGTGGTGTGCCGGTCGAGGCAGAGCAGATGGCCCGAGCCCTCGCCGCCCAGCGTCCACTTGCGCTTGTTCAGTTCCTCCAGCACATAGCGGTCGCCAACCTTGGCGCGCACGAACTCCACGCCCTGGCGCTTTAGCGCCAGCTCGACCGCCATATTGGTCATCAACGTGCCCACCGCGCCCTGCACGGCCTGCCCCGCGTGTAGACGGTCCTGCACGATCAGGTAAAGCAGTTCGTCACCGTTGAACAGACGGCCGTCGCGGTCCACCACCTGCAAGCGGTCGGCATCGCCATCGAAGGCCAGGCCCAGGTCCGCGCCATTGGCTTTGACAGCCTCGATCAGCTTCTCAGGCGCGGTGGCGCCATAGCCCGCATTGATATTGCGTCCGTCTGGCTGGTTGCCGATCGAGATCACATCGGCGCCCAGTTCGTGGAAAACGTGGGGGGCAATGTGATAAGCGGCCCCATGGGCGCAATCCACCACCAGCTTGAGCTTGTGCAGGTCCTGCTCGTAGGGGAACGTGCTCTTGCAGAACTCGATGTACCTGCCGGCGGCATCCTCGATGCGGCGGGCGCGGCCGAGATCGTCCGAGCGCACGCACACCATCGGCTCTTCCAGTGCCTCCTCGATCGCCATTTCCACCGAGTCGGGCAGCTTGTCGCCGTCTGCCGAGAAGAACTTGATGCCGTTGTCATAGTAGGGGTTATGGCTGGCGGAGATCACCACGCCCGCCGACAGGCGAAGGGCGCGCGTGAGATACGCCACGCCCGGCGTCGGCAGCGGCCCGGTCAGCAGCACGTTGACGCCAGCCGAGGTAAAGCCGGCCTCCAGCGCGGCCTCCAGCATATAGCCGGAGATACGCGTGTCCTTGCCAATCAGCACGGTCGGACGTGCCTGGTCTTGCTGCTTCGCGCCATGGGCGAGCACCATGCCCGCCGCATAGCCCAGGCGCATCATGAAGTCGGGCGTGATCGGCGCCTCGCCTACCCTGCCGCGCACCCCATCCGTGCCGAAGTACTTGCGTGTCATAAGGTCTTTCTCCCGTTGTTCTGTCTTGCGATGCCGAATGCTAAGGGCTAAATGCGCAATGCTGGATGCCAATAATCAAAACAAATGTTAACTGGCAATTGTTTCATGACGGATGGCCCACCAGATCTTGAGGGCATCCACGGTTTGCGCTACATCATGCACGCGCACGATATACGCACCCCGCTCCGCCGCGCACACCGCCGCGGCCAGGCTGGCGGCGACGCGTTCCTGCGGCGGGCGGCCGCCCAGAATCGTGCCTAGCGTCGACTTCCGTGACAACCCCACTAGTAGGGGCAATCCTTCCACGGCGAGTTGCGGCAACTGGCCCAGCAAGCGCAGATTATGATCCGGCGTCTTGCCGAAGCCAAAACCCGGATCCAGCGTGATGCGGGCATCGTCGATGCCCGCATCACGCAGCACGCCGATGCGCTCCCGCAGGAAGTCGGCCACGTCGCGTACCACGTCCTCGTACTGTGGGTGCTCCTGCATGGTTTGCGGATCGCGTTGCATGTGCATCACGCACAACGCGGCCTGCCCAGCATCCGCCCCGCTCACCGCCTCGACCGCACCGGGTATGCGGAAGCCCCAGATGTCATTGATCAGGTCGGCGCCGGCGGCCAGCGCGGCGCGCATGACTTCCGGCTTGTAGGTATCGATCGACAAGGCCCGGCCACAGTCGCGCAGCGCCTCGACCAGCGGCAACACGCGCTCCAGCTCCTGCTCCAGCGGCAGCGCCGCCGATCCTGGCCGGCTCGACTCGCCGCCGATATCGATGATGTCCACGTCTTCGGCAATCATGCGTTCGGCATGCCGCAACGCGGCATCGCGGCCGGCATGCTGGCCACCATCGGAAAAGGAATCCGGGGTGACGTTGAGAATACCCATCACCAGGGGTCGGCGGTCACGCGCGAATCGGTAGCGGCCGCATTGGAAATACGAATCAGTTGAGATCGACGACAAGATACGAGAGCGAGAGACGATAAAAGAAACCTGGCGGCGCAATATGCGGCGCCAGAAAAGCAAAAGCCGGCGCACAAGGCGCCGGCTTCAGGCTTGGTGAACAAACGCTACAGTCACCACTACGGCACCAGGGCTACTGGTCCGCCGGCGTCGTTGCCGCGCCGGCTATGCCGCTCAGGCCGTGGCGGGTGCGTTGGCGGGGGCCACCGGCGAACCGCCCGACGGGGTGTTGCCACCACCGTTCTGGCTGGAGGCACCACGCGGCGGCCGCGGCGGCTTGCCTGCCATGATGTCGTTGACCTGGTCCGCGTCGATGGTTTCCCACTCCATCAGGGCCGCGGTCATTGCCTCGACCTTGTCGCGGTTTTCCTCGAGCAGTCGCTTAGCCAGGCTGTACTGTTCGTCGACGATGCGGCGGATTTCCGCGTCGACCTTGACCTGGGTGGCTTCCGACACCGTCTTGGACGACATCTTGCCGAACATGCCATCCTGCTCGGTATCCACATACACCATGGTACCCAGCGTATCGCTCATGCCGAAGCGGGTGACCATGTCGCGGGCCGTCTTGGTGGCACGCTCGAAGTCGTTGGAAGCACCGGTGCTCATGGCGTTGAGGAAGACCTCTTCCGCCGCGCGGCCGCCAAACAGGATGGCGATCTCGTCGAGCATGTTGTCCTTGTACTTCGAGTACTTGTCGTGCTCAGGCAATTGCCAGGTCACGCCCAGCGCCCAGCCGCGCGGCATGATGGTGACCTTGTGCACCGGATCCGCCTTCGGCAGCAGCTTTGCCACCACCGCATGGCCGGACTCGTGGTACGCGGTAGCACGGCGTTCCTCTTCGCGCATGACCGTGGACTTGCGCTCCGGACCCATGTAGATCTTGTCCTTGGCGTCCTCGAAGTCCTGCATGTCGACCACGCGCTTGCTGCGGCGGGCGGCGAACAGTGCGGCTTCATTGACCAGGTTGGCCAGATCGGCGCCCGAGAAGCCCGGGGTACCGCGTGCGATTACCGAGGCGTCGACGTCGTTGCCAATCGGCACCTTGCGCATATGGACCTTGAGGATCTGCTCGCGGCCGCGGATGTCGGGCAGGCCGACGTACACCTGGCGGTCGAAACGGCCCGGGCGCAGCAGCGCCTTGTCCAGCACGTCCGAACGGTTGGTGGCGGCGATCACGATCACACCGGAGTTGGCCTCGAAGCCGTCCATCTCGACCAGCATCTGGTTCAGGGTCTGCTCGCGCTCGTCGTTGCCGCCGCCCATGCCGGCGCCGCGGTGACGGCCGACCGCATCGATTTCGTCAATGAAGACGATGCAGGGAGCCTGCTTCTTGGCGTTCTCGAACATGTCGCGCACACGGGCCGCGCCCACGCCGACGAACATTTCAACGAAGTCCGAACCGGAGATGCTGAAGAACGGCACCTTGGCTTCGCCTGCGATCGCGCGCGCCAGCAGCGTCTTGCCGGTGCCCGGAGGGCCGACCAGCAGCACGCCGCGCGGGATACGGCCGCCCAGCTTCTGGAATTTCTGCGGATCCTTGAGGAAGTCCACCAGCTCGACCACTTCTTCCTTGGATTCATCGCAACCGGCGACGTCCTGGAAGGTGACCGCGTTCTGGTTTTCATCGATCAGGCGCGCGCGCGACTTGCCGAAGGAGAAGGCGCCGCCTTTGCCGCCGCCCTGCATCTGCCGCATCATGTAGAACCAGAACACGATGATCAGCAGGGTGGGCCCGAGGTAGTACAGGGCCTGCACCAGCATGTTGGGTTCGTCGTCAGCCTTGCCGGTCACCTGAACGCCGTACTTCATCAGGTCGCCGACCATCCAGATGTCGCCCGGCGAGATGATGGTGTACTTCTGCCCTTCCTTGGGCGTCACCACCAGATTACGGCCTTGCACGTCGACCCGGCCCACCTTGCCGGCCTTGGCATCATCCATGAACTGCGAATAGGTGACGCCTTCCTGCGTGCGGGGCTTGTCGAACTGCTTGAAGACGGTAAACAACACCAGCGCGATCACGAGCCAGATTGCCGCCTTTTGAAACAGGTTGTTATTCAAGGCCAAACTCCTTTACGAACGCCTTGCCAACGGGATAGCTGCATTGTAATGCAGCGCCCGGTGTCGGGGGAAAAAGCAAATTGATCGAAGCGATAGGCTCGCTTCACCCCGCCGACTTGAGGTAACGCCCAAGAATGAAGGTCTCTGAAGACTTGTCGCGCGACGCCTTGGGCTTGCGTTTGGCGACCACCTTGAACTGGCGCTTGAACTTCTCCACGATCTGGCTGTAACCGCTGCCATGGAAACACTTTACCAGCAATGAGCCCTCCGGCTTCAGATGCGCCTGGGCAAATTCCAGCGCCAGGTCGCACAAGTAATCGATACGGGCAGCATCGGCAAAGGCTACACCTGATAAATTGGGGGCCATGTCCGACAATACAAGGTCGATCTTTGCACCGCCGGACGCCTGGAGCACGATTTCCTCCAGCTGTCGGAAAACGTCCTCCTCGCGGAAGTCACCCTGGATGAATGTGACGTCGGCGACTGCCTCCATGGGCAGCAGGTCGATGGCGATCACCGCACCGTCGATGCCGCCGTCCTTGGCGCGCGGCGAAGCCGCCAGCTTGTTGCGGGCGTACTGGCTCCAGCTGCCGGGGGCGGCGCCCAGGTCGACAATGACCTGGCCGGGACGGATCAGCTTGTCCTGCTCGTCGATCTCCTTCAGCTTATACGCTGCGCGGGCCCGATAGCCCTCGCGCTGCGCCATTTTGACGTAGGGGTCGTTGATATGGTCGTGCAACCACGCCTGATTGAATTTGTTCTTGGCCATTCCGGAGACATCTGTTTGAAAAAAACGCCGCCGACCCGCGGTCGACCGTGCGTTTTTCACTCGTTTTGCTGATTTTGCAGCCTGACCGTGCCAGTTTGACGGATAATACGCGCCGATTCGCTTTTTCGGCACTTCAGTGCCTTGGTTTGCGCACCACTTGCGCGCCCATTTGCGCCCTCGCCTGCGCTTTACTTATGCCCGCTCTTCAACTCATTCCCGCCCAGCGCTCCGAACTCCGCTCACGTGCCCATGGCCTCAACCCGGTCGTGATGATCGGCGGCGAGGGCCTGACCCGGCCCGTCCTGGCCGAAATCGACCGCAGTCTGGCATCTCACGACCTGATCAAGATCCGCGTGTTCGGCGACGACCGCGAAAGCCGCATCGCCATGTACGAAGCCATTTGCGAGGATCTCAGCGCCGCCCCGATCCAGCATATCGGCAAGCTGCTGGTGGTATGGCGCCCGGGTCCGGCCGTCCTGAAGGAAAATCGTCCGCAGGAACTGGGCCGCCTGGCCCCGCGTGGCGGCGCCGCGCCGCGCACCGTGACCGTCAGGAAGCCGAGCGCCGCGCCCAATCGCCGCCCCAAGCGCTCGCAAGTGACGGTGCTGGGCAATGAGCGCGTCACCGCTGGCGGCAACGTCAAGCGTGCGCGTGCCCGTCCGACCAGCCAGAAGAAGAAAGCGCTCGACTGAGCGACTGGCCGGCGCCTCCTGACGCGCGCCGGCTAGATATCGGCGGCCCCGCACGCGGGGTCCGCCACACTCCTTGCCCGCCTGCCCTACTCGCCCGCCGAACGCGGCGCCGCCGCGCGCCACACCAGGACCAGCGCAAGCAGGCTGTGCGCTAGGTAGAACACGCTGGACACACCATGCAGTATGCCGAACTGCCCCTTATAGGGGGATTCGGACACGCCCACGCCCAGCGCCGTCGCCTTGTCCTTCAGGTTCTCCATGAAGGGCTGGATGCCGAAATATCCCACCAGCACGCAAAGCAGCATGCCCAGCACCAGCCAGCGCAGCCCCCGGTATCGCCTCGCGCCACGGCGGATCATCAGGTTGCACAGCGCCAGCTGCAGCACGCCGACCACCACGCCAAGGATGGCCTCGGTCCGGAACAGCTGCCCGGCAATCAGGCCGGCGGTCTCCCGGCTGGGCAGCACCGAAAACAGCGTCGGGGCCACCATGTAGCCCACGGTCCACAGGCTGCCGGCCCAGACAACGGTCAGCAGGAGAAAGATCCGATGTGGCAGCGGCGGCAGGCTCGAGTAGGAGGAGGAGAACACGCAGCCCCGTTCAGACGTAGCGAACCGTGATGACTTCGTACTCGCGCTCGCCGCCAGGGGCCAGCACGATCGCCACATCGCCCTCGAACTTGCCGATCAGCGCGCGCGCGATAGGCGAGCTGACCGAGATCTTGCCGCTGTCGAGGTCGGCCTCGTCGTCGCCGACGATCTGGTAGCTCACGGGCTTGCCCGACTCCAGGTCTTCCAGGTCCACGGTGGCGCCAAACACGATGCGGCCATCGGTATCGAGCTGGGTCGGATCGATGACCTGCGCGGTCGACAGCTTGGACTCCACCTCCAGGATGCGGCCTTCGATAAAGGCCTGCTTTTCCTTGGCGGCGTCGTATTCGGCGTTTTCGGACAGGTCACCCTGCGCGCGCGCTTCGGAAATGGCATTGATCACCGCGGGACGTTCGACGGCCTTCAGGCGCTGCAGTTCCTCTTTAAGCAGCGCGGCGCCGCGCTTTGTAATCGGAATCGTGCTCATGTCTTCGTTCTGCAAAAAAATGAGCCGCAGCGGAGCTGGAGCCATGCACCGGCATCGCTGCCCGGGGCACTTCCGCTCAACCGCGGCCTTTCAGGTTGTCAGGTTGGATCGACCCATTGCCCGGACGCTTGCCCGGTCGGCGGATCGACGGTATTGCCGTTAGTTTAGGCCATGACGGCTGCCCGCAGCAACTGCGGGCAGCCCCAGGGGGCCCAAAGGGGCCGTCAGGCCAGCGAGGCGTGCAGGCCTTGCAGGTCGTAGACCTCCAGGCTCTGCATGTGCTTCAGACCCTCCACCGCGGCGCGCGCGCCGGCGATGGTGGTGTAGTACGGCACCCGGCTGGCCAGGGCCGAGATACGGATCGAACGCGAGTCGGCGATGGCGGTGCGGGTTTCGTCCACGGTGGTGAACACCAGCGCCAGTTCGCCGTTCTTCAGCATGTCGACGATATGCGGGCGGCCGTCCTTCACCTTGTTGACCACGCGCACCGGGATGCCGGCGGCTTCGATGGCCGAGGCGGTACCGCGGGTGGCAACGATGGGGTAGCCCATATCGTGCAGCATGCGCGCCACGCCCACCGCGTGCGGCTTGTCGCTGTCCTTCACGGTCAGCAGCACCGTGCCCTTCTCCGGCAGGCGCGAACCGGCGGCGAGCTGGCTCTTGAAGAGCGCTTCGCCGAAGGTCTTGCCCACGCCCATCACCTCGCCGGTGGAGCGCATTTCAGGTCCGAGCACCGGGTCGACGCCGGGGAACTTGTTGAACGGGAACACAGCTTCCTTGACGCTGTAGTACGGCGGCACCACTTCGTCATGGATGCCTTGCGAATCCAGCGTCTGGCCGGCCATGCAACGCGCGGCGATCTTGGCCAGCGACAGCCCGGTGGCCTTGGACACGTACGGCACCGTGCGCGAGGCGCGGGGGTTCACTTCCAGCACGTAGACGATATCCTCGCCGTTGACCTGCTGGATGGCGAACTGCACGTTCATCAGGCCGACCACGTTCAGGGCCTTGGCCATGGCGGCGGTCTGGCGCTTGAGCTCGTCCACGGTGGCTTGCGCCAGCGAGTACGGCGGCAGCGAGCAGGCGGAGTCGCCCGAGTGCACGCCGGCTTGCTCGATGTGCTCCATCACGCCGCCGATAAAGACCCGCTGGCCGTCGCACAGCGCGTCGACGTCGCACTCGATGGCGTCGTTCAGGAAGCGGTCCAGCAGCACCGGGGAGTCATGCGACACCTTGACGGCTTCGCGCATATAGCGTTCGAGGTCGCGCGGCTCGTGCACGATTTCCATCGCGCGGCCGCCCAGTACGTACGACGGACGCACCACCAGCGGGTAGCCGATCTCGGTGGCCAGGCGCAGCGCTTCGTCCTCGGCACGCGCGGTGCGGTTGGGCGGCTGGCGCAGGCCCAGCTCATGCAGCAGCTTCTGGAAACGCTCGCGGTCTTCCGCGGCGTCGATCATGTCGGGGCTGGTGCCGATGATGGGCACGCCGTTGGCTTCCAGGTCCAGCGCCAGCTTCAGCGGGGTCTGGCCGCCGTACTGCACGATCACGCCGACGGGCTTTTCCTTGTCGACGATTTCCAGCACGTCTTCCAGCGTCAGCGGCTCGAAGTAGAGGCGGTCCGAGGTGTCGTAGTCGGTCGACACGGTTTCCGGGTTGCAGTTGACCATGATGGTCTCGTACCCGTCTTCGCGCAGCGCCAGCGCGGCATGCACGCAGCAGTAGTCGAACTCGATGCCCTGGCCGATCCGGTTCGGACCGCCGCCCAGCACCATGATCTTGCGATTGGTGGTGGGCTCGGCTTCGCACTCGCCATGCTCGGCTTCATAGGTGCCGTACATGTAGGCGGTATTGGTGGCGAACTCGGCTGCGCAGGTGTCCACGCGCTTGTACACCGGACGCACGCCGGCGGCATGGCGCGCGGCGCGCACGGCCTTGGGCTCGGCGCCCATCAGCTTGGCCAGGCGGCGATCCGAGAAGCCCTTCTGCTTCAGGTGGCGCAGCTCGGCGGCCGACAGGCTGTCCAGCTTGCGCGCCTTGACCAGGGTCTCGGTCTTGACGATGTCTTCGATCTGGGCCAGGAACCATGGGTCGATCGCGGTCTCGGCGTGCACTTCTTCCAGCGACATGCCGATGCGGAAGGCATCGCCCACGTACCAGATGCGGTCCGGGCCGGCTTCGCCGATTTCCTCGACGATCTCGTCGCGGTCGGTGGACTTGTCGTCCAGGCCGTCCACGCCGACTTCCAGGCCACGCAGCGCCTTCTGGAACGATTCCTGGAAGGTGCGGCCCATGGCCATCACTTCACCCACGGACTTCATCTGGGTGGTCAGGTGGCTGTCGGCCTGCGGGAATTTCTCGAAGGCGAAACGCGGCACCTTGGTGACCACGTAGTCGATCGACGGCTCGAACGAGGCCGGGGTCGCACCGCCGGTGATCTCGTTCCTCAGTTCGTCCAGCGTGTAGCCCACCGCCAGCTTGGCGGCAACCTTGGCGATCGGGAAGCCGGTGGCCTTGGACGCCAGCGCCGACGAACGCGATACGCGGGGGTTCATCTCGATCACGATCATGCGGCCGTCGGCCGGGTTGATCGAGAACTGCACGTTGGAGCCGCCGGTATCGACGCCGATCTCGCGCAGCACCGCCAGCGAGGCGTTGCGCAGGATCTGGTATTCCTTGTCGGTCAGGGTCTGGGCAGGCGCCACGGTGATGGAGTCGCCGGTGTGGATGCCCATCGGGTCCAGGTTCTCGATCGAGCAGATGATGATGCAGTTGTCCTTCTTGTCGCGGACCACTTCCATCTCATACTCTTTCCAACCCAGCAGCGACTCTTCGATCAGCAGTTCGCGGGTCGGCGAGAGATCCAGGCCGCGCTTGCAGATTTCCTCGAATTCTTCGCGGTTGTAAGCGATGCCGCCGCCGGAGCCGCCCAGCGTGAACGACGGGCGGATCACGATGGGGTAGCCGCCGGTAGCGGTTTCCTTGGCGATCTGCGTCTGCACGGCCAGCGCTTCTTCCATCGAGTGGGCGATGCCGGACTTGGCCGAACCCAGGCCGATCTTGGTCATCGCCTCCTTGAACTTCTGGCGGTCCTCGGCCTTGTCGATGGCTTCCGGCGATGCGCCGATCAGCTCGACCTTGTACTTGTCCAGCACGCCATGGCGATGCAGGTCCAGCGCGCAGTTCAGCGCGGTCTGGCCGCCCATGGTCGGCAGGATGGCGTCGGGACGCTCTTTTTCAATGATGCGCTCGACCACTTCCCAGGTAATCGGCTCGATGTAGGTCACATCGGCCGTGTTGGGATCGGTCATGATCGTGGCCGGATTGGAGTTGACCAGGATGACCTTGAAGCCTTCCTCGCGCAGCGCCTTGCAGGCCTGGGCGCCGGAATAGTCGAACTCGCACGCCTGCCCGATGATGATGGGGCCGGCGCCGATGATCAGGATGCTCTTTATGTCTGTGCGCTTTGGCATTGCACGCTCTCATTATTGGCCGGCCCCCACGTTCGCGCGGACCGCACCGGATATCAGGATTCGATTCAGTTCAGGGTGGCCGTCGCCAGCTTGGCGCCGAAGCCGATGAACATGGCGCCCACACCGCTCGCCATGCCCGCCGACAGGCGTCGTCGGCGGCGAAACGCCTCGGCCAGCCTGGCGCCCACGAAGATGATCGCGGTCAGGTAGGCGAAGCTGCACAACTGGCACACCAGCCCCAGCGCGACAAAGGACAGCGCCGGATAGCCGAACTGCGGATCGACGAACTGGATGAAGAAGGAGATGAAGAACAGGATGGCCTTGGGGTTGAGCAGGCTCACCACCAGCGCCTTGCGGAACGGGCTGACGGCACGGTCCACAGGCATCTCGCCCTGTGCCGACGCCCCGCCATCGCTGCCGCGGCTGGACCAGCCGCGCACGGCACCGCGCAGCATCTGGAAACCGATCCAGCCGAGGTAAGCGGCACCGATGTACTTCACCACGTAGAACAGGCCCGGGCAGGCCTTCAGCAGCGAGGCCACCCCCGCCGCCGACAGCACCATCAGGATGGCGTCGCCCAGGAACACCCCGCAGGCGCCCTTGTAGCCTTCGCGCACGCCACGCTGCGCGGCGACGGAAAGCACATACATCGAGTTCGGGCCCGGCAGCAGCACGATAAAAATCGTGCCGAGCACAAAGGTCCAGAAATCGGTAATGCCCAGCGCGGTATGCATGAAGGCGTTCATGGGATCGTCCTGCGGTCTGCCTGTCTACTAATCTTCTCGTCTTGTCTTCTTCGCTGCGCGCTTACTGGCGTGCGTCCGCCATCATCTTGGTGAAGCGGTCGAACAGGTAAGCCACGTCGTTCGGGCCCGGCGAGGCTTCCGGATGGCCCTGGAAGCAGAAGGCGGGCTTGTCGGTCAGCGCGAAACCTTGCAGCGAACCGTCGAACAGCGACACGTGAGTGGTGCGCACGTTGGCAGGCAGGGTATCGGCGTCCACCGCGAAACCGTGGTTCTGCGAGGTGATCACCACACGGCCGTCCTCCAGGTCCTTCACCGGATGGTTCGCGCCATGATGGCCGAACTTCATCTTCAGCGTCTTGGCGCCAACTGCCAGCGCCATGATTTGGTGCCCCAGGCAAATGCCGAAGGTGGGGATGCCACGCTCGATGAACTCGCGGGTAGCGCGGATCGCGTAGTCGCAAGGCTCGGGGTCGCCGGGGCCGTTCGACAGGAAGATGCCATCCGGGTTGAGCGCCAGCGCGTCGGCGGCGCTGGCTTGCGCCGGCAGCACGGTCACCTTGCAGCCGCGTTCGGCCAGCATGCGCAGGATGTTGAACTTGACGCCGTAGTCAAAAGCCACCACGTGGAAGCGCGGCGACGCCAGCTTGCCGTAGCCGGTGCCCAGCGCCCATTCGGTCTGGTTCCACTCGTACGGTTCCTTGACCGAAACCACCTTGGCCAGGTCCATGCCGGCCAGGCCGGGGAAGGAGCGCGCCAGGTCGATGGCCTTCTGCACATTGTCCTCGCCAGCCAGGATGCAGCCGTTCTGGGCACCCTTCTCGCGCAGGATACGGGTCAGCTTGCGGGTATCGATGCCGGCGATCGCCACCACCTTTTCCTGCTTCAGGTAATGGCCGAGGGAATGTTCCTTGCGGAAGTTGGAGGCCAGAAGCGGCAGATCCTTGATGATCAGGCCGGCGGCATGGACTTTCGTGGCTTCGACATCCTCAGTATTGACCCCGACATTGCCGATATGCGGATACGTCAGCGTGACGATCTGCCGGGAATAGCTGGGGTCGGTGAGGATTTCCTGGTAACCGGTCAGAGCGGTGTTGAACACCACTTCGCCGATGGTATGGCCGGAAGCGCCAATGGAATAGCCACGAAAGACCGTGCCGTCTGCAAGCGCGAGAATGGCGGACGGAAAAGACGGTAACACGGGTAGGCTCCTGCTGGATTCACCCCGTGACCGACCTGCTCAACGCCTCTTGCCCCGTTGTCCGGCGGGGCGACAGGCAGCGTGATGGACGCGATGCTTGTCGCCGGGGCCGTTCGCCTGGTGCTCGATACGCCACACAAATTAATGCGGCGGAGCCAAGGCGAAATGGGGGCGGCGGAAGGTGGAATTCGGTAGGCGCTAGGGTGAGGGGTTCTGAAAGCGAAACTTTTGGATTATACCCCGCGCCACCCATTTTCTCAAGTTATCAAGGACTTGCGGACGCAGTAGGGCCGCTGCGCGCGCCCGCCGGCAGGTCGGAACGCCCGGCCGGCACCGCTCACTCGCTGGCAGGCACCACCGCCGTCACCTCGATCTCCACCTTGGCGCGGGCCTCCACCAGATCGGCGACCTCGACCGCCGTCATGGCCGGGAAGTGACGTCCGATGGTGGCCCGGTAATGCTCGCCGATGGCGCGGTAGGCTGCGACATATTCCACCTTGTCCTTCACATACCAGGTCATGCGCACGATGTGATCGGGACGCGCTCCGCCCGCGGCCAGCACCGCCACGATGTTGCGCAGCGCCTGGCCGACCTGCTCGGCAAAGTCGTCGGTTTCGAACTCGCACTGGCCGTTCCAGCCGATCTGGCCTCCGACGAAGAGCAGGCGGCTGCCCACCTGCATCTCGGTCATGATGCCGTTCGAATAGCCGCGCGGCGCGGCCCAGTCTGGTGGCTGGAGAATCTTCATGGTCGGTCTTCCGTAATCAGTGATTGGGATCTGGTTGGTTCGCACCACGCCTCGGACGGGCGCATGGGTGCAGGATGTCAGGCGGCGCGCGCTTACCGCGCCGCGGCTTCTTGCCCCGGCGCCAGGAAGCGCTCCATGCCGGCGCGGACCTCCGGCGGCAGCGCGCGCGGCATCATTTCGCCGGTATCGACGCACACCAGGCGCTGGGCGATCTCCACGCGGAGGTCCGCGCCAGGCCCGACGAAGCGCACCTGCAAAGAGAAACTGGTGCGCCCCAGCCGCGTCACACGCAGCTCCTGCGTCAGCAATTCGCCCAGCCGGCTGGGCGCCACGAAGCGGCAGGATACTTCCGCCGTCGGCACGCCGGCCTGTGCCGCGCCATGCATCGCGTCGAAGGACCAGCCGAGTGCCTCCCGGAACCAGTCCTCGACCAGGTCGTTAAGCATCTCGAAGTAGCGCGGGAAGAACACGATGCCGGCGGCGTCGCAGTCCTTGAAGCGCACCCGCACGGTGTTGGTGAACACTTCGCTCACGGCTGGCGCCCTCCTCCGGCCGCGCCGGCCTTCTCCGCCAGCTGCCGCAGGCGGAAGCGCTGCAGCTTGCCGGTCTCGGTGCGCGGCAGCGCATCGACGAAGATCACCCGGCGCGGATACTTGTACGGCGCGATCTCGGCCTTGACGTAGGCCTGCAGCGCGGCGCACATCTCCTCGCTGGCCACTACGCCGGGGCGCAGCACCACGTAGGCGGCGACCACCTGGCCGCGCTCGGGATCGGCCATGCCGACGACGCCGCATTCGGCCACCGCTTCGTGCCGCATCAGCGCGCTTTCCACTTCCGGCCCGGCAATGTTGTAGCCGGCCGAGACGATCATGTCGTCGGAACGCGCCTGGTAGTAGTAGTAGCCGTCGGCATCGGCCATGAAGGTGTCGCCCGGCAGGTTCCAGCCGTCCCTCACATAGCTGGCCTGGCGCGGGTCGTCCAAATAGCGGCAGCCGGTGGGGCCGCGCACCGCCAGCTTGCCGACCGTGCCGGGCGGCACCGGTTGCATCGACTCGTCGACAATCTGCGCGACATAGCCCGGCACCACCTTGCCGATGGCGCCCGGCCGGACTTCCGCGCCGGCGCTGGAGATGAAGATATGCATCATCTCGGTGCCGCCGATCCCGTCTGTCATCTCGATGCCCGTGGCCGCCTTCCAGCTCTGGCGCGTCGCATCGGGCAGCGCCTCACCGGCCGAGACGCTCTTCTTCAGGCTGGAGATGTCGTAGCCCGGCGCCAGCGCCGCCATCTGCCGGTAGAAGGTCGGCGCGGTGAACACGATCGTCGCGCGCCAGGACTGGATCAGCGCCAGCAGGCTCTCGGGCGTGAGCCGCTCGGCCAGCACCGTGGACGCTCCCACCCGCAGCGGGAAGCACAGGATGCCGCCCAGGCCGAAGGTAAAGGCCAGCGGCGGGGTGCCGCAGAAGATGTCGTCCGGCCCCGGCTTGAGCACATGACGCGGGAACAGGTCGCACATGGCGATCACATCGCGGTGGAAATGCACCGTGCCCTTGGGCTGGCCGGTGGTCCCGCTGGTGAAGGCGATCAGGCAGATGTCGTCGGTAGCGGTATCGCACGCGTCGAACGACTCGGGCTTGCCGGCCATGGCGGCTTCCACCGAGCCTGCGCCGCTGCCGTTGAAGTAGCGCACCCGCGTCAGGCTCGGGCAATGGTGCTCGTTGCCAGGATCCAGATTGGCTTCGAGTTCTTCACGCAGGCGCTCGTCGCACAACGCCGCGCTGACCGCGGCACGGTCGATCACCTGCTTGAGTTCCTTGGCACGCAGCAACGGCATGGTCGGCACCGCGATCAGCCCCGCCTTGACCACCGCCAGCCAGCACGCTGCCATCATCAGGTTGTTGGGGCCGCGCAGCAGCACGCGATTGCCCGGCACCAGCTTCATGTCGCCGGTCAGCACGTGGGCGATGCGGTTGGAGAGCGCTGCCAGTTCGGCATAGCTGACGCTGCGATGGGCGCCGTCCTGCTCGTAGCGGATCGCGATGCGCTCGCCCCGCCCTTCGCGCACATGGCGCTCGACCAGTTCCAGCGCGCAGTTCATGCGCTCCGGATATTGCGTGTCCGCGCTCAACAGCAGTTCCGGCCACTGCTGCGGGGGCGGCAGGCGGTCGCGTGCAAAGGTATCTAGGTGGGCTGTGCTCGCCATGGTTGTCTCCGCTTCCTTCATTCTGGTGATGCTGGTAAGGGCTGTCCAGCCGCGTCGTTCACGCTATGCGCGATGCTGTGCCAGCGTTTCGCGCGCGATGATCAGCTTCTGCACTTCGGTGGCGCCTTCGTAGATCCGCAGCGAACGGATCTCCCGGTACAGGCTCTCCACGCGCGTGCCCACCTTGACGCCGAGCCCGCCGAACATCTGCACGGCGCGGTCGATGACCTGCTGCGCGTTCTCGGTGGCCACCATCTTGGCCATCGCCGCTTCGCGCGTGGTGCGCACACCGGCCACATCGCGCAGCCACGCGGCGCGGTAGGTCAGCAGCGCGGCCGAGTCGATGGCGGTGGCCATGTCGCCGATTGCCGCCTGGGTCAGTTGCAGGTCGGCCAGCACGCCGCCGAACATGGGCCGCGCGATGGCGCGCGCGAGTGCTTCGTCAAGCGCGGCGCGGCCGAAGCCCAGCGAGGCGGCCGCCACCGAGGCGCGGAAGATATCCAGCGTCATCATGGCCACTTTGAAGCCCTGCCCTGCTTCGCCCAGCCGCGCGCCAACCGGCACCCGGCAGTTCTCGAAACGCAGCGTGGCAAGCGGGTGCGGCGCCATGACATCGATCCGCTCGGCGATGGTCAGGCCCGGCGTGTCCGCGTCCACCACGAAGGCTGAGATGCCGCGCGCGCCCGGCGCTTCGCCGGTGCGGGCGAACACGCAGTAGAAGTCGGCGATGCCGCCGTTGGAGATCCAGGTCTTCTCGCCATCGATCACGTAGTGATCGCCGTCCAGTACCGCGCGGCATTGCATTGCCGCCACATCGGACCCCGCGTCGGGCTCGGACAGGGCGAACGCAGCGATCGCCTCGCCCCGCGCCACGCGTGGCAGATAGCGCTCGCGCACGGCGTCGCTGCCGGCCAGCGTGATGGCGCCGCTGCCCAGGCCCTGCATGGCGAAGGCGAAATCGGCCAGGCCGTCGTGACGGGCGAGCGTCTCGCGCAGCAGGCACAGCGAGCGCGAGTCGAGCGTTTCGAGCGCGCCGCCATAAGCAGCGGGCACGCAGTAGCGCAGCCAGCCGGCCTCGCCAAGCTGGCGCACCAGCGCGCGGCAGGCGGCGTCGGTGTCGCTGTGATCGACCGCGAGCGAGGCCGTGGCCCACGCGTCGAGCCGTTGTTCCAGTTCGCGGTGCGCGTCGCCGAAGAACGGCAGGGAGAGATAGCTTTTGTCGGACATGAAGTTCGTACCCTTTCAGTCGCCTTCGAACACGGGCCGCGTCTTGGCCACGAACGCGTCGTAGGCCCGGCGGAAGTCCTTGGTCTGCATGCAGATGGCCTGCGCCTCGGCCTCGGCCTCGATGGCTTCGTCCAGGCCCATGTTCCATTCCTGGTGCAGCAGCTTCTTGGTCACGCCGTGGGCGAAGGTGGGCCCGGCGGCGATTTGCGCGGCCAGCGACTGGGCTTCGGCGAGTACCGCGTCCGGTGCGTGCAGCGCGTTGAAAAAGCCCCATTGCAGCCCTTCCTGCGCATTCATCGCCCGGCCGGTGTACAGCAGCTCGCTGGCACGGCCTTGTCCGATCACACGCGGCAGCAGCGAGCAGGCGCCCATGTCCGCGCCTGCCAGGCCTACCCGCACGAACAGGAAAGCGGTCTTCGCCTGCTCGGTGCCCAACCGCATATCCGAGGCCAGCGCCATCATCGCGCCGGCGCCCGCGCAGATGCCGTCGACGGCGCTGATGACCGGTTGCGGGCAGGCCCGCATGGCCTTGATCAGGTCGCCGGTCATGCGCGTGAATTCGAGCAGCTCGGGCATGGTCATGCGGGTGAGCGGGCCGATGATTTCGTGGACGTCGCCGCCCGAGCAGAAGTTGCCGCCGGCGCCGGTGATCACCACGGTCTTGATGTCCGTGGCGTAGCACAGCGCGCGGAACAGATCGCGCAGTTCGGCGTAGGAATCGAAGGTGAGCGGGTTCTTGCGCTCGGGGCGGTTCAGCGTCACGGTGCCGACCTTGCCGTCGGCCGAGACCGACCACAGGAAGTGCTGCGGCTGGTAGCCGGCAAAGCTGCGCTTGTGGTGGCGCATGTCCAGTGCTATTTCACTCATCTCGTTTCTCGCTTGCCTGTTCTGGTTTTCTCGAATTCGTTCGGGATCAACCCGCCATGACCTCGCCGCCGGCCACTGCGATGGCCTGCCCGGTGATCGCGCTGGCGGTGGGCTGGCACAGCCATGCTACCGCGTCAGCCACCTCGTCCGGCTGCACCAGCCTGCCCTGCGGATTGCCCTTGGACAACTCGGCGCGGGCCTGCGTCTCGGTGCGGCCGGTCTTGCTCATGATATTGGCAACCGCATCGCGCACGATGTCGGTCTCGGTATAGCCAGGGCAGACCGCATTGACGGTCACGCCGCTGCTCGCGACTTCCAGCGCCAGCGAGCGGGTCAGTCCGATCACGCCGTGCTTGGCCGCGCAGTAGGCGCTGACATAGCCGTAGCCAACCAGCCCGGCAGTGCTGGCCACATTGACGATGCGGCCCCAGCCGCGTTCCAGCATGCCCGGCAGCGCCGCCTGCGTGCAGAGGAAGGTGCCGGTCAGGTTGACCTCGAGCATGGATCGCCACAGGGCGAGATCCGTCCTGGCGAAGCTCGCGCTGCGCGCCTGCCCGGCGTTGTTGATCAGCAGGTCGATCGGGCCCGCGCGGCCGGACGCTTCCGCGAACGCCGCCGCCACGCTGTCGGCCTGCGAAATATCCGCCGTCACCGTGCCGAGCATGGCGGGCGCGACGACCGCCTCGGCGAGCGCATCGGCTGTCGCTGCCAGCGTGGCCGCGTCGCGCCCCAGTAAGGTGACGCTGGCGCCTTGCACGAGCAGGCGGCGCGCAATGGCCGCGCCGATTCCGCGTCCGCCACCGGTGACCATTGCGTGCCGGCCCTGCAGGGAAAGATAGGCGCTCATGCTCAGTGATCCTCGGGCTGACGGGCTTGCCGTGCCTGCTGCGCAGCCCGCTCCAGGTTGGTTTCCAGCTGGCGCTTGCCGGCCTGGTATTGCTTGGGCCATGCCAGGTCGCGATGGCCCAGCCGCGCGGCTTCGTGGATGGTCCAGGCGGGGTCCGCCAGGTGCGGGCGGGCAATCGCGCACAGGTCGGCACGGCCGGCGGCGATGATGCTGTCGACGTGGTCGGCTTCGAAGATCGCGCCGACAGCGATGGTGGCAATGCCGGCCTCGTTGCGGATGCGGTCGGCAAACGGCGTCTGGTACATGCGCCCGTACACCGGCGCCTGGTCAGGACTCACCTGCCCCGAAGAACAGTCGATCATATCGGCGCCCGCAGTCTTGAAGGCACGTGCGATCTCGATCGCATCGTCCGGCGTGATGCCGCCTTCGACCCAGTCGTGTGCCGAAATCCGCACCGACATCGGGCGCTCCTGGGGCCACACGGCGCGTACCGCCGCAAAGACTTCGAGCGGGTAGCGCAGCCGCGCAGCCAGCGAGCCACCGTATTCGTCGCTGCGCTGGTTGGTCAGCGGCGAGATAAAGCTGGAGAGCAGGTAGCCGTGGGCGCAGTGCAGTTCGAGCCAGTCGAAACCCGCCTGCGCGGCACGCCGCGCGGCGGCCACGAAATCGTCCCGCACCTGATCCATGTCCGCGCGGCTCATCTCGCGCGGCACTTGCGACACGTCCGGCATATAGGGCAACGGCGAGGCCGACATCACCGGCCAGTTGCCGCTGGCAAGCGGGTAGTCCATCGCTTCCCAGCCAAGCTGGGTAGACCCCTTGCGCCCGGCGTGGCCAATCTGCATGGCGATGCGCGCGTCGCTGTTGGCGTGCACGAAATCGACGATGCGGCGCCAGGCGTCGCGCTGCGCGTCGTTCCACAAACCCGGGCATCCCGGGGTGATACGCGCATCCGGAGAAGTACAGGTCATTTCCGCCACTACCATGCCGGCGCCACCGAGAGCGCGCGCGCCCAGGTGGGTCAGGTGGAAGTCGCCGGGCACGCCGTCCTCGCAGGAATACATGGCCATGGGCGACACCACCACGCGGTTCTTCAGCGTGACGCTGCGTACGCGGAACGGCGTGAACATCGGCGGCACCGCGCGCGCATCCGCGGGTTGCCCGGCATTGGCAACGTTGGCCGCGGCCTGTGCCGCGAGCCAGCGCTCGAAGCCCTCGACGTAGCCCGAATCCCGCACGCGCAGGTTCTCGTGCGAGATGCGCTGCGAGCGCGTCAGCAGGGAATAGGCGAACTGCTCCGGCGCCATGCCCGCATAGCGCTCGACGTTCTCGAACCATTCGGTGGAGTTGCGCGCGGCATTCTGGATCTTGAGGACCTCGACGCTGCGGGTGGCCTGGTAGCGCTCCAGCGCCTGCGGCAGCACGTCGGCGCCGCCCGGCCCGGCATCGCGGATATTGTTGGCGAGGTCGATCGCATCTTCCAGCGCCAGCTTGGTGCCGGAGCCGATCGAGAAATGCGCGGTATGCGCGGCGTCGCCCATCAGCACCACCGGCACGCGGCGGCCGTCGGCCAGCGTGTTCCAGTGCACCCAGGTGCCGCAGATCACACGCGGAAAGCGGATCCAGTTGGCCGAGCCGCGCAGGTGAGTGGCGTTGCTGATCAGGGCGTTACCGTCCAGGTAGCGGGCAAACAGGCGCTCGCAGAAGGCCACGCCCTCCTCCTGGCTCATCTGCTCGATGCCGGCGGCGCGCCAGACCGGCTCGGGCGCCTCGACGATAAAGGTGGAGGTGTTGTCGTCGAAACGGTAGGCATGGGCCTGGAACCAGCCATGCTCGGTCTTTTCGAAGGCGAAGGTAAAGGCGTCGAACAACTTGCGCGTGCCAAGCCAGACAAAGCGGCACAGGCGGGTATCGATATCGGGCTGGAAGGTCTCGGCGTAGCGGCCGCGCACGCGGCTGTTGATTCCGTCGGCGGCGATCACGATGTCAGCCTGGTATTGCTGCGCCAGCGCCTGGTCATCCGTGACGTCGGTCTCGAAGACCAGGTGCACGCCCAACTCCTCGCAGCGAGCCTGCAGGATATTGAGCAGGCGCTTGCGGCCGATGCCGATAAAGCCATGCCCGCCGGAACGCATGGTGCGCCCGCCGATATGGATGTCGATATCGTCCCAGTGGTTGAATGCCTCGTTGATCTGCTGCGCGCTGACCGGATCGGCCTGCTTGAGGTTGTCCATGGTGGCGTCGGAGAACACCACGCCCCAGCCAAACGTGTCGTAGGGCCGGTTGCGCTCCACCACGTAGACCTCGTTGGAGGGATACCGCAGCTTCATCAGCAAACCGAAGTACAGGCCCGAGGGGCCTCCGCCGATACACAGTACTCGCATCTTGTCGTCTCCTGCGCGCCGGCCCGGATCCGGCTGGCCCGGCCCCTCGCGGCACATGCGATGCGCGGGAGCGCATCTAGATCATGCTTAAATATTTGATGCTTAAAATATTAATCCGCATCAGACCGTCGCGCAAGCACAATCTCTGACGCGGTGCAGCGCGTGCCCCGGCAGGCCAGCTTAGCCAACCCGGCAGCGGCGGATACGCCGCGTTTCCAGCCCTAAAACATGCCTCTGCCGCCGCTCGCCCTCCGGCGCGCGGCGGCCAAAACAGCCTTCAGCCTTGCATCGCCGCCTGGAGTTGCGCCAGCGCGGTGGGATCTTCGATCGTGGTGAGATCGCCGGGGTTGCGGCCTTCCGCCACCGCCTGCATGGCGCGGCGCAGCAGCTTGCCGGAGCGGGTCTTGGGCAGCGCATTGACGAAGAACACCCGCGCCGGGCGCGCCACCGCGCCCAGTTGCCGGTCCACGGTCTTCATCACGTCGCCTTCCAGCGCCAGCCGGTCGGCCTGGGTTTCGATGCGGCCCGCGTCACGCGCGATCACGAACGCCATAGCCACCTGCCCCTTCAGCGCATCGTGCACGCCCACCACCGCCACCTCGGCCACCGCCGGATGCGACGAGATGCTCTCCTCGATCTCGCGCGTGCCCAGCCTGTGGCCCGCCACATTGATCACGTCGTCGGTGCGGCCCAGGATGAAGATATAGCCGTCCTCGTCCTGCACACCCCAGTCGAACGTCGAATAGCAGCGGCGGCCCGGCACGCCGGACCAATAGGTCTTGACGAAGCGTTCATCGTCTCCCCACACCGTGGTCATGCAGCCCGGCGGCAACGGCCCGTCGATGGCGACCACGCCTTTCTGCCCCGGAGCGCATTCGGCGCCGGTGGCTTCATCAATGATCTTCAGGTCGTAGCCATAGACCGGCACGCCGGGCGACCCCAGCTTGGCCGGCAACGGATCGATGCCGCGCTGGATGGCGATGATCGGCCAGCCCGTCTCGGTCTGCCAGTAGTTGTCCACCACCGGCTTGCCGATGCCCTGCTGGATCCAGCTGGCGGTAGGTTCATCGAGCGGCTCGCCGGCCAGGAACAGCAGGCGCAGGCTGGAGAGGTCGTAGCGCGCGAGCCAGGCCGGGTCCTGCTTCTTCAGCACGCGAATGGCGGTGGGCGCGCTGAACATGATGTTCACGCGGTACTGCTCCACCAGTTGCCACAGGATGCCGCCGTCCGGGCGCACCGGCGTGCCTTCGTACATCAGCGTGGCCATGCCGGCCAGCAGCGGCCCGTACACGATGTAGCTGTGCCCCACCACCCAGCCGATATCGGAGCTGGAGAACATGGTGTCGCCAGCCTTGCCGCAGAAAATGTAGTCCATCGAGGTAGCCAGCGCGACCGCGTAGCCGCCAGTGTCGCGCTGCACGCCTTTTGGTTTTCCGGTGGTGCCCGAGGTGTAGAGCACGTAGGATGGCTCGCTCGATTCGAGCCAGACGCACGGCACGCGCGCCGCGCCCACGCGCTCGCGCCAGGCTGCGTAGTCTTCGTCGCGGCCGGGCGTGAGCGCCATCGGCGCGAGCTGGCGATCCACCAGCAGCACGCGTTCGGGCTTGTGCGCGGCCAGCGTCACCGCCTCGTCGAGCAGCGGCTTGTAGGGCACCACCTTGCCCGCGCGCGAGCCAGCGTCCGCGCTGACGATCACACGCGGCTGCGCGTCGTCGATGCGCGCGGCCAGGCTGACCGAGGCGAAGCCGCCGAACACCACCGAGTGAATGGCGCCGATCCGCGTGCACGCCAGCATGGCAAAGGCGGCCTCGGGAATCATCGGCATGTAGATCAGCACGCGGTCGCCCTTGGCCACGCCCATCTGCTGCAGGATCGCGGCCATGCGGTTGACCTCGTCATGCAGCTCGGCGTAGCTGTAGGTGCGATGCTGGCCGGTTTCAGTTGACACATAGATCAGCGCGGGCTGGTCCGCGCGCGCCGCCAGGTGACGGTCGACGGCGTTGTGGCAGAGATTGGTGCGCCCGCCAACGAACCACCGGGTAAATGGCGGACGGCTATCGTCCAGCACGGTCTCGAATGGGGTTTCCCAGTCGATGCGGCGAGCCTGTTCGGCCCAGAAACCTTCGGGATCGCTCACTGAGCGTGCGTGCAGGGCACGGGTAGCCGTCATGGCTTGTCTCCTCCGCTTGAATGCGGGTTGTCTATATGCAGTTTGTCTTGGCCGGGCGAACCACCTGATGCTGTCTGCTGTCGCCCGCTAGTTTGCCACCATTCCAGGCGCATGGCGGCTGGCTTGCCGCAGCCGAGCCAGCCCACCGGTACCTGCAGTCTGGGTACGCCGGCTTACGCAAGGCTTACCGCTGACGCACCGCTCCAAGCAAAACGGGCGTGCCATTGGCACGCCCTTGATCTGGCTCAAACTTGCTGGCTCAAACCCGTTGACCCGAGCCCGGCCCGTGCGGTCAGCGCGCGTGCGCCTTGGTCTTGGCAGGCGCCGCGGCAGCCTTGCCGGCTGGCTTCGCGGACGGTTTGGCGCCGGCGGCCTTGGCTGCCGGGACCGCCGGAGCGGCTTTGGCCGTCCTGCCGGCTCCGGCCGCAGCCTTGCGCGGGGCCGCCTCCACCGTCACACGCTGACGGCCCGCCGCGCGGCCCTTGGCGGTTGCCTGCACCGGCTCGCCACGAACCGGCGCCAGGGCGGACGCAGTGGGCGGCGTGTCAGTGGCACTGGCGAAACGGGCCGCCGAACGCGCCGGCACCATCAACACCAGGCTCTGCCCCGCCACCAGCTTGGTGCCGGAAAGCTTGTTCCAGGATTGCACCTGCCCGGCCGACACGCCATAGCGATGCGCCAGCGAAACCACCGTGTCGCGCCGCCCCGCCCGCACCACCACGCGGCGCGCGTCCGGCACATCCGGCTCGACAGCCATCATGGCGCTTTCCGCCAGCGTGGCGCTGATATCCTGGCCGTGGCTCTCCGAGCGCGGCACCACCACGGTGGAGCCGGCCTTCAGCCGCATGCCCTTGGGAATGCGGTTGATCTCGCGAATGGTGTCCGCGTCGATATTCAGCCGCGCCGCGAGCGCCTCGATGCGCTCGCGGTTGTCCACCGTCACCGCCGTCCAGCTCGACAGGCCGCCCCGGTAGGTGTTGAGGTTGTACTGGAAGCGCTCGGCGTTATCGAACGGCAGCAGGATCTGCGGATTCGCCGCGCCCAGGATCACCGGCCGGTTGAAGGACGGGTTCAGCGCCTTGAACTCGTCGAGCGGCATATTGGCGAGCTTGGCCGCCAGCGAGACGTCGATATCGCGCGATGTGGTCACCGTGACGAAGTACGGGTGGTCGGGAATATCGGGCAGCTTCACCCCGTACATCTGGGGGTTGGCAATGATGTTCTTGACCGCCTGCAGCTTGGGCACGTAGTAGCGCGTTTCGTTGGGCATGCTCAGGCTGGCGTAGTCCGTCGGCAGCCCGCGCGCCTGATTGCGCGCGATGGCCCGGGAAACCGCGCCCTCGCCCCAGTTATACGCCGCCAGCGCCAGTTGCCAGTCGCCGAACATGTCGTACAGCCGCTGCAGGTAGTCCAGCGCCGCGTCGGTCGAGGCCAGCACATCGCGCCGCTCGTCGCGGAACATGTTCTGCTTCAGGTTGTAGCTCTTGCCGGTACTCGGAATGAACTGCCACATGCCAGCCGCCTTGGCGGTGGACTCGGCCTGCGGGTTGAAGGCGCTTTCCACGAAGGGCAGCAACGCCAGCTCCGTGGGCATCTTGCGGCGTTCCAGTTCCTCGACGATGTGATAGAGGTAGCGGCTCGAGCGCGCGACCATCCGTTCCATGTATTCCGGCCGCTGCGCGTACCACTGCGTGCGATCGTCAACCAGAGTGCCTTCCAGGTCCGGCATGCCGAATCCGCGGCGGATACGGTCCCAGATGTCGCTCGACGGCCCGCGCAACCAGTCGAGGCTGTCGCGGTCCAGGTTGATCACGGCCGCGCTGTTGATCGAATTGAGCGGATCGGGCTTCGAATACGCAGGTTTGGAAGCGGAGGCGGTCGTGCTGACGCCATCGGCGGCGCCGGGCGGAGTTGGCGTGCCGGCACACGCTGCGAGCAGCGCGGCACACGCAACCACCGCCAGTAATCGACCAATTTTCATTAAGTTCTCAAATCGTGACGCTAAAAATTTGCCTGATGCTAAGAAAAAGCGGCTTTCGCGTCAATGAAATTTTCCCTGCGGCGGCGCCAGGGCAGCGCCGCCAGGAACATAACGGGTACACGGAAATCGCCCTCCCGGCTTGCGGGGTCAACGGCTGGCGGGTCCGCCACGCCGGCATATGGCAATAAGGAATCAGCGGAAATTGTCTTTCCAGCCACGCAGCGCGCCGAAGGCCGCCGCGTCGTTGGCTGCCGGGCCACCCGCATGGGCCGCCACCGCCAGCCGTACAGAGGGTTCGCGCGAACGCAGGAAGGGATTGACCTCCCGCTCTTGCGCAACCGTGGTCGGTACAGTGGGCGTGCCGGCGGCGCGCAACGCATCCACACGCGCCTCCCAGGCTGCCAGCGCGGCATTGTCCGGCTCTACTGCCCGCGCAAAGCGCACATTGCTGCGCGTGTACTCGTGGGCGCAATACACGCGGGTGGCGCCGGGCAGCGCCGCCAGCTTGTCCAGCGAAGCCAGCATCTGCGCCGGCGAACCCTCGAACAGCCGTCCGCATCCGCTGGCGAACAGCGTATCGCCGCAGAACACGGCCGGACCGGCGCCGGGCAGATCCGCCACGTAGGCGACATGGCCGGCGGTGTGGCCCGGCACGTCGAGCACATTGAGCCGCAGCGCGGGATGGGCTACCTCCACGGTATCGCCTTCGCGCACGGCCACGGTGCGTCCGCCGATGCGTTCGCCGGCCGGCCCGATCACGGGCAACGGCGTGCCATCCGGCGCCGCCGGATGCGCCGCCAGCAACTCGGCCACCCCGCCCTGGTGATCGCCATGATGATGGGTGATTACAATAGCGCCCAGCACCAGCCCCGCACGTGCCAGGAAAGCCTCGACCGGCGCGGCTTCGCCCGGGTCGACCACGGCGGCGCAGTGACCGTCATGGATAGCCCAGATATAGTTATCCTGGAATGCGGGAATCGGCTCCACCTTCAACATGCGTGCTCCTATGTCCAAGCGTCCGATTATAAATTGGGAAGACTGGCTTGCCTCGCCTCCCGGGCAATACATGCTCCAGTGGGAGCAGGGTCAGTACGACCGGACCGTCGTGGATATCTTCGGCTACCACGCGGTGCAGCTTGGCCTGCCGCACATTGACACGCTGCGCGAAAACCGCATGCCGTTCTCCGCACTGGCGCTGGCCCCCGGCAGCGGCCCCCATGGCCCACGCGCCCAGGCCGACGCTCGCCAGTTGCTGTGCCGCTTCGACGAACTGCCGTTCGAAACGCAAAGTATCGATCTGATCACCCTGCCCCATATCCTGGAGTTTTCGGAAGATCCCCACGAGGTGCTGCGCGAGGTATCGCGCGTGCTGATGCCTGAAGGCCGCGTCGTGGTGACCTGCTTCAACCCCATGAGCCTGTGGGGCGCGCGCCAGGGCCTCAAGCGGCTGGGCGCCGATCCTTTCCTGCCCAACGACAGCCAGTCGATCGGTTTCGTGCGGATCAAGGACTGGCTCAAACTGCTGGGTTTCGATATCATCCGCGGCCGGTTTGGCTGCTATTGCCCGCCCTACCACACTGAGCGCTGGCTGCAGCGCACCGCCTTCATGGAAAAGGCCGGCGACCGCTGGTGGCCGATCTTCGGCTCAGTCTATATGATTTCGGCGGTCAAGCGCGTGCGCAATATCCGCCTGGTCGGCCCCGCCTGGAAGAGCCCGAAGACGGCACTGTCACCCGTCGCCGCGCCCGTGGCCTCGCCCACGGGCACCCACGGCAAGGCGCCCGGTGACGAGCATTGAGCGCCACCGGCGCACACCCAATCACCCCGGTCGGCACCGCGCGCTATTGCCGTGCCAACCTTAGCGACAACGCAATGCAACCCAACGAAATCGAAGACGTCATCATCTACTCTGACGGCGCCTGCAAAGGCAATCCTGGCCGCGGCGGCTGGGGCGCAGTGCTGGTCTCCGGCAGCAAAGAAAAAGAACTGTTCGGCGGCGAGTCCCTGACCACCAACAACCGCATGGAAATGACCGCCGTGATCGAAGCCCTGCGCGCGCTCAAGCGGCCGTGCCGGATCAAGGTCTACACCGACTCCCAGTACGTGCAGAAAGGCATCGGCGAATGGCTGCCGGGCTGGAAGGCGCGCGGCTGGAAGACTGCCGACAAGAAGCCGGTGAAAAACGCCGACCTCTGGCAGGAAATGGACAAGCTCGCGCAGCAGCACGATATCTCCTGGCACTGGGTGCGCGGCCACAACGGCCATCCGGGCAACGAGCGCGCCGACGCCCTCGCCAACCGCGGCGTGGACTCGCTCAAGGGTTAAGGACCGGCCCCGACGGCCGCCTGCCCCGCCCCTGCGGTTAGAATGCCCGCCATGCGACAGATCGTTCTCGACACCGAAACCACCGGCCTTAGCGCCGCCACCGGCGACCGCCTGATTGAAATCGGCTGCGTGGAGCTGCTCAACCGCCGCCTCACGGGCAGGCACCTGCACTTCTACGTCAACCCGGAACGCGATATCGACGAAGGCGCGATCGCGGTGCACGGCATCACCGTCGAATTCCTGGCCGACAAGCCCAAGTTCGTGGAAGTGGTGCACGAGATCCGGGAGTTCATCCAGGACGCCGAACTGATCATTCACAACGCGCCCTTCGACCTTGGCTTCCTTGACATGGAATTCAAGCTGGTCGGGCTGCCCCCGTTCCGCGAGCACGCGGGCAATGTGATCGACACCCTGCGCGAAGCGCGCCAGATGTTCCCCGGCAAGCGCAATTCGCTCGATGCGCTGTGCGACCGCCTCGGCATCAGCAATTCGCACCGCACCCTGCACGGCGCACTGCTCGATGCGGAATTGCTGGCCGAGGTCTACCTCGCGATGACGCGCGGCCAGAACTCGCTGGTCATCGATATGCTCGACGGCGGCGGCGCGCAGAGCGACGCCGTGGCATCCACTGACCTCTCGCGGCTGGACCTGCCGGTGCTGATGGCCAGCGAGGAAGAGACCACCGCGCACCTGGCCGTGCTCAAGCAACTGGACAAGGCGAGCGGCGGCAAGGTGGTGTGGCAGGAAGACGCGCCCGCGGCTGAAGCCGCGTGAGTCTGCCAGGAAAGCCTGAAGGGATTTTTTGCAGAAATTTCCAGAAAGGGCTTTACAAGATACAAGCGCGCTGACATAATCTTGTTTCTCTGCAGCACGGCAGCAACAACGCAGCAGCAGGGGTGGTTAGCTCAGCGGTAGAGCACTGCCTTCACACGGCAGGGGTCACAGGTTCAATCCCTGTACCACCCACCAAAATTCGGTGAGGAATGAAGGACTTGCGGCGACAGCCCAAGTCCTTTTTTCTTTGGGTGAAAAAATCACCGCCGAAGCCATCGCGACACCTTGCATCGAAGAGGCCATCAAACCCAGGTGGGCGGCCCGATTCTGCGACTCCCCTGATTCCGTCCATTGTCCAAGCGGCGGCCGCCACTGCGGGAAGGTGCCGGGACCATGGCCATCCGGATTCCTCCACCGTCATTCCTTGGTACCATCCAGCCCCAGACTCGCACACAAGCCAAGATGCGCCGCGCTTCCTGCAATGAAATCCATGGAGATCATGCCGTGCAATACAAGAAGGTGTTGGCAGCGGTGGCCTGCCTGATATCGGCGGCATGCACTACGACTACGCCCGCGCCATCTGCTGGCCGACAGATGTCGACGTATGACATGGACACCGAATACACGGTTGAATACGTTCCAGACGGCTTCACCCTGATGGTCAACTATCGCTATTCGCAGTTCATCGTGCGATCCAGCTCGGCCAATGCGGCGTGCAAGGCAGCGCTTGCCAGCGTAGCCAACAGCCTGGCCGAGCGCCGGCAACGGCCGATCGAGCCGGTCAACGAACAGCTCGTCAAGGTCACTACCACCCGGAGCTGGTCCGGCAAGGTGGCCGCCTGCTCCGCCTCCGCGCCGATAGCCTGGAAACGCTGACGCAGGGGCAATGGCCCACTTGAGAGGCCATTGCCCCAGAGGGATGCCGACGGGAGGGCCTCCTGTGGAAGATATCCAGCACGGCAACGACGGCGCGCCGCCGCCTCAGCCGCCGCCCTTCGCGGCATCCGACGTGGCCGGAAAGACGGTCAATCCTTGCGAAGCATCCAGTTTCTGGCGGAACTCCACGAAGGCCTGATCTTCCTGGATTGGCAGTTGCCCAAACAAGCCCTTCCACAGGAATATGGAGAAGTAAATCTTCAGGTGCTCAGGATAGTCGGGCGCCTCTGGAGCCATTGCAACGCTGAGCGTAAACAAGCCTTCCAATCTGATGCTCCCCCAAGCTCCGGGAGCGCTTGTGGTGCAAGGACCTATCCCGAAGAGGAACTGAGTCGGGACGGACTGCTCAGGACAAGCCAGCACCAGGTCCGAGGGTCCCAAGGCCTCATCATGCTCATCAAGCCGCCCTACCGACGGGACCCGATAGACCGCGAAGAGATTCAGGCCGGTGATACGGCTCAAGGGCTCCATGAAGACGCTCTCGTCTGGCCGGTGGCTCAGGTGGACTTGCCCTGTTGCGTGATACGACAAGTTCCTGGTTTTCGGTTGCCCGATCCGGTCAGAATCGGCGCCCGCGCTTTCCTGAACGGTGCCGGCGCGGACGAACCGGATATTCAGCGAGCCCTCATCTTCGATTGCGTATCGCGCAAGCCGGCGGTAACCGCCTTCGCTACCCACTAGAATCCAACCGCCAACCTTCTCAGCCATTTCACTTCCTGGGGTTTCCTGATCGTCCTGCCTGCCTGGCCGCGCCCGTCCACCAGCGGGACAGGATGGGCCTGCAGGAATTCGCGCCGCTCGCCCGGCACCTTAGAAATTCGCCACCACGCTACCCATCGGCGGCCGATAGTCCAGCAACCGCGACAACTCCGCCGCAGCCCCCCTCACCTGCTCCACCATTGTATCCAGCCGCTCCGGATCGATCCGCGAAGCCGGGATGGTGGCCCCAAGCGCCGCCACCACCTTGCCGCTGCGGTCACGCACCGGCGCGGCGATGGTCGAGATGCTGGTTTCGAAAAAGCCCTCCTGCAGCACATAGCCGCGCTGGCGGTCGCGCTGAACCATGTCGAACAGGGCTTCCACGGTCTTCGGGGTGCTGTCCGAGAAGACTTCCAGTTGCGGCTCGGGATAGAGTTCGCGCAACGCCTCCAATGTCAGGTCTTCAAGCAGCACGCGGCCGAGCACGGTAGCGTGCGCCGGCAGGCGGGTGCCAACGTTGACCGAACTGGCGAACGGCGTGGGCGCCACGGACTTGGCCACATAGACAATGGAGCGGCCGTCGCGCACCACGAGGTTGCACGGGTAGTTGATTTCGTCGCGCAGCCGGTCCAGCAGCGGGCGGCCCAGCTCGGTCAACTCCAGCGAAGCGAGGTAATCGAAGCCGAGGCGCAATACCGCCATGCCGAGCCGGAACTCGCGGCCGCCGTCGGTGCGCTCGACAAAGCCCATCATCTCCAGCGTGGTCAGCAGGCGGAACACCGTGGAGCGCGGGACCTGGAGCCTGCGAGCCAGTTCGGCCGCGGACAAGGTCTTCTCGTTGCTGCTGAACTCGCCCAGCAAGCGCAGGCCGCGTTCAAGTCCCGGCACGATGTACTTGTCCTGGAGATCGGTTGGCTCGACAGCGTCTGTCATGGTGATATCTCTGCGAATGAAGTGCTTTGGCGTTGCTATATGGTACCGGCTTTGGGCCAGGCCCCGCCCGATGCGGGCCGCGCGCCCCGACCCCGGCGCGCCATCCCGCGACTGACCGATATAACACGCCCGGCGTCGATCCTCCAGCACTTCAATCACCAGACCGGTGCCCGCCCCCTACCCCTTCAGGTATTCCCGCAGCCAGGCCGCGCATTCGCCGGCGTGCTGCGCCGGCCAGCGCACGGTAATGGTCGCATTGCGTTGGCGGACCTCGATGCAGATATCCGTTAGTGGTCCACGATCCGGGTTTCCACCGCCGGTAGCGGCCGCCGGCGAAAACAGCCGCGACCACCAGCCTCCGGTGCCATTTCCGTTGACCCGCCCCGCTGGTGCCTGCGCGATCGCTGGCCGCGCAGGGAATGCCTCGCCAGTGGCAACGGGCGAAGCGGCGCGAAGCGGCGCGAAGCGCGAAGCCAGCCCCGCCGAGGGCACGGCAGTGAACCCCGAGGCCAATTGCCCCTGGGAGGCGCTCGATGAGGAAGGTAACGGGCTGGTCGACGACTTCCTGACGACCATGCTGAGTCAACTGGTGAACGCCTTGCGGCGCACCGTCACCCTGCCCTATGCGGAACAGTTCGAACTGACGGTGCCCGAATGGCGCCTGCTGGCGCTGCTGGCCCACGCGCGGCAGCTGCCCTTTGCCGAACAGGTGATGCCATTGCCCAGCAAGGGCCAGGCGGAGGTCATTCGACTGCTGGAGCCGGAAGAGCGCCGTGCGATGTACCAGGCGCTGAGGAAGCCGCACGGCTTGTGCGTCGCGCCCGGCCGCAAGGACGCGATCCCGGGCGAGTAAAGAGCGAGCGCTCTGGCGAGCTCCCGCGGCCTCGCACAGCTCGCTTCAGGCCTCGAGTTGCTCGAGCACCTTGCCCTTGGTTTCGATGCCAAGGAAGTGAATCGTCAGCGCGGCCAGGAACGGCACCAGCGCGAGCGCATAGAACGCGCTGCTGAGGTTGCCCGTGCCGATCGTATTGGCGACCAGCGTCGGCGCGAAGATCGCCGCCAGTTTCAGCCAGGCGCCCCCGAAGCCGCAGCCCATCGCGCGGATGCTGGTGGGATACAGTTCCGGCGTGTACACGTAGGCCGTGATAAAGCCGCTGGCCAGGAAGCCAAGGGACAGCGCGCACAGGCCGGCCACCACATACACCGACTCCGCGTGAAACACGCCTGCCAGCGCCAGCGACAACGCGCACAGGACAAACGAGACGTTGATCACCGGCTTGCGGCCCACCTTGTCGACGATCATCGCGCAGACCAGCGAGCCCACCACGCCCAGCACCGACGCGCCGGCGGCGAGATTCAGCGCCAGTTGCAGCGGCGCGTGATACACGGTCTTGTAGATCGTCGGCAGCCAGGTGGACAGCCCGTACTGGATAAAGCCGCAGGTGGCCCACAACATCCACACCGCCAGCGTGCGCCCGATATAGGCCTTGCCCAGCAGGTCCTTGACGCCGCGGCGCGGATGCTTGCGGGTCATCGCATCGTAGGCGGATACATCGCCCAGCGGCGCCAGCGGCCCCTTGGCGCGCGCCTCGAAGACCTGCAGCGCGCGGTCGGCTTCCGCCATCCGGCCCTTCTCCGCCAGCCAGCGCGGCGACTCCGGAATGGCCCGGCGCAGGATGAAGAAGAGGATGACCGGGGCACCGCCGATGAAGTACATGACAGTCCAGCCGAACTTCGGCACCAGCCACGCGCCTACGGCATTGGAGATCAGCAGGCCGATCGGGAACACCACTTCGTACAGCAGCACGAAGCGCCCGCGCCCGTGCGCGCGCGTGACCTCGTTGATATAGGTGGCGGCCACCGGCAGTTCGCCGCCAAGCCCGAGGCCCTGCACGATGCGCAGCAACGCGAAGATTTCGAACGATGGCGCGAAGCCGCAGGCAATGCTCATCAGCCCGATGATGCCGGCGCTCCAGCCAATCGAATGCAGCCGGCCGAAGCGCTCGGCGAGATAGGGGAACAGCAGCGCGCCAATCAGTTGCCCCACCGACGGCGCCGCGATCAGGAAGCCGACCTGGGCCGGCGTAAGCGACCACATCGAGATCAGCAGCGGCAGCGTGGCCGCAATCGCGATCACATCAAACCCGTCGAAGAACGTGGCCAGGCCGATCAGCAACCGGGCCCGGACATGCATGCCATTGCTGGGCAGCCGCTCGATGCGCGCGATGATCTCGCCGCGGGTGGCCGTGGCCGGCGCGCCGGCCGTGCGCGCGCCGCCGTCTGCCGTCATGTTGCTGGATGGGGTCGCCACGCCCTCGGCGTTCGCATTGGCGAACGGGGCCTCTTGTCTCTGGATCAACACAGTGTTTCTCTTCAAAAGTATCCGAGGCACGCAGCCGCCTCGCGCTGGCGCATCGCGGGATTTACCCCGCACTGGCCACCACCGCCGTCGCCGCATCCGATGCGGTGCGCGGTAGCGCTTGGAGGTCGCTCAGAGGTCCAGCACCAGGCGCTTGCCCTTGCAACCCGACACGCACACCATCATGGTCTGGTTCGATTCGCGTTCGCTCTTGCTGAGCACGCCATCGCGGTGTTCGGGAATGCCTTCCAGCACGCGCGTTTCGCACGAGCCGCACACGCCTTCCTTGCAGCTGTGCTCGACGGCGATGCCCGCTTCGAGCAAGGCATCCAGCAAGGACTTGCCTGCCGGCACTTTCAGCTCGCTGCCCGTGCTTGCCAGCGCCACGGTGTACTCGCCTTCCTGCACCGCCGCCACCGACGGGTCGGCCGCGAAGCGTTCGATATGCACTTCGGCATAGCCGTGTCCGGCGCAGGCGGCTTCGAAGGCATTCAGCATCGGTCCGGGGCCGCAGCAGTAGAAGTGCGTGCTGGCCGCTTGCCCCGCCAGCAGCGCGGACAGGTCCGGCGGGCTGCCCGCCTCGTCGTCGAAGTGCATGCGCACCGCGTCGCCATAGGCGGCCAGCTCGTCCGCGAAAGCCGCTTCCGCGCGAGACCGCGCGCAGTACAGCAGCGTGAAGGAGCGCCCCAGTTCATGCAGCCGCCGCGCCATGCAGACGATGGGCGTCACGCCGATCCCGCCCGCCACTAGCACCGTGTGGGCCGCACCCTCTTCCAGCGCGAAGTGGTTGCGGGGCACCGCCACGGCAAGCGTGCTGCCCACGCGCAGTTGCTCGTGCACATAGCGCGAGCCGCCGCGGCTGGCGCGGTCGAGCAACACACCCACCACGTAGCGGTCGCGCACTTCCGGCGCGCCGCACAGCGAGTAGCTGCGCACCAGGCCATTGCCCAGATGCAGGTCGATATGCGCGCCGGGCGCGTACGCCGGCAACTCGCGCCCTTCCGGGTCGCGCAACTCCACGCTGACAATGCCATGCGCTTCGAAGCGCATGGCCTGCACGCGCAGGGTGAGGGATTGGCTGGTACTCATGGCACTTCCTTGTGTTGCTTTGTGTCGCTTCGTATTGCTTCGTATTGCCTTGCCGCCTGTATTGCTACGCTGCCTGCTACACCGTATTCAGCGCTTCTCGGTCAGGAACTTGCCCTGGGGACCGCCCGCGTTCTTCTGCCGGCGGGTGTTACCGTCCAGGCCGCCTTCCACCGCCCATTCCGCGAACATGGTGGGACCCGGCTCGAAATCGCGCGGCTCCCATTCGGCGTCCAGCTGGTCCTCGTCCGCGTAGTACTCGATCAGGCCGCCGGCCGGATTCTTGAAGTACCAGAAGTAGGCCGAGGAAATCGGATGCCGGCCCGGGCCGAGCTGCGTGTCCCAGCCGCTGCGCGACACATGCAGGCCGCCGCCGAATACCTCATGGATATCGCGCACGGTGAAGGCCACGTGGTTCAGGCCGCTCTTGGCCTGCGGCAACTGCAGCAGGAACAGGTCGTGGTGGCCGCCGTCCGGCGCGCAGCGCAGGAAGGCGCCACGGCCGGGATAGTGGTCCGACGGCACGAAGCCCAGCTTCTCGGTATAGAAGCGCTCGGTCGCCGCCACGTCCTTGACGAAGAACACCACGTGCCCCACCTCGATCGGCGTGGCGCGCTCATAGATCGGGCTGCGCTGATTCAGGCGCGGCTTGTCGTTCCATGTGTTCATCGTGGCGCATTCGACTTCGACCTCGCGCTTGCGGGTCAGCTGGAAGCGCACGGCCAGGCCGTTGGGATCGGTACAACCCACGCGCTCACCCGAGCTGACAAAGCCCGGCTCGGCGCGAATGGCATCCGCGATCTTGTCCAGCGCGGCCTGCGTGTCCACGCCCCACACCACTTCGCGCAGCGTCGGGCCGTCTTCCATTGCGGCCGGCAGCGCGGGGTCGTCGGTGCGGCGCACCAGCACGCGGCAGCCGTTCAGCGTCTCGAAATCCAGACCGGCCCCATCCTCGCGCACCAGCGTGAGGCCCCAGTCGGCGAAGAAGCGCCGGCAGGCGTCCAGGTCGTCGGCACCGTAGACGATTTCGTCGATGCCCAGAATCGTGTTCATTGTTCCCATCTCCTGCTGTGTCGCTTGTGTCGTTGCCAACATCGTCGGGGTCGCTCAGTTAGCCCACGGCAGCGGTTGTTCATGCATGCCCCAGTACACGCTCTTCTGCTCCATGTACTGCAGGATGCCCAGCCTCCCCTTCTCTCGGCCCAGGCCACTGTCGCGCCAACCGCCAAACGGCGTCGAGATGGAGAACTGCTTGTACGTATTGATCCACACGTTGCCCGCCTGCACCGCGCGCGCAAAGCGCCATGCGCGCTTGTAGTCGCGCGTCCACACGCCGGCCGCCAGCGCGTACACGCTGTCGTTGGCCTGCGCGATCAGGTCGTCCTCGTCGTCGAAGGCCATCGCCACCAGCACCGGCCCGAAGATTTCCTCCTGGCACACGCGGGCGCTGTTATCCAGCCCTTCGATGATGGTGGGCGTGTAGAAGTAGCCGTTCTCGCAGCCCGCCACCGTCGGGCGGATGCCACCCGTGCGCAGCTGGCCGCCTTCGGATACGCCCAGCGCCACATACGATTCGATCGAGTCACGGTGGCAGTCGCTGATCAGCGGCCCCATCTGGGTGCGCTCGTCGGCCGGGTCGCCCACGCGCAGGCGCGCCGCGCCCTCGGCCAGGCGGTCCATGAAAGGCTCATACAAGGAACGTGCCACGAACAGGCGCGAGCCCGCGATGCACGATTCGCCCGAGGAACTGAAGATGCCGTACAGCACACCGTTGACCGCATGATCCAGGTCCGCGTCCTCGAACACCATCGTCGGTGACTTGCCGCCCAGCTCCAGCGACACCGGCATCATCTTGTCGGCGGCGATATGCGCGATATGGCGTCCCGTGGTGGTGCCGCCCGTGAATGACACGCGGCGCACCAGCGGGTGCTTGGTAATGGCGTCGCCGATCACCGAGCCCTTGCCGGGCAGCACGCTGATGAGGCCCTTGGGCACGCCGGCTTCCTCGCAGATGGCAGCGAGTTCCAGCGCCATCAGCGGCGTGATCTCGGCGGGCTTGATCACCACCGCGTTGCCCGCGGCCAGCGCCGGCGCCAGCTTCTGCGCCTCGCTGGCGATAGGCGAATTCCACGGCGTGATGGCCGCCACCACGCCCATGGCTTCATGCACGCTCATGGTGAGGAAGTCACCACGAGCGGGCGTGAGCGTCTCCTCCAGCGTCTCGCAAGCCGCGGCGAAGAACTGGAAGGTGCCCGCGGCGCTGGCAACCAGCGCGCGCGTCTCGCTGATGGGCTTGCCGTTGTCCAGGCGCTGGCGCTGAGCGAGGGGCTCTGCGCGCGCGCGGATCAGGTCGGCCACGCGATGCAGCACGGCTGCGCGCTCGTGCGGCTTGCGCTGGGCCCAGCCGCTGGTGAGGAACGCGCGATGCGCACCCTGCACGGCCTCTTCCACGTCGTCCAGGCTGGCCGCGTTCAGTTCCGCGACCACTTCGCCGGTGGCCGGGTAGCGCGTGGCGTAGCGCTCGCCGCCGCCCACGCGCCACTCGCCTGCGATACAGATGGGGAGAATCTCTTGCTTCATGATGATTGCCTTGCTGCGCTGCTTAAATCGACATGGCGTGGGCACGGTTGCCCAGCGCACGCACCACGCTGAACACCGTCAGCGCCGAGGTCTTGGGATTAGCCGCCAGCGGCTTGCCGCGCATGGTCAGCTCGAAACCACCGAAAGCGCCGCGCGCTTCCACATGGTGCACGTTCTCATCCACGCCAGGATCGGCCAGTAGCCTCACCTGCGTGTGATCCAGCCCGAGCCCGGCCATCGACAGCGTGGCGGCCACATTGGCGTTCTTGGGATAGAGCCGCGCCGCTTCGCGGGCGGTGCCTTCGAAGATCACCGTGGCTTCGGTCAGCGCATCGAGATCGAACAACGCTTCCGCCGGCGTATCCTTCCACGCGCCAGGCGGCTTGCGCCCGGTATAAACCACCGCATCGAGGCCGCCCACGCGCGCTGCCGCCAGCGCATCGATGGCGCCGATCGCGCCGGACAGCAGCTGCACCTGGGTGCCGCCGCGCCGTGCCGCCGCTTCCAGCCGTTCCGCCAGGCCCGGCGCCGACAACGCGCCCACCGACACCACCATGCAGGCGATGCCGCGCTCCAGCGCCGGCACGATGTGCTCCTCCAGCGCATGGTGGCCGGCGCATTCCACCAGCAGGTCGGGCCGTCCGTCGGCCTGGCTCAGGCTGGAGGCGACGCGCGCCCGCGGCGCCAGTGCGGAGACGGCGTGGCGGGCCCGGTCCATCTGGGCTTCCGGCACCACCACCACGTCGAACACAACATCCGGATCGCTCTTGAGCAGTTCGAGCACGCCGAGCCCGATCGCTCCGCACCCCACCATCGACACGTGCAGCATGTTGCGTCTCCCTCAGACAGTCACGGTGCTGCGTTCGGCCGCGCGCGCGCTCTTCTCGGCGTCGGCTTCCTTGTTGACCGGCGGGCCGGCGAATGCGGTCTTGAAAGTGCCGATGGACAGCATGTCGATCTCCAGCAGGAACGGACCGGGTTCGGCGCTCGCCTCTCCCAGGGCGGCGCCGACATCCGCCAGGTTGCTGACGCGGCGATGGCGCAGCGCCAGCGATTGCGACAGTTGCGCGTAGTCAGGCGTATGCAGGTCCACGTAGTGGCGGCGGCCGCCGTACTGCGCGTCCTGAATGTTCTTGATCACGCCGTAGCCCTTGTCGTTCATCAGCACGAAGACCACATCGGCGCGTTCCTGCACCGCGGTGGCGAGTTCGCCCAGGTTCAGGATGAAGCCGCCGTCGCCGGCCAGGCAGAAGGTCTTCTTGCCCGATGAAGTCACCGCCGCGCCCACTGCCGCGCCGATGCCCATCGCCAGGCCCTGGCCGATGCCGCCGCCCAGCGCATGCACGCCGGCGCGGGAGTCAAAAATACGCAGCTGGCGATTGCCCCAGGTGCTGTTGGATACGGTGACGTCGCGCACCCAGTTGAAGTTGCGGCCTACCGCACCCTGCAGGGCTTCGACCAGTGCCGAATACGGGCCCAGGCCGTCGATCAGGCCGCTCATGGCGGTCTCGTGCGCGGCGCGCAGGTCGGCGGCGAAATTCGGGTCGACCTTCAGCTTGCCTTCCAGGCGGTCGGCCAGGCCTTCGAGCGCCAGCGCCGCATCACCGCTGGCGAAGTAGTCGCTCTGGTAGCAGCGGCCTTCGGCGGAGGCATCGGCGTCCACGCGGAACAGCGGGCGCGGCAGCTTCAGTTCGTACTTCAGCGTTTCATTGCCGCGCAGGCGCGAGCCCACCACCAGCATGGCGTCGCAGGTCTGGTAGAACTGCTCCACCGGCTTGTGCAGGTTGAAGGCGCCAAGCGTTCGGGGATCGTCTTCCGCCACGATGCCGCGGCCTTGCGTGCTCGTGACCACGCCGAAACCCAGCGCCAGCAGGCGCTTGACCTGCGCGCCGGCGTGGCGCGCGCCGCCGCCCAGCCACAGCAGCGGGCGCCTGGCCTTGGACAGGCGCTTGGCCAGTTCGTCCAGCGCATGAGCCGAGGGCACATGCGTGGGCACGGCCAGCGGGCGCAGGTCGGTCGGCATCGGGATCAGCGCGGCCTGAATGTCGATGGGGATTTCCACGCTGACGGGACCGCTCGGCGCGGTCAGCGCGGTCTGCACGGCGAGCTTGATCGTGCTGAGCGCGGTATCCGCGCTGCGGATGCGGAACGCGGCCTTCGAGATGGCCTTCAGCATGGTGAGCTGATCCGGCGCTTCGTGGATGTAGGCCAGGCTCTGGTCCAGGTACGGGGTTTCGATCTGGCCGGTCAGGTGCAGCAGCGGCGTGCCGGCGGTGAGCGCTTCCACCATGGCGCCGGCGGCATTGCCGGCAGCGGTGCCGGTGCTGGTCAGGCAGACGCCCAGGCCACCCGTGGTGCGGGCGCAGGCGTCGGCCATATTGGTGCCGCCCGCTTCGCCGCGCGCGGGGACGAAGCGGATCTTGCCGCGCTCGCCCATCGCGTCGAGGATGGGCATGTTGTGGATCGAGATGACGCCGAACGCAGCCTTGACGCCGCATTGTTCGAGGAAGGCGGCGATGGCGTAGCCCACCGTGACTTGTTGCTGTTCGTTACGCATGACGGGAAAGTCCTCCGGAAATATCGATGTGGCTGCCCGTGGTGTACGAAGACAACGGCGAGGCAAGGAACAGGATCGCGCGCGCGGCTTCCTGCGGCAGGCCAAGACGGCCAAGTTGAATATGCTTTTGCTGCGCCAGGCGCGCGGTCCACGCGGCCCAGTCGAGGTCGCGCTCGGATTCCGGGCGCGCTTCGAAACGCCGGCGCCACTGGCCCGACTCGACCAGGCCGAGCAGGATGCCGTTGACGCGGATGCCCTTGGGGGCGAATTCGGTTGCCAGCGAGCGCACCAGGTTATGCACGCCGGCACGCGCCGCCGACGTCGCCACCATATGCGGCTCCGGTTGCACGGCCAGCAGCGAGTTCACGCAGACGATGGCGGCGCTGTCCGAGCGCTCCAGCTGCGCAAGGAACGCGCGCGTGGCATGGATCACCGAGAAGAACTTGAGCTGCAACTCTTCGAGCCATGCGGCGTCCTCGGTGTTCGCGAACGTGGATACGCGGCCCTGCCCTGCGTTGTTGACCAGCATGTCGGCCGGGCCGAGCGCGGCCTCGCTGGCGGCGGCAAAGGCGGCTACCTGCGCGGGATCCAGCACGTCGCAGGCGGCGGCGTACAGGCGCGCATCGGGGAAGCGTGCGCGCAGTTGGCTTTCCGCTTCGCGCAGCCGCGCTTCGTTGCGGCCGCACAGCGCCACTGCGGCGCGCGCTTCCAGCAGTTGTTCGACGGTGGCCAGGCCGATGCCCGAGGATCCACCCGTGACGACGGCAACCTTGCCGTCGAGTTCAATCATGGACATCGTCCTCACTCCCGATACAGGTTGACCACCTTGCCGTGCTCACGCGGCCGGTAGTCCAGCAGGCGGGACAGCTCGCCCGCGGTGTCTCTGACTTTGTCTTCCATCATGTCCAGTTGCTCCGGATCGATGCGCGAGGCCGGGATGGTCACGCCCAGCGCGGCCACCACCTTGCAGGTACGATCCCGCACCGGTGCCGCGATGGTCGAGATGCTGGCCTCGAAGAACGCTTCCTGCAGCACCACGCCCCGCTCGCGGTCGCGCTGCACCATCTCGAACAGTTCTTCAACCGTGCCCGGCGTGCTGGGCGAGAACGCTTCCAGGCGCGGCTCCGGATAGAGCTGGCGCAGCTCGGCCAGCGTCAGGTCCTCGAGCAGCACGCGTCCGAGCACGGTGGCGTGCGCCGGCAGGCGGGTCCCCACGGTGACGGAACTGCTGAACGGCGTGGGCGCCACCGACTTGGCCACATAGACAATCGAGCGGCCGTCGCGCACCACCAGGTTGCACGGGTAACGGATGTCGTCGCGCAGGCGATCCAGCAGCGGCCGTCCCAGCTCGGTAAGTTCCAGCGAAGCCAGGTACTCGAAGCCCAGGCGCAGCACCGCCATGCCGAGGCGGTAATCGCGGCCGCCGTCGGTGCGTTCGACAAAACCCATCATCTCCAGGGTGGCCAGCAGCCGGAACACCGTGGAGCGGGGCACCTTGAGCCGGCGAGCCAGGTCGGCCGCCGACAAGGTACGGTCGCGGCGGCTGAACTCGGCCAGCAGGCGCAGGCCGCGCTCCAGTCCGGGCACGATGTACTTGTCCTGGCTGTCTTCCGGAAGGCGTTCTTGAGTCATGAGAGGTTCGTGTTCCACTGGGTCCGGCGCACGGCGGCGGTTGCTTTGGCGCGCCGGCTTCTCGCTATCAGCGCTTGACCTTGGTGAGCGGGTGCTCGGGCGGGTACGTCGGCGTGATCGGCTTCTTGGCGCCGAGCATCACGCACATCAGCGCGTCTTCCTCGCCGATGTTGATTTCCTCGCGGTACACGCCGGGGGGCACCGAGACCAGGTCGCGGTCGGTCAGGATGGTTTCGTAACGCTCGCCGTCCTTTTCCAGGATCAGCTTGATCTTGCCGCGCATGACGAAGAAGACTTCTTCCACATCCGTGTGCAGGTGCGACGGGCCTTCGTGGCCGGCCGGGATGATCATGGTCGAGAAGGTGAAATTCTCGGACGGCACGGTATTGGTGTCGGTGGCCACGCCGGTGCCGCCGGTGCCGAGGTAACGCATCTGCGCGCGGCGGTACTTGGGATCGTAGTCAGCCTGGAACTTGAGTGCGTCCCAGTCGTAGCGGCGGGTGGAGAAGCGCGCGACGCGAGTCTCCATCCACTGGTCGAAGGAAGCGCCGGACGGCTGCTCCCAGGAACGCTTGATGTTGTCTTGTTGGGAAAGATCGCTCATTTGGATTCCTTGTTGACTCAGTGCATGACGAAGCCGCCGTTGACGGCCAGCGTCTGGCCCGTCACGAAGCGGGACAGATCCGATAGTGCGAACAGCACGGCCCCGGAGACATCCTCGGGTAGCTGTTCGCGGGAAATCGCGCGTTGCTCGCGATACAGGTCGCGCCTCTTCTGGGGCACGTATTCCGTCGCCTCCACCATGGTCAGCCCCGGTGCGATGGCATTGACAGTGACCTGGTCGTCGCCCAGCTCGCGCGCCAGCGAACGGCTCATGCCGATGATGGCGCTCTTGCTGGCCACGTACGCCAGCAGGTTGGGCGCGCCCCACAGCGGCGTGTCCGACGCGAGGTTGACGATGGCGCCGCGGCGCGAGGCGCGCAGTGCCGGCAGGCAGGCGGTAGTCATCAGCCAGGTACCGCGCACGTTGATGTTCATCACGCGGTCCCAGGTGGCGATGTCGATGGCGCTGGCGTCGCGGCCGCCGGAGTCGGTGACCGCGGCGTTGTTGACGAGCCCGTCCAGGCCGCCAAGCCCGGCCACGGCGGCGGCGGCGCAGGCCGTCACCGATTCGGGATTGCCGAGGTCAAGCGCGAGCGGCAGCGCCGTCAGGCCACGGGCCTGCAACGCGGCGGCTTCCTCGTGCAAGCGGTCCGCGAGGATGTCGGCCATCGCGACGGCGGCGCCGGCTTCGGCGATCGCGGTGGCAAAGGCCAGGCCCAGCCCGCGCGCCGCGCCGGTCACCAGCACGCGGCGGCCGGCCAGCAGGTTGTTGCGGTCGATCTCAGGCATGGCTTGCCACCCCGCCCACGGGCTTCAGCATGGCGACCGGCTCGTCGGCGACTTCCTGGTCGGCACGGCGGCGCAGCAGGCGGCGCACGCGCGTGATGCCCACATCATGCTGGTACAGCGTTTCATGCTCGCGCGCGTTCGGCGCCATCATCTCCAGCACCACGCGGTCCTGCTCCAGCACGTCCCAGTGCAGGCCTTCCAGGCGGTTGCGGTACAGGAAGCGCCAGACATCGCGCTCCCAGCCCTGCACGTGGCGGGTACGCCAGAAGAACACCATGCAGTGCTCCTCGTCGACCGGCGTGGCGATGCCGACGATGCCGAACGGGCCGCCGGGGCCCACCTTGGCGCGGTAGGGAATCGCCAGCCGCAGCCACAGGGTGCCGGTCTCGCCGAATTCCACCCAGTCGAAGTTCACGCCACGCTGGCCGGTCTTCTCGAATACCAGGCCGGTATCGGTTTCGCGCACGGCCATCACGGCCTGCTTTTCACCCGAGGCCATCGAGTGCGACACCGCATGCAGGTAGGCGCCGTGCATCGGGTCCATGACGTTATCGATGGCGTAGCGGTAGTTGCAGTCCCAGTGCGCCACGCACAGGAAGTTGCTGTGCTCGTCGCTCTCCAGTTCTTCCGGCAGGCGCAGCGCATCGGCACCGCCCTTGCCTTCCACCGGAGCGCGCTCGCCGAACCACAGGAAGATGGCGCCGGCCTTTTCCCGCACGGGGTAGCTGCGCACGCAGGTCTTGCCTTCGAGCGGGCAGCTGTCCACGGCCGGCACGCTCTTGACCTGGCCGTCGCCGCCGACTTCCACGCCGTGGTACCAGCAGGCCACGCGGTCGCCGAGGTTCCAGCCCATCGACAGGCGCGCGCCGCGGTGCGGGCAGCGGTCTTCCAGCGCGTGCACCTGGCCGGCGCCGTCGCGCCACAGCACGATGTTCTGGCCCAGGCGCGTGATGCCGATCGGCGCATGCGTCACCGCCCACGCGGCCGATACCGGATACCAGTAGTTATGCAGGCCGGCGTTCAGGCGCGCCTCAGCACGCGCTTGCTTGTTCGATTCCATTGTTTGCTCTCTTGCGGGTACCGGATCGGATCGCTATCTCGGAAGGGCATGCCTTGTTTCGCAGCCCGTCATGACGCAATCGCGTTGATGTTCTTGAACTGCCTCTTGGCTTCAGCCTCTCAGGCGCCAAGGCGGCGCATTTCGGCGAGGAAGCGCTCTTCGGTCCAGGCCAGGCCATCCGCGCCCAGCAGGCCAGCGTCGTTGAACGCTCGCACGATGTCCGCCGGGCTCTTGGCACCGCCCTCGAAAGCGGCCTCCAGGGCATCGCCGAGCGCGTCTTCATAAGCGGTGGGCGCGGCGGCGCGGGTCTGCCACACGATATTGGCCACCTTGCCGGGCTGCTCGATGTGGCCCTTGCCAGCGACATTGTTCGGAGCCGGACGCTCCCAGGGCGCCAGGTTCGGGTTGTATGCGAGGTTCTCCATTGCGCTGCTCCTTTGACCTTGTTGCCAGTCTGCTGATCTAGCGTTTTGTTTCACCTATAAAACGCTGATTTAAATATTGAACACAGACACCACTATAGGCAACGAAACTTTAAAAATAGAGTGGGGTTTACCCTGGAGATAAGCCGATGCCACTTGGGACTGGGCACGGGGCCGGGGACCGGCTGGAAGCACGCTGGAAGCACGCCGGATACGGGCCGGATACGGGCCGGATGCGGGCCGGATACGGGCCGGATGCGGGCTGGGAAAAGCGGTGCGGAAAGGCGCGGCACGGCTGCGCGCAGCCGTATCCGCGCCCGGTGGCTGTGTCAGGCGAGCGCGCCCACGCTGCGAATCCAGCGGGCGACAGAACCTGCCTGCTCCACATAGCAGGCATGACCGGCATCGGGCACCAGTTCGAACGGCAAGGCGAAGCGTTCCGCCAGCGCCGCGCATCCTGGCGGCGGCGTCACGATATCCAGGGCACCACAGCCGACCCGCGCACTGACGCCAGGGTCCCGACGCGCGAGGTAAGCGCCGATATCGTCTCCGCACAGCATCGCCACGGCTTGCCGGTAGCCGTCCGGGTCCAGGCGGCGCATATTCCAGCGCACCCAGGCCTGCGCATCGGCGCCGGCCGCGGCGCTCAGCAGGCGGCCCGGACCACGCTCGGCCAGGCCCTCCACTCCCACTGCCGCAAGTGCGTCGAGCCGCTGGCGGGCCACCTCTTTTGCCTTGTCAGCCTTGCCGGGACCGCCGTAGCCCTGGGCCGGGCTGAGCAGCAGCAGCTGTCCGGGAAGCTGCGCCGGGCCCGCTTGCGCCACATAGGCCGCCGCCATCAACGCGCCGAGCGAATGGCCGACGATTACATCGGGCCGCACATCCAGTGCGCGCAGCAGGCCCGCCAGGCTCCGGGCGTAGTCGGCTGCCGTGGGCGCAGCGGTTTGCAACGCTTGCGAATTGCCATAACCGGGTGCATCCCACGCGATCACACGGGCATCGGCCGCCAGCAGGCTCGCGCATGGCAACCAGGAAGCCGCTCCGGAACTGATGCCATGCAACAGCACCACGACCGGCCCGTGGCTTCCGCCGCGACGGTAAGCGATTTGCGCGCTGTCGCTGCCGGTAGCCACTCGCCGCTCCATAAAGCCGGTGTCGAGCGCCCGGAGCAGCGCTGCCGCAGGCTGAGTTGCCTGGGATGGGTCGTTTTGTTCCATATATGAAACCGTAGTTTGCGAATAAAACCCAGGAAATATAGACCGCCTGCTTCCGGAAATTGATCAGGGTTAACCCCTTGCAAAAAAAACTTCCGGAAAACGCAACGCTGTCACGTTTTGGTGCTGGCGGACATGCGCCGGCAAGCTGGCTATCGCCGGTCCCAGCGGCCGTGCGGTTTGCCAGCGCACGGCGGGGTCTCGCCCTACCGAACCATCGCACCGTTCTTGTGCACCGCTGTGCCGCGGATGCCGCTTATGCGGCGCTATCTCGTCGCTTCTCCACATCACTAGGGATTTCCCGCCCATGTTTTTCCGGAATTGAACGGCTATATTTTGCTCGTTGTTTCTTATGTAATTTGATGTTTCATATATAAAACAAAAAGCCGGGACGTGCACAACCCGAGATGCACCCATCCGGCCCGGGTAATGGTCTGGCGAAGCATGGCGACGCCAACGAAACGATACGGTGGACAAGGAAGAGGAATCGATCAATGAAACTTGGACGGATTGCGCTGGCTGCCCTTGCAGCCGCGGTACCCCTGCTGGCCTCGGCCCAATCGACGGTGACGCTGTACGGCGTGGTCGATACCGGCGTCGAGTACGTCAACAATATTGGCGCGGCAAAGGACAACGTGTTCCGCATGAACACCCTGACCGGGACGGTGCCGTCACGTTGGGGCATCCGCGGCACGGGGGACCTGGGCGGCGGCCTCAAGAGCCTGTTCGTGCTCGAATCCGGTTTCGCGCCAGACTCCGGCACGTCCAACCAGGGCGGCCGGCTGTTCGGCAGGCAAGCCTTGGTGGGCCTCTCCGGCCCCTGGGGCCAGGTGGCCCTGGGCCGCCAGTACACCATGCTGTTCTGGGCCACGCTGGACCCGGACATCCTCGGTCCCAACGTGTACGGCTCTGGCTCGCTCGACAGCTATCTGCCGAACGCGCGCGCCGACAACGCCGTTTCCTACAAGGGCACGTTTGGCGGTTTCACGCTGGGCGCCACCTATAGCTTTGGCCGCGATACGGTGAATGCGGGTCCGAGCCCGGCCGGCACCAATTGCGCAGGCGAAAATCCGGCCGACTCAAAGGCTTGCCGCGAATGGTCGGCATTGCTCCAGTATGACAACAAGTGGTGGGGCGTGGCAGCGGCCTATGACTCGCTGCGCGGCGGACCCGGGGCATTCGGCGGCCTGACCAGGAGCAACCAGTCGGATGACCGGCTCTCGCTCAACGGCTATGTGCTGCTGTCCAAGACCAAGATGGGCCTGGGCGTGATCCGCCGCAACAACGATGGCAGCCCGACGCCGCGCAGCGACCTCTGGTACGCCGGCCTGGCGTATGACATCACGCCCGCGTTCACGCTGGCCGGCCAGGTCTACTACCTCAAGTTTCACAACAGCGACAACAAGGCGATGCTGTACGCGCTGCGTGGTACCTACGCCTTCTCCAAGCGCACCTCCGTGTATGCCACGGCCGGCTTCATCGACAACGGCGGCCAGCTCGCCCAGTCGGTCAGCGGCGCCCAGACGGGCTCCAACCCCAAGCCCGGCGGCAACCAGCTGGGCACGATGATCGGCATCAAGCACACGTTCTAAAGCCCGTGCGCCGCCACGCGGCGCAAGCCGGATGGAACGGATCGTCCCATCCGGCGCGAAGTCTACCTAGAGGCGTCTCATCATGAAGTTTGCAACCCGCAACCTGTTTGCTGCCCTCGCAGCCACGGCCGCCGTGATGGCGGCAGGCACCGCCTGCGCGCAGGCCTATCCCAACAAACCCATTACGCTGGTCGTCGCCTACCCCGCCGGCGGCGATACCGACGTGCTGGCCCGCCTGCTCGCGGAAAAGCTCTCCGCGCGCCTGCACCAGTCCGTCGTGGTCGAAAACCGCACCGGCGCGGCCGGCACGATCGGCAGCGCTTACGTCGCCAAGGCCGCGCCCGATGGCTATACCTTGCTGGTCGCGCCCAACACGGTCGCCATCGCGCCGCTGGTGCTCAAGAGCGGCACCGGGGCCGCCTACGACGTGCGCAACGATTTCACGCCCATTGCGCAGATCGGCATCCAGTCGCTCTTCGTGGTCGTCAATAAGAACTCCGGGATCACCAAGCTGCCCGACCTGGTCGCACGCGCCAAGTCCGGCAGCCTGCAAACCTACGCCAGTCCGGGCAACGGCTCGCCCATGCACATTCTTGGCGAGCTGTTCAACAAGGCGGCTGGCGTGAAGATCTCGCAGGTGCCGTATCGCGGCACGGCGCCGGCGGTGGTCGACGTGCTGGGCGGCCAGGTGCCGATGACCTACTCCACGCTCGGCGCGGTGGGCCAGTACATCACTGCCGGCAGCATCGTGCCGCTGGCCGTGGCCGACCTGAAGCGCTCGCCGTTCGCACCGAACGTGCCGACGCTGCTCGAACTGGGCTACAAGGATGTGGACGTCGGCGCCTGGCAGGCGCTGCTGGCGCCGAAGGGGCTTTCGCCGGAGTTGGTGAAGACGCTGAACGCCCACGTCAACGACATCCTGAAGATGCCCGACGTGGTAGCGCGCATGGCCACCATCGCGGTCACGCCCGTTGGCGGCGAACCCGGCACGCTGGGCAAGCTGATCGCGTCCGATTCGACACGCTATGCAAAGATCGTCAAGGAGTTCGGCATCCAGGCTGACTGACGCGAACAGGCGATGACGGCCCGCCCCTTCCGGCGGGCCGCTTTTCGTTGATTTTTCGCTTACACCGTGACTAGCGCTGCCCGAAGCTGGCATCGAAAAACAGATCCTTGTACTCGCGCGGCTGCGAACGCCAGTACTGCTTCGGCGCATGGACCTGCGCGCCAAGCCTGGCCGCGGCGTGCCACGGCCAGCGCGGATCGTAGAGCATGGCGCGCGCCAGCGAAACCGCATCCGCTTCGCCGTTGGCGATGATGGCTTCGGCCTGCTCGGGCTCGGTGATGAGCCCCACCGCGATGGTCGGCAAGCCGACCTCGGCCTTGACCCGCTGCGCATAGGGCACCTGGTAGCCGGGCCCCAGCTTGATGGCCTGCGCCGGCGAGACACCGCCGGTAGTCACGTGGATCGCCGCGCAGCCACGCGCCTTGAGCGCCTTCGACAGCGCCACCGTGCCTTCGATATCCCAACCGCCGGGCACCCAGTCGGTGGCCGAGATGCGTGCCCAGACCGGCTTGTCGGCGGGAAATGCCGCGCGCACCGCGTCGAACACCTCGATGGGGAAACGCATGCGGTTCTCCAGGCTGCCGCCATACTCGTCCTCGCGCTTGTTAGCCAGCGGCGACAGGAACTGATGCAGCAGGTAGCCATGCGCGAAATGCAGTTCGATGCCGTCGAGCCCGAGACGCGCCGCGCGAACGGCGGCGGCGACGAAATCGTCGCGCACCTTGTCCATGCCTGCGCGATCCAGCGCCAGCGGCGCATCCTCGCCCTCCGCGTGCGGCACAGCGGATGGCGCCACCGTCTTCCAGCCCAGCGGCTGGTCGGGCCGTATCTGGCTGCCGCCGTCCCAGGGGGCATGGCTGGATGCCTTGCGCCCCGCATGGGCAAGCTGTATCGCAAGTGCAATCGGCGCGTGCGCCCTGGCTGCGCTGATCACTTTTCCAAGGGCCGCCTCATTCCCATCCGAATAGAGGCCAAGATCCCCCGGCGTGATGCGCCCTTCCGGCGACACGGCAGATGCCTCGATGATCATCATTCCGGCGCCGGACAGCGCGAGCTGGCCGAGATGAATCATGTGCCAGTCGCCGGCCGAGCCGTCCTCGGCGGAGTACTGGCACATTGGCGCGATCACGATGCGGTTTTCCAACCGCAGATTGCCAATGGATAAGGGTTGGAATAACCGGCTTTGACTCATGGGAACGACTCCTTGCTGTTTTTCCTGGCGTTTGTCTGTGGCGTGCGTGGCGCCCGTCCATTCTAGGACGCCTTCCTGTTTTCATCAGGACGCGGCAACTGGCTGCGGCTTGCGCCCCGTGAGGATGTCGGCGGTCAGCGCCAGGGCCAGCGCCACCGCGCCGCACAGGAAGATCAGCGCATAGTTGTTGTGCGAAAGCGTGAACAGGTAGGAGTAGCCGTAGCCGGCGAGGGCCTGGAACAAGGCAAAGGCCGTGGTGGCGCGGCTCCACACGGCGCGCTGCTCGATATGGTCGTGCGGCACCATTTCCTGGATACGCCCAAGCACCAGCGGCACGATGCCGGGCGTGAAAATGCCCAGGGCCACGGTGGCGACGCCAATGAGAATCGGGTTGCCGGACAAGGCAAGCGTGGCTACGGCAATCGCCTGCAGCAGCAACGCGATGCGATAAGCCGGGCCGAAGCCGGTGCGATCAGCCACATTGCCGCACACGACAGGTCCCGCGATGGCCGCGACACCGTACAAGACCCAGTACCCGGCACCGGTCTCCGCACCCCGGCCCAGCCCGCGCGCCACATAGTCCACCAGCAGCACCATGGCGGGCACAAGCCCGAGCGCGTTCGCGGCGTACTGGGCATACAACACGCGCAATGCCGTGTTCCCGCGCCTGACCGGCTGCGTACCGGCACCCGGTGCCGGCGCTGCCGGGGCCGAGCCCGGCCAGCCGAACCAGCTCACGGCGGTCAGGATGGCCGCGAACACGCCGAGACCGATCCAAGTGTTCTTCAAACCCAGCTGCAACAACCTGGGAATGATGGTGCCCGAGGCCGCAATGCCGAGTCCGAGCCCCAGGAAGATCATGCCGCTGGCAAAGCCGCGCCGGGCGGGTGGGATATACGGCAGGATCGTGGTCGCCACCAGCACCATGATGGCGCCGCCCGAGACGCCGGACGCGAAGCGCCAGGCAAAGAACCAGCTCACCGACAACGGGTACGCGCAGGCAAAGAAGGCGGCCGTTGCGATCAGCATCAACAGCCGCAACGCATGGCGGTTGGATAGCGCATTGGCAATGGGACGACCCAGCAGCGCCCCGGCCAGGTAGCCGGCGAAATTCGCCGCGCCGAGCGTCACCGCCTGCGACGACGTGAACCAATGCGCCTGGATCAGCGGCGGAATCAGCGGCGTGTAGGCGAAGCGCGCGAGGCCAATGGCTACCAGGCTGCCGCACAACCCGGCGAGAGTGGCGAACAGTGCGCGGGCATCGAGTGTCGACGCCATGGGGCTTGGGATCGTGGCTGTGTTTTCAGACATGATGCATCCTGCGGATTCGATATGTGGTTCGCTGTGCCGGCGTGCGGCTCATGCCGTGCTGGCCGCGACGGGCAGCGGCGGCAGGCCGAGCAGGCTCAGCGCCGGACTGACGGCGCCCGTGAGCAGCGCGCGTTCCGGCCTGACCCGGGCGAGCACTCGCACCCCCAGCAGGACCGCCAGCAGGTGCGCGCCCGCGTCCGCTGCCGGGAGGACCTTCGGCACCTCGCCGCTTGCCTGCCCCGCCTCCATGCAGCGCTGGAAGAAAGCCTGGATCTGGGCAAGCTCGCCGGCGATGCCCTGGCGGCATGCCTCGTCGCCGGGCGTCGACTCCACCGCAGCATTGACCAGCATGCAGCCGCGGTGCCGCGCGTCCGCAACGGAACGATCGACAATCTCGCCGAAGAAAGCCGCGATGGCATGGCCGGGCGTTTGCGACGATTCCAGCCGCGCAATCCGCTCGTGCAGCGTGCGCTCCAGGTAATGCTCCAGCGCGCGCAGGAACAGCCCGCGCTTGTCACCGAAGGCGTTGTAGAGGCTGGGCTGCGTCAAACCCGTGCACTTGACGAGATCGCGCGTGGAGGTGGCTTCGAAACCGTTCGCCCAGAAGGCATCTCCGGCTGCTTCCAGCACCTGTTGTTCGTCGAATTCGCGGGGTCGTGCCATGGTTGCTCCGGCTTGACTGACTAGGTGGAACTGGATGAATACGTTTTGTATCACACGATATAGAAAGCGATTATATATCGATCGATACAAAACGCAAGTAAAGGGAATGACCGTGAGAGGGCCAGGGGAATGTTCATCAAATGATCAAGATGAAATGCGGCCAGACAGCGGCATCGGCACATGTGCGAAGCCGTGGCAGGCTATTGCGCCGTGAAAGCCACCCGGACGGGCATAGGATGTCGAGACAGACAGCGAACCGCCGCTGCGCGCGCAGCGCCGCAGCTTCAGCCATCGTGAGATCTACGTGGACAACGGGAAGGTGATGCAGGGATGCCTGGAACACCAACTGAGCGCACTTCGGCTGATGGGCGGCTAGATGAAGTTTTGGCGGCAGCGCCGGTGCGACGGCAAGCCATTACCCCGGCGGCGTGCCCACCCGGCACATCCGGCGTCCGGTGCGCGGGGTGGGCAAGCAATCAACGGCGTGACGTGTTGAAGCGCCCGCGGCGGCTGGCTGATCACCCCTGTCCGCAACGCAGGCAGCCGCGGATCGGGCGCCGGTTCAGCCCAGGCTGGCGGCCGCCACTTGTGGCGTGGCCTGACCGCCGGTGACCCGGTCGATCGCGGCGAGCACCTCATCGACCTCGGGCACCACGCCGCGGGCGCCCACGGAGACAGACTGCCCCGGCGTGTCGATCCCGAAATGCTGGCTGTCGGTCACCGTGAACAGCATCACCGACGGCTTGCCCAGCGCATCGGCCAGGTGGACGAAGCCGGTGTCGGTGCCGACCACCAGCGCGGCGGCGTCCACCCGTTGCGCGCATTCGGTAATGGTCATGCGCGGCAACACCTCGGCGCCGGGAATCTCGGCAGCAAGCGCCTCCGATTGCTCGCGCTCGGCGGGCGAGCCCCAGGGCAACTGGATCTTGTAGCCACGTCCGGCCAGCGTCCTGCCGACCGAGATCCACCGCTGCGAGGGCCATTTCTTGGCCTCGACCGAGGTAGCGTGGAAGAGCATGGCGCGCGGCACGCCGTCGGCATTGAGCGGTGCGGCGGGCGCAGGCACGCGCAGTGCGTAATGTTCGACGGGATCCAGTGCGTAGCCAAGCGCGTTGGCGACCACCATGCGCATCTTGTGGCGCGCGGTGGCGTCTCCGTGCGGCCCGAAGATCTGCGTATAGGCGAACACGGCACGCGCCTCGCCCAGATACTCGGCGGCGTAGCCCAGGCGCCGGCTCGAGCGCGCCAGCCAGGCCACGATGGCGCTTTTATACACGCCGTGCACATCCACCACCACATCGTACTTTTCGCGGCGCAATGCCCACAGCGCCCCGAAGATGGCACGCAGGTCGGCCCAGCTACGGGACTTCTTGAAGCCACGCAGCGGCGGCGCGATCACGCGGTCGACGCCCACGGCCCAGCGGGGAATATCGGCGCAGGAAGCATCGGCCACCCAGTCGATCTTGGCCTCGGGATAAGCGCGGCGCAGGTCGGACACCAATGGCAAGGTGTGCACCATATCGCCAAGCGAGGTGATCTTGATGAGGAGGATGCGTTTCATGGATATGGCGGGGGTCGGGTTGCGGACAAGCTTCGCCGGCTTGCGGCGAGGCCGTAGTATGCACCAGGGCCATAGCCCGCGCACGCATTACGCAACGTATGTCAGCCTGCGATGGGGTCCGCGCGGCACTCGCCACGCGCCCGCGCCATGCCATCTTTTCCTTCGACTTCCGCTAAAACGCACCCCGGTCCGGGATATGTGGCCAGCGAAGGATCCGCCACGCAATCAGCGCTGACTTGTGTGCTGCGTAGCGGCTTGCCGGCCGTCACTCTTGCGCTGAACCGGGCTCCGCGTCGGCGCATGCGCAGCCCGCCCCGCCACTCAGCGCCAGGCGGCTGCGCTGGCCACCACCGTGGCAAAGCGGTCATGCAGGGCGGCCAGCGAGCCGCGGTGCACTTCCGCCGCCGCGAGGGGCGCTCCGCCCAGCGGGTCCGGCAGGTCCCGCGTGGCGCAGGCCGAGGCCACCACGGTGCTGCGATAACCATGATCGAGTGCGGACCGCACCGTTGCGCTCACGCACATATGGGTCTGGAAACCCGCCACGATCAGCTCCTTGCGGCCAAGTCTTTCCAACAACGCCGCCAGGGTCGTACCGGCAAAACTATTGGGCAGGCCCTTGACCACAGTATGTTCACCGGCCTGCGGTTCCAGCCCCGCGACGATGGCCGCGTAGGGCCCTTCCGGATCGAAGGCACCGCCGCCGGCCCGGCCGTGGTGCACCACGTGCACCACCGGGCTGCCGTGGCGGCGCGCCAGCGCCAGCAGTTCGCCGCAGGCCGCGATGGCCGCTGGCATGCCCGTCAGCGGCAGCTTGCCGTCCACGTATTCGCGCTGGTGGTCGATCAAGACGAGGGTAGCTGCTTCCCAGGCCGAAGGAGCGCGGCTGGCGCCGGCGAGGTCTAGCAAGGTGAAGGGTGCGGCCATCGTGATTCCTTTCGAAGTCGGTGTATGAGCCGGTACTGAACGGGTATTGATCGGGTACAGGCAGGCGCCACGGTGGCGGCATCCATGCAAGCGATGATAAGCCGCGCTATCCTGTTCGCCAATTCTCAATTGCCTCACAACCATTGTGCAAAAACGCTCACTGCACTGGGATGACCTGCTGACCCTGTCCACGCTGATCCGGACTGGCAACTATTCGGCCTGCGCCCGCGAGCTGGAGGTCACGCACGCCACCGCTATCCGCCGCATCCGCCGGCTTGAGACCGCGCTCGGCAAGCCCGTGGCAACGCGCACCGACGGCGCCTTCGCGCTGGTGCGCGAGGTGCCAGAGGTGTTGCGGGAGATCTGGCTGGCCTATCCGCAGGAATTTCGCGGCGCTTCACGGTTCCGGCCGGTCATCGACTGGCTGGCCGGCGAATTGCGGCAATGCCCTTGAACCTTGCAACACGGACGTTGGCCGACGCCGCCGGTGACGGCGGAATCCGTTGAAAGCGCGGGGGCAGGCAGTATAGTTGGCTAAGGCACGCCGGCCCGCGCCGTGGCGCGGGTAGCGCGCTCATTGCGATCATTGGCCAGCCGGCTTGCCGCCCTCGACAACCCGGCCGCACCGGGAGCACCACCATGGACCGGGACTCACCGGCAAAGCTGGATGCAGGCGCGCTCGGGCTGGGCGAATCCGTGGTGATGGGCGTGGCGGGCACGGCACCCGCCTTCAGCCTAACGGCAACCACGGCCACCCTGGTCGCCACGGTGGGGGTCTTGGCGCCGGCCAGCTTGCTGTACTGCGGGCTGATCATGTTCGGCGTGACGCTGTCCTACCAGCAACTGAACAGGCTGCATCCCAACGCCGGCGCCTGCTATACCTGGGTGTCCGAGATATTTCATCCTGTGCTGGGTTTCTTCGCGGGCTGGACGCTGCTGGTGGCCTCAGCGGTATTCATGGTATCGGGCACCATTCCCGCCGCGACCGCCACCTTGCTGCTGTTCGATCCGGCGCTGGCCGAACGCCCGCCCGTGGTCACGCTGGTCGCAGCGGGCTGGCTGCTGGCGGTAAGCGCCGTCGTGATCAAGGGCATCAAGCTGACCAGCTATACCCAGGTGGCGATGACGCTGGTCGAGGTGGGCGTGCTGGCGGCAATCGTGCTCGCAGCCCTGCTACGGGCGCCGTTGCCGCTTGCGCATCCGCTCTCGCTGTCATGGTTATCACCAGCCGGCTTTACGCCGGAACTGTTTGCCAATGGCGCGCTGGTGGCGCTGTTCTTCTTCTGGGGCTGGGACGTGACGGCCAACCTGACAGAGGAAACGCGCGATCCGGAGCATGCGCCCGGACACGGGGCCGTGCTTTCCATGCTCATCGTCCTTGCGCTGTTCCTGGCCTTCGTCGTCGCCAGCCTGGCAGTGCTGAGCGACGAGGACATCCGCCGTGCCGGCACCAATACTGTGTTCGCCCTCGCCGCCCGGCTCTTTCCGCGCCCGTGGGACTACCTGGCCGTACTGGCCGTCATGCTCAGCACCGTGGGTACGCTGGAAACCTCGATCCTGCAGTTCACCCGCACCCTTTACGCCAAAGGCCGCGATGGCTTGCTGCACCCGCGCTATGCCGCATTGCATCGCACCTGGCGCACGCCGTGGGTGGCGACAACCGCGATTGCATCGTTCGGCTTGCTGTTGCTGGCCCTGTCCGCGGGCTTCAGCAGCGTGGGCCAGATCATCCAGGACTCGGTCAACGCCATCGGCTTCCAGGTGGCGTTCTATTACGGACTGGCAGGATTCGCCTGCGCCTGGTACTCCCTGCGCCATGCCGCCCGCACGCCGGCCAGGCTGTTGTTGCGGGTGCTCTGGCCGGCTGGCAGCGCGGCGTTCCTGTGGTTTATCGCGCTTTACAGCATCCCGAGTTTCGACCTGGCCACGCGCGTGGTCGCCCTGGGCGGCATCGCCGCCGGCGCCGTGCCGCTCTGGCTGAACCGGCGGCGCCAACTGGCCGCTTAGGCAGCGACAGACGCCATCAGCAGATCCGACGCGGCTTCGATACGCTGGGGGGCGCCGAACAGGCGCGCCACCACCAGCCCGTTCTGCAGGGCGCCGAAGACCGCTTGCGCCATCGACTGAGGAGGCAATGGCATGGCATGGCTCTGCGTACCCCGCCCGTTCCGCGGCACGCTTTCGAGCAAGCGGGTGAGCCAGCCTTCATTCAGCCGATAGAAATCCTTGAGGATGCGATGCACCGCCTCGGGCAGCAGCAAGGCTTCCGTGGAAAGCATGCCCACCAGGCAGATCGCGTCACCGCCCGCCGTAGCGTGCCAGGGCTTCAGATACACGCGAGCCTGCTCGGCCACGGGCAGGCTGGTGTCGATGTCGCGCACATAGCTGGAGTTGCGTGCGCTGTATTCCGTCACCGCCGCCGTCAGCAGGTCCTCTTTGGAGGGGAAGTAGTAGTGGATGCTGGAGGTCTTGACCCCTACCCGCTCGGCGAGGTCCCGATAGCTGAAGCCATTGAAGCCCCGCTGCCGCACCAGCACCAGGGTGTGCTCAAGCAGTTGTTCGCGTACGGATTGGGTTGTCATATGGCATGCATCCACCTTTCGGCGGACCCTCGGAAAACGGTGGCGGTGCCCTTGCCGGAGGTTGTTCCCGGCATCAATGGCAAAAAGCCGGTGCTACCGGCTCTTTGCATACACCACCACACTCATTGGCTGACAGGTTGATTCACTTCACGACATCGCGTTCAGGCGTTGGCGCCTTCGGTGAATACATCGAACTTACCGGTACGGGCGCCATCCGTGTAGGCATCGACGCTACGGGCCGGAGAAGCCGACACGCCGGTGCGGTCCAGGCCAGCGACGATGCGAGCGCCGTCCGTGTACGGGTCCGCCTTGCCGACAACACGCGCACCGTCGGTGTAGGCATCGACGCTGCGAGCCGGGGAAGCCGACACGCCGGTACGGTCCAGGCCGGCGACGATGCGGGCGCCGTCCGTGTACGGGTCAGCCTTGCCTACACGGGCACCTTCGGTGAACGGGTCGAACTTGCCGCTACGGGCGCCATCGGTATAGCCATCCACGCTGCGAGCCGGGGAAGCCGACACACCGGTGCGGTCCAGGCCGGCGACGATGCGGGCGCCGTCGGTGTACGGGTCAGCCTTGCCGACACGGGCACCTTCGGTGAACGGGT
>JYOD01000042.1 GCA_000955785.1 Burkholderiaceae bacterium 16
CCTGAGCCACCACCGTTGGCGCCGCGTCGCGATCTTGCACGCTAGCGCTGGTAATGCATACCGCCAGCAAGAGCCCCAACGGGTCGACCACGATATGTCGCTTGCGCCCTTTGACCTTCTTGCCCGCGTCGTATCCCTGGCCTGCCCCCTGGGGCGAGATCCGGGTCGACTGCGAGTCAATGATGGCAGTGGTGGGCTGGACCTCGCGCTGGACGCGCTTGCGCCATTGCTGGCGCATGCGCTCGTGCAACTGCTCGAACTTGCCCTGCGCACTCCAGCGCAGGAAGGCCTTTTGCACCGCCGACCAGGGTGGAAAGGACTCGCGCGGCAGCATGCGCCAGGAGCAGCCCGTGCGCAGCACGTAGCAGCACGCATCGACCATGCGGCGCCTTTCGTACACCGCCGGTCGTCCCCGATGTCCCTCTGGCTGCTCGAACAGGTCGGCCGCCAGCGCCCATTCGGCATCGGTCAGGCAACTGGTGTACTTGCCAGGATCGGCCGGCTCCAGGCGATGAACATCGCTGT
>JYOD01000043.1 GCA_000955785.1 Burkholderiaceae bacterium 16
AAGGCCAAGCTCAAGGCCCTGCGCGGCCTGCCCGCCAACGTCAAGGCCGCGCTCGAATGGGTGCCCGCCAGCGCCCACCCGATGGACGTGATGCGCACCGGCGTGTCCCTGCTCGGCACCGTGCTGCCGGAAAAGGACGACCACAACACCCCCGGCGCGCGCGACATCGCCGACCGCCTGATGGCCAGCCTCGGCTCGATTCTGCTGTACTGGTACCACTACAGCCACAACGGCAAGCGCATCGAGGTCGAGACCGACGACGACTCCATCGGCGGCCACTTCCTGCACCTGCTGCACGGCCAGAAGCCGTCGGCGCTGTGGGAACGTGCGATGCACACTTCGCTCAACCTGTACGCCGAGCACGAGTTCAATGCCTCCACCTTCACCGGCCGCGTCATCGCCGGCACGGGCTCGGATATCTATTCGTCGATCTGCGGCGCCATCGGCGCGCTGCGCGGCCCCAAGCACGGCGGCGCCAATGAAGTGGCGTTCGAGATCCAGAAGCGCTACGACAGCCCCGATGAAGCCCAGGCCGACATCGTGCGCCGCGTGGAAAACAAGGAAGTGGTGATCGGTTTCGGCCACCCGGTGTACACCATCAGCGACCCGCGCAACCAGATCATCAAGGACGTGGCGCGCCGCCTGTCGAAGGACGCCGGCTCGACCAAGATGTTCGACATCGCCGAGCGGCTCGAAACGACCATGTGGGACATCAAGAAGATGTTCCCCAACCTGGACTGGTTCAGCGCGGTGAGCTACCACATGATGGGCGTGCCGACCGCCATGTTCACGCCGCTGTTCGTGATCGCGCGGACCTCCGGGTGGGCTGCCCACATCATCGAGCAGCGCATCGACAACAAGATCATCCGCCCCAGCGCCAACTACACTGGTCCGGAGAACCTGGAGTTCGTGCCGATCAAGGATCGCAAGTAACACCCGGCTGCCGGTTTGCTCCCCTGTACCGCCCGTGGGAGAAGGGGGTAGCCGGCCGCGAAGCACGGCCGCTACCCCCTGATCATTACTCTCTTTCTTCCCTACAAAATGAACACTGCAAACCGCAAACCGCTGCCCGGCACCCAGCTGGATTTCTTCGACACGCGCGCCGCGGTCGACGCGATCCAGCCGGGCGCCTATGACAAACTGCCGTACACGTCGCGCGTGCTGGCCGAGAACCTCGTGCGCCGCTGCGACCCGGCAACGCTGACCGATTCCCTCAAGCAGCTCATCGAACGCAAGCAGGAGCTGGATTTCCCCTGGTTCCCGGCGCGTGTGGTCTGCCATGACATCCTGGGCCAGACCGCACTGGTCGACCTCGCCGGCCTGCGTGACGCGATCGCGGCCCAGGGCGGCGATCCGGTCATGGTCAACCCGGTCGTGCCGACGCAGCTGGTGGTGGACCACTCGCTGGCCGTCGAGTGCGGTGGCTTCGATCCCGATGCGTTCGCGAAGAACCGCGCCATCGAAGACCGCCGCAACGAAGACCGCTTCGATTTCATCAACTGGACCAAGAAGGCGTTCAAGAACGTCGACGTCATTCCGCCGGGCAACGGCATCCTGCACCAGATCAACCTCGAGCGCATGAGCCCGGTGGTGCAGGTAAAAGACGGCGTGGCCTTCCCCGACACGCTGGTCGGCACCGACTCCCACACCCCGATGGTGGACGCCCTGGGCGTGATCGCCATCGGCGTTGGCGGCCTGGAAGCTGAAAGCGTGATGCTGGGCCGCGCCTCGTGGATGCGCCTGCCGGACATCATCGGCGTGGAGCTGACCGGCAAGCCGCAGCCGGGCATCACCGCGACGGACACCGTGCTGGCCCTGACCGAATTCCTGCGCAAGGAAAAGGTCGTGTCGTCCTACCTCGAATTCTTCGGCGAAGGCACCACCCACCTGACGCTGGGCGACCGCGCGACCATTTCCAACATGGCGCCGGAGTTCGGCTCCACTGCCGCGATGTTCTACATCGACGAGCAGACCATCAAGTACCTCCGGCTCACCGGCCGTGACGAAGCACTGGTCAAGCTCGTGGAGACGTATGCCAAGGAAGCCGGCCTGTGGGCGGACAGCCTGAAGCACGCCGAGTACCCGCGCGTGCTGAAGTTCGACCTGTCCTCGGTGGTGCGCAATATCGCCGGCCCGTCCAATCCGCACAAGCGCGTGCCGACGTCCGAACTGGCCGCGCGCGGCATCAGCGGCAAGGTCGAGAACGAGCCCGGCCTGATGCCGGACGGCGCCGTGATCATCGCCGCCATCACCAGCTGCACCAACACCAACAACCCGCGCAACATGGTGGCCGCCGGCCTGCTGGCGCGCAACGCCAACAAGCTTGGCCTGATCCGCAAGCCGTGGGTGAAAAGCTCACTGGCGCCTGGCTCCAAGGCTGTCACGCTGTACCTGGAAGAAGCCAGCCTGCTGCCGGAACTGGAACAACTGGGCTTTGGCGTCGTGGCCTATGCCTGCACCTCCTGCAACGGCATGTCCGGCGCGCTGGATCCGGTGATCCAGAAGGAAGTCGTGGACCGCGACCTGTACGCCACCGCCGTGCTGTCCGGCAACCGGAATTTCGACGGCCGTATCCATCCGTATGCCAAGCAGGCCTTCCTGGCCTCGCCGCCGCTGGTGGTGGCATACGCCATTGCCGGCACCATCCGCTTCGATATCGAGAAGGACGTGCTGGGCACGGACGCCAATGGCAAGCCGGTGACCCTGAAGGACATCTGGCCGACCGATGCGGAAATCGACGCCGTCGTAGCCGCCAGCGTGAAGCCGGAGCAATTCCGCAAGGTGTATGAGCCGATGTTTGCCGTGACCGCCGACACCGGCGAAAAGGTCAGCCCGCTGTACGACTGGCGCGAGATGAGCACGTACATCCGCCGCCCGCCGTACTGGGAGGGTGCGCTGGCCGGCGAACGCGCGCTCACGGGCATGCGCCCCCTGGCAGTGCTGGGCGACAACATCACCACCGACCACCTGTCGCCGTCCAACGCCATCATGCTCGATAGCGCCGCCGGCGAGTACCTGGCGAAGATGGGCCTGCCCGAGGAGGACTTCAACTCCTACGCGACCCACCGCGGCGATCACCTTACCGCGCAGCGTGCGACCTTCGCCAACCCCACCCTGAAGAACGAAATGGTGGTGGTGGACGGCAAGATGAAGGCAGGCTCGCTCGCCCGCGTCGAGCCTGAAGGCAAGGTGACGCGCATGTGGGAAGCCATCGAGACCTACATGGCGCGCAAGCAACCGCTGATCGTGATCGCCGGCGCCGACTACGGCCAGGGCTCCTCGCGCGACTGGGCCGCCAAGGGCGTGCGCCTGGCTGGCGTGGAGGCCATTGCCGCCGAAGGCTTCGAGCGCATCCACCGCACCAACCTGGTCGGCATGGGCGTCCTGCCGCTGGAGTTCAAGCCGGGCGTGAACCGCGCCACGCTTGGCATCGACGGCACCGAGACCTACGATGTGATCGGCGAGCGCAAGCCCAGGACCGACCTCACCCTTGTCATCCGTCGCAAGAATGGCGAGCGTGTGGAAGTCCCCGTGACCTGCCGCCTCGATACCGCGGAAGAAGTGTCGATCTACGAAGCCGGCGGCGTGCTGCAGCGCTTCGCGCAGGACTTCCTCGAGTCGTCGAAGGCCGCTGCGTAAGCACGGGCCAGACGCTTCGTGCATCGTGTTCGGGCGGTACGGTGACGTACCGCCCGTTTTCACCAGGACAATATATCCATGGCCCACGTACCCCAGATCAAGATTCCCGCCACCTACATCCGTGGCGGCACCAGCAAGGGCGTGTTCTTCCGCCTGCAGGATTTGCCTGACGCCGCGCAGGTGCCGGGCGCGGCCCGCGATGCGCTGCTGATGCGCGTCATCGGCAGCCCGGACCCTTACGGCAAGCAGATCGACGGCATGGGTGCCGCTACCTCCAGCACCAGCAAGACCGTCATCCTCTCCAAAAGCAGCAAGCCCGATCACGACGTCGATTACCTGTTCGGCCAGGTCTCCATCGACCAGCCGTTCGTCGACTGGAGCGGCAACTGCGGCAATCTCTCCGCCGCCGTCGGGCCCTTTGCCATCAATGCCGGGCTGGTCGACCCCAGCCGTATCCCGCAAAACGGCGTGGCCACCGTGCGCATCTGGCAGGCCAATATCGGCAAGACCATCATCGGGCACGTGCCGATCACCAATGGCGCCGTGCAGGAAACCGGTGACTTCGAACTCGACGGCGTGACCTTCCCCGCCGCCGAAGTCCAGCTGGAATTCATGGATCCTGCAGCCGAGGAGGACGGCGCCGGCGGCGCCATGTTCCCCACCGGGAACCTGATCGACGATCTCGAGGTTCCCGGCGTCGGCACGCTGAAGGCCACCATGATCAATGCCGGCATCCCGACCATCTTCCTGGACGCGGAAGCCATCGGCTACAAAGGCACCGAACTGCAGGACGCCATCAACGGCGACCCCAAGGCGCTGGCGATGTTCGAGACCATCCGCGCCCACGGCGCGGTGCGCATGGGTCTGATCAAACATATCGACGAAGCCGCTACCCGGCAGCACACGCCGAAGGTGGCCTTTGTCGCCAGGCCGGCCGCCTATGTTGCGTCCAGCGGCAAGCAGGTTGCCGCCGGCGACGTCGACCTGCTGGTGCGCGCCCTGTCCATGGGCAAGCTGCATCACGCCATGATGGGGACGGCCGCCGTGGCCATCGGCACCGCCGCGGCAATCACGGGCACGCTGGTGAATCTCGCCGCCGGCGGTGGCGAGCGCAATGCCGTGCGCTTCGGCCATCCGTCGGGCACCCTGCGGGTGGGCGCGGAAGCCACGCAGGTCGACGGCGAATGGACCGTGACCAAGGCCATCATGAGCCGCAGCGCCCGAGTGCTGATGGAAGGATGGGTGCGCGTGCCCGGCGATGCATTCTGAAGCACGCTGACGCAGTGGCCGATGGACGGCCCACGGCGCGCATGGAGCCCGGCTTTCGCCGGGCTTTTTTTGCGCCTGCCGTCCGCCTCCCGCCTCGGGAAAACCCCGAAGCCGCGAATGTCGACACGTTTGACCACCCTCTCGTATAGTTCACCCTCCGCTGGCCAGGCACCTGTAAGTCAGGCCCGGGCCGGCCGGATTGCGAAGACCGATAGACGACGCAGACGCCCAAAAGGTGCTGTTCAGTCGTGCCTATACGAGGAGAATCATGAAACGTTTTGCCCGTCTCACCACCATCAGTGCCCTGCTGTTCGCCGCCAGCCTGCCTACCGGCGCCGCCCATGCGCAGCTTGCCCCGTCCGCCGCCGCGCCGACGCAGGCCAGCGACCCCAGCGAAGCCCGCAAGGCCAATATCGTCATCATCGGCACCGGCGGCACCATTGCCGGCGCCGGCGCTGCCGCCACCAATACCGCGGCGTACCAGTCGGCCGTGGTGCCGGTGGACAAGATCATCGCCTCGGTGCCGGAAATTTCGAAGGTCGCCAACGTCAAGGGCGAGCAGGTTTTCCAGATCGGCTCCGAGAGCTTCAACAACGAGCGCCTCCTGAAGCTGGGCAAGCGCGTTTCGGAACTGCTCAAGCAGCCCGACGTGGACGGCATCGTGATCACGCACGGCACCGATACCATCGAGGAAACCGCCTACTTCCTCAACCTGACGCTGAAGAGCGACAAGCCGGTGGTAGTAGTCGGATCGATGCGCCCTGGCACTGCCCTGGGCGCGGACGGCGCGCTCAACCTGTACGACGCCGTGCTCGTGGCCTCCAGCCCCGAATCCAAGGGCAAGGGCACGCTGGTGGTGCTGAACGACGAGATCCACACCGGGCGCGACGTCACCAAGAGCAATACCTTCAAGGTCGAGACCTTCCGTTCGCCGTTCGGCCCGCTGGGGTACGTGGTGGAAGGCCGCACGCTCTTCTTCCGCCTGCCCGCGCGTCCGCACACCATGCAGACCGAATGGGACATCGACAAGCTCAACAAACTGCCGGAAGTTGCCGTGGTGTACGCCTACGGCAACGTCAACCCGGCCAGCGTGGATGCCGCCGTGAAGGATGGCGCCAAGGCCATCGTCTATGCCGCCACCGGCAACGGCAGCGTGGGCGACTACATGGTCGAGCCGCTCAAGGCGGCACGCGCCAAGGGCGTGCAGATCGTGCGCGCCTCGCGCACCGGCAGCGGCGCGGTGATCCGCAACGCCGAGCAGCCGGACGACAAGTACGACTGGCTGGTGACCGACGACCAATTGCCGCAAAAGGCGCGCATCCTGATGGCACTGGCGCTGACAAAGACCAACGACAGCAAGGAACTGCAGAAGATTTTGTGGAAGTATTGAGCGTATTGAGCACGGCTTCCACGGCTTACTGAAGTCCCGCGCGCCTTGGCCGCGCCTCCTGAATGGCAGTCCGGTCGCGCAGCGATCGGACTGCCATTTTCCATTCTGGCCTTGCCCCCTGCCTTGCAGGCGATTGGTTGCGCCGGAGCCCTTCAGGCTTGAACTATCACACGCCTGCGGGTCGGGACCGGTTTTTCGTACGCCGCAAAAATCTGGCCGTTAATTGCACTAATGGGCTAAACCGCTTGTGATGACGCCTTGACTGCCGGCGAATCCACAGGCACCAGGATCACCTCGCCCGAAGCCACCAGCCGAAGCTCTCCGCCCCGTTCCGCGAACACATCCGCCCGCGCGAACACCTGCCGCTTGCCCGCCCTGGCCACCGTAGCGCGCGCCACGAAGGCCTGCCCCAAGGCAGGCGCCATGCAGTTCACCGAGTAATGCGATGCCATGACCGGCCCCGCCACCGTGGTGGCAGCGTAGCCGCAGGCGGTATCGATCAACGCCCCGATCACGCCCGCGTGCAGGAAACCAGCGTACTGCGTGGCCTCGTCCTGCCAGGGCATGCGCAGTTCCGCCTCCCCACCCTCCGCCCGAATGACCTCAAAGCCGAGCCAGCGATTGAATGCGGCGGTCAAATTGACCTTCTTGAGTACTTCCAGCGAATACGCGTTGCTTGTCATTGCATTTGCCCGCCTGGTTGCGTGGGTGGAAAAGCGGTGAAAAATGCCGGCGGCGCCGGCAACGATTGCTACATTGCGCGGAAGGTCGCATTGGCCCGGGCACAAGCCACGCCATCGGCCGTGACGAAGGCTTGCGCAAAGCACAGGGTGCCGCCGACCTTGGTAAAGGATGTTTCGAACAGCAGCCACTGCCCGATCCTGGCCACGCTGAGGAAATCGATCGACAGATTCACGGTGACAAGACTGCGCGGCTCGGCGAACTGCATCCCGCACGACAGGCCCATGGCGTTGTCGGCCAGGGCAGTGATCAGCCCGCCGTGGGCAAAGCCCCGCGCGTTGGTGTGGGCCTGGGCGAGCTTGACGGCGAGAACGATGGACCGCTCCGTGCGCCTGGAGAACAAGGGTTCCCAGGGGTCGGTAAGCGGACTGCTGCGAAAATGCGGCGTAAAGCCGGAGGGAAGATCCGCTGGAAGTTCAGGTTCCGCGGCCGTGTCGCATGGCATGGGTGGCGCCTCCTCGTTGTTGCGATGGACAGTCAATGCCGCCATTACTATTTTTATGTAGACCAGTCTATATAATTCAGAATGAATAGCAACCCCTCCAACGGCCGAGGAAGCCAACAGATGGCCGCACAAGCCAAGCACCGGGACAAGATCATCCGCTCCGCCGCCGTGCTGTTTCGCCGGTACGGCTATGCCGCCAGCGGCACCAATGACATCGTCGCGCTCAGTGGCGCGCCCAAGGGCTCGCTCTATCACTATTTTCCGCAAGGTAAGGTGCAGATCGCCGAAGAAGTCATCGCGTACGCCGGTGAAATGGTACGTACGACACTGTCACAGCTGTGCGCAGAACACGACTCTCCGGGCGCGATCGTGCGCGCGTACGGCGTCATGATGGCGGGCTGGATGGCTCAGTCCGACTATCGCGACGGCTGCCCGATCTCAACCATCCTGCTGGAAATCGCCCCTGTAGCCGAAGGCGTGGCCGCCGCGGGCAAGGCGGCATTTGCCGCCTGGGAAGGCGTGCTGGCGGCAGCCTTCGAAGGGCACGGGATCCCCCACGCGCGCGCGACCGAACTCGCTGGCCTGGTGCTCTGCGGCTGGCAGGGCGCGCTGATTCTCGCCAAGGTGGCGCGCAGCGGCCAGCCGATCCGGCGGGCCGTGGAAGAACTGGCGCGGCAACTGGATGCGGAGCCGCGGGATGCAGGCAGCGGGCAAGCTGGTTGATCGCTGCCAGCCTGCGCAGCCGCTCAGATCAGAACAAAGCGCTGCTCATCAGGGCCTTGGCTACCAGTTCGGCCTGGTCCGCCCTTTCCGCGTAGACAGCAACCTCGGTCACCACCTGGCGGCGCCCTCGCCTCACCACGGTCGCGACGGCGCGCAGGTCAGCCCCGCCGGCCGCTTCGAGATACTGGATATTCAGCGAACTGGTCGCGCCGCCGCGCATGCTGTCGGCATCGACACCGGAAGCTGCCGCGGCGGCGCCCGCCACATCGATCAGGGTCGCGATCACGCCGCCATGCACGATCTCGCCCACCGTCACGTTGCCGGCCTTGAACGGTAACAGCAATTCAACGTGGCCGGATGCCAGTACATCCAGCACGATGCCAACGGCACGCGCCACGGGCGAGCCCATCAGCACCTGCTCGACGTACTGGCGGATGCGCGGATCGACGCAAGGCGTGGCGGCGGCGCTCGCTGCGCTGGACAAGGCGGGAATCAGGGACAGCATCATGGGCTCCTGCTGAGGCGGGTCGGGACACGTACAGCCTAGGCGCAGCGGCGGCGACGCTCAATTACCTTGAAAGTAATCGGCAAGGGACAAGCGGCCGCGACGGTGCCGCGCCTTGCAAACCATCCCTTCGCCGGCGAACGGCGCGGCCAGCCGTTTATAATGTGCGCCCATCCCGCCTGCCTTTCCGCCGCATGCCTTCAAACCCGCAAGACGCCAGCCAGCTCGCCCCGCAATCCAGTGGGCAGCCGGAGTCACAGTCCAGTTCCCCGCGCGGCGACGAAGGACTGTTCGACCGGCCGGACAGCCCTTGCATCGGCATCTGCTCGACCTTGTTCGATGAGATCTGCCAGGGCTGCGGCCGCACCGCCATGGAGGTCAGCAACTGGGTATTCCTGGACGACACGGAAAAACAGGCGGTGTGGGAACGCATCACGCGCGAAGCAACGGCAAAGCGCTTCCGCCAGGGCTGATCTCCCGCCCTCGGCCGGCACAGCGCCGGCCCGCATTCAACCGCCCGCAAGGCGACGCTCCATATCTTCCACTTCGCGCCGCTCCAGCCGCTGGCGCGCGAGCTTGCGCCAGCTCTCGGCCAGTGCCGGCAATGCCGCCATCGCGGCCAGCGCGCCGGTATCCAGCCGATCCACATACAGCACGTGCAGCAACCTGCGCAGGCTCCAGTCGGGACAAGGCCGTTCCATCAGCACAAGGCTGTCGCCAAGAATCAACTCACCCTCTTCCAGCACCCTGTAGTACCAGCCGGTGCGCAGGCTTTGCTGAACCGCGCGCGCCATGCCGGCGTGCCCGAAACGGTGGTTCAGCTTCCAGCAGGGCTGGCGAGCCTGGGATACTTCGACCAGTGCCCGGCCGAGGCGGAAGCGATCGCCAATACAGACATCGGCTTCGGTCAGTCCAGCGCTGCTCACGTTCTCGCCAAACGCGCCGGGCCGCGCCAGCACCTCGGCGGCCTGCGTGGAATGCGCGGCCAGTTCCTGGCGCCAGGCCGGATAGTGATCGAAGGCGTAATGGTGAACGGCCTTTTCCGGACCGCCATGGTGCCTGGGGTCGCCCTGCTCGTCCCCGGCCAGGCCCAGTGCCGTGACGCGCACAGCAGACCCGACCGGCTGCTTGTCCAAGCCGCTGTGCACGCCTTTGGGCCCGAACGGGCGCAGCGCGCCCAGCAGTACGCAGTCGACTCGCGTTGTCAGCAGGGGCATGCTGGCCGCCGCTTGCGCATTGCCCTGCCAGTCCGAGACGGGCGTCACAGGCCCGCCTCATCCAGCCACCGGTCAAACATGCGCCGGCCCGCCGCAGCCACCCGGTCGCCGATCTCTGCCGTGCGCGCCCGGATCACGCGCGGATCGATGCCGGCCTTGCCGAGTTCCACGGTGTGCCCAACCAGCCAGCCTTCCAACTCGCCGGGCCGCACCTCGGGATGGAACTGCAGGGCCAGCACATGCTGGCCGATGGCATAGGCCTGGTGCGCTACCGCAGGAGTCGAGGCCAGCAACCGGGCGCCCGCGGGCAGGTCAAAAGTATCGCCGTGCCAGTGCAGCACATGCCAGTCGGCGGCCTCCAGCTCGGCCAGCGGCGAATCCCGGCCCGCCGGCGTGGGCTGGACCGGCGCCCAGCCGATCTCGCGCGTGCCCGGATAGACGCGCGCACCGGCCGCGCGCGCAATCAACTGCGCGCCCAGGCAGACGCCGATCATCGGCGCACCGGCATCCAGCCGGGCCCGGATGATGTCGACCTGCCCGTCCAGCCAGGGATAGGCCTCGTTCTCGTACACGCCGATGGGGCCACCCAGCACCACCAGCAGATCGGCTGGCTGCTCCCTGATGACGCTCAGGTCATCGATGCCCGCGCGCAGCACGCGCAGGGTGTGCCCGCGCTCGCGCAAGGCGTCGCCCAGCACGCCGGCGTCTTCGAACGCAACGTGCTGGATCACATGGGTGGTCAGGACTCTGGTGGTAGTGGACATGGCGGCGGGCATCCAGTTGAATCGACGCAAAGCACCGATATTAGCGGCAGTTGACCGGCACTGCATGCGCCATGCGCTGCAAGCCCCGCGTGGGTCCGGTTTCCGCACAAAGCATCACGGCATGATGCTTCCGTCCGTTACCCGTGCCTCGGCACCGGAGGCTAGCCAGTCTCAGCGCCCTGCGCCGGCAGGCTGCAGCACCAGGGTATCGAAGGCTTCGTTGCCCGGCGCGCGGCGGCCTGCCGCCATGGTGACGTATTGCACGGCTGCCCACTTGTCGGTCCAGTCGCGGTAGTGCGTGGACATGATGTTGCCCGACTGTCCGGTCGAGTCCATGAAGCGGGATTCGGACAGGTCGGACAAGTCATAGATGGCGCGCAAGCTTGCCGCATGTACGCTCTCGAACGGCGCCGCTTCGTCACGAAGGTTGTGGCGCCCCACGTTGACAGTGTAGGTGTCGCCGCCAGTCGGTACCTTGACGTTGAACAAACCCGCCAGGTAAGGCTGCTTGCCGAATGGCTTGTGCTCGGAACGGGCCGCGTGGGCCTTGCCCCAGCGCCAGCGCTCAGGCTTGTCGCCATAGCGCTGGTCCAGGTCGGCGATGGCATGGCGCCAGGCCGTGCCAATGGCATCGTCGCAGCCCTCCTGGCCGGGTGTCTTGCTATCGTCGCACCAGAACGCCCCCAGCCCCCTGGGATTGCGCAACACGTTGAGCATGGGCTGCTGCACGTTGCGCTGCTCCCACAGCCGGTTGAACAGCGTATCGCCCACCTTGTCCTCGAACAACCCGCGCGACAGCTCGCGCAGCCAGGCCGTGGCCACCAGCGGCTCGGCAAGGCCGGCCTGCATATCGCCGTCCCATTTGCGCAGCGACTCGATCAGCGCGCGCTCGCGAGGCGGCAGCGCCGGATTGCTGGCGAACGAGGCCGACAGCAGCAACGGCAAGGCATCGCGCACGGCCAGCGAGAGCGTGTCTTTCTGGATCGCGGCAAAGCTGTCCATGGTATGCCGCTGGGTGGCATCGATCAGCGTGCGGATGCGCTGGTAGCGATATGGCACGGTCCATTCGCTGGTCAGGAAATACGGGTAATCGTCCTCGACGATCTTCTGGTTGGCGGTGGCGATCACGCCCTCGGGCGGATTGAAGCTGCGCGGCAACTGGTCGAATGGAATAAACCCGGTCCAGTCGTAGCGCGCATCCCAGCCAGGGGCCGGCGCCAAACCCTTCAGGTCGTTGTCGGCGCGGCGCAGCGGCACGCGGCCGGGCGCGATAAAGCCGATATTGCCGTCCACATCGGCGTAGACGATATTTTGCTGGGGCGCATGAAAATCGCGCAGCGACTTCAGAAAGCTGGTCCAGTCGGTAGCGCGGTTCAACGCCAGCCCGGCCTGCAAGGTCCGGTCGTCGGCGCGCAGCGCGGTCCACTGGAAGGCCACAACGTACTGCGCCCCAAGCGGTGCCGCGGCGGTCGCCACGGGCTCGGCCGCGTCGGAAATCACAGGGCCGTGGCGCGTCTCGCGCACGTTCAGGGTCACGTCCGGCGCGCCCTTGACGTGGATCGTCTCGGTGCGCGTGATGAAATCCGCCCAGCCGTCCGGGATCTGGTAGCGCTGGGTGCTGCCCGGCTGCAGGCGCTCGATGAACAGGTCCTGCACATCGGGGGCGGTATTGGTGAAGCCCCAGGCGATGCGCTGGTTATGCCCAAGCGCCACCACCGGCGTGCCCGGCAGCGTGGCGCCCGTGACGTCCAGCCCGGGCGCCTGCAAGTGTGCGAAGTACCACAGCGCCGGCGCCTGCAGCCCCAGGTGCGGATCATTGGCCAGCAGCGGCTTGCCCGAGCGCGTATGGGCGCCCGACACCACCCAGTTATTCGAACCCATCCCCTCCACGTAGCCGGGCGGCGCCTGCTGCTCGACGCGCGCCATGGCGGTAGCCAGCGGCGCCAGGTGACGGTAGAGGTTGCCGTAGTCCATGGTGCGAAGCGGACGCTCGCCGGGATAAGGCGCCAGCAGTTCACTGATGCGCGAGACCGGCAGCACCTGCGCCAGCCGCATGCGCAGCGTCTCCTGGGTCCAGTTGCCGCCCAGGTCCCACGCCATCATGGTCTGCCAGGCCAGCGAATCGGCCGGCTCCCAGTGCTCGGGCTGCGTGCGCAGGATCAGGAACTCAGGCGGCAACGGCCCCTTGCGGCCATCGATATAGGCATTCACGCCGTCGGCATAGGCCTGCAACGCGGCGCGCGTCTCGGCGGAGGACTGGGCAAGGACGGCTTCGGCGTTGCGCCGCACGCCCAGGGTGCGCAGGAAGCGGTCGGTATCGAGCGCGCGCGGCCCCAGGATCTCGGCCAGGCGGCCCGCCGCGATGCGCTTGTTCATCTGCAGTTGCCACAAGCGGTCCTGCGCATGGACGAAGCCGAGCGCAAAGTAGGCATCCTGCGCATTGGCCGCCTTGATGTGCGGCACGGCGTGGCGGTCCCTGACGATCGACACGCTCTCGCGCAGGCCGGGCAGCTTCAGCGTGCCGGCGGTCAGCGGCTGCGATGCCTGCCGGTACCAGACATAGGCACCCAGCGTGCCCACCACTACCAGCACCGCCGGCATCAATACCAGCCAGGCCAGCCGTTTCAACCAACGCATCGCTCCCTCTCCCCGCGTGGCACGCCACACCCGCGTCGTTATTTATGTCCTTTCCCGTGTCCCTTGGCCCGCCGGCACGCTCGCAGGCGCATGGCAATGGCGCGCGGCAGGCAGGCGGAACTCCGGCATTATCGCCGAAGCCGCAGCCCTGGGGCGAGCGGGCGTGGCGGCCAAAAAAATGCCCGGACCAGCCGGGCATCGTTCCTGCTGCGAGGCAAGTGCGCATGGTTCAGCGCGCCCGCCCCGCCGGCTGCCGGTCTCAGGCGGCCGGCTTTTTCAGTTGCAGAGACTTGTACTCGAGGAATTCCTCCAGGCCGTACTTGCCCGCCTCGCGCCCGTTGCCGGACTGCTTGTAGCCGCCAAACGGCGCCTGCATATTGAACGGGCCGCCATTGATATCGACCTGGCCGGTGCGGATGCGGCGCGCCACGCGGATGGCGCGGGCCTCGTCGCCCGACCACACGCCGCCGCCCAGCCCGTAGATGCTGTCATTGGCGATGCGCACGGCATCTTCCTCGGTGTCGTAGCAGATGATCGAAAGCACCGGGCCGAAGATCTCTTCCTGCGCCACCGTCGCCTTGGGATCGACATTGCCCAGCACCGTCGGCTTGACGAAGAAGCCCTTGTCCAGGCCTTCCGGCGCCTCGGGACCGCCTGCCACCAGCTCAGCGCCCTCGTTGATGCCGCGCTGGATATAGCCGGTCACGCGATCCTTCTGCGCGGCGGAGATCAGCGGGCCAAGCCGGCTGGTTTCCTGCAGCGGGTCGCCCACGGTATATCCCTCGACCACCTTCCTGGCGATGGCCTTGACCTCGTCGTAACGTGCGCGCGGCACCAGCATGCGGGTGTGCGCCGAGCAGGTCTGGCCGGAATTGAGGAAACAGGCGCCGATGGTGCCCTTGACCGCGGCGGGCAGGTCCGCGTCGTCCAGGATCACCGAAGCGGACTTGCCGCCCAGTTCCAGCGCCACGCGCTTGACGCTCTGCGCACCCAGCTCCGACACGCGCTTGCCAGCCCGCGTGGAACCCGTGAACGACACCATATCGACTTCGGGGTGGCTGGCAAGGACCTCGCCCACCACCGGGCCATAGCCGGTGACCAGGTTGAACACGCCCGGCGGCAGCCCGGCGGCCTCGATCACTTCGGCCAGCACGAAGGCGTTGAGCGGCGCCACTTCAGACGGCTTGAGCACCACGGTGCAGCCCGCGGCCAGCGCCGGCGCCACCTTCAGCGTGATCTGGTTGAGCGGGTAGTTCCACGGCGTAATGGCCGCCACCACGCCCACCGGCTCGCGCACCACCAGCGAGTTGCCGACCTCTTCCTCGAAGGCGAAGGTGTCGAGCAGCTTGGCGGCCTGCGCCCAGTTGTAGACCGGGCCGCCCACCTGGATGGCGCGCGCCAGCTTGATCGGCATGCCGACTTCGCCCGCAATCAGCTGGGCCAGTTCCTCGCTGCGTTCCTTGAGTCCTTCCGCGATCTTGCGAATATAGCCGGCGCGCACGCCGGGCGGCGTGGCCGACCAGCTGTCGAAGGCGGCCCGGGCCGCCTGGATGGCGTCCTCAGCATCGCGCGCATGGCCTTCCGGAATGCGGCCCATGACGGCCTCGGTCGCGGAATGGATAACGTCGATCAGGCCGGTACCGTGCGGGGCAACCCACTTACCGTTGATAAAGAGTTTGTCTCGTTGTTGCATGGCCACAGTTTTCAGTTGGGTGAATAGGCGGGTGCAAATTTTGTTACTTTTCTGGTGCACCACATTGTAGAGCGGTTTGGCGGCTCTTTTTTTTTGCAGTGCGCCAGTGCCCCCCTAACAACGTGGCGATAATCGGCTGGCGAGCCGCCTGCTGTGCAGTGCAGCAAACTGCACAGCCCAGAACGAAGGGAGGGAGACATGAGTGACCCGGTTTTCCGTAAAACCGAGCAAGGCCAGGACGAAATCCGCACGCGCGCGCGCAAGCTGGACCATAAATTGCGCGCCTTGTTGCTGATCGTCAACGGTGAGCGCCGGCGTAGCGAGCTGCTGGCCCAGACCGGCGGCATGGGGGTGGGACCAGAGGCCATCGAAGCGTTGCTCGATGCCGGGCTGATCCACGCGGAACCCGCCCCGCAGCTTGCCGTATCCGGCGCTACCCCTGCAAACCCGGTCACGGCGGCGGCCAGCGCCTCGGACAGCGCTGACGATCCGGACCGCAAGGCCGACAGCGTCTTTTCCATGTACGCCATGCGGAGCGCCAGCATGCAGCCACCGGACGAAGCGGGCGCGACGGCACACGCTCCCCAATCCGCCGACGAGCAGGCCGGCCGCAGTTACCAGCAGCTCTATCATTTCTATACGGATGTCATAGGCCATCATCTCGGCCTGCGCGGCTACCTGTTGCAGGTCAAGGTGGAAAAGGCCGCCGGCCTGGCTGAACTGGCGGCACTGCGCGACCCGCTTTACACGGCCCTGCACAAGGCCAAAGGCGAAATCACCGCCGGCGCCATCATCGACCAGCTCGACAGGATGGTGCGCGACGACGGGCATGCAGCGGCCTGAGCTGCCGTCCTGGCATGCATGAAAGCGTGAAAACGAGAAGGGCCGCACATGGCGGCCCTTCTCGTTTCCTGCGGGGCAGTCCGGTTGCCCGGCGCCCTTCCGGCTGGCTTAGCCGTCGATACCCTGCGACTCCAGGTACTCGTCATACGTACCAAGGTAATCGGTCAGCGTGCCGTCGTTGCGCACTTCGATCACGCGCGTGGCCAGGCCGCTGACGAACACGCGGTCGTGCGAGACGAGCCTCATTCCTGATGTAAATCAACCACTTACAGAAGGATTGAGACATGGCAACTATCGTACAGCGTGGGACATCATGGCAGGTCAAAATTAGGGAGACAGGTCAGCCAGTACGGTCAAAGACATTCGGAACCCGTGAGGAAGCAGAGGCATGGGCGGTCGCGGATTCCGCCCCAGCCAGTGGGGTCACGGTGGGTGACCTATTCAAAATGTATGTTGAGCGAGTCGCCCCCAGCCGCCGCAATGGGGATTGGGAGCGGAGAGTTCTGCAACGGCTGCTGCGAACCGAGCCGAAGCTTTGCTCATTGGGCGCGGCCTCTCTTGGCAAGCATCACTTGGCAGCATGGCGGGACCGTAGGCTACAGGAGGTGGCACCCGCGTCCTTGAGGAGGGAACTAGATGTCATCTCAGCCGTGTACGTGGTGGCAATAGCAGAATGGAACGTGGGCCTCACGGAAAACCCTGTTCACGGGTTCCGGCGCCCCGCCCTACCGCTGCCTCGGGAAGTGAGGCTCACCGAGGGCGATGATGGCAAACTGATCGCCGCCGCCATTGACTTCAACAGGGAAATAGCCCCGGCCATCATCCTTGCCATCGAAACGGGGATGCGGCAGGGAGAGATTGCTTCGCTTCGGTGGGAGAACATCGACACGGAAGCGCGGACAGCCCTACTCCCCATGACAAAGAATGGAACACGGAGGCGAGTGCCGCTCTCCTCCAAGGCACTGGAGGCGCTGACGTGGTGTCCCCCTCCACACCGGGGCAGAGTATTCAAGCTGACCCAGCACGCCATGAAGCACGCCTTTCGGCAGGTGCGTACGCAGTGCGGGCTGGAGGGCATCCGCTTCCATGACCTACGTCATGAGGCAATCAGCCGGTTCTTTGAGAAGGGACTGAACGTCATGGAAGTGGCGGCCATCTCAGGTCACAAGAATCTCAAGATGCTCCAGCGTTACACCCACCTCGACGCCTCGAAGCTGGCGGCAAAGCTCGGCTGAGGCAATGAGGGGCCGTCTGTGCTGCATCAAAAGGCGGCGGCCCCGCGAGATACTCTGGGGTGGAAGCCAGCGTTGCCGCCGCAAGATTGCGCAAGGGCTGGCCTGAGATCGTGCATTTGGAATTGTTGAACTCTAGCTAGCAGTTCGGACCACCGGGCAGGGTTCGACCGTCCCTTGCGGCCCCTTCGCTGATCTAAGCTCCCGCCCGCTCGATATCGAAGTAGTACGTTGTACTGGGTCCATTGACTTCTTCAAACAAAGCTCGAAGATGCGGATCCACTATTTTTTCAGTTTTAATGCGGGGGCGTTGATATGGCTTAAAGCCGTTCCGTTCAAGCCAAGCTCGAAGACGCGGATTAACTACTTCTTCGCATTCAATGCGGGTGTAGGAGAAGCCGTCAGCCCCGCGCATCAAGGCGTCCATCAGGGCCGTAAAGAAACCCCGCCCCTGCTCTTCCTCCACGACCTCGATTCTTGCGATACAGATAGTAGGAGGCAGGTCGTCCTCGCCCCGCATACCTTTCTGCGGTATCCCGGCCCGGAGGTAACACTCGAATAGTCGATTTTCCGGATAAAACCTGGACTTCCAATGGTTCACCTCTTGTGCCGCTGCGCTTTCCAGACTGCGAGCCCACTCTAGAAATGCGTTGACGTGCTTCCTGTTTCGTTCTTCGTAACTCTTGACCATACGAGACTTCCTTGAAGAATCTCAAACCTCACACCAATACGTAGTCTTCGGAATGGAGTGCCTATTTCGTGGTCGGTGCGTCTGCGTTTGCGGAGTCTGCTACTGTGGTCGCTTCTGCCTCCGTCCGCGTGCCATTGCTCGTATCGACAGACACCCATTCAGCCGAGTGAGCGATTGAGGCAAAGGTGAAAAACAATGCGGAGCACACCTTCTTGATGTCGGACATTTTTCTGCCGCCTATTATCGATCACTGCTTGGGCCGATCAGCGCCATTTCTTTCGCAAGTGCTTTATAGAACTCGACTGGGCCGATAACGATCGCCTTGGTCAGTTCCGAGGCACGCTCCTTAGACAGAGAGGCGCCAAACTTTACGAGCTCACGAGTTAGCTCGATGTACTGCTCAAGCTTGGCCTCTGCCTCGGGGAGGTCGAGAATTTTAAGTGTCATTCGAGCACGACGAATTGGCTGGTTGTTATTGAGAATGTTTGCTTTCGCAGCATCGTAGTCCAGCGCACTTTTCAGCCCTTGCACCTTGTTACTGACGGCAGTGGCGTAGCTACCGATCATGTGCTCGAACTCCGTCACATCGTTGGCTGCTTGCATGAGCAACTCAAACCTACGCTTCGTAAGTTCTTTCTGGGAATCGTATCGATGACCAAGCTTGGTCAGGACGTAGGTTGATACCCCGCCAACTATTGTGCCTGCAACGGTGCCAATCACGGGGAAGCCAATCTTCACTGCATCGGCAAGCAGTTGCACTTCCTGAGGTGTCATAAGACCTTCTGATTATCAAGTGCAAGTGTATGCATCACCTTGGTAGGCGACGGTCCCAAGGAACCAGTTACTGTCGTCCTTCGTGAGAACGAACGCATTTGCGCCAGCCGCACCAACCTCGTTCCTGAGGCTCGTTTCGCCAATGGCTTTCATTACAGTCGGGTCTTTCCCCATGCCAAGGATTCGGTCGTTGTACTGAACCACACGAACGAACTTGCATGCTTTTGCGTGTTCCGCTGTTATCACGCGGACACGGGAACCTGCATCGGTCATGGGTGGGGCACTGGCACACGCGGCGAGTGTTGCGACCAGACCCAAAAGGGATACCTTCACAACTCTTGAAGCGATTTCGGCCATCAGGTGTTTCCTTGCGGTGGATTCATTAGTTAGCGAGGCCTGCGGATCGACGGCAAAGTGTAATGACAGAGTAACTTCGTGTCCACACGCTTGGGCCCAACTAAGCAGTAGGAGCCCGGCCCTACCCCCAGGTACTTACCGCCAAATCATGCCCCCTGTTTCTGCGGAGGCCCCCACCCCCCACCCCAGGGGTACTTGGCGGGACGCTTCGGAAAACTCTGGCGGCGGTCTCTCCTATCAAGCCTTGAACAACAGCAACACAGCAGACCCTTTAGCTCCCCTTTTGAACAAGGGATAGGGGGCCGGGTACGGGGGTCTTTTCCCTGTCATCCTGAGAAATCGAGCGGGCTCCGCTCCCAGCAGCACCCAGCCGGGGAACCCGACCGAGCTCCACGGTGCAGCCTCGGGAGCAGTCCGAGCAAACCCGATAGAGACGGTTTGGCATCCGACCCGCGTTCAAAATTTGGGTTGCGGTCTTGGCGTTTCACAACGAGACATCCGCTTTCGATGCTGCTTTACCCACTCGCTTTCGAATTGCATCGGCCTTCTTGAGTTGCTCATCGGCCTTGAACTGGGAAAAGTAGCGGTCTGAGATTTGTTTGGCATCAAGCCACTTTCCCTGCTTGCATAGAAGCAACGTCAGACGATCAAGCGCCTCCAACTCTCCTTTGAAACCGTTCGCCTCGTTCATCTCGGCAATCACTTGTCCGTAAAGCCCTCCTTCAAGCTTCATGAAGGAATAAGCTTCCAACTTTTCAATCGAGTCCTTGAGTAGAGTGATGGCAGTATTTGGATCCGTTTTTTCCAGACTTCTCGCCTTGGCGATCTGCGCTCTATTAGCATCCCGGCGAGCATGAAATCGGCTGTATTGGCCAAAGTCAGTATTCCGACGTGGGTTCTGCATATTGAGCAAGGCAGTTGCGTGAGTCGCCATAAGAGAGTCTTGGATACGCACGGCTTCATATTCAGTGAGATTTTCGCGCTCCAGTCTCACCTCGAATTTCCCTTCAAGCTTATTGTCCACATACCAGCTCCACGCGGGATTCACATCTCTAGACCATGCCAGACCCCCATACCCGACACCTACGTAGAATGGGACACTGCTTTTTTGAGAATAATGCCCATAGACATAATAATTCTTTGCGACTTGATGTTGACTGCTGAAGCCAATGAATTCGATCTTCGGCTTCTTTCCCGAAGCGGCGGCCAGGAAGACCCGTAAAGCACGCTCAGCATCGCTTCCCGCCCTATGAGAAGGACCACTTCCCTCAATCTCAAATGCAGCGCAAACGCTATCAAGACTGAACGATCTCAATTCAGGAAATTTTATTCTAAAATCCTCTAGGATACAGAAACTGCGATTATCAAAGTTTCGCCCAAGTCGGACTGCTTCAGCCCTAAGAAAGCCCATATCGAACTTTGCATTGTAGGCACATACAATACGGTCGCCGATGAAATCTAAAAATTCCGGAAGAACCTCGTGCGCTCTTCTAGCTGTTGAGAGCATTTCATCAGTGATACCCGTCAACTCCACAATGCGGGGAGACAATCTGCGATCAGGATTTACCAGTTCGCTGTAACCCCGGTGTGTTTCTTCTCCCTTCTTGACGATTAGGGCCGCCACCTCCGTAATGCGGTCATTCTGGGGATCCAACCCGGTGGTCTCTAGGTCAATGAAGACGTATTCGTCCTCCGATTGCGCAGGTTTAAGGGGAGTCGCTTCATCTTGTGCGGTAGCGCCCATCTCCCGGACGCTTCGCAATGGCAACGTAATGATCTCTGGATCAGCCACACCCGCTTCTTCTGCGGATGACTCCTCCCTTGAAGACCGCCTGGAAAGCGCCCAAGCAATGCACCCGAGGATAATCAAGCCGAATAGAAGCCAACCCATCATTCACCCCCCCTGTCTATTAAGGTCTTGCTTAACTTCCGCGACCCATTGCAAGGTAATCATACGCCACACCCCGCTCCCCAAGCTCCCTAGCTTAGGGGGGAGCACAAGCAACGTAACAAGAGAGACAACCAGAAGAGCACCAACGGCGGGCCTCCTAGAACCCTCAGGCAAACCCGCAGGGAGCTGACGGCGTTGGCTCAATACGGTGTACAGATTCGAGCCAAGCCAATGAGCTGGGAAAGATGGCTCAATAGAGTTGACCGTTTGTGAGCCACCCCCTATGATTGAGCCATGAACTTCATTGAGCCAATCAACCCAGCCATGAAACTCTATTACGGTCGGATCAGCACCACGGACGGACAGACCATTGCCAGCCAGATTGAAGACGCCAAGCAACAAGGCATCGACTCCAGGCATGTGCATGTCGACGAAGGTGTCAGCGGCTACCACGTTGCCCCCATGGATCGCCCCGAGTGGAAACGGGTAGAGGACAAGCTCTCCAACGGTGGGACCCTATACGTCCGCTGGCTGGACCGGATCTCACGCCGCTATGACGAGCTCCATGCCACCATGCGCCGTCTCATGAACGCAGGGGTGACGGTGGTCTGTACCCTCAATGGGATGACCTTCGACGGTCGGGCTACGGATGCTATCGCCAAAGCCACCAGAGACGCTGTGCTGGCCTTCATGGCTGCCCAAGGGGAAGCGGACTACCTGAACCGTAGAGAGATGCAGAAGCGGGGGATCAGCGTTGCCAAGGCCCAAGGAAAGTACAAGGGCCGTGCTCGAGTTGCGGATGCTGCGGAGGTCGTGAGCTGGAGGGCCGAGAACGGAGCCAGCATCGCCCAGACGGCGGAGGAGTTCGGGATCAGCCCAGCTACGGTGAAACGGTACATGGCAGAAGCAGCAAGCAAGTAAGCCTGAGGGGCCCTGAGCCCCCTTTGGTCCCCAACGATCAACGGCACTACCCAACCCAGAGAACCCCAGCGCCCCCCCGAGGCTTGCACCAATCAAACCCGAAGAAAAACCATGAACCACCTGAACACTGAAACCACCGTTGCTTCCACCCTCGAAGGCCTGTTCCTGTCGGCCCTGAACAAGACCACCCCTGACGGTGCTGATCGGTCTGTAGTCCTGTACGAGCTCGGGCAAGCCTTGGCGAGCTACTGTGGCACTGAGGAGGATGCCAGCGAGCTTGTCCACCATGTGCTGGGAGGCTTCAGCGATGGTGTCTGGCGAGGCGTTGCCGAGAACTACCAGCAATACCAGAAGGGCCTGAAGGAGGTCTTTGGGACCCTGTAGTTCGCGTGATCCTTGCCCGACATACATGCACTAGAAAGAAAGGCCCGCCGCGTTGCGGGCTTTTTCACGTCTGGAGGAGACAAGTGCCATATGGCAGACAGGAACACCATAGAAGGGTGGACTGATGCTTTGCGACGCATGGCAGACATCAGCACTATAGGAAAGAAAGCACCAATTCACCGACCGATCGGTTGGTTTTGGGCCTCATACATTTCATCCGTACATTAGAAGAGGGCGCAGATATCGATAGCTTTTTTTAGCTTTTACAACCATGTGATAGGTCATGACTAACGAACCAAAAACCCCACCGAGCCCGAAGGGCGGCGCATCTCCGATGCTGAAGAAGAGACCGAAGTGCAAGAACGGCGAGAAAGCCCGAGCCATGGAGACCGCCAAGGCCCAAGGGCTCATGAAGTTCCTTTGGACGTGCCACCGAGGACACGGGCTGACCCTGTTTAGCACCGCTGGATACGGCCAGTGCATCAAATGCAAGGTCGCCCATACGACAGCAGCACAGAAGCGAGCAAACCTGCCTTGCGACAGAGGAAGCGAAGCTGCTTAGAGCCCCGTAGAGCCGTTTTCCCCGTCTGAAGTACCTCTGTATCTCCTGAGTCCCCTGAGGCGTTCTGAGCCTCTCCAAATGCTCGATAGAGTCGCGAAGGCGATTCACTTTAGACGAGCACTCCCAACGATTCACCAAAGATCACTGCAGACCCATTCGGGCTGTCTGCGGATGACTCACGCCCATAGCCCGAGCAAGAGAACCAATATGACCAAGCAAATGAAGACCACCAGCAAGCGAGCCATGGCCCGCAAAGCCCAAGCAAGGGGCCGGAAGACCTTCTTAGCTGTCTGCAGCACGCACAGCAAGGAAGGGAAGCGTGTGTGGCATTACGCCAAGGGGAGCAAGTGCGTCCAGTGCCAAGCGGAGAAGGACGCCAAGAAAGCCGAGCGGAGGAGGACGGACCCGGAGTATGCAGCCCATCAACGGGCCTTGCAGCTCAACAAGAACACCCGCAGACGTCTCCGAGAGCTCGGTCGTCCCGAGACGGCTATGCCGAAAGGAGAACAGCTTGCCGAGTGCCTCGAGTTCGCCAAGGGTGCGCCCGTGGGTGCCGAGATGGACCATGCGGTACCGCTGAGAGGTTTTGACCCAATGACCGGCGAATGGACCGTGTCTGGCTTGCATGTGGCATGGAATCTGGAGCCCATGGAGCCCAGGTCGAACAGACGGAAGAACAGCACCTTCGACCCCGAGACGCTGTGGTTCCAGCGCCCTTACAACTCATACCCCGGTGGACAGTTCCACGGAGACTTCGGAGAAATCGAGTTCATGCGATACACGGTTGATGGCGGTGTGGCACTGGAGCTCGTGACCGTGGAGGAGTTCAAGGCAATGATGATCGAGATGGGCAACGAGGCAATGGAGCAGGCCACTGCGACAGGCGCAGCGAACGATTCGAGAAGCGCCAGCTTCGACTGTGGGAAGCAGACCAACAAGGAGGCAGCATGAGCTATCTGAGACGTCCCCCAGCGCCCTTGACGTTCAGCCGTCGTGAACTGAAGGTATGGGCAAGGGATCTCGGTCTCAATGTGTATCCAGCCTATTGCAAGGATTGCGGCAAGGTGACGCCACACCATAGCGATGACGACCAGTGCTCAGACTGCGCCTATGAGCAAGCCCTGAGGCAACACCAAGCACAGCAGGAGGCCGCATGAGCACCGCAGAACAGAACGTCTGGCTGGCTGCAGCTGGTCTTGCCCCTTGGCCCGAGGATAGGTCTCGGATTGACGATCCCGCGAAGCACCTGCCGGATCCCAACTCAGTTCGCCACCTGACCAAGGGGAAGACTGGCCGACCTACAGGGGCCACGGCGGGATGGAACCGCAGGGACCGGGAGATCGAGCTCGCTATGGCGAATGCTACAGCCAAGGCCGATGTCGAGTTTTTGTGGAGTCACCAGCGGTGGCCCAGGTACCCAGAGCAGCTGCAGGGGTACAAGAAGATCCCGAAGAGCCTCTGGAAACGCTGGGTTGCCATGCGGAACCGGCGAGGCCTGAGCACCGAGATTAAACCCTTGGGCACTGAGCTATATGGTAGCGGCGTGGCCTAGCCCACAGTTGCACAATTTTTAGGCAGAAAACGTTACATAAGCCATTAGACCCGCTACAGGATCGCTTCTTTACGCAAGAAAGACGCATAGAAGAAGCCGATCTACAGCATATCCCGCCAGAACCCCCCTTAGGTAATCACCAAGACTCACCGGGTTTCCCACGGAAGCCTCAGGTACCCACCAGCCACTTGGGTGGAAATCACCTACAGCACCCTTCTAGAGACCACCTTCCAAGCAGTTTCCATGGACTTAGGAACACCTAATTACTGTGTATTCCACAGCAAATTAGGGGCCTCTCGATGTCGGTCTCCCCCACTCTGTGCCCTCTTCCACGGTCGCCCTCTTTATCTTTAAAGGGAAGAATCTAAGTCATTGATAGTTAAGCTGTTTTTTCATTTCCGACTGATGTTTTCCATCACTTTTTGGCACTTTTTTCTCCCCCATCGGGCCGACCCAATTTTCTCATCCAATCTACCAAGTATGTACAACGATCTACCCTACCTCAATTGGTCTGAAGTCACAGACCCCGATGTGTACCAATACCCGGCGCTATTCGAAGTCCGCAGGTACACCGAAGCAGAACTTCAGCAACACCGGGAAACCTATCAACTACCGGTCTCCAAAGCTTATGGAGTCCTCAAAAGTGGGCTTCCGAAAAACGATGACGAGGACAGTCACTTCATCACCAAGGCTCGCCATGAGGCCGTAGCTTGGTCGGAGACTCCTGTACGTAGGGCGGACCTAAAGGACGCAGGGTGGAAGCTCCGTACTGCCCGTAAGGGATCATTCCCCGTCACTCGCATGGTCCCCCATACCTGGGTCGATACGGAGACCGGAGAAGTGATTACCACCAATCCGAAAGAGAAGAGCGCCCGTAGGGTATTCAAGGCTCCCCCGACACCAGAGTCCATGTCCGACCGTTTCATCCGCTATTCGATACTGCTGAATACACTGTCGCCAGACAAGCGGGAATTTGTTCAGTACATCCTCAAGATGCGAAGCCGCAGGGGCGGACTGGTCGAGCCTCTTACTGCTGCTTTGGACAGGTGGGTTGCCTACCGGCACCCGGAGATCCTTCAGAACAACAAGGCACGCAAACGGGAATCCCTGAAGTGTCTCCTGTACAAGCTGGGGATACTCGCAGACGAGCAAACGTTGACCAGGGAGTACCAACTGGCGGGGCGGACTACCAAGGCCGACAAGTTGGCTGAGGCGTCCACAGCCGCAACTATCCTTAGGCCCCATGGTGTCCCACAGTGGGAGCAGGGAGCATCCAGACCGGCGTGGATGATGGAGCTTGGCCCGAGCAGTCAGGATTGCGCCCCTCCGATGAGTGAGACCAACGGTCTGACGAGTGGCTTGCCACGACAATTGACCCTGAGTGCAGCAGCTAACGATGAAGATGCAATAGCGGCATGAGTCCTCCAAATGATCCTGCCCAGTGCGATGAAGCAGGATCGAGCAGGTTGTCCCATGAGTGCCCCACTTGGGTACAATCAGGGTACATCAGGATTGGGACAATTCCCGTTCGCGTTTCGCTGTGTACTGCACCAAGAAACAAAAAGGGCCGCCCGAAGGCAGCCCCGATTGTTTGCGGATGGAGTGGTCGGTTTCGGGCCCTTAGCCGTCGATACCCTGCGACTCCAGGTACTCGTCATACGTACCAAGGTAATCGGTCAGCGTGCCGTCGTTGCGCACTTCGATCACGCGCGTGGCCAGGCCGCTGACGAACACGCGGTCGTGCGAGACGAAGACCAGCGTGCCGGTAAACTTGTCCAGCGCGATCTGCAGCGACTCGATCGATTCCATGTCCATGTGATTGGTCGGCTCGTCGAGCGCCAGCACATTGTGGCGGCCCAGCATCAGCTTGCCCCAGATCATGCGGCCCTTCTCGCCGCCGGAGAGCACCTTGACGGATTTCTTGATGTCGTCGGCCGAGAACAGCAGGCGGCCCATGGTGCCGCGCAGCGACTGGTCGTCGTCGCCGGCCTGGGTCCACTGGCTCATCCAGTCGATCAGGTCGCGGTCGACCGGGAATTCCTCGAAGGTGTCCTGCGGCATATAGCCGACATTGGCGTTTTCGGCCCACTTGATGGTGCCGCGATCGACTTCCACGCCGCCCTTGATGGTGCTGCCCAGCAGGCTGCGCAGCAAGGTGGTCTTGCCGGCGCCGTTCTCGCCGATGATGGCCACGCGCTCGCCGGCCTGGATCGCCATCGACAGGTTGTTGATGACCTTGCGGTCGTAGGTCTTGGTGATGCCATCCGCTTCCACCGCCAGGTTGTGCAGCTTCTTCTCGAACTCGAAGCGGATGAAGGGATTCTGGCGCGACGACGGCTTGATGTCCTCGACCTTGATCTTGTCGATCTGCTTCAGGCGCGAGGTGGCCTGGCGTGCCTTGGACTTGTTGGCCGAGAAGCGGCGCACGAAGTCCTGCAGCTCGCCGATACGCTCCTTGGCTCGGGTGTTGGCCGCCAGCTGGCGTTCGCGCGCCTGCATGGAGGCTTCCATGTAGTCGTCGTAGTTGCCCGGATAGACCTTGAGCGTGCCGTAATCCATGTCGGCCATGTGCGTGCACACGGAGTTCAGGAAGTGGCGATCGTGGGAAATGATGATCATGGTGGAATTGCGCTCGTTGAGCACTTGTTCCAGCCAGCGGATCGTATTGATGTCGAGGTTGTTGGTCGGCTCGTCGAGCAGCAGCACGTCCGGGTTCGAGAACAGTGCCTGCGCCAGCAGCACGCGCAGCTTCCAGCCCGGCGCCACGTTGCTCATGGTGCCCTGGTGCTGGTCGGTGGGGATGCCAACGCCCAGCAGCAGTTCGCCGGCACGCGCCTCGGCCGTGTAACCGTCGTACTCGGCATACTTGGCCTCCAGCTCGGCGGCCTTCATGTAGTCTTCGTCGGTGGCTTCGGGGTTCGCGTAGATGGCGTCGCGCTCGGCGGCGGCGGCCCACATCTCGGTGTGGCCCATCATGACCACGTCCAGCACGCGCATGTCTTCATAGGCGAACTGGTCCTGGCGCAGCTTGCCCAGGCGCACGCCCGGCTCCAGCATGACGGTGCCGGCGGACTGTTCGAGATCCCCGCCGAGGATCTTCATGAAGGTCGACTTGCCGCAGCCGTTCGCGCCGATCAAGCCGTAGCGGTTGCCCTCGCCGAACTTGACCGAGATATTCTCGAACAACGGCTTGGGGCCGAACTGCATGGTGATGTTTGCGGTAGAAAGCACGTCTGGAACCTTGTATGGATGATGAGGCGCGGGACTCGCGCTTGCCTCGGGCTGCCGCTTGCCAAGGACTGAGCAAAATGCTGATCACTTGGCAGCGTGGGCGGCTTAAGGCCCGGCGTGGCGACCTGGCGGCGCGTTGGCGCGGGGGCCCTGGCAGGGAAATCGGGAAACAACCCGCAATTTTACCACTCACGGGCAAAGGAACGAAGCGATACGCCTCAGATGTGGGTGGATGCCGCTGCTTTCAACACCGGATACCCCGACAGCGACAGCGAAAAGCCGTCCGCACGTGCGTTCAACTGCGCCTGCCCGCCAACCGGCAGGGTCAGCTTGCGCGGGCAGTGGCCGAACGGCAGGCCGGTGAGCACCGGCACGTCCAGCCGCTCCTGCAGGTAAGCCACCACCGCGGGCAGGTCGTAGCCGTTGTCGTAATCGGTCACGCGGTAGTTGGAGAAGTCGCCCAGCACGATGGCGCGCTGCGCGCCAAGCACGCCGGCCTGGTCCAGTTGCAGCAGCATGCGTTCGACCCGGTATGGCGGCTCGTTGACGTCCTCGAGGAACAGGATGCCGCCCTCCACGGCCGGCATGAAGGACGTGCCCAGCAGGCTGCACAGCATCGCCATGTTGCCGCCCCACAACGTGCCCGACAGAGTGCCGGTAAAGGGCTGGCCGCCGGCCTGCGGCGCGGCCACGTCGACGGCGTACGCCGGATTGCGCAGCACGCCGTCGAAATGCTCCCACATGAACGGATCGACCACGTCCACACCGAAATCCGCCAGCAGCATGGGGCCGGCGAAAGTGACCCCGCCCGTGGCCGCCAGGTATGCCAGCTGGAAGGCCGTGAAATCGCTATGCCCGACGATTGGCGTCTGGCTGGCGCGCGCCTGTTCGGCGATGCGGGCGAAGTCCACGCGCTCCAGCAACCGCGCAATGCCGTAGCCGCCCCGCACCGCCAGCGTCAGCTCGTGCGCCGTGCCGGTGCCGATGGCATGCAGGTCCGCCAGGCGCTCGGCGTCGCTGCCGCCGAAGCGCAGGTAGCGGCGCGCCAGCACGTCCGGGTTGCCGACATGGAAGCCATGCCCCTTGAGCCAGGCGCAGCCGCGCGCGGCGATGGCGACATCGTGCGGATAGCCCGACGAAGCGATCAGGCGGACTTCAGTAGGTGGCGCTGGCGTGGTCGTGGGCTGGCTCATGCTTCGGGGTTTTGGCTTGGGTCGGATTCAGTGGAACGGGTGGTGACTTCGGGGCTGCAATGCGCGCAACCCGGCGCGACGGGCCGGACATCGCCCCCGGAAGCGGCGCAAGCCGCTGCCTGCGCCGCTTTCTGGGCAGCCTTCTGCGCCCGGCGCCTACCGCCGAAGAAATCCTTCAGCATGCGCGAGCAGTCGTCGGCCAGCACGCCGCCGGCGATTGTGGTCTGGTGATTAAGCTGGGCCTGCTCGAACAGGTTTAGCACGCTGCCGGCCGCGCCCGTCTTGGGATCGGTGGCGCCAAACACCACGTGGCGGATCCGCGCATGCAGGATGGCGCCGCTGCACATCACGCACGGTTCCAGCGTCACGTACAACTCGCACTCCGGCATGCGGTAGTTGCCGATTACCTGCGCGGCGGCGCGCAGTGCCTGCATTTCCGCGTGGGCGGAGGGATCGACCGAGCGGATCGGCAGGTTATGGCCGCGGGCGATGATGGTGTCGTTCCACACCACGACCGCGCCCACCGGCACTTCGCCAGCAGCTTCGGCCAGGCGTGCCTCGTCGAGCGCGGCGCGCATGTAGCGGCGGTCGCGCTCCAGGGCGGGATCGGGACTGGCGTCGGCCGCCTGCGGCGGAAGGAGCGGCGCGTTCATCTCGGCTGGCATGCGCTGGGTCGGCCGCGTCAGTCCTGCGCGGGCAGGGTAAAGGCGGCACTGACCTCGGCCCAGCAGTTCGGGGTCTCGAACAGCACCAGGCGCGTGAGCTGCAACTGGTGGCCAAAGCAATCCTTGAATACCGGCGCGAGCATGTCGAAGGCGATCTGCGCCAGGTTCTCCACGGTGGGGATCGCATCGAGCACGACCGTCTTGTGCCCGTCCATGGTCTGCAGGAAATTCAGCAACGCCGTGTCGCCGCGATAGATCAGGAAGGCGTGGTCCCACTTGGAGACCAGGTGCTCCGTGGCCAGCGCCTTGATATCGCTGAAATCCAGGATCATGCCCTCGTCCGAGGCACCGGCGCGATGCAGCACCTCGCCCGACAGCGTCAGGTCAAGGCGATAGCGATGGCCATGGATGTTGCGGCACTGGCCGCCATGGTTGGGGATACGGTGGCCGGAGTCGAACTCCAGGCGGCGGGTAATGGAAACTTGCTTGTTCATGAGGGCCGATGGGTGCCGAGGGGATGCCGATGCGTGCCGGTGCGATTTACCGGATGCCTAACAGCTTGTGGGTTTGCAGCGAGAGGCGCCAGAGCGGGCGGCGCTGGCAGAAGTCCACCGCGAGGGCGGTATTTTGCCGTGCCAGCGGGCCATCCATGGCCTGCACCAGGAAATAGCGGAAATCAAGGCGCTCGTATGCGGCGAAGTCCTGGCCATCCTGGGGGATCACCACCTTGAGCTCGTCGCCGCGCGTGACCACCAGATCGGCGCCCATCTTGGGGCTCACGCAAACCCAGTCGACACCGTCCGGCACCGGCAGCGTGCCATTGGTCTCGATGGCGATCTCGAAACCGCGCGCATGCAGGGCGTCGATCAGGGGCGCGTCGAGCTGCAGCAGTGGCTCGCCGCCGGTGCAGACCACCAGCGGCCGTCCGGCGGCGCTGCTCTCCACGGACTGCGGCCACTGGGCCGCCACCATGTCGGCAAGCGCATCCGCAGTGCGGTACTTGCCGCCCTCGGTGCCGTCGGTGCCGACAAAGTCCGTATCGCAGAACTGGCAGACCGCGCTGGCACGGTCTTCCTCCCGGCCGCTCCAGAGATTGCATCCGGAGAAGCGGCAGAACACTGCGGCCCGGCCCGCGTTGGCGCCTTCGCCCTGCAGTGTGTAGAAGATTTCCTTGACGGCGTAAGTCATGCTGGCTGGTAAAGCTTTAGGTAGCTGTAGGTAATTGTGGGTGATGCAGTCACGATGCGGCCCGACGGCGAGGCGCGTCGGCGAAACACGTCGGCGGAGCGCTCAGGCCGGGGGCCGGCAAGCTGCGCATGGCGCAGGCAAGTCCCGGGCCGCGCATGGCGAAGGCCGGGAGGAATGTTCCAGGGGAGCGACGCGCGGCGAATGGCGGGCAAGCTGCGGCTAACACGCTATTTTCGCACAGGTACGGGATCGGCTCCAGCCGCGCCCTCCTCTACCTGCCTTCCCCCGCCCAGGAGACAAGTCTGCTCTGGGCCACATGCCGGCCTAGACCTTCGCCCAGCCGGCCGTACGCAAGCGCTCTCCGACGAAGTCCAGGAAACTGGCGATCCGCGCCGAAAGCTGGGTGTTGAGGTAGTAGACCGCATTGATGGACTGCCGTTCGTCGATGGTGCTCCCCATCAACACCTGGACCAGATCGCCGCGGCGCCGGTCGGCCTCGGTCATGAAATCGGACAAACAGACCAGCCCCTCGCCGGCCAGCGCCAGCTGGCGCAGGGTCTCGCCGCTGGACGCCGCCAGATGCGGCGTAATCTGCACCTCCTCGCCCATGCCGCCGCGCAGGGGCCAGCGGTTGAGCGAATCCGGCTGGTTGAAGCCCAGCAGGCTGTGGCCGGCAAGGTCCGCCACCGTTTCCGGGCGGCCCCTTGCCTTCAGATAGGCCGGACTGGCCAGCACGCGCACCCGGCTGCTAGCCAGGGGCCGGGCATGCAGCGTGGAGTCGCGCAGCGGGCCAATGCGGATCGCCACGTCGGTGCGGTGCTCCAGCAGGTCGATGATCTGGTCGTTGGTATTGAGTTCCAGCTCGATCCAGGGATAGGCGCGGCGGAATTCCCCGACCAGCGGCACGACCACATGCAGCATGAAGGGCGATGCAGCGTTGACCCGCAGCCGCCCCACCGGCTGCTGGCGGCGCACGGCCATCTGCTCCTCCGCCAGTTCGACCGAGGCAAGGATGGCGCGGCCATGCGCCAGGAGCGCCTCGCCCTCCTCGCTCAAGGCCAGCCGCCGGGTGGTCCGGTGCAGCAACGTCGTGCCCACCTTCTCCTCCAGGCGGCTCAGCGCGCGGCTGATCCCCGACACGGTCTGCCCCAATTGCTCGGCCGCGGCCGTAATGGATCCGCTATCCACCACGGTGGCAAAGGCTTGCAGTTCTTCGAGAGTGATCTTCATTCTTGAATACTAATCAAATATCTTATCCAGATCACCCACTTATTCCGCAACAAAGACAGCGGCAAACTGCGCCCATCCCAATTCCCGGACGCTTCTGGAGCTAACCATGCCCATTGCCCTGTTCGCGCTGACCATCAGCGCGTTTGCCATCGGTACCACCGAATTCGTCATCGTCGGCCTGATTCCCACCATCGCCGCCGACCTCAGGATCACGCTGCCCTCGGCCGGGCTGCTGGTCAGCCTCTATGCGCTCGGCGTGGCCATTGGCGCCCCTGTGCTGACCGCCCTCACCGGCCGCCTGCCGCGCAAGGCGCTGCTGCTGTCGCTGATGGCGCTGTTCACGCTGGGCAACCTGCTGGCATGGAAGGCACCCGGCTACGAATCGCTGATCCTGGCCCGGATACTGACCGGCCTGGCCCACGGCGTCTTCTTCTCGATCGGTTCCACCATCGCTACCAGCCTGGTGCCAAAGGAAAAGGCCGCGAGCGCGATCGCCATCATGTTCACCGGGCTGACGGTTGCCCTCGTCACAGGCGTGCCGCTAGGCACCTTTATCGGCCAGCATTTCGGCTGGCGCGAGACCTTCCTCGCGGTGTCGGCGCTCGGCCTGGTGGCCTTTGTCGGCAGCCTGATGTTCGTGCCGGCCAACATCCGCCACAGCGCCCCGGCCTCCCTGCTGCAGCAGGCCAAGGTGCTGGCGGAGCCCCGCCTGCTGCTGGTCTACGCCAAGACCGCGGTCGGCTATGGCGGTTCGTTCATCCCCTTCACCTTCCTCGCCCCCATCTTGCAGGATGTGTCGGGCTTCAGCGCCGGCGCGGTCGGGCTGGTCATGCTGGTCTACGGCGTGTCGGTCGCCGCGGGCAATATCTGGGGCGGACGCCTGGCAGACCGCCACGGGCCCATTCCCGCGCTCAAGATCGTATTCCTGCTGCTGGCGATCGTACTGTTCACCCTGACTTTCACCGCAGCGCACCGCTGGCTGGTGGTAGCTACCGTGCTGGCATGGGGCGCAGTTGCCTTCGGCAATGTGCCGGGCCTGCAGGTCTACGTGGTCAAGCAGGCCGAGCGCTATGCGCCGGACGCGGTGGACGTGGCATCGGGCCTGAATATCGCCGCATTCAACCTGGGCATTGCCGGCGCGGCCTGGGCCGGCGGACTGATCGTGACCCACATGGGACTGATGCATACGCCGTGGATTGGCGCGCTGGTGGTGCTGGTGGCACTGGGCCTGACCGCCTGGAGCGGCCGCCTGGACCGGCTTGACCAACAGCCCGCGTCCGGACGCGAACTGGCGGCCAGCGGGGCCTGAGCCCGGCGCGGAACGCCTGCGGACGAGGCCGCCCACGGCACGATGCCAGGGCGGCCTCGCTGCTTTTCCCCTCCGCATGGCGCCTGGACGGGAGGCCGCCGGGAACGGCCGTCCTGCGATCAGGACAGACCGAGATAATCGCGCTTGCCAACCGGAACGCCCTTATGGCGCAGGATGTCGTAAGCGGTGGTCACGTGGAAATAGAAGTTTGGCAGCACAAAGCCCAGCAAATAGGTTTTGCCGTCGAACGTCACCGGATTGGGCCGCAGCTTCAGTTCGATGGTGCGCGTCTCGCTGCCGTCAAGCTGGGCGGGCTCGATGGTCTTCAGGAACGCCACCGTCCTGGCGATGCGCACCTGCAGTTCCGGGAAAGTGGTCTCGGTGTCGGCGAAGGACGGCATCTCGATACCCGCCAGTCGCGCCGCGCAACCCTTTGCGCTATCGCTGGCGCGCTGCACCTGCGCCGACAGCGGATCCATATCCGCCACCAGCCGGGTCTGGATCAGGTCGGCAGGATCCATGCCCTGCGCCTGCGCAAAGGCGGCGCCCTTGTCCAGGATGGCCGACAGGCTGCCGAAAGCCCGGATAAAGGCCGGGATCGATACTTCATACATCGAAAGTGACATGGGGGTGTCCTTGGGTGGGATTGCCGAACGCGCCATCCTGCCGGCGCGCAAACTGCGCCCCGGCCTGGGTAAGCGACACGGCGAGGATAAACCCTCCGGAATATTTTCGCCGGCCGGCCCCGGGCTCCGGTCAAGGAAGCGGCGGGTGGCAAGCGAATCGCCGCGGCCTCGGTTTGTGCCGGATACCAAGCCACTCGGCTGCGCGATATTCGCCCGGCGGCTGGCGAACGCCTTCCACCACTGGCGACGTTTTCGCGTTGATCCAGCGGGCCACGGTAGCCCGGCGGCCGCCCGATGCGCAACACTACAGCCATACCAGGCTCCAGTGAGACCACAAGCGATGAGAACCGATCCGAACCCATTCCCCTCCGCCGATCAGCCCGGCCCCGAAGCGCTGGCCTATTTGCACGCATCCCGCCTGGTCAGGATGCTACGCGGGTGGTACATCCACGTGATGGTGTACCTGGCCGTCAATGCATTCTTGTGGCTGCGGTACTTCTTCCTGCCGGCGCCGAACTGGACTCGCCATCACCTGGACAGCTGGCCGTGGCCGATGGGAACGACGCTGGCCTGGGGCCTGGCGCTGGGCCTGCACGGCCTGGTGGTCTGGATCCGGATCAGCGGCCGCGGGCGTGACTGGGAGGAGCGCAAGATCCGCGAGTTCATGGGCCGGGACTGAAGCGGCGGCCATCCACCCTGCCCCGGCCTACATCTGCCTGAACCGGTGCATGTAGGCCCGGGACACCGGCAATTCGTCCTGGCTGCCATGTAGCCGGACAAACAAGCGGCCGCTGCCGTCCCGCCGCGTGCCCGCCACATGGTTCATGTTGACGATGGTCGACCGATGAATCTGCAAGAACCACTCGGGATCCAGGCTGCCGGCCAGTTCGGCCAGCGGGGTGCGGATCAGGTGCTCGCCGTCGCGCGTATTGACGACCGTGTACTTGTCGTCGCTCTGGAAGTACAACACCTCCTGGACCGGTACGTGGCTGGTCGTATCCCCCCGGCTCGCTCGCACCCAGCGCAGCGGCTCGCTCGCTTCGGCGCCGCCGAGCCGGCGCGTCAACTGGCTCAGCAGCCGGGCCAGCTCGGGCGCAGGCGTTGCCTCTTTGAAGGCCTTGCGCAAACGCTCGACGGAGCGGGCAAGGCGCTCGTCGGTCACCGGCTTGACCAGGTAGTCGACCGCCTCCCGCTCGAAGGCCTCCAGCGCATACTCATCGTAAGCCGTGACGAACACCACCCTGGTGTCGGTTTCCAGCCCCTGCGCCACCTCCAGCCCGGACAGGCCGGGCATCTTGATGTCCAGGAAAGCGACGCTGGGCGACAGCCGGCAAATGGCTTCCGCCGCCTGCAAGCCATTGGAGACTTCCGCCAGCACCTGCATTTCGGGCCACAGGCGAGCCAGCTTGGCACGCAGGTGCGCGCGCAGGTGCTCTTCGTCGTCGGCGATCACCGCGGTCGGGGTCATGACAAATCTCCGGTCAGGTCATGGGAGGCAGAGGCAGGTCGATCAGGACGGCTGTGCCGGGGGAACGCTCTTCGATCCGCACCTGCGCATCGCCGTCGTACAGGACGGCCAGCCGCTCGCGCAGGTTGGACAACCCAACCCCCGAGCCATCGGACGGCTTGAAGCCCAGGCCGTTGTCCTCGACGCAAGCCAGCATGCGATCGTTGCGGCGCTGCAGCCGCACCACCAGCCGGCCGCCCTCGATCTTGGGCTCAAGGCCATGCTTGATGGCGTTCTCGACCACCGGCTGCAACAGCATCGGCGCCAGCGGCGCCTTGGCCAGTCCGGGGTCGATGTCGATGGTGTAGTTCAAGCGCTCACCCATGCGGATCTTGATCACCTCCAGGTAATCGTGGAGCAGCGCAGCCTCCTGGGCCACGGTTCCCTGCGTCGAACGGCTCGCCGTCAGCGATGCCCGCAGGTAGGCGATGAAATGCTCGAGCATCAGCGTGGCACGGGGCGGAGACGATTCGATCAGGCTCACCACGTTCGCCAGCGTATTGAAGAGGAAATGGGGCTCGATCTGGGCCTGCAGCAACCGCATCTGCGCCTCGACCAGCTGTTTCTCGGTCGACAGGACACGGACCCGGTCGCGCGCCAGCAGCTCGGCGATCTTGCGCTCCTCCCACTGGCGGCCCAGCAGGCCGATCCGGGTCCAGACCAACAGGCCGTGCACGGCCACGCCAGTGCCCCAGCCAAACAAGGGACCCAAAACCCACAGCCGATGCGGAACCGTCATCAGATTGATGACAACCAGGATCGAATTGATCGCTACATAAAGGATGGCGTGGGCATAGAAACCACGCAACGACCGGACGCGCCGCTTGGCATCGTCATAGGCGCGCTGGTCGGCGACGGTACGCCACAACTGGGTTGGGATCGGCTGCAAGGGTATAGGAATCGGGCTCGCACAGAGTTTGAGCTTACCACCGCAGATATGCGTTCCGCGGCGCTTTGCGCCGGACCGACGGAAATGCGGCGCCAGTGACGGATGATCAGTGGACTTCTGATTTATGATAATCAGCTACCCTCTCTGGATGATGCGCATCGCCCCGACGACGACATGAACGTCCCATTTCCGATTCGCAAGGAGTGTCCGCCAGGCGCCTGTACGTGTGGCCGCGAAACCCTGCTGAGCGCCCCCCAGGCAGACATCCGGATCCTGAGGCTGACCCGGGAAGAAGAAAAAAGGCTGATCACCCGCCTTGAAAGCCTGTCGAGCCTTGCCGACCTGAAGGACATGGAGCGACGCATGTACGCGCAACTGGGTATCGTACTGACGATCACGCCCAGCATCCACGAAGTGCGCACGGTGCGCGGCATCAGCATCCAGGTGGAGGAGCAAACCGGGTTGTGCCGCAAGACCAAGCAGGCCATTCCCGCGGCGATACGCCGCTGCCTTGAGACAAACCCGGATATAGCGTACGCGATCCTGAACGCGCACGACTTGCTGGACGGCGCCTAAGGCTTCTCCCCACCTTTCATTCCGCCACGATCTTCCGGTCACCGGCGATGTGCTTCCACTGCGCAAGATCCTGCCTCATGCGCGCGCCGAATTCGGACGGACTCATTGCCTTGGGCGCCGAGCCGTCCGGTTCAAGCACGACACGCACATCCTGCGACGCAGCAATCTCATTGATCTCGCGGTTCAGCCTCTGGACCAGCGGCGCGGGCGTGCCGGCAGGTGCGAGGACACCGACCCAGATCTCGATCCCATAGCCTGGCACCGATGTCGCCAGTGACGGCAATTCGGGAAACGCCGGGTTCGGCCGCTGCGAGGTCACCGCCAGCGCCCGCACCTTGCCGGACTTCAGCTGCGTTACGAGCGAGCTGTAGTTAGACATCATGACGTCGATCTGCCCCGCGGCCAGGTCGATCATCGCGTTGGAAGCCCCTTTGTACGGGACGTGCATCATCTGGACTTTCGAGATGTCGCACAACAACTCCGTCGCCAGCTGCGCCAGCGAACCGATCCCCGCCGAGCCGTAGGTCAGCGCGCCTGGCTTGGCGCGCGCTGCCGCAATCAGCTCGGCCGGCGACCTGATCTGGGTCGAGGACGAGACCGCCAGCAACAACGGCCCCTCGGCGACCATGGACACCGGCGCGAACGCGGCAAGCGGATCGTAGGGCGAGCGAGGCTGGGTGGCGGCAGCGGTCAGGAAGGTCGATGACGTCAGTAGCAGCACGGACCCGTCCCGTGGCGCCTTGGCAACCGAATCGGCACCAACGACGCCTGCCGCACCAGGCTTGTTTTCCACGATGACCGTGGTCCCCAGGCGCTTTGCCAGCCCCGGCGCGATCGCACGCGCGATCACGTCGTTGCTCGCGCCCGCCGAAAACGGCACGACAATTCTCATCAAAGGCGGCACCTTGGCATCGGTCTGGGCCGCCACCATGGTTACCGCGGACATCGCGGCAAGCAACAGGGCAATGTGGGCTAACGTCTTTCGCATTCGGCGCTCCTATCTCAGTGGGTAGAGCAGCATGGATGTCAGGAACCGGGCGCCGGGTGTCCACCCGGGGCCCCGTGGAATCAGGCGAGGTCCTGCCTAGGCAGGGATATCAAGGTCCAGCAGCGGCGCGTACTGCTGGGCGCCAAAGATGTCGCCATCGCCGGCGCTGCCGCTGGGCCGGGCGCGATAGATCGTGAACTTGATGGCGTACGCGGGATCGTATTCGACGAAATCCGAGATCCGTTCGACCGGAATCGCGTATAGCGCGGCCATGCTTTCCCGGCTCAGCACGCGCGAGCGCTTGACGCGTTCGTACTCGTGCGCCTCGCGAAAGATGATGTCGAAGGTGATCTTGTTGACCCCCGCGTTCTTGCTGCGGATGGTCTTGGCGAGTTGGTGCAGTTTTTGCGTTGTCATCGTTGTCATCGTAGTCGTCGTTGTCATATGCGGCTCCAGGCTCAGACGCCAACTTCAATGAGGTGGGTGGGGAACAGCGCCATGGGGTCTTGCACCTCCACCGTGTGGTTCAGTGTCCAACGGTAGGCCGCGCTGGCGTGCAGGACTTCATCCAGCGGGAATGACACCGAACCGGCCGTGCCTTTGACGTCAGGCAGCCGCGCATAGAACATCTGGCGCAAGCCGATCATCGTCACCTCCTCGGCCATCTCGCGGGTCGGGGCGACCCCTTGCACCAGCACGCAGAGCTCGTGCCCCGGCCGGTCGCGCAGCGGCTCCAGCTCGCCCATCACGCCATCGCGGCCGTACACGTTGTAGTGCAGTTGATAGCCGCTGTCGCCAAAACGCGCGCGCACCTGCTCGCGCGCCCACGCAATCACCCGGTCCACGTTGGCAATGGTGTAGGGATCGCGGATGCCGCACAGGCCGACGAAGCGCTCGCCCACCTTCCCCGCTCCTTCCAGCTTGACCCGGACCGTTTCCGCCTCGATAAAGCGCGAGCCCGTGATGCGCGTGGTGCGATCGCCCATCTGCTCGTAGCGGCAATGCGTCATGTCCAGCTTGCCCCCGGCGACGAACTCCTCGTACGGATTGGAGCGCTCGTACATCGCATGGCCGGATACCGAGGCGACGGTGCAGCGCTGCTCGGGGTGCATCGCCGTGACCTGGACGTCCTCGTGTGAGATTACGCCCATCACGGTCTCCTTGCCGCCATAGGGCTCGGCACAGAACGACGCGCACTCGAGCACCTTGCCCAGGTAATAGGAATGATCGGCGGAAAAGCCGTGGTGTAGCGCCGGCGCGGCAAAGACCGCGGCATCCGAGCTGCGCCCGCCGATGATCACGTCGGCGCCCTGGCGCAGCAGCTCTACATAGGGATGAACACCGGCCATGGCGACAATACGGTCGGTCGCATCGAGCTCGCTGTCGGTCAGGTCTGCAAAGCCGTCGAGCCCGCTCACCGCCCTTCCGGCCCGCATTGACTCGCGAAGAAAGGCCTTGTCCACCTCGGAATAGAAGTAGCCGACCCGGAACTTCCTCAGGCCATGCTTGGCGGCCAGTTCGCCGATGATCCGCACGTACAGGTCCACGCGGCTGTTCGATCCCGTATCGCCGGCCGAGCCGATGATGATCGGCACGCCGAGACGGCGCGACGCCAGCAACATTTGCTCCAGATCGTGCCGTTGCCACGCTTCGGGACTCGTCGAAGTGTCTGACCCCAGCGGCACCGGGCCCACGTCATCGCTTCCCGAATCGGCCGCGATGTAGTCAGGGCCCGCCTCCACCCCCAACCCAAAGCTCTCGGTGCGCAACGGCGCGAAGCCGAGATGGCCATTAGGGCAAATGATCTTCAGGGACTGCATGCAGTGTTCTCCAGATGGTGTCTTCCCCAAGCCGGGCTTGACGATTCATCTAGAGCAGATTGCATGCCACAGGGCGAATCATGTAGATATCTTTATATTTCAGTAACTTAGCATTAGACATCCAGCCTTTCGCGTGATTTTCACGCGAAAAAGGCGCGCAGTTGCGTGAAATTCACGCGCTCTCTTCGTTACTTCCGGCGGTCGGGGCCAGCAGGCCCAGCTTCATCATCTGGTGCCGCAAAGCGTGCCGGCTCAACCCCAGGTTCTCGGCCGCCGCACTGAGGCCCTGGTGGCACGACACCAACGTCTGCTCAATCAGCGCGCGCTGGAAGCGTGCCGTGGCCTCGTAATAGTCCTGCCCCCGCTCGGACGCAGCATGCCCGTCCATTGCAGCCGGCTGCGCCACGGCATCGTCCATTGCGCCCGCGGGGCGCGCCACGTCCCGCAGGATGCGCGCCGGCAAGTGATACGGCCGGATGCAATCGCCTTCCTCCAGCACGCAGATGCGTTCCAGCAGGTTTTCAAGTTCACGCACGTTCCCCGGCCACTGGTACGCGCGGAAAATGCGCTCCACCTCCGGATCCAGCCGCCGGAAGTGGCTGCCGTACTGCGCGTCGTACTTCGCCAGCGCGTTGCTCGCGAGCAGGAAGATGTCGTCGCCACGCTCGCGCAGCGGCGGGATATTGATGGCGATCACCTGCAGCCGGTAATACAGATCCTCGCGAAACTTGCCGGCCTTGACCTCGCTCAACAGGATCTTGTTGGTCGCTGCGATAAAGCGGGCATCCACGCTGATGGGACGCACCGCGCCGACCCGCCGGAATCGCCGCGTGTCCAGCAGGGTCAGGATCTTGGACTGCATGACAGGATCCAGCTCGCGGACTTCGTCCAGGAAGACCGTGCCGCCATTCGCCGCCTCGATCAGTCCCTCCTTCCTGCTGACCGCGCCGGTAAACGAACCGCGCTCATGGCCAAACAACTCGGATTCGAGCAACTGGGCGGGAATCGCAGCGCAATTGATATCGATGAACTCGCGCCCAGCCCGATTGGACTGCGCGTGGAGCATGCGCGCCACCAGGCTCTTCCCCGTCCCGGTCTCGCCATAGATCAGCACGGTGCTAGCCTGGCTGCGCCCAACGCGGGCGACCAGTTCACGCAGAGCGACGATGGAGGGATGGTCCCCAACGAGCTGCGGGCGAGAAGGTTCGTTCATCATGGGATACGAGAGCCGGCGCCGGGGCGGAGGACGTCCCGGCGCCGGCAAGTTGAGGTCGGTCATCTGCGCGGAAGATTAACCTATTCCGGCGCGGTGACGGGGGTCGAGCGGATGGGTGCATGCGCCACGGGGACAAACACCGCGGCGGCAAGCGCTGGGACAGCCAGGAACGCTGGCCCGGGCGTTGTCATGGGACCTGGACGTTGCCCGGGCTCACCACCTCCCGGAGACGGCCGCGACACTCCATGCGGCCACTCCGGGGGGTTCCGGCAGCTCCTGCACGGTGATCCAATTCCCCGCGCCTCCATGGCGGGCGACATCCCGCGGCGCAGCGCGCTGCCTCACGAACGGTTCGTCCGAATGCTCGCAAGACGGATCCCAATCGAGGCCGAGAGGCCTCCCTTGCGTGTCCAGTTTCAAGCAGAAGGCGTCCATTGGCCCCGCGAGTCCAGTGCCGAGGGCCTTGAGCACCGCCTCCTTGCCCGTCCAAGCCCGCAGCACGCCTTGGGCCTGGCAGGCGGGCGGCAGTGCGGCCAGTGCCGTTGATTCACGGCGCAGGGCGTGGCGCGCCAATGCCGGGGGGCGTCAAGGTGCCGAACGGCCTCGATGTCATTGCCCACGCGTACCGTGCCCGACCGGACGAGCGCCAAGGCCGACCACTCGGCGCTATGGCTCAGGCTGAAGTCAACGTCCGGCCAAGCCGGTAGCCAGGGCTTGCCGCCAGCCGCAATCTCGAAGTGCAGCGACTGCGGCGCCGCCCCAAGCCACAAGCCAAGCCGCCGCCGCAAGCCTGCGTGGCTGCGCAGAAAGCGCCGCCGCTCTCTCTCATGGGAAAACGCCGCCCAGCGCATACGTTCGTCGCTGTCCAGCAAGAGCCAATCCTCGGCGTCGCGCGCCGCGTCATCATGCAAGCCCGACCAGCAGGCGCATTCCACAAGGACCCCGAGCAGCCTCAGGCGGAAAACGAGTGGCACCGGGCTTGTTGACACGTCGTCGGAATTCGCTGGGAAGTACGCCGAACTCCTTGCGAAAGGCGGCGCTGAAATGGCTGACGTTCGAATAGCCTGGACACTGTTGCCGAGCAGAGTGTGAAAGCCTTGCTGCAGTTTGAGGTGCTCATGCCGGAGCTCCGGTTGACGGCGGGGCGCAGGCTATGCTGACGGCCAAGGTAGCGCTGGGGAGAACCAGGCTGCCGTGGTCCTCGCCCTCCAGCAGACGGAACTCGGCCCGCAATCCCTGCAGGCTCTGCGTGAGGGCGCGAGCAGAGCCGACCTGCTTGCGCGCCTGCTGGCGGCGCGCGCGTTCCGGATCCGCGTTCGGCACGCCTTTTTTCGAGGCTGCCTGCCGTGATCAGCAAGCCGACGGGCGGCTGAAGCGACGACGCCTGCCGCACGAAGTGGTCCCGGAATGGCAGGATGGCGCGATCGCCCCACCAGATCGACGGGCTGGCCGCGACGTAGTTCTGAAACATGCGGCTGCGGGTGAACAAGGCGTACAAGGTCAGCAATCCGCCATAGGAATGGCCGAACAGAATCTGCCGCTGTGGATCGATGGGTAGCTGCCGCGCCAGCCACGGCTGCACGTCATGCTCGAGAAAGGCCAGGAAGCGATCTGCACCGTTGCGGCTCGCTCCGGGTGTTGAGCCCGGTATCTCGGCCAAAGTGTAGTCGTCGGTGCGCCCCTGCATGTCGTAAGGGGCATCCGTGGCATATCCCAGCCCGACCACTACCGGCGTACTGACCCGCGCTCCATCGGGGCGCGCCGCGCGGTTGCGCGCCAACTGCGCGATCAGGGGAAACAACGCGTTACCGTCCAGCGCGTACAAGACGGGATATCCCTGCTGCGGCGCGGGCTCGGGCGGCAATGCGACGAAAATGTGCCGGCGTTGCCCGGCGATCGTCACGTCGATCCGCCGGCTCGCAGGGACCTGAACGGGCGCCGAAGCGGCGAGGCTCGGCAAGCGTGCGGCGCGTGATGGATGCGGATATCGGCATGTCAAAGCCCGAGGCTCGTCCAGCATTCGCCCTGCAGCGTGACCGGCTGGATGCGCGCGGTGTCGGCGGGAATGCGGACGCTGCCGGCCGGATCGGTAACGGTTTCCTGTGCCTGCGCCGCACTGACCGCGCAACACAGCACCAACGCGCAGATCCGCAACAAAAATTTGCTTGTCTTTCTCACGCCCACTCCGCTAATGCTAATGATTATCATTTACGTTTATCCTGAAAAGGATGTGTGTTGTGGCGCCGTTTGTTCGCCAATGGCGCCGCCGTGCGCGCCGTAGTGGATCGCATCGACACGCAGATCGGCCCGATCGGCATGCTGGCCAACGTAGCGGGCATTTTGCGCGTCGCGAGCATCGACGCCCTGCGCGACGAAGACTGGGACCGCAGCTTTGCCGTCAACATGCACGGCGTGTTCCACTTGTCGCGTGCAGTGGCGCAACGGATGATGCCGCGCCGAGCGGGCAGCATCGTCACGGTTGGCTCGAACGCGGCGTTCGTGCCACGCATGCAGATGGCAGCCTATGCGGCATCCAAGGCGGCTGCGCATCAATTCACCAAATGCCTCGGCCTGGAGCTCGCCGAGCACGGCATCCGCTGCAACATCGTCGCCCCCGGTTCGACCGACACCCGGATGCAGCGCCAACTATGGACGAATAGGAAAACCAAGAAAGGCGTCATTGCGGGTTCGTTGCCCGCATATCGCACGGGCATCCCGTTGGGCCGCATTGCAGATCCCGAAGACATCGCGTCAGCCGTGCTGTTCCTGCTGTCGAACGCGTCTCGGCACGTCACGCTGCACAGCTTGTGCGTAGACGGCGGCGCCACGCTGGGCGTGTGAATCCAGCCGAATTTCGTCAGCGCCCCGGTCACTCAATCAAAAACGTACCGACTGCCTTCGCTTGTTCTCGCCCACCCACCAGTACCTCTGCCTTCAGGACCGCTATGTCCACCAAGTCCATCCAGACAACGTCTGCAGTCACACTGCCCGTCGCCGAGCTGATGCCGCTATTGATCGCCAATCTCACGACCATGGGAGGCAGCTACGCCTTTATCGCCGTGGCGGGCCCGATGGCCCGCCTGATGCATCTGCAGGCCTGGCATGTCGGCGCCATCATCGGAATGGTCGGGCTGGTTTGGATCGTAACCGCCCGCGTCTGGGGGCGAGCCGTGGATGCACGGGGCCGTGTGCCAGTGCTCCGCATGGCGATCGTCGGATTCACCGTCTCCTACGTACTGTTGGCGTGCTACGTCTGGTGGGCGCTGCAAGTTGGTACGCATCACGTCCCTGCCATGGGCTTGAATATCGCAGCGCTACTGCTCACGCGCGCGGCGATGGGTGGCTTCTTTGCCGGCCTGCCCGTGGCGGCCACCGCCTGGATTGCCGACCACACCGAGGCCCAGTCACGGGCTGCCGCCCTGGCACGATTTGGCGCGGCTGGCGCCATTGGCATGGTATTCGCTCCGCCCGTGGCGGGTTGGCTTGGTCGATACGACCTATCCGTCGCGCTGCTCGTCTTTGCGCTGCTGCCGCTCGTCGGACTACCATGGCTGGGGCGTCTGCATGACACGCGCAAACCACAAGCTCCGCGCGCCCCGCAACGCCTGAAGATCACCGACATCCGCATCCGCCTGCCGTGGCTGAGTTCCTTTACACTGTTCAGCGTCATCATGATGGCCAACAGCTCGCTAGGCTTTTACGTCATCGACCGCTTGGACGTAGCGGCCCACCAAGCGGCCGCTGTTGTAGGCTATGCCCTGGGCAGCGCCGGGCTCGGCTTGATCCTGATGCAAACGATCGTTAGCAGGCTGCCGCATGTCGCGCCCCGGCAATGGCTGCGATGGGGTGCATTGGCAGGTGCTGCGGGCTTTGCATCCATCTTGCTGGTCGGACCAGCGCAGCCGATGGCCGTGTGCCTGAGCTATTCCGTGGCCGCCCTGGGCATGGGCGCGGCGTTCCCGGCAGTTGCCGCGCTTGCCAGCAATGCTGTCTCCGCTTCCGAGCAAGGCGCTAGCGCCGGTGCGATGTCCGCCGCGCAAGGGTTAAGCATGGTAGCGGCGCCGCTGCTCGGCACGGCGCTCTATGACCTGCTGCCGCCCGCAACTTTTGCATTGATCAGCATCCTGTTGCTGGTGCTGTTCGGCGCGACCTGGCGAGGCACAAGGGGACATGTCGCAGCATGACGGTGTAGCGTCCTGGTTCATTTCCCGGTAACTCGTGCCACCTTCACGGTACCGAAGAGCCACCAGCTGGAAGGCCGCCTGCGCAGCCTTGAGTTCCACCTGCGCGGGGATCAGTTGCCTGCTCCGGGTTGCACGGCCCGTGAGCTGCACGCGCCGTGCCTATGGCAGAGAGCACTGCTTTCGCGCCCCGACAGGGGCCGCCATATGCAACACCTCGCCGTCTCTTGGAATGCGCAACCGCGCTTCGACACCTGCCTGCCTTGCGGCGAGCGCTAGCGCGGAGCGCGTCACCGGACAGTGGCTGAGCGCTTCCAGATGATTGGCAACCACCGTGTCAGGCGCCAGGCGGGTGAATTCGACGACCTCGTCGATGCCCATGATGATGTCGCTACCCATATCGAATCGCGCACCTCCGGCGGGTACGACGCAGACTTGCGGGCGATGGTGCGCAACGAACTCCCGGACCGTTGGCGTGAGTACGGTATCGCCGCTCAGGTAGAGGCTGGGCTCATCCGGCACCTCGATCAGATAGCCGACCCCGTGCTCCATCAGCTTGCCGACCAAGCCACGGCCGTGCGTGCAGCGAACCGTGCGAATCCGACCGCCCATGAAGGGGTTGGGCTGCCCATGCGCTTCCGGCAACGGCTGGACATTCAATCCGCGTTCGGCCAGATGGCGGGCATCGTGCGGTGTGCAGATGATCGGAAGCTGCCGATCGCGCAGCCAATTTTTGGCCGCGCGATCCAGATGATCGAAATGACCTTTCTGGCAATGCGTTATCAGGCAATGGGTGACCGACTCAAGCGCTGTCGCAGCGGATTCGGGTAAATCGACCAATGGGTTACGTTGCCTTGCGCCGAATACCCGCAAAGGCGGAAGCGCATTTTTCGGGGCAAACATCGGGGCGATCAGGATTCGATTCGGCCCGAACTCCACAATGATGGTCGCGTTGCGAAGGTGGTGAATTTTCATGACGAAGCCTCCGGGAAGAAACCTTATTGTCTCGACGCGGAAACCCGTTGAGAATGGCGAGATTGGACATAATTGATTCGGTTTCTGCCATGCCAAAACCACTACGCATTGGTTTGCTTCTATTTCCGGGCTGTATGCCGGCAGGGTTATTCGCGTTTTCCGATATGCTCCACGCTGCCAATCGCCGCGCGAACGGCATGCTGTTCGAAACGCACTACGTTGCGCTACACACCGGGACTGTCGAATGCGCCCACGGCTTGTCGCTGCATGTTTCCAGGCCGCTGGATCTCGCCAGTCTTGACGCCATCCTGCTGCCAGGCTTTTGGGCGGAATCAGTGCAGCAGGTAGAAGACATGATTGTGGCCAACGCTGGCCTCGTATCACTGCTGGCGGCACGTCGCAAGAACTTGCTGCTGTGGAGTTATTGCAGCGGCGTCTGTTTGCTGGCGGAAAGCGGGCAACTGAATGACCAGGCCGCGACCGTTACCTGGTGGTTGGCGGAGGCAATGGCGCAGCGCTACAGAAAGGTGAAATGGCAAAGCGAGCGGAATTGTGTCGTCACCGCGCGTACCGCCACCGCTTCTGGCGTGAATGGCTACCTACCTATTGCCGAGGCGCTGATAGAGCGGCATGTCAGTCCCGATGTATTGCGTGACCTAGTCAATCTGATGGTACTTCCCCGTGCTGTTCAGCCTCACCGAGCCTTCCAGGCCATGAGCCTGATCGAGCAATCCAGCCGTTTGCTGCGCCAATTGCACGCGCTGGTTGAGCAATTGCCTGCCGAACAGATCACGGTGCAGCAATTGGCGGAGCAACTCTGCATGTCGGAACGCACGCTCGCGCGCAAGGTGAGAGGCGAGACCGGGGTCGCGATCGCGGCGTATGCCCGCTGTATCAAACTGAACCAGGTCAGTGACCGCCTTATCCATACGACATCGCCAGTCAACGTCCTCAGCGCGGAGCTAGGATTCAGTAGCGATTCCAATATGCGCCGCATGTTCAAGGAGCTGACTTCGCTGACACCCCTGGAATACAGGCAACGGTTTGCGAGATGACGAGGCATTCGGCATTGCTACGGTCGTGCGAGAAAAACTGCCGGACTCACGATATCGACATCATGGAAAGGATGTGGAACCTGCAAATCCGCATCCCCGCAATGATGGCTTCGGCCTCGCCATTGAGCACGACATGGAGAAACTTGTCATCCTATGGGTCGCGGCATGCGGTCACCCGCGGCGCCGTCGTTCAATTCATCGTGCCATCCACCCAGCCGCACCGGCGTAGCCGGTGCGGCTGGGTGGATGGCGGCTACTTCACCGGCGTCAGGATCGGCGCGCCCTTGTTCTTGATCAGGAAGACCACGAACTTTGCTGGCTGCGTAGTGCTGGCATTGCGTCCGACGGTGTGAATATCGTTGGGACGTTCGTGGAAGGTTTCGCCCGCCTTGAGCGTCACCTCCTTTCCGCCCCTGACGCCCATGACGATGCTGCCCTCGAGCACATAGACGAAGGCGTGCGCGTCATGGCGATGCACGGGATCGACGGCACCCGGCGGATACTCCACCACGATCATCGTGGCCTCCTTCCCCGGATATTCGGGCAACGGCTCCGTGAGCAAGGGCGTGACACTCGCCTCCGGCGCAGCGGCGGCCGGCTGTGCAACCATGAGGCACGACACCATCAGGGTTACCGCAATGGATGCGACCGTCTTCATGGCATCACTCCAGATTGGCTTTGTCGAGCCCGAACGCCTTGTCCGATGAGCCGGGCACCATGCGGAACGCCACGTTCAGGCGGTTCCAGGTATTGATCGCCCCCACGAGGAACGTGAGATCCGACAGTTCCTTCTCGCTGTACTGGGTGCGCACGCGTTCATAGATTTCGTCCGACACGCCCTGGGCGGGAATGTTGGTCAATTCCTCGGTCCAGGCCAGCGCGGCGCGTTCGCGCGGCGAGAACAGCGTCGACTCGCGCCAGATCGCCACGTGATGCAGGCGCAATTCGCGTTCGCCGTGGATCTTAGCCATCTTTATATGCATGTCGACACAGAACGCGCAGCCATTGAGCTGCGATGCGCGAATCTCGACGAGCTCGCGAATGGGTTGTTCGATCGTGGTGTTCTGGAACAACGCGTTAAGCTCCATGAGCTTCTTGGACAGTTCCGGCGATTGCTGGAAGTAATTCGTGCGTTGCGACATGTTGACTCCTGGTGATTTGATCAAGGTTTTATTCACGAACCTGTGCTGCCTACTTGGGCATGTGCCCTTCGGACTATTTTTGTTGCGATTGACGCATCCATTCCTCGAAGCCGATGCGCCCGAGGCGTGCCTCGCCCAACGGCACGAGCGAATATTCCTCGACCAGGCCGCCGAAGTAGCGTGCCTCGGGGTCACGCACGACTTCACGCGGGTCACCAACCGCCTTCAGATAGCGGGCGATGATTTCGTTGAACGGCGCGCGTTCCGGGCCGGCGATCTCGACGATGCCGTTTCGCGGTGGCGCGAGCGCGACATCGGCAACGATGGCTGCAACGTCATCCGCCGCAATGGGCTGGAACAGGCCGGGAGAAACGCTGACAATGTTTCCTTTCGTACTGGAATCGGCGATGCCACCGCTGAATTCCATGAACTGGGTCGAGCGGATGATGGTGTACGGGATGCCGGAGGCCTCGACCAGTTTCTCTTGCGCGACCTTGGCGCGGAAATAGCCATTGTCGGGAGTCCGGTCGGTACCGACGATGGAAAGCGCGACATGGTGCTGGACGCCCGCTGCGGCCTCCGCCGCGTGAAGGTTGCGGCCGGAAGTCTCGAAGAACTCCAGCACTGCTTTGTCTTCAAACGACGGGGAATTGGCGAGGTCGATCACGACCTGAGCGCCGGTCAGGGCCTCCTTGAGCCCCGCGCCAGTGATGCTATTGACACCGCTCTTTGGCGAGGCGGCGACGACTTCGTGGCCGCCCAGGCGCAGAATGGGAACGGTCTTCGAGCCGATCAGGCCGGTCCCGCCAATGATGACAATCTTCATGATGCTTCTCCGTATTGAGGAAGGTGGAACGATCCACGAAGCTATGTTAGGTAACGCCAAGTCCCCGCGCCAGATCGACTCGAAGCTCGCGGTGTTTCCTGTTTGGCATCAATCCTGATGCGGGTTACCTGCTGCTTTTCGTTTATCGAAAATGTGAGCTTGCGATACCCTGCGTTACACCAGCGCGCCGCTGCGTAGCGATTGCGTGGCCTGCGCTTCGATCACAATTTGAGGCACTTCCGCAAAAGCCAGGCCCGTCGCATACGTGAACCTGACGTCCTTGAGTCCGATGATGCCAAGCACGGCGGAGAGATACGGACGAAAGAAATCGGGCTGGACGGGCGGATCCCGGAACATGGCGCCGCCGGATGTCACCGCCACGAACGTTGGGCGATCGTGCAGCAATCCGATTTTTCCTTCAAGCGTGGCGGTAAAGGTCACGTCGCGTCGAACCACGAGATCGATCCAGTTCTTAAGCACGGCCGGCACCGTGAAGTTGTGCACCGGGCTGGAGATCCAGAGCAGATCGGCCTGTTCGATCTCCCGAATTAGCGCATCCGACACGGCAAGCGCCGCGCCATAGCGTTCCTTTGCCTCGGCGGCGGGCAGCAGCAGCGACTCTGCGTACTCCGCGGTGATGGCTGGCAGCGGCTCGGCACCAAGGTTGCGTCGCGTCACATGAATCTCCCGCCCGAATTGCGCGGACAGCGCAGGCAGCAATTGCCCGGTCAGGTGTCGGCTCGTGGAATAGTCACGGCGCGGGCTGCAATCAAGCAGCAGCAGGTTGAGGGGCTTCATTGCAGCACCATGCAGAAGTGGAGACCCTCGGCGAGCAGCCCGGAACGGAAATAGAAGCGCTGGGCCTTCGCGTTGGCGAGTCCGGTATCCAGGACAAGTCGCTGGCAGCCTTCTGTGCGTCCAAGCTCGCGCAGCGCTTGCAGCAGACGCTCGCCGTGGCCCTGCCCCCGGCCTCCCGCATCGGTGATCAGATCGTCTACGTACAGGAAGCGCCCGTGGATCAGGTTGTCAAGCCGCCGATATCCGGCCAGCGCAACAGGTTTGCCATCGTCCCAGAGTGCGAGCAGCCGGTAGCCTTGTCGGCTTTGCAGCGTGACGTTGGCCAGAAAGTTTTCCGGCATTTGCAGCTTGGGGCGCAGTTGCTGCATGACAGGGAAACAGGCAAGGATGTCAGCCTCCGTCTCCGCATGTCCGAGAGTCAGG
>JYOD01000044.1:0-202 GCA_000955785.1 Burkholderiaceae bacterium 16
TGATGACCATTGTTCACTGCTTTTCGTCCCGGCTATATGGCCTGAGGAACTACAAGAAGAAACTTCAGGAAGCCCTGGATGCTGATCGCCCATCGCATTGAACTGAGTCCGAGTCCTGAGCAAGAGAGCTATTTCCGTCGAGCCTGCGGAACGGCCCGGTTCGTCTGGAACTGGGCACTCGCAGAATGGAATCGGCAGTACG
>JYOD01000044.1:229-937 GCA_000955785.1 Burkholderiaceae bacterium 16
CATCGCGACGCCCATGCACAGCCGTTCTCAAACCTGGCGAGGGCATGGAGTCGTTTTTTTGATGATCTGAAGAAGGATGGTGCCGAGGCCAACAAGCCTGTGTTCAAGAAGAAGGGGAAGTCCCGCGATTCCTTTTACGTGGCCAACGACAAGCTGACGATTGGTGAGCGCAGCGTTCGCTTGCCCCTCATTGGCCGCGTTGCCATGAAGGAATCGATGCGCTTTGGTGGCACAGTGAAAGGCGCCTCGGTTTCGCGGGACGGAACACGCTGGGTTCTGGCGGTTCAAATCGATCTCGATGTCTGCTGGCTGACCAAGGTGGATCGTCGGCCGGTCGTCGGCGTCGACCTTAACGTGAATGAAATCGTCTGCTCGAACGGCAAGCGATATGAGGCACCGCGCCCGCTCAAGAAGGCTCAGCGTCGACTGGCAAAGCTGCAGCGTTCGGTATCGCGTAAGGTCGAGGCGCAAAAGAGAGCCATGGGTCTGTCGCAAAAGGATCGCATCCCGAAGGGGACGCGCATCGTTGCGTCGAAGAATCGCGAGAAGGCATCGCGAAGGCTCTCTGATCAACATCGAAAGATCAGGTGTATTCGCAATGACTTTACGCACAAGATGACCACTGAGATCAGCCGCGAAAACCAAACGGTTGTGATGGAAGGGTTGAGCGTTAAAGGGATGACAGCGAGTGCGAAGGGCACGGCAGAG
>JYOD01000045.1 GCA_000955785.1 Burkholderiaceae bacterium 16
AGCGCGATGTCGACCGCCTCGGCGTAGGCCCCCGCCCGGTCCCTGGCGACGATCTCGATCGATGGGTGCGCACGCATCCACGCGGTCACCGCAGTTGTTTCCCTGCCGGCGAACACTTCGATCGGCTCACGTCGCTCCAGGTCAACGATGATCGTTCCGTACTGGTGACCGCGCGCGATAGCCCAGTCGATGCCGACGACCCGCGGTCGTGGTTTGCGCTTGCGCCCAGAAGCTCTTCGCAACTCCCGCAGCACGGTGTCGGCACTGGTGCGCAAGCCCAAGACGTTAGCAAGCCGGGCTGCCGCCTCACCACCGAGGGCATGGCCCAGCGCGTACAACGCCCGAGCCTGCGATCGCGTTCGACGTTGATGCCGACCGGCCAAGGCGTGGATGTTCTCGGCAAACGTACGACGGGGGCAGCCGGCGTTCACGCACTTGAAGCGACGCGCCTCCACGGCGAAAACGACCCGCTGCTCGAGCATCGGACGTTCTTCCAGCCTGCGCACATAGCTGCCGTGGAGTCGGTTACTCCAACGACGGCAGGCAGGACAAGGTGCCGCGCGAACCGTACTGCGGGCTTCGACAGTGATGGTCTCCCCTCGCGCGTCGCTGGAGACGACGCGCTTACCCACACGGGCGAGAATACGATCGATCCCACCGAGAACTTGGCTCATGGTAACGATCAACGTAGGGCTAGATCGGCCCGAAATCAAGCCCTCGACGCGGCCGTCACACAAAGTGCGGAAGACCCGTAATGTTGGTACGGACCCCACGCAAGTAACGTTAACTTATTGATTTACCAAGTTTTGTGCTCAGCCTTTGAGGGAGCATCTTTACTACACTTCACGTCTGGCGGTGGCACCGGACCTGTGCGCGTGAGGTGGGCGCATTCGCTACATCCGGGCCTTGACGCAGGATCTGGCGACGCGCAGGGGGCGGGCGTTCGACGATGTCGACGCCGTGCGGCAGTGGCTCGCGGCTCGCCCCGATTGCGGCGGCAAGACCGGCGTCATCGGATTCTGCCCGACAGGCGGTTTCGCGATCCTCGACGGCGCCTGCGAGTTTCGGTGGCCGCGACTGGACGCTGAGGGCGCGGCGACGCGGCTGAACAGGGAGCCCTCGCGCGACGCCGGTTCGAGCACAACGTCAAGGAGTACCCGAACGCCGGACATTCCTTCCTCGATGACCCCAAGGGCCTGATCGGCGTGCTCGGTACTGTCCTCGGGTCATCGAGCTACGAGGACAAGGACGCGGCCAACGCTCGAGGCCGCATCCGGGCGCTCTTCTCGAGCAATCTCGCTGAATGACGGTTTGCATTACTTCAATCCCTTTGAAGTGTTCATCAATCACCGTCGAATGACATCTGATCACTGTTTTCGCATACTTTGGAAAACAAGGAGCAAGCATGATCATCGAGAAGCGCAATCGCCACCACATACGTCAACTCACTTCCGGAAGCGTTCTTGTGGGCGATTCCGGACCGAACGGCCCCACTTTCCCTCCTGCCGACTTCTACTTCGGATCGCCACCTGGCGAGGCCCTTATCGGCCCCATCGGCGAGATCTACACGTACACCATCGTGCATGGATCCAATGCGCCGAGTTACGCACTAGCCATGGTCGACTTTCCGCAGGACGTGCGCGTCTTCGGACGAGTCGTCGGCGATGCCTCGCGGGTGCAGATCGGTGCTCGGGCCACCGTGGTCCCGTTCCCCCGTGCCGACGGCGAGGATGACTACGCTTTTTCAGTCGAGGAGGGTCGCTGAATGGTGGAGCCAAAAATTCAGGGGCTCGGCATTACCGACTTCGGCAGGTTTCCCGAACTCAACGAAGAAGCACTGGCGCAAAGCGCGATTCTCGCGGCCCTGACTGACGCTGGCATCGAGATGGCGGAGGTCCAGGCGTTCTATTGCGGAAACGTGTTCGGCCAGATGCTTCCCGGGCAACGCGCCCTGCGGCCTCTGGGCTCGCTCGGCGGAGCCGTCTACAACGTGAACAACGCCTGCTCCAGCGGCGCCACTGCATTCAACTTGGCCCTGCAGGCCTTGCGCTCCGGCCAGTACGAGACCGTGGTCGTCTTCGGCATGGACCACCTGAGTTCTCGCGCCGGAGGCCCACTGCCGTTGAGCAACGACGACTGGAACAATCGGCGAGGCATGATCATGCCGGCGCTCTATGCCATGCGGGCGCAGCGATATCTCCACGACTACGATCTGAGCGTGGACGTCCTCGCCAACATCTCGGTAAAGAATCGCAAGCACGGGCTTCTGAACCCGATCGCAAAGTTCTGCAAACTCGCGACGCGCGAAGAAGTCCTGGCATCGCGAATGATCGCGGAGCCGTTGACCCTCCTGCAGTGCTGTCCGGCGGTCGTGGACGGTGCCGCCGCCGTGGTGCTCAGCACTCGAGGCGGTAAAGGACAGGCATCACCGATCCGAGTGCGTGCGTCCGTCGTCCAGTCCGGCATCTTCGAGACGGCATCGGTGGACATGACGGAAGCCGAGATCACGGCACGAACGGCCGGGATTGCCTATGAGCAAGCAGGCATCGGGCCTGCGGATCTTGATGTCCTGGAAGTGCATGACGCCTTCACCATTTCCGAGTTGCTCTATTACGAAGCTCTTGGCCTCTGCCCTCGTGGCGAGGCCGCCGATCTGCTGGCCAGTGGCGCTACTGCGTTGACTGGGCGGACACCGGTGAATCCCAGCGGCGGGCTTCTTGCCAAGGGACATCCGCCGGGTGCCACCGGCCTGGCTCAGATCGTCGAGATCTGCGAGCAATTGCAAGGGCGTGCCGGCAAGAGGCAGGTTTACCACGCGCGCGTCGGGTTGACGCAAGTCACTGGTGGAGGCATCTCGGGCGTCGATCACGCTGCGTGCTCGATCCACATACTCAGTCGCTGATCATTGAACGGAGACATCCAAATGGAACAAGGAAGTTTGACTGGCCGTGCGGCCATCGTGACGGGCGGTGCCAAGGGCATCGGCCTGGGCATTGCAGAAAGCCTGGCATCGGCGGGAAGCGCAGTGACCATTTGGGATATGAATGAAGACGCGCTGAGCACGGCCGTTTCATCGCTTGCCGCAAAGGGCCTCCAGGTCGCCGCCGCGAAGGTGGACGTGACATCCGTTCAATCGGTGGATGCCGCCACGGCCGCATGCATCGATACGCATGGCAAGGTCGACATCCTGATCAACAACGCCGGCATCGGCGGCGACCAGCTCGTGACCAAGATGGATCTCGAATTCTGGGAGCGCGTGATCAGGACAAATCTCACCTCTCAATTCATCTGCACCAAGTCGGTCGCGACATCGATGATGCAGGAGAAGTTCGGGCGAATCGTCAACATTTCCTCGCGCGCCTGGCTCGGCAACCGGGGGCAAGCCAGCTACTCGGCATCCAAGGGCGGCGTTGTCAGCCTGACGCGAACACTGGCGCTGGAGTTCGCACGACACGGCATCACCGTGAATGCCATTGCGCCGGGTCTGATCGAAACGCCATTGTTCAGAGCGCTTGCGCCGAAGGTTCAAGACGATCTGGCTCGAACCGTGCCGATGCAGCGGATCGGAAGTCCGCATGACATTGCACATGCCGTCAGGATGCTCGTGGACCCCGCAGCTTCCTATATGACGGGCCAGCTCATCTATGTCTGTGGAGGGCGAAGCCTCAGCAGTGCATCGGTTTGAAGAATTTCAGGCCCTAAAAGGAGACAGCCATGAAGGCCAAGAGAAGAATATTGCTTTCCACGTTCGCGGCGGCGGGACTCCTCGCATGCATCCCAACCGCGGTCATGGCGCAGGACGCCTACCCCAGCAAGCCGATCAGAGCCATCGTCCCGTTCTCTCCCGGCGGCGCCACCGACACTCTGGCGCGAATCGTTTTCAAGGGATTGTCTGAAAAACTGGGGCGACCGATCGTGATCGACAACAAACCCGGAGCCGGCGGTGTGATCGGCTGGCACGCGTTGGCGGAGGCGCCAGCTGACGGGTACACCATTGGCCTGGGCGCGAACACGCTCCCTCCGCTCGGCGAGATGTACGACACGCTGCCTTTCGATCCGAAGACGTCGTTTGAGTTCGTCACGCCCCTGGCGACCGTGCCAAACGTCCTCGTCGTGAGTTCAGCGTTGCCAATCAACAACGTGGCCGACCTCCTCGCCTACGGTCGCAAGACGGGACCGCTGGGATACGGCACCCCAGGTATCGGGACACCGCAGCACCTTGCTGGCGCTCAGCTTGCACGCGCCACCGGGCTTGAGCTCAAGCACATTGCATATCGCGGCACATCCAACGCGATGGCCGACGTGCTTGGAGGCCACATTCCATTGGCTATTGTTGGGCTGCCTTTGGCGCTTCAGTACGCCAGCAGCAAAAGGATAAAATTGCTCGGGGTAGCCACCTCGAAGCGATCGGTTCTCGCGCCCAACGTTCCGACGCTGGCGGAAGGTGGCTTGCGAGGATATGAGAGCAACTACTGGTGGGACATCATCGTCCCAAAGGGAGCGCCGCCCGCGGTTCTGCAGAAACTCTACGACGCGACCGAGGCCGTTTTGACGAGCGCCAGCATGCAGAAGACGTTGCACGATGCCGGCTATGAGGAAATGCTTATGTCGCGCAAGGACTATCTCGAAGTCCTGCATCAGGAGGATCGCAAGTTGACGCAGATCATCCGCGACAACAAAATCAAACTTCAAGGCGCGCAGTAATGATCTCTTCGTCCCTGAAGGGCATCAAGGTCCTCGATTTCACCCAGATTGCCGCGGGGCCCACGTGCTCCCAGATGCTCGCGGACATGGGGGCTGACGTCATCAAGATCGAAGCAGAAAGCGGCGATCCCTGCCGGGCGTTCGCTCCGCACGTCGGCAACGAGAGTGCCTTCTTCCTGGCGCTGAACTCAGGCAAGAGAAGCGTGGTGCTAGATCTGAAGCAGCAGGCGCATGTTGAACTGGCGCGGAAACTAGCCTCCGATTCCGATGTCCTGCTGGAGAGCTTCAGACCCGGCGTGTTGGACCGGCTCGGCCTCGGCCACGAGACCGTCAATGCGATCAATCCGCGCATCGTCTACTGCTCGATTTCCGGATTTGGGCAGAGCGGCCCTTGGCGGAACCTCCCGGGTGTGGACGGCGTATTGCAGGCGCTCACCGGCCTCATGAGCATAGGAAGCGTTCCGCAGGGATCGCCGACCAAGCTTCCGGTGCCCATCGTCGACATCGTGACGGGACACATGGCCACCATTGCGGTGCTGGCGGCGTTGAATCAACGGGGCCGCACGAACGAAGGTCAAAGGCTTGACGTCGACATGTTCTCGAGCGCCGTCACACTGCAGCAATCCGCGTTCGCGAGCTACTTCGCCACGCAGGAGGTGCCTTCCTCCCTGGGAAGCGCGGCGCCTTACTCCGCACCGAATGAGGCGCTACGGTGTGCCGATGGGTGGATCATGCTCGCGGCATACCAACCTGAGCGATGGACGGCCTTGTGCCGCGTCCTCGGCGCGCCGGAGTTGGCCGATCAGCCCGAATTCTCGACCATGGATGCACGGTTGGCCAACCGGCGCGAACTGGTCGAGCGTCTCGAGTCGCTCATGCGATCCAGGCCCGCCGCGGAATGGGAAGTCATCTTTCGAGAGGCCGACCTGATCTGCGGGCAGATCCTAGACTACGCCCAGGTCGCGTCCAGTCCTCAGTTCGAAGCACTGGGACTCAAGGAGGTTGTCGTCCACCCGGAGTCCGGACCCGTGGCCCTTGCCAGATTCAATCTCGGCAGCGGAAGTCAACCGACGCCGACGCGTCGCGCTGCACCGCGCCTGGGCGAGCACACCGAAGCAGTCATTTCCGAGCTCCAGGCGCGATTCGTGCGCACGAAACCTTAACTATCACATGCCCCGAACCATGAGTATCAAGCTGGAAGTTGAACAAGGCGTCGCGATCGTCACGATCGACCGCACCGACGCGATGAACTCGATCGACCCGGACACGACACAGGCCCTGATCCGAGCTTGGCAAACCATCTCGGTCGATGAGACGATCAGAGCCGCCGTGCTCATCGGGGCGGGCGGGAAGGCGTTTTGCACCGGCTCGGATCTGAAGAAGACCCCACCGCCGTCTGAGAGCTTTGCGACGATTCGCTTCGGACGAGAACCATCGCCCGGCATCGGTGCGCTGAAATGTCGCAAGCCGGTCATCGCAGCCATCAACGGCTACGCGCTGGGAGGTGGTCTTGAAATCGCACTCCAGTGCGACATCCGCGTTGCTTCATCGACAGCGATCTTCGGTTTGCCGGAAGTTCGCATTGGCAGCATTCCGGGCGCGGGTGGAACGCAGCGACTGATTCGTGCTGTGTCGCGCTCCAATGCCATGCTGTTGCTACTGACCGGAGATCGCATCGACGCCTCGGAAGCCCTTCGCATCGGCCTGGTGAGCAAGGTGGTCGAGCCGCAGGAATTGATGCAGTGCGCCATGAGGATAGCGAGACAAATTGCAGAGAATGCACCGCTGTCCGTGGTCGCTGTCAAGCAATTGGCCGACGTCGGCGGTGAACTGCCCTTGGCGGCAGGACTCGACATGGAGCAGCAAGTGTTCGGCCTGCTTCGGGACACCGCCGATCGCATCGAAGGTCGGCGCGCGTTCGCCGCCAAGGAAAAGCCACAATTCAACGGGCGCTGAGCTGATTCTGAGGACCTTTCATATGAATCCTAATACGAACGCGCAGGACAAGCGGCAATTCACTGCCCGCGCGCTACCTGTCCATCTGTACTCCGGCGACGACGCGCTATCTCATCTCCCCGATGAACTATCCCGCTTCGGTGCACATCGAGCCGTCATTGTCTGTGGCCGCTCCGTACACACGAAGACCAGTCTCATTCGACACATGAAGCAGATTCTGGGCCCTCGCTGCGTAGGCGTCTTCGGGGAACTCGCGGAGGGAGCACCATCCGAGTGCATCGAACGCGCCGCAGCCTATGCACAGGAGTTGGCTTGCGACGCTCTCATTGCCGTAGGAGCAGGCAGCGTGCTCAAGGGCACACGCGTGGTCGCCATGGTGATGGGAGAAGGCCGACCCCTGCCAGAAATGGCAACCCGCTATGGCCTTGACGGAAAGCCCGTTTCAACCCGCCTGCTTCAGCCGAAGATTCCGATCTTCAATGTCCTGACGGCCCCGACCACCGCCCAGAACCGCGGGGGGTCTGCCCTGCGCATGTCCGGCAGCCTTCACCAGCTGGAGTTCTTCGATCCGAAAACCAGGCCGAAGGCGATCTTCTGGGACCCAGTTGCGCTTGCTACGGCGCCGACGTCGCTCATTTCCTCGGCCGGCCTCGAAGTGTTCTTCTTTGCCCTGATGGGTCTGGGATCCGCGCCCCAAAGCAATGTGCTCGTGGCGCCCTCGCGCGCGCAGGCATGGAAACTCGCCAGCACGGCCATGATGCACCTCGACGACTTGAACTCCCGACTCGATCTGTGCGCAGCTGCGTTCCTTCAGAATCGGGACGAAGACGACGGCGGCCAGCCCTTGAAGACTCACTTGGCCGCACGCGCGGCCTATGCACTGTCCGTCGCGGTCTTCAATTGCTGCGAAGGATTGACCCAATCGCATGGCTACGCGGCCTTTTCAGGCGCCTCTGTCCGCAAGCTGGGGCAGCTGTGCAATGCCGCGATGTCCGAGATTGGCACACAGCTCGGAGTCACACCGGTCCAGCATGACAATGAATATCTAGACTTGATTGCCTTGGCGATCGACGATGCCTTTGTCAGGCTTGGCTGGCCTGTGAAACTGCCCGCGAGCTCAGTCACGGCAGCAGGAGTTGACGAGCTCGTCGGATTTGCAATCCGCAACTACAACGCCAACAGTGATGGCGCGCTGACGCCACACGCTGACCTGTTGAAGGAAGTCCTCCTCGAGAGCCTCGCTCCCTCATAATGCCGGTGTCGGCGACCCGCGACAGTACGCGGCCTGGATGAGGAGGCGGATGACGACGAATCTCCGGGCTCTGTTGGGGCCACTAAGGGTGCTCGACGCCGTTCTTCGGTTCGGGGGCTTTCACTTGCGGCAGAACATCTTCACTTGACCGTGGGAGCGGTCAGCCAGCAGCTCATGCAACTCGAGACTCTGTCCAAGCCCGTTGAGGATCCGCTGACGCCGTTGCAGTGCAGCCCAGCGGTCGTCGATGGCGCGGCCAGACTTCGATTCCACCAGAAATCAATTCCGGGGGCTTTGTTTGCCGTCAATCGCCTGCAATCCCTTGCCAGGTCTCACTTCCCAGAAATCTTGAGGTCTGACTACCTACTGCGACCGAGCTACGCCAACGTGACAGCGCCCTTTGAAGGCTCAAAAGTGGCGTCCAGAAATCAAGCCGAAAACGTGGAAACTCCTCTCCCGAAATCAAAGGCTGTTTTGTCCCGAAATCAACGCCGCTGTACTATGATGCCGGAGTCGGCGACCCGCGACAGTACGCGGCCTGGATGAGGAGGCAGATGACGACGAATCTCCGGGCTCTGTTGGGGCCGCTAAGGGTGCTCGACGTTGTTCATCGGTTCGGGGGTGTTTCACTTGCGGCAGAACATCTGCACTTGACCGTGGGAGCGGTCAGCCAGCAGCTCAAGCAACTCGAGACTCTGCTTGGCATAGAGATTTCCAGGAAGGACGGACGCCAGGTTCGCCTCACCGAGGTCGGCCAGATTCTCGCGCAGCGTGCCGGCAATTCGTTCGACGGGATCGAGCAGGCAGTCCAAGATGCGATCGCTCGCGGCAAGGGCACGCAGAAGTTGAGACTCACGGTCATGCCGACATTCGCAATCAGATGGCTCATCCCTCGATTGGCCGGCCTCTACGCAATAAGCCCGAGCCTCGACATCGAGATCACGACCGGCGCTTCTGCCCACTTCGATACGGAACTTGGGAACATGGACTTCGTGCTTCGCCACGGCAAGGGTACTTGGGATGGCGTCGTGTCTCATTTCATCTTTGAGGATGCCTATATCCCGGTTTGCGCTCCGCGTGTCGCAGAAACGCTGCGGCAACCGGAAGACCTGCTTCAGGTGCAGTTGCTGCACTCCATGATGATCCCCTCCGCGTGGGAGGCATGGTTCGAGTCGGCAGGCATCAGCGGAGCACCCGCCCACCCAGGGTTGACCTTGGCAAACGCGGCGCTTTGCTATCAGGCTGCGATCGATGGCCTGGGAGCAGCGATCGCACAACTGGCTTACGTTCAGGACGATCTCTCTTTGGGGCGCCTCGTTTGCCCATTCGAGCATGTCGCGCACACGGGGCTGGCGTACTACCTGGTGTGTGATGAGCGTGAGATTGATCGTGTACCGATTTCACTGTTCAGGCAGTGGCTCGAAACGCAGTCGTGAGTGGCGCCCCAGCACTCGTGTTGATCTCCAAGGATTGATAAATGAATGAACAGATCCGAGTACCCGTCACCCTCATGCGGGGGGGCACGAGCAAAGCCGTCTTCCTCGCGCAGCGCGACGTGCCAGAGGACCCAGAGACACGCCAGCGATTCCTGCTAGCACTGTTTGGTAGTCCCGACGTGCGCCAGATCGATGGGCTCGGCGGGGCCGACATCCTCACCAGCAAGTGCGCCATCATCGGACCTCCGTCGCGACCAGATGCAGACATCGACTACACCTTTGCCCAGATCGGTATCGACCAGCCCACCGTGAACTTCGAGATAATCTGCGGCAACATCTCGTCAGCCACCGGTGTCTACGCCTTGCAGGAATCCCTGATTCCCGTGCAGGAGCCGATTACCACGGTGCGCGTGCACAACACCAACACCGGAAAAATCCTGCGCATAACTGTCAATTGTGCGGACGGCGAGCCGCGGGTAGAAGGTGACTGCGAGATAGACGGGGTACCTGGAAGTGGCGCCGAGGTTGCGCTGGACTATTCGGACACGAGTGGGGGGGCGACTGGCAAACTGCTGCCTACCGGGAGGCCGATTGACAAAGTCTACGTGCCGCAGCTTGCCCGAGAGATTCCCGTCTCCATTGTTGATGTCGGCACGGTTTGTGTGTTCATGCGCGCGGCGGATCTGGGCGTCACCGGAACGGAACTACCCGGTCAGTTGAGCCCTGCGATCTACGAGGCGGCCGAGCAGGTGCGGCTCCGGGCAGCCCAACGGTGTGGTCTGGAGACGACCATTACGCCGTATCAGATTCTCATCGGTCCGCCTCAAGACTACCAGACTATCGCCGGTGATCGGGTCGTGCACGCATCGGAGCTCGACCTTGTCGCCCGCATGGTGCTCAAAGATGGGGTCATGCACAAGGCATTTCCAGTAGGGGGCTCCGTCTGTCTGTCCGTGGCGGCGCAGATCGCAGGAACAGTCCCAGCTGAAGCGCGTGCAAGCGATCTAGGCCCCGCGCGCATACGCATCGGTCATCCGAGCGGCGTGCTCAGTATCTATGCCCACGTCGAGCAGCAGTCCACCAACAACGAGTGGACCGTGCGCGAGGTGCACTTCACGCGCACGGCCCGTCGTTTGATGGATGGAACCGCCTACGTTCGGCGGCGGCTCCTTGAGGGAGCCTGACCGACTCTTGACCGTGAAGAAATTCGCCCGCACCGTTCGCACTCACCGCGAACTCATCCTCAACTACTTCCGGGCGCGAAAGCAGTTTGATGTTGTCCCTGTTTGGTGTAGCTCTTAGCGCTCGGGTTATGCGGCCTTTTTACGCTGTGCCGCATGCCAGCGTTGCTCGTATTGCATGGGGCTGAGATAACCCAGCGTGGAATGCAGCCGTCGGTGATTATAGAAGGCTATTCTTACTGTGTCATAAAAAATAGTGCATTATATGTACTTCCTAATTCAAAGTGGGGAGTGCATGAGCACAAGCGACCGATTTGCGGAGTACATGAACTACTTGGCTGAGGGATTGGGACATGCAGATCGTCGGGCCGGCTTGGAGAGCTACTGCACTGGGCTGATGCTGCCGCTGTCGCGCAAGAGCGTCGAGCCGATGGCGGCACGGGTTGACCCGCTGCATGCCAGTGCCCGACATCAGTCGCTGCACCACTTCGTCTCCAAATCTGATTGGTCGGATGCGGCATTGCTGGGGCGTGTCCGGGACTGGGTTCAGCCCTGGCTGGAAGCACCAAGCGCTCGCCATTGGATCATTGACGACACAGGCTTCCCTAAGAAAGGCAAACATTCGGTTGGTGTGGCGCGCCAATATTGCGGCCAGCTTGGCAAACAGGACAACTGCCAGGTGGCAGTCAGCCTGTCGCTGGCCACAGAGCAAGGCAGCCTTCCGATGGCCTATCAGCTTTATCTCCCCAAGGAATGGGCCGACGATGCGACTCGCCGCCAGAAGGCCGGCGTGCCAGACGATATCGCGTTCGCCACCAAGCCAGAGATTGCCCTGGCGCAAGTGCGCGACGCGATCGCAGCCGGCGTGCCTGCCGGAGTCGTCTTGGCCGACGCTGCGTACGGCGATGAAACTAGCTTTCGCGAAAGCCTGACCGGGTTGGGTCTGCTTTACGCCGTCGGGATTCGCTCCACGACGACGGTATGGCCGCCGGGCGTCTCACCGCTGCCAGCCAAACCGGCGAGCGGTCGAGGCAGGCCGCCGAAGTTGCTGCGTCGCGCACCGGGCCATGAGCCGGTTTCAGTGAAGACCCTGGCGATGGCATTACCCGCGAGCGCTTACCAAGTGGTCACTTGGCGGGAAGGCACCAATGCAGCCCTTTCATCGCGATTTGCGGCCGTGCGGGTTCGCCCGGCGCATCGGGATTATTGGCGCAGCACCTTGCGCGACGAAGAGTGGTTGCTGGTTGAGTGGCCGGAGGGCGAAGCGGAGCCAACGAAATACTTCTTGTCACAGCACCAGCCGATGCGCTGATAGAACAACTGGTGTTCGTGACCAAAATGCGTTGGCGTATTGAGCGCGATTACCAGGACTTGAAACAAGAGCTCGGTCTAGGTCACTACGAAGGTCGGGGCTGGCGCGGATTCCACCATCATGCAATGCTGAGTATCGCAGCCTATGGCTTCCTGATGGCCGAACGACTCGCTTCGAACAAGTCCGAAGGGAATAAAAAAAACTTCCTCGAACGCCAGATACCTGCGCTTCCCGCGGATTACATCCCCCGTGGCAGCCCAGCGCGCGCAGCGACACGTGACGAATTCAATCACCACACTCCGCCATCAACTTAGCTTCCACCTGATGCGCAGCCTTGGCCTTTGCCCATGCTGCGCATCCGGCTGATCAATCACATTTGTGACACAGTAAGACTTCTATGGGGCGTTGAAAGTCAAGCACCTGTTGCTGTGTTTTCCGTTCGACAGTTATCTCCTGTTGAGACGCGCTGCAAGTTATCCACGGCTGGTCAGCGGGTTCGCCTGTCACGACCACGACGCTGGCCAGCGGTGGATAACTTGCACAGCAAAGGCACGTGGTCTCAGTTTGGTGTCCTTTCAATATCCCGTGACTGCAACGGGATGGAGGTCGGAGTGTGTGATACCTGGGCAGTTGCCCGGCCAACTTCTATCCGTGCCGGCGCGAGGCCGGTCACCACATACCGCATGCGCAAAGCGCTGGAACACTCCCTTACCGACACGCCCCATCTAAAACTACGATTATCCGTCGGATAATCCTCCTACTGTCCGGGCGCGCTAACCTTCAAACCGTTCATCGACAGATGCTGGACTTCTCAGATGACGACGGCATGGCTGCCGAGCGACTTGAGCCTTGCCCCGAGCGGAACTGGCTTCCTACAAACGAGATTTTCGGCGCTTACACTTGAGAGATTCTCAAGCGAAACGCCGGATACCCCGAATACGCGTTGTGTTGGATTTCTTGTGAGTCAACCCTAGAGACGGTTAGCCCAAAACAAGCGTCGGGTCACGCTGCCGTCTTCGACACCGTCAGCTTGGGCGTGCGCTTCGGCGCACGCCCAGTGCGCTCGCCTGCCATCGCCATTAGCGATGGCAGGCTCGCCAACTACTGGTTTTCGAATCGGGATCCACGCGCCATGATTCGGTGACCTATTCGCTCCGCAATTCGAATGGACATCGACATCAGAAGGAAATCAAATGGAAAACATCGATAGAAAAGCGTATCGCTACCGATTCACCGGACACGAACACGTATTCCACAACGTGTCGGCAGTCAAAGCGCTGCCCAGCGTCTTGTCGTTGTTTGGATATCAGCGCGTATTCGTAGTCTGCTCAAGATCGATCAATACTAAGACGCAATTCATCGAACAACTCAGGGAATGCCTGGGCGGGAAATTGGTGGGCCTGACCGACGACGTGGGCGAACATTCTCCGCTGTCCAATGTACTGAAAGCGGCGAGACAGGCCAGGGATGCACACGCGGACGTGCTGGTCTCTGTCGGCGGCGGATCGGTCATGGACATGTGCAAGGCGATGCAGCTTTGCATCTCTGAGAACGCCTACGAAAGGGCCAGGTTACTCGAGCTCCAGTTCGTTCTGTCAGAGGATGGCACCGAGATGCTGACGACCTCGCACGCGCCTCCCGCGATCCGCCAAATCGCGATCCCCACCACGCTTGCAACATCCGAGTGGACGCCTGTCAGTACGCCCATCGACGACGAAACCCGCCTGAAGGCGCGCTTTGTCGTGCCCGACGGTTCGCCACAGGCGATCATTTACGACCCAGAACTCCTCCAACAAACACCCGCGCGCTTGCTGATGTCGACGGGAATTCGCGGACTGGATCATGCAATCAATACCGCCTGCTCTTCATCGACACATCCGTTTGCCAGCCTGCTGGCGGAGAAGGCCATTCTGCTCTATATGGAGAACCTGCCTCTTCTCAAGGAGGGGGGTGAGCGCGAGGCATTCACCCATTGTCAGTTGGCGACCTGGTACACGGGGATGGGACAGATGTCGGTTCCCCATGGTTTCAGTCATTGGATGGTCCACATCGTCGGGCCGTACGGAGGCGTGGCGCACAGCGACGCGGCCTGTGTGCTGATGCTGGCCCAGGCCAGGTGGCTGGAAGGCTGGGCGGTGCCCCAGCATGAGCGGCTTCGCATTGCCCTAGGGCAGCCGGAGCGACCTTTCCACGCGATTCTCCACGAGCTTCTCGTGCGACTGGACATGCCGACGACTCTGGACGATCTTGGCCTCACGCGGCAACAGGTCGACGATATGATCGTGCCTGCGCTGAACCATCCGATGGTGACGCGCAACAACATCAGGCCGATCGAGACTGAAGGGGATTTGCGTTCGATCTTGTCTATGGCCTGGAGGGCGTGATCGTCATCGTTGCAGCGCGTCCATGCTGGTCGACCGGTTTGCCATCGCGGTCGCGCAAGGGGTCCCCGTGGCAGTATCACATACCGCGGGTTCCCGGGTTGCCACCGGCGTCAGCGGTCCTGGGAAACCTCGCATCGAGATCTTCAGTTCGCACGCGACTCCGCCGCTCAACTCCGTGCTGCCGCTGACGGAGCACTCGGGCCTCGCGCACCGTTTAACTGATGTGTCAGCGACGACTTCGGCTGGTCGAAGACAAGCCAACCGCTAACATGGACGTAAGCTCCCGACTTTAGGATGAGCTTGCGCAATGGATACGCCACTGCACCCAAATCAGTCTCCAGGCGCATGGCCACAGCTGGTTTTGGCAGTGCATCAGCCAAACTTGTGGAGGCTATGCCAGCTCGTCGGGAAGCTCGACGCTGTCGATGGCGCGACCATGCACGATCTTGTTCGAACCGGTGGATAGCTGGGGCGCCAGTTTCCACGTTTACTCCTCTAGCCATGAAAATCGACCCTGTCTCGCTCAAACTGTTCCTTGCGGTCGCGGAGCTTGGCACCATTGCCGCCGCTGCAGAGCGGGAGCATATTGCCGCCTCAGCCATCAGCAAGCGCATCAGTGATCTCGAGGACGTCCTCCGCGCGCAACTGCTGGAGCGCAGCAACAAGGGCATCGTCCCCACGCCCGCGGGCATCGCCTTGCAGAACCTGTCTCGTAGCGTCATCAACGACCTCGACAATATCTTCACGTTGATGCACGACTACTCCAGCGGCACACGAGGACTGGTGCGCATCTTCGCCAACGTGTCGTCGATTACGCAGTTCCTTCCCAACGACCTGCAAAGCTTCACCGAGAAGTATCCGTTGGTGCAACTGAAACTGGAGGAACGCATAAGTAGCGCGATCCTGCGCGGGGTGGCCGAGAACGCGGCGGATATCGGCTTTTATGCGGACCTCGGGGGGCAGCCACAGAACGTGATCACGCAGGCTTACCGCGAGGATCAACTGGTCGCTGTCCTGCCCGTCGGCCATCCGCTTGGAAATCGCAAGTGGCTGACTACGCCGGATTTGCTGGAACACTATCTGATCGGCCTGCAAACCGGAAGCTTCATCAACCTACAGCTGATGCGCACCGCCGGCGAACTTGGCGTTCCGGTCAAGTTCCGCATGCAGGTCAATAGCTACGACGCGGTTTGTCTGATGGTCGAATCCAAAATGGGAATCGGCATCCTACCCAAGAGCCTGGCGCAGCGCTACGCCAGGATACTCAGGATCCGGCCAGTTGGACTCAAGGAGCCTTGGGCGTGTCGCAAGCTCAATCTATGCTTTCGGTCCTACGATAGCCTGCCGGTAGCCGCACGGCTGCTCGTCGACCACCTGTGCCCATCGGCCCGTATGGCGGCAGGCGCCGCCAGCCCGCACCCGGACTAGTCGACGGTGGCGTCGGCCGCCTTGACGATGGCCGACCAGCGCGGCAACTCTTCGCGGATCAGCGCCTCGAACTGCGGCGCGCCGGACGGGAATGGTTGGCATCCCTGGCGCGCCAGCGTGTCACGTACATCGGGACTGTCAAGTACCTTACTCAGTGCAGCCCGCAGGCGGGACACTACGACGGGTGGCGTGCTGGCCGGCGCAAAGAGTCCATACCAAGGCGTGGCGCCAAAGCCACGGAGCGTCTCTCCCACAGTCGGCACCTCCGGCATGGAGGGCAGCCGCTTCTCGTTGGTCACGGCGAGCACCTTCAGTTTGCCTGCTCGAATGAAGGACAGTGCTGATGGAAGGCTCTGTACCGACAAGGGCACCTGACCGCCCACGACATCCGCCACGGCAGCGGAAGCGCCTTTGTAAGGGATATGGACGAGCCGGATGCCGGCGCTGTGTTGTAGCATTTCACCGATCAGATGATTCAGGGTGCCGTTGCCTGCCGACGCATACATGATCGTGTCCGGCTTCGCGCGCGCCGCGTCAACCAGTTCCTTGACATTATTCGGCCCGAACGAAGGATTGGCGACGAGTACGTACCCCGCGGTCGCAACGCTGCCCACCGGCGCGAAATCCTTTACCGGATCAAAGCCCGTGCGTTTGTAGAGCGCAGGATTGATGACATGGGCGCTGCTAACCGTAAACAACAGCGTGTAGCCATCGGCGGCCGACTTCCCCACGTATGCCGTGCCGATGTTGCCGCCGGCGCCCGGCCGGTTCTCGACGATGAACTGCCGCCCGAATTGTCCGGACAGCTTTTGGGCGACGATGCGGGCTATGGCATCGTTGGCTCCGCCTGGCGCCTGGGGAACCACCACGGTCACCGGCTTGGACGGATACGATTCCTGGGCCGCCCCTGCCGTTGCCACACTGAACGCAAGGAAGGTCTGCAAGAGTTGTCTTACTGCCATTTTCTTTGTCTCCTTTCATGGAAATGGTCACCGTTTGCACCGTCACACGGCACGCCCCGACGCCTTCTTTCATGGTGAACGACTGGCAGTCTGCTGCAAAACAGCATTTCGCGATCCCACCATCGCGAATTCAGATGGCTAGCTTGTACGTCAGATGCTCTCGGCCGAAAAATGCGCTGCTGAATTCGCGATTGAACACATCGCGCACGATGGCCAATTACAGCTAGCCTTCGCCGGTCCAGACGTCGGTCATGCCCGCAGCAGGCGGCATGAATTGCGTTCGAGCCGGCTTGGCGCGATCGGCAGCGCCCTATCAACATACCGCGCCACCAGAGCAACTCTTCGCGGCATCGAAATCGGCTTTGAACCGCCTTCTGGTGCCAGAAGCGATGAGACCAAGACTGCTTCCGTGCCTTCCCGCCTCACGTTTGAGAGGCCCTGGCTCTGGTCGGAATGCCCACGAGTCCGGAGGCGAAGACCACACCCAAGATGACCGCCACCGCTCCGACCAGTTGCCATGCGTTGGGAGGCACACCCAGCACCGTCGAGACCAGCATCGTGAAGACCGGGGCAAGATTGAAGAAGATCGAGGTCCGCGCCGCGCCGATCTGGTGGATGCCGCGGAACCACAGCAGGTAAGCCAGCAAAGAGCCGCCAACGGCGAGGTACAGCACGGCGGCATGGATGTTGGCGGGTGTTGCGGCCAGGCTCGCCAGCGGATGCTCGAACATGAAACCGAAGACGATCAGGCCGATGGTGCCGAACAGCATCGAGAACGTGGTGTTCTCCAGCGGCGTGGCCTGCTTGACGAAGCGCCGGGTGCCCACCATGTTGGCGGCCCAGGCGAGACTGCCGGCGAGGATGATCGCATCGCCCCGCGCCACCTTGAGCGCGAGCAGCATCTGTACATCCCCGCGCGTGATGACCAGCCCGACGCCGAGCAGCCCGAAGAACAGGCCGATGGCGCGCCCGGTGTCGATGCGCTCGCGCTCGAAGACCACGGCAAGAAGCATGGTCCACAGCGGCGTAGTGGCGAGAATCAGCGCGCCATTGATCGGCGTGGTCGTTTGCAGGCCAAAGAAGGTGGCGAGATTGAATGCGGTAAAGCCAAGCAGCCCGAGGCCCACGTATGCCCACAAGTTTTCGCGCAGCACGCTGAACCGAAGCTTGCCTTGCAGCCCGAAGATCAACAACAGCAGGGTCGTCGAGATCAGGAAGCGCTCGATCGATGCGCTGATCGGCGTCATATGCCGGATGATCAATGCGCCGGCGTTGAAGTTGGTACCCCAGAAGAAAGTCGAAACAATGATGCCGACGTAGGCGAGGCTGCCTGGCTGGCGCATGGCTGATTTCCTGTTTCTTTGCGTGCGCCATGCAGGCCTCGGGCCGGTCTGGGCAAGCATGGTGGACGATGGCCGGCGGCAAGGCGGAGGAGCTGCTTGGTAATTCCCGCCCTGCGACGGCATGGGTGCCATTTTGCGAGCTTTCTAACCTGTGTAAAATTCCCTAATTATTCACATCAGTTGTGAGAAATCACCCATGTTCGACTGGGAGGATCTTCGCCATTTCAGCGTCTTCGCGCAGGAAGGCTCACTATCCGGCGCGGCACGGCGGCTTAAGGTGGACCACGCCACGGTGGCCCGGCGCATCTCGGCGCTGGAGGCATCGCTTTGCCTCAAGCTGGTTGACCGGCGTCCGCGTGCCTATCTGCTGACCGGCGAAGGCGAACGCGTAGCCGCGCTGGGCGCACGCATGGAGCAGGAATCGTTCGCGGTGGAACGTACGGCGGCGGCCGGGCAGACCGGCGTCAGCGGCAATGTCACTATCAGTGCGCCGCCTTCGATGGCTGCGGCGGTGATCGCGCCCCAGCTAGGCCGCTTGCGCGAACAGCATCCGGCTCTGCGCATCTGCCTGACGGGGACCACGCACATGGCCTCGCTGTCGCGGCGCGAGGCCGATCTGGCCGTACGGCTGACCCGGCCCAGCGAAGGCGATCTGGTGGTGCGCAAGCTTGGTGTCGTCGCGTTTTCGCTCTATAGCACCCCCAGCTACCTGAGTGCCACCACGCCATCCGACTATGGCTTTATTGCCTACGATGACAGCATGGAGGGCTCGCCCCAGCAGGATTGGCTGAAACAACAAGCGCGAAGCCGGCCGATCGTGATGGTCAGCAACGAACTGGAAATCCAGGCCGCCGCGGCGCGTGCCGGTGTCGGCATCGCCGCGCTGCCGGACTTCCTGTGCGACAAGGACGATGGTCTCCAGCGCGTGAGGAGCAACGGCAAGCGCTTTGAACGCGAGATCTGGCTCGCGGTCCACGCCGACATCCGGCGTGCTCCGCGGATCCAGGCTGTCATGCAGTTCCTGGGATCATGCTTCCCACAAGGACAATCGTCATCTTGAGATCGTTGGCGAGAAATTTGAGCAGGTTCAGTGAGGCGCGCTGCTCGCGATAACTTCCTGCCAAGAGGTGATGAACCTCATCGACAACCAGCATGCGCGGTTAAGGCTACCGCCGCACGAACTTCCAGTGAAACAGCTTCCGCATGGGAATGCACACCAGTACCGTGCGATGGACCCGGTACAGGCGATGGGGGTGACACGGCAATCCAGCAGCGTGGAAGTGGTGATGGTGCGTGGCTCCGCAGATCAATATCCCGCGGACCGTCCGGGCTGCTGGATCCTGGCCGGATTGCGCAGCCTTGCCTCGGTCACGCAGATCTTGTGCCAGACGGCAGTCGAGCGATCCGCTCAGGTGAGTCCGGAAGCTATCATCGCACGACACCACTTGCCTCTTGCGGCAGGAGTATGAGCCTGCCCCGTTCGAGTTGGCACACTAGTTTGCGTGCGCCAGGCGTCAGACCACCACCGCGCTCCCATTCGCCATCAGCGTCTCCCCTCTGCGCTCCACAATCATCCCGTACGCCTGCGGCTGCCGGTGCACGTCGAAGTTGAACGTGGTGCGCTTGTAGACGTCGCAGAAATCCAAGTCGCAGCGGGCGATGGCGACCTCATCGCCCTTGGTGATGCAGCTGGCCAGCACTTCGCCGGAGGGCGCGATGATGCAGCTGCCGCCAATGCCGTCCACGCCCTCTTCCAGCCCCGCCTTGGCCACACCGACCACCCAGGTGCCGTTCTGGTAGGCGCCGGCCTGCATCGAGAGCTGATTGTGGAAAAGCGAGAGGTCGTCGTGCTGCGGCGCTGGCGCATTGTGCACGGGCGTGTTGTAGCCGATCAGCACCATCTCCACGCCTTGCAGGCCCATCACCCGATAGGTTTCGGCCCAACGGCGGTCGTTGCAGATGGCCATGCCAATCTTGCCGCCAAAGGCTTCAGTCACGCCGAAGTGGTTGCCGGGCGTGAAGTAGCGCTTTTCCAGATGCTGGAAGCGGCGCCACGGTTCGTGCTCGCGATGGCCGGGCAGGTGCACCTTACGGTATTTGCCGACGATCTCCCCTTGGCGGTTGACGAGGATGGAGGTGTTGTAGCGCACCGCCTTGCCTTGTTCGTTGGCGAGTTCGGCGTAGCCGAGGTAGAAGCCGACGCCAAGCTCGCGCGAAAGATCGAACAGCGGCTGCGTGGCGGCGCTGGGCATCTCGCGTTCGAAGAAGCTATTGATCTCTTCGTCGCTCTCCATGTACCAGCGCGGGAAGAAGGTGGTGAGCGCCAGTTCGGGGTAGACGATCAGGTGCGAGCCGCAGGCGTGGGCTTCGCGCATCAGGTCGCACAGGCGCCTGACCACTTGCTGGCGGCTGTCGGCGCGGGCAATGGGGCCGAGCTGGCCGATGGCGACATTCACAATACGGGACACGGGTAACTCCAGGATGCTTTCGGGGTGGTGGTTCAGGCTAGTGGCAGGGGCTCGGCGTCGATCACGGCCGGTTGGTGAGTTTGAGCACCACCTGCAGCAGGATCTGCGCGCCGCCGATGAGGTCGTCCGGCTCGGTGAACTCACGCACGTTGTGGCTCAGGCCTTTCACGCTGGGCACGAAGATCATGCCGGCGGGGCAGACGCGGGCCAGCATTTGCGCGTCGTGACCGGCGCCGCTTGGCATGCGCATATGGGTGAAGCCAAGCGCTGCGGTTTCCTGCTCGACCAGGTCGATGACAATGGGATCGAATGCCACCGGCTCGAAACGTGCCAGGCGGCGATGGCCAAGAGTTAGAGTTTCCGTCTCGCAGGTTTGCCGGGCAAAGGCGAGGACTTCCGCTTCGGCCTGGGCGAGCCGCCGTTCATCGGTATTACGCAGGTCTACGGTGAAGACGGCCCGGTTGGGGATGACGTTGATCAGGTTCGGCTCGAAACGCATCGCGCCCACGGTGGCGATCTGCCGGCCGCCGTAGCGCAGCGCCAGGTCGTGCACGAAATTGGCGATGTGCGCAGCGGCATAGCCGGCGTCATGCCGCAGTTCCATGGGCGTGGTGCCGGCGTGGTTGGATACGCCGTCGATGGTGAACTCGGTCCAGGAGATCCCCTGGACTCCTTCCACCACGCCAACCTGCAGGCCACGCAGATCCAGCACCGGGCCTTGCTCGATATGCAGCTCCACGAAGCTGTCGACGCGCGGCTTGCCTGCGGGCACCTGGCCGTCATAGCCGATGCGCCGCAGCTCGGCGCCCACGGTGACGCCATCGATGCCGGTGGTGGCCAGCGCGTCTTCCAGCGGCATTCCGCCCACATAGACCAGCGAGCCCATCATGTCCGGATGAAAGCGCGCGCCCTCTTCATTGGTGAAAAAGGCCACGGCGACGGGACGACGCGGACGCAGGCCGGCATCACGCAGCGTGGCGACCACTTCCAGGCCGGCCAGCACCCCGTAGTTGCCGTCGTAGCGGCCGCCGGTGCGCACGGTGTCGATGTGCGAGCCGATCATGACGGGGAGCAGGTCTTCGCTGCCGGGATACACGGCCACGCCGTTGCCGATAGCGTCGATGGCAACGGTCATGCCCAGCGCCTGCATGCGCGCCACCGTCCAGTCGCGGCCGAGTTTGTCGGCATCGGTCAGCGCCAGGCGGCACACTCCGCCCCCTTCGATGGCACCGAGTTGCGCGAGATCGTCCAGGCTTTGCAGCAGGCGCTCGCCGCGAATGCGCAGCGCGGAGTCTGCCTTTGGTGCGCTCTGCCCGCTCATGCCGCAGCTCCGGCGCGCACCGCGTCCGCGCTGCGGCCAACCAGTTCGGCGTACAGCGCGGGATCCGTGTCGGCCTCGCTGCCGATAAACAGCAGCCGGCTCTGGCGGTTGAGCCCGAGCGCCGCGCAGGCCTGCGGGTCTTGCATGGCGGCGATGGCAGCGGCCAGACCGGCCACGGCGGATTCGCCGGCCACGATCACGGGATCGTCGCCCTGCGGTTGGGCCAGCAGGCGCATGGCTTTTACCGCGGATGCGTCGTCGACCGTGCAGAATGCGTCGGCGCCCTCGGCAAGGATTTCCCAGGCGAGCAGCGAAACTTCGCCGCAAGCCAGGCCGGCCATCAGCGTATCCAGCTCGCCGGTGACGGCGGTGACCTTGCCAGCGCGCGCGCTTTGCATCAGGCAGTCCGCCTTGGCGGGTTCCACCACGGTGAAGACGGGGCGCTGCCAGTCCTTGCCATCCTCACGTTCCCAGAAGTAGCCGCAGACGGCGGCGGCAAAGCCACCCACGCCGGCCTGGATGAACACATGCGTGGGCCAGGCCGGCAGCGCATTGACGGCTTCGTCCACCATCAGCTGATAACCCTGCATGACATCGCGCGGCACGTCCATATAGCCGGGGTACGAGGTATCCGAGATCACGTACCAGCCATTGACCCGCGCATCGGCATCGGCTTGCTGCACGGCCTGATCGTAGTTGCCCGTGGTGCGTACCACCCGGGCGCCGAAGCGTTCGATGGCGGTCTTGCGCCCTTCGCTGACGGTGGCGTGGATATAGATCTCGCAGCGGCAGCCGAACAACTGGGCGCCCCAAGCCACGGAGCGGCCGTGATTGCCGTCGGTGGCGCAGGTCACGGTGAGTTCGGCGCACATGCTGCGCAGCGCCGGCGCACTCAGGTCAGCGATGCTTAGCTCGCGGCCGATCCGGGGCCCGAGTTCGCGGCAAAGCAGGCGTCCCACGGCATACGCGCCGCCGAGCGCCTTGAAGCTGCCCAGCCCGAAGCGCGAGCCTTCGTCCTTGTAGTGGATCTGGCCGACGCCCAGCGCGGCCGCCAGGTTCGGCAGGGCTTTCAGCGGCGTGGGCTGGTAGCCCTCCCAGGCGGAAATCTCGCGGCGGGCGGCGGCCAGGGCCGGCTCGCTCAGGATGGCGGCGCGCTGTGCACCATAGGGTTCCGCGCGGCTCAGGGCCGGATTGGGGAGAAGATCGAGCGAGAGGTTGGGGAGCGTGGTCATACGTGTGTATTGGTCCAGTCAGAATGCGTTATTGCGTGTATTGATGGCGGCGCTGCGTGCCGGTCGATCTCAGTGGCCGGTCTCCAGGTCCCCGAGCACGTCGTGCGCGCGCTCCACGCGGGCCATGCGTGCGCGCGAACGTTTGCGGGAGCGGCCTGCCATGGCGGTGGCCAGGTAGTTCACCAGGCTGACGGCGGCCACGTAGGAATCGAAGACCTGGCCGCCGTGGTGCGAGCAGCGCAGCACGGCGTCGGCCTTGGCGGCCAGCTTGGAAACCGGGGCATCGCTGAGCAGGATAAGTTTGGCGCCGGCCTCCCGGGCCAGTGTCACCATGCCGTCCAGGCGCTTCGCACGGCGTCGGAAGTCCACCGCCAGCAGTACGTCCTTGCTGTCGATTTCGGCCACCAGTTCCGCATCCTTGCCCGCTTGCTCATTGAGCAGGTACACCTCGGGGCGCACCTGCGAGAGCAGCGCATTGGCATAGAAAGCCAGCATGAAGCTGTTGCGATAACCCACCACCCACACGCGGCGCGCGTTGGCCAGTTCGGTCAGCGTGGTCTCCAGCGCGCGCTCGCTGAGTTGTTCCGGCAGGCTGGCGAGCCGGCGGCTGTCGAGTTGCACGTGCGCCTCCAGGCCGGCCACGACCGATTGCGGCACGCCCCCCGAATCGGGCGGCAGCCCGTTGTGCTCCATCAGTTACAGCGGAGATTGCTCGGAGACCTGGTCCCGCAGCGATTGCCGGAAGGCGCTGAAGTCCGCATAGCCGAGGCGGCGGAAGAAGCGCGCCGCGCTCGCCTTGGAGATGCTCGCCAGCTCCGCAAGCTCGGTGGCCGAGTAGCTGAGCAGGTCTTTTTGCCGCATGAGCAGCACGTCGGCCAATTTCTTGTCTGCCGAAGAAAGTTCGCCGTAGCACTGGTGGATTTGCGCTTCCAGCGCGGGTTGAATGGCCATGTCGGGTCCGTGCCTCCGTTCCGCTTGCCCGCACCAAAGTGGTCCGGGCCTGCACAATGATGAAACCGAGATTTCATGTTTTGGTGCACATGAAACCGTTGTTTCAGTATTGGCGGCCTTTCATGCAAGGGCAATGCCAAGTCAGTGGTGCTATCGGGGAGGCGTCCGCCAAGTGCTTGATTTCAAGGCAATGCCGTCGAAAGAAACCCTTCGCATTCGCCCGCGCGGCCGGCATCGCCAGCAGTGGCACACAACTTGCCTTTCAGCCCCTCGTGTTCCCCGACTGACTGATAAAGGTGTTTTTATGAAACGCAGACAGTTCACCGCCATCGCCAGCCTGATCGCAGGCGCCGCACTCATCGCGATGGCACCCGCCAAAGCCGACGATTCCCTGAGCGCCGTGATGGGCAAGAAGACGATCGCGATCGGCATCCCGACCGACTTCGCGCCGTATGGCTTCATGGGCACGGACCTGAAGCCGCAGGGCCTGGACGTGGCCGTGGCGCAGATGATCGCCGACAAGCTCGGCGTCAAGGCCGATCTCGTCCCGGTGAGCACGCCGAACCGCATCCCTTACCTGCAGACCAGGAAGATCGACCTGATCGTCTCGGCGCTGGGCAAAAACGCCGAGCGCGCCAAGGTGATCGATTTCACGATTGCGTATGCGCCCTTCTACCAGGCGGTGTTTGGTCCGAAAGCAATGAGCATCAAGAGCTTTGCCGATCTTGGCGGCAAGACCATCGCGGTCACGCGCGGCACCATCCAGGACGATGTGCTGCAGCAAGTGGCGCCTCCCACGCTGAAGATCCAGCGCTTTGAGGACGACAACTCCACCGTGGCCGCCTTCGTGTCGCAGCAAACGCAACTGCTGGCCACCGGCGCCGCCGTGGCAGCCGCGGCGATTGCGAAGAACCCCAAGGTAGAGGCCGAGTACAAACTGCTCCTCAAGGATTCGCCCAACTTCATCGGTGTGCGCAAAGGCGAAACCGCGCTGCTGGAGAAGGTAAACGAGATCCTGCGCAAGGCAAAGGCGGATGGCACGCTCAACGGCTACGCGCAGCGCTGGCTCGGCCGTGGCATGGGCGATTTGCCGGACTGATTGCAAACGGGTAAGCCGGCATACGGGTAAGCGGGGAAACGGATTGCATCGTTTCCGGCCCCGTGCGCGGGCTCCATGTTGCTGGCGCACTGGCCTGCCTCGCGGGTCAGTCTCGCCGAAGACAAAAAACTCTCTAGCGGCACTGCATGATCTCCTTCGACTTTGCGCCGGTTCTCTCGCAGTGGCCCATGCTGCTGCGTGGCCTGTTGCTGACGATTCTCCTGACGGCGTTCTCCGCGGCCTTCGGTACGCTCGTGGGCATCGGCTGCGCCTGGGCGCGCATCCATGGCACGGCATGGCTGCGCGCATTGGTGGGCGGCTATGTGGAGGCAGTCCGCAATACGCCATACATCATCCAGCTGTTCTTTATCTTCTTCGGCCTGCCTTCGATTGGCGTGCGGATGCCGGCGGAAGTGGCGTGCGTGCTGTCGATGACGCTGAACCTCGGCGCCTATGCATGCGAGATCATCCGGGCCGGGCTGGAGTCCACGCCGCGCGGGCAGATCGAAGCCGCGCAGAGCCTGGCGCTCAACCGCTGGCAGATCTTTACGCGCGTGGTGCTGCCGCCTTCGCTGTCGCGCATGTGGCCGGCGCTGGTGAGCCAGGTCATCATCGTGATGCTGGGCTCGGCGGTATGCAGCCAGATCTCCACCGAAGAGATTTCCTATGCGGCCAATATGATCGCCAGCCGCACGTTCCGCAATTTTGAAGCCTATATCGTCGCCACCTGCGTCTACCTGGGCCTGGCCGTGGTGCTGCGCGAGATCCTGAACTGGATTGGTCCGCGCTTCATCTTTGGCCGCTGAGACCGGGAGGCATACATAATGGTCGACTTTTCCCTGTGGGACATTTTTCGCAACCTGCTGCTGGCGCTGCGCTGGACAGTGGGGCTGTCGCTGATCGCCTTCGTCGGTGGCAGCGTCGTTGGCATGCTGCTGCTGGTTGCGCGCATTGCGCGCCTGCCGGGCGCCGTGCGCGGCGTGGCGCTTTACGTGCAGCTGTTCCAGGGCATCCCGTTGCTGATGCAGTTGTTCCTGTTCTACTTCGGGCTGGCGTTGCTGGGTGTCGAGACCTCGGCGCTGTTCGCGGCGGCACTGTGCCTCACGCTATATGCCAGCGCCTATCTCACGGAGATCTGGCGCGGTTGCATCAACGCCATTCCCAAGGGCCAGTGGGAGGCCTCCGCCAGCCTGGCGATGAATCTGCGCGAGCAGCTTCAGCACGTGATCCTGCCGCAGGCCGCGCGCATCGCGGTGGCACCCACGGTGGGATTCCTGGTGCAGGTGATCAAGGGCACTGCGCTGGCCTCGGTGATCGGCTTCGTGGAAGTCACCAAGGCTGGCCAGATGATTTCCAACGCCACCTTCCAGCCCTTCCTGGCTTACGGCTGCGTCGCGCTGCTGTACTTCGCCCTGTGTTTCCCGCTGTCGCTGTGGAGCCGCCGCCTTGAGCGTCGCCTGCAGCCCAAGCATTGAGGTCCCCTCATCCCATGTTCAGGCAAACCGAAACCACCAAGCCCTTTGCCCTCGTCGATATCCACGGCCTGCGCAAGCGCTTCGGCGCCAACGAAGTGCTCAAGGGCATCGACCTGCAGATCGGGCGCCGCGAGGTGGTCTGCATCATCGGCCGCAGCGGCTCGGGCAAGAGCACCTTGCTCCGCTGCATCAACGGACTGGAGAGCTTCGATGAAGGCGCGCTCAGCGTGGATGGCCAGGCACTGCGCCATGGCAACGCCCGCGCCATGCGCGACCTGCGCCAGAACGTTGGCATGATCTTCCAGAATTTCAACCTGTTCCCGCACCTGAGCGCCGGACAGAACGTGATGCTGGCGCCCACACTGGTGAAGGACACACCCAGGTCCGAGGCCGGCAAGCGTGCGCAAGCACTGCTCGAGCGCGTGGGCCTTGGCGACAAGTTCCACAGCTTCCCCGACCAGCTATCCGGCGGACAACAGCAACGCGTGGCAATCGCCCGCGCGCTGGCCATGGACCCGGCCGTGCTGCTGTGCGATGAAGTCACCTCGGCACTCGATCCGGAGCTGGTCGGCGAAGTGCTGGGCGTGGTGGAAGGCCTTGCGGCGGAAGGCATGACCTTGGTCATGGTCACGCATGAGATGAACTTCGCCCGCAAGGTCAGCGACCGCGTGGTCTTCATGCATCACGGGAAGGTGCATGAGATGGGCTCGCCGGAGGAAATCTTCGGGGAGCCGAAGACGCCGGAACTGAAGCAGTTCCTTTCGGGGCTGCATGGTTGAGCCTCTGGAAAGCCGCGCCGGAATTTGGCGAGGCCAGAGGCTGGAGCCAACACCACAGGCCAGCGAACCTGATGGCGCTTGGCCCAGTGATAAACGCCCGGTGATGGCCCAGGCGTTCATTGATCAGGCTTGGCTTGCGCACGGTGCCGCCTTCGTTTAGCGGTTCGTTACGGGCGCCGCGGCGTGCGCTTCCTGGACTTGCCGGCGCAGATTCTCGGTGGTGTCGCCCTTGCCGTCCGGACTCCAGCCCGGGGGCAGGGCCAGATAGCTGATTGCGGCCCACAGGTTGCGCGCCGAAGCGATGTCCCGTGCCAGGCTGACCCAGTGTTCGAACTGGTTGACGATCGGGTTGTGCGTCGTGGTCGGCGTGGTCAGGCCGTAGACGCAGGGTTCGTCGGCGCGTTCTTCCACATAGGTGCCGAACAGGCGGTCGAAGATGACCAGCACGCCACCGAAGTTCGCATCCAGATAGTCGATGTTCGAGGCATGGTGCACGCGGTGAGCCGACGGGGTGTTGAACACGTATTCAAACCAGCCGAGCTTCGGGATCCAGGTGGTGTGGAGCCAGAACTGGTACAGCAGGTTGAAGCTCAGGGCAGCCAGCACGACTTCCGGACGCACGCCGAGCCAGACCAGCGGGGCGAAGAACACTGCGGTGCCGGTGAGCTTGCCGGTCCAGCCAAGGCGGTAGGCCGTGCCCAGCGTCAGTTCGTTCGGCGAGTGGTGAACCGCATGCGTTGCCCAGAAGAAGCGGATGCGGTGCGAAGCGCGGTGGTACCAGTAGTAGCAGAATTCCTGGCCGATGAAGAGCAGCAGCACCATCAGCGCGCTGTTGATCTCGACTGTAAAGATGCGATGTTCCCAGGCGAACGAGAAGATCGGCGTGGCCAGCGACAGCGGAAGCAGCGCAAACAGCTTGCGGCCGGCCAGGTCGGCCAGCGACATCCAGACTTCGTGCCAGGGGTAGGCCTTGCCTTCCTTGCGCGCCTTGCGGGCCAGGAAGCAGGCCTCGACCAGTGAGACTGCCACGATGAACGACGTGACGAAGAACGCGATTTTTGCGAAGTTGTGCATGTTCATTCCAATGCAGTGAGTTGGACGCATTGTCTGCGGGAGGGGCCGCGTTCGCGTCGGTGAGGCAAATGTAGTAGTGGCCGCGCCGAACGCCATGCGGGAAATATGTCGCCGGATGTCACCGCATCCGGCCTGCACGCACCGGTCAGGGTCATGACATCGCGCGAAATAATTGCCGCCTGGCGTGCAGCGCCTGCGTTTTCCATACTGTCGTCAGCGCGATGCACCGCACAGCACGCAGCAAGAAGCGATGAGCGGCAGACGTGCAGATATGTACTCCGATGGTTTGCGATCCGGTGGATCCAATGATTGTCGGTGACAGCTTCCCGACAATCCCCGGCCGACCGTGCCGAAGAAGGATCCGACATGCAAACCTCTTTCCAATTCCTGCTGAAGAAGAACGCCACCCGTCTGACCATCGCCGCCGTCACGGCCAGCTCGCTGCTGATGGCCGGCTGCGCCAGCGCCGGTGTGACCGGTGTCAGCCAGACCCTGGTGCAGCCGCAGGCGCGTGCCGATGTCATCTACGTGCAGGCCTTCGATGCCAGCCCCGACCAGGTGGAGCTGGACAGTGGCATCGCACAGAAGCTGAAGACAATGGTTAGCGGCAGCTCCCCGGCGAACGAGCAAGTGCAGGCCGCACAGGCAGCGCGCGAAGAGATGTCCGACGAGATCGTGCGCCAGCTGCGGGCCAAGGGACTGAACGCGGTGCGCAGCGATGCCCCCGCGCCGGCCAACGGCAATGCGCTGATCGTCGCGGGCAACTTCCAGAAGCTCGACGAAGGCATGCGCCGCCGTCGCATGCTGATCGGCCTCGGCGCGGGCAAGAGCGAAGTCGGCGCTTCGGTCCAGCTGCTGTACAAACCTGCCGACGGCACGCCGGTGCTGCTGGAGACCTTTACTGCCGACGCCGACAGCGGCCATATCCCGGGCATGGCCGAAACCGCTGGCGTAGGCGCCGCAGCCGGCCATCTCGCAATGAGCGCTGCAGCGGCTGCGAGCGTGCACGGCGCCACAGAAGCGAAGCGCACCACCCTTTCCGGCGACGCGCAACGCCTGGGCGATTCGATTGCCAAACAGGTGCTGACAGCCAATGCGGCCAACGGCTGGGTCACGGCCGCGCGCGCCCAGTAAGCAGTCGCCTACTCCCTATTGGCGCCGCCCCCGTTACTATCTTCATGCCCCGATAATTGGGGCTTTGGCCAGCCAGGCCCGGCATGATTCCCGCCCCCAGTCGTCCATGATCCGGGGGGGTGTTGTCACCGGGCCTGGTGGGTGGCTGGTGATCGCTAATAGGGGCTCGGCCGGAACATCCTGAGGCCGTCCGTAACGTGGATGCCGAGACTTGCCACCGTTGTTGCAGGCCAACCCGCTCAATCCGCATAAACTTCGATGCAAGAAAACCAACAACACGACTCCGTCGATGTCTTCGTCGGCGTTGATGTAGGCAAAGGCCATCATCACGCTGTCGCGCTCGATCGGACCGGAAAGCGCCTGTACAACAAAGCGCTGCCCAACGATGAGGCCAAACTGCGCGCCCTCATCACCGAGCTCAAGGGACACGGCCAACTCCTGTTCGTCGTCGATCAACCCGCCACCATCGGCGCGCTGCCGGTCGCAGTCGCCCGCGACGAAGGCGTCCTGGTCGCTTATCTGCCGGGTCTGGCCATGCGCCGCATCGCCGATCTGCACGCGGGCGAAGCCAAGACCGATGCCCGCGATGCCGCGATAATCGCCGAGGCCGCGCGATCGATGCCGCATACGCTGCGCTCGCTGCGACTCACCGACGTGCCACTCGCGGAACTCACCATGCTGTGCGGCTTCGACGACGATCTGGCTGCCCAAATCACCCAAACCAGTAACCGCATTCGCGGCCTGCTCACCCAGATCCATCCCGCACTGGAACGGGTCTGGGACCTCGCCTGGACCATCCGGCCGTGCTCGATCTGCTCGAGCGCTACCCGTCGCCCGCCGAGCTTGCCGCGACCAGCGAGAAGACGCTCGCCAACCGCCTGACCAAGCTCGCCCCGCGTATGGGCAAAAGCCTTGCGGCCGAAATCGTTCAGGCGCTCGGTGAACAGGCTGTGGTCGTGCCCGGCACGCAGGCGGCCACCATCGTCATGCCGCGTCTGGCCCAGCAGCTCGCCGCCTTACGCAAACAGCGTGACGAGGTCGCAAGCGAAGTCGAACGCCTGGTACATGCACACCCTCTTTGGCCGGTCCTGACCAGCATGCCGGGGGTCGGCGTCAGGACCGCCGCCAGACTCCTCACTGAGGTCGCGCACAAAGCCTTCGCTTCGGCCGCGCATCTTGCCGCCTACGCCGGTCTCGCGCCAGTCACCCGCCGCTCAGGCTCGTCCATCCGCGGCGAACATCCGTCCAGGCGGGGGAACAAGGTACTCAAGAGAGCGCTGTTCCTCTCAGCCTTTGCCGCCTTGCGAGATCCAGTCTCGAAGGGCTATTACGCTCGCAAGGTCCAGCAAGGAAAGCGCCACAATCAGGCACTCATCGCTCTCGCCAGAAGAAATCCAACACGGCGCGTATTCGGGGGATCCGGCGTTTCGCTTGAGAATTTCTCAAGTGTTAGCGCCGAAAATCTCGTTTGTAGGAAGCCAGTCGGGCGGTCACTATTCGAGCACAAGCTTCTTCAACGGCCGTTCCCATCCAGCACGACAAAGGAGACTCCCGTGTCCGCCCAACCCTACCCACTATGGAGTTCAGGCTCCCCGCCCACACTACTCGCTTCGCGTAACTGCGAAACCGATGAACGGGTCTTCCCCGCCGTATCCGATGCCTCGCCGTTGGCCGCGTGCCATCAGACCGTTCCAGTGGAAGGGGCGGGCGCGGTTTACAGCTTCACTGTGATTCACCCCAGCCCAAAGACCGGCCAGTCGCCGTATGCGCTGGGCTACGTGGACTTTCCCGGGCCGGTTCGCATCTTTGGGCGACTGCAAGGCAAGGAGCGGCCCGCGATCGGGGATCTCTATACGCCGCAGCCGGATGCGGATTTCGGCTACATCTTCGTAGCCGCCACAGCCTGACCAGACCAAGGTAACGAACATGCAGGATATCTACATCACCGGAGGCGCGATGACCGCTTTCGGCCGTCATCCGGGTGTACTCGCTCCGGAACTGGCGCAACGAGCCATTTTGCAGGCATTGGATGATGCAGGCTTATCCCCCGGCGATATCCAGGCCGTGTACTGCGCGAATGTGCTTGGCGGCATGATACTGGGCCAGTTGATCGTCCGAGACCTGGGGTTCAAAGGCATCCCGGTCTACAACGTCGAAAACGCCTGCGCCAGCGGCGCCACCGGCGTGCACCTGGCGCGGCATGCCTTGTTGGCGCAGCAGTACGACACCGTGTTGGTCTTCGGTATCGAGCAGTTGACGGCGCTTGGCGGCGGCACCATCCCCATGCAACGCAACGACCACATGACGGAGCTTTACGCCAAGGCCGGCATGGTGCTGCCGGCGGTGTACGCCATGCGTGGCACGCGCTTCCTGCACGAACGCGATGCCAGCCCGGCCGACCTCGCCGCGGTGGCAGTGAAGAACCGCCATAACGGCTCGCTCAACGAATTCGCCCAGCAGCGCACGCCGACCACCGTGGAGGAGGTGCTGGCCTCGCGCATGATCGCGGACCCGCTGACGCTGCTGCAATGCTGTCCGTCGCAGGTCGATGGCGCGGCGGCTGTTGTGGTCAGCACGCGTCGGCCGTCGCAGGCGCGGCCCGTGAAGGTGTTGGCATCAAGTGTCGTGTCCGGCATCCGGGAAGCGGCCGGCGACGACATCCTCGATGCGGAGATCACAGCCCGTGCCGCCCGGCAGGCCTATGAGCAGGCGGGGCTGGGGCCGCAGGACGTGGACGTGGTCGAGTTGCACGACGCCTTCACAATTGCCGAGCTGCTCTACTACGAGGCCCTGGGCCTGGCACCGCGAGGCGATGCCGTGGCGCTGATGAAATCCGGCGCGACCCAGCTGGGCGGCCGCGTCCCGGTCAACCCGAGTGGCGGGCTGCTGGCCAAGGGGCATCCGCTCGGCGCAACGGGGGTGGCCCAGATGGTAGAAGTCATGTGGCATTTGCAAGGGCGGGCAGGGGCGCGGCAGGTCGCCGGTGCCAACGTCGGCCTTACGCAATGCACCGGTGGCGGCATTGCAGGGGTCGACCACGCCGCCTCGTCCGTTCATTTATTGGGAGTTTGATATGAGCGCGCAGAGATTCGATCCCAGTCATATTGCCGTGGTCACGGGCGCGGCGCGCGGCATCGGGCTTGGCATTGCCAAGCAACTGGCCCGCCAGGGACTCACGGTGGCACTGCTTGACCGCGATGGTGCCGCGCTCGACGAAGCCGTTGCTGGACTCGCAAGCGAAGGCTACAAAGCCATTGCGGCCACGGCCGACTTGACCGACTCTGCCGCCGTCAACGCGGTATTCGGCAACATCGTGTCGCGCGCCGGCCGCATCGACTACCTGGTGAACAACGCCGGCGCCGTGCGGGACATGCGCTTCCTCAAGATGAGCGACGAGGATTGGGACCTCGTCATCGACACCAACTTGCGCTCCCAGTTCCTGTGCTGCCGTGCGGCGCTCCCAGGTATGATCGAGCGCGGCTACGGGCGGGTAGTGAATATCTCGTCGCGGGCCTGGCTCGGTGGCTTCGGGCAGGCCAACTACTCGGCGGCCAAGGGTGGGGTGGTCAGCCTCACGCGCTCGCTGGCCATCGAGTTCGCCGCCAAGGGCGTCACGGTCAATACGGTTGCGCCTGGTATCGTCGACACGCCGCTGTTCCGCAACTTCGCGCCCGATGTGCAGGCTAGGCTGCAGAAGTCCGTCCCGGTGCAGCGCATCGGCACGGCGGAAGACATCGCCAATGCCGTGGCGTTCTTTCTCGATCCGCTGTCGTCGTATGTCACCGGACAGACGCTGTACGTATGCGGGGGACGCAGCCTGTCGTCCCCTAGCGTGTGAGGGGGAATGCCATGACTGTGCATCTTGACATCGACGGACCCGTCGCCGTCATCACCATCGACCGGCCGCAGGCGCTGAACGCCCTGGACGTCGCCTCCCTGCGCGAGCTGCGCGCCCACCTCACCGAAGTCCGCGATCGCGACGACCTGCGTGTGGCGATTCTCACAGGCACCGGGTCGCGCGCGTTTTGCGCCGGCGCCGACCTGAAGGGTACGCAGACCTCGCCGGCCACCTATCCTGAAGCGCTTTTTCATGTGCCGGAGCGTGCAGCCGATCTGGGCCTCTACATCCGGCTGATGGATCTTATGGATCTTTGCATCTGGAAGCCCCTGATCGCAGCGGTCAACGGTCATTGCCTGGGTGCGGGCCTCGAAATCGCGTTGCAGTGCGATCTGCGACTTGCCTCCAGCAACGCCACCTTCGGCTTGCCCGAGGCGACAGTCGGATCTATCCCCGCGGTGTCAGGCTTGCATCGCCTGCTCAAGGCCGTGCCGTCGGCCTACGCCATGCAGATGGTACTGACCGGAGAGCGGATTAGTGCCAGCGACGCCCAGCGCATCGGCCTCGTCACGGAGGCGGTCGATGGCGGTGCCTTGCTCGACCGCGCGCTGTCGATCGCTGCAAAAATGGCAGCCAATGCGCCACTGGCCGTGCAGGCCATCAAGAAGCTCTCGCGTCAAACCAGCCATCTCGGCGATGCGGATGCCCAGCAGCTGACTGAACTCTATTGGGGAGTTCTGCGCGACACGGAAGACCGCCTGGAGGGCCGCAAGGCCTTTGCTGAAAAGCGGTCGCCGCAATACTCAGGCCGCTGAACGCGACGCATCAAAACACGAATCAACTGGAGACATTCATGGCACTCACATTTCGAACCGCGCGAGCGGGCCTCGCCGGCGCTTTTACGGCGATGGCCCTTGGCGTTGCGGCACCAGCCGGCGCGCAACCGCCGTTTCCCACGCAGAAGCCGATCACACTGGTCGTCCCGTTTGCGCCAGGCGGCGGCAACGACATCTTGGCGCGATTGATCGCTCCAGGAATGAGTCAGCGCCTGGGACAGACAATCGTCGTCGAGAACAAGCCCGGGGCGGGCGGCAACCTGGGCGCCGACTTTGTTGCCCACGCGCCCGCGGACGGCTACACGCTTGTCATCGCATCGAGCCAGGTGACCATGAATCCCTTCCTTGGCATGAAGGTCCCGTTCCGGATCGAGCGCGACTTCGAACCTGTCGGCCTCGTTGCATCGGTGCCCATCATGCTGGTGGCGAACAATGATCAGCCCTTCAAGACGCTAAAGGAGTTCATTCAATACAGCCGGGCGAATCCGGGAAAACTGAGCTACAGCAGCCCTGGTACCGGAACCCCACAACATCTGGCGGGCGAGGTGTTTGCCAAGCTGAACAAGACCGAATTGCTCCATGTGCCCTATCGCGGCACGGGCCCTTCGATCACCGACCTGATGGGCGGACAGGTTCAGATCGCATTCGCCACCTTTGCGTCCGCGAACCAGTACGTCCAAGCCGGAAAGCTGCGGGCGCTGGGAATTGCCGGGAAAAAGCGCTCGGCGCTGATGCCCAATCTGCCGACATTCGTGGAAGCCGGCCTGACGGGCTATGAAGCAGACCTGTGGTACAGCCTGCTGGCGCCGGCGAAGACGCCGCGGGCGATCGTCGACAAGTTGAATGCTGCTTTGGTGGCGGCGTTGAAGTCCCCGGACGTGGTTGAACAACTCGCCAAGCAAGGGTTCGAAGCCAAGGGTTCGACGCCGGACGAACTCAAGGCATTTATCGGCAAGGAGCTGGCACGCTGGGAACGGATTATCAACGATAACGGCATCAAGGTGTCGCTATGAACAGCACGCCCGCCGTTGTCCTTGCTGAGCCGGACAACCCGCTGCTGACATACCTCGGCATCCGTCTGGGCGCCCTTGAAGCCGGTCGGTGCACTTTCGAACTCGATGTCGAAGCCAGGCATCTGAATCGGCAAGGCAGCCTGCAAGGCGGCGTGACCGCGACGCTGCTCGATGCGGCCTGCGGCTACGCCGGCCTCCAGGCCGTGGCGGACGGCCGACCTGGCAACGCGGTGACCCTCATGCTAACCATCAGCTACATCAGCAAAGTCAACGCAGGCCGCCTTCGCGCGATCGCATCGGTCACGAAGGCGGGACGGAGCGTGTATTTCTCCTCGGGGACGCTTTTGACCGAGTCCGGCGTGGTGGTGGCAACGGCGCAGGGCACGTTCAAACGATCCCTGCCAACTTCGGAGGCATAGATATGTTGCGCAATGCTTTGGATGGGGTGACCGTTGTCGACTTCACCCAGATCGGCGCGGGGCCGACGTGCACCATGCTCTTGGCCGACATGGGTGCGCGCGTCCTCAAAGTGGAATCCCCCACGGGGGAACTGGGGCGAGGGTTGGGGCCCGCATGGATCGGCGAGGACAGTGCGCTGTTTCACGGCTTCAACCGTAATAAGCTCGGCGTGTCACTAAATCTCAAGGCGCCGGAAGGCGTCGCGGTCGCCAGGCGTCTGTTGTCAGAGGCCGATATCGTGGTGCAAAGCATGCGCCCGGGTGTGATGGAGCGGCTTGGCCTTGGCTACACGCAGCTTGCAGCGGACCATCCGTCGCTAATCTACTGCTCCATATCCGCCTACGGCCAAACCGGTCCCTATGCCGACCGCGCCGGCGTCGACGGCATCGTGCAAGCCGACTCGGGGCTGATGAGCCTGATTGGAGTGCCCGGGGGCGAGCCTTGCAAGGTCCAGGCGCCCGTGGTCGATGTCATGACCGGTTATGTGGCTTGCGTCGGCATCCTGGCCAAGCTGGCGCAGCGGGCGCGCGACGGGCGGGGCGGCCCTCTCGACATCAACCTGATGAACTCGGCACTGGCGTTGCAGCAATCGTCGATCACCAGCTACTTCGCTGAGGGTGAGTTGCCTGTGCGGGCCGGTAGCGCGGCACCTTACTCCGCGCCAAATCAGGCTTTCGAGACAGCCGACGGCTGGATCATGGTGGCCGCCTATACGCCGGATCGCTGGCGGCGTCTTTGCGAAAGGCTTGCCCTGGAGCACTTGACCGATGACCCCCGCTTTGCCACCTCTCCGCTGCGCGTGGCCAACCGGCTCCAGATGGTCGAGGCATTGACACGTGCCTTCAGGACACGTTCGACCGATGCATGGCTGCCGATCCTCCGGGACGCCGACATCCTGTGCGCGCGTGTCGCGACCTATGAGGATGTGATGCATCATCCGCAGGTTGCCGCCAATCGCATGATCAGCCAGGTCGATCATGCGACGCTGGGGGCCATCCTCATGCCGGGATTCCCGATCAATAGCGCGGACGAGAACTCGCAGCCCTCGCGTCCTGCGCCGTGCTGTGGGCAGGACACGCGCGAGGTGCTTCTCGGCATGGGATACACCGGTCACGACATCGCGACCCTGCTCGATCTGGGCGCCATCCACTGCGGCGATGCAATGCAATCTCCCGCGGGCTTTCGGTTCCAGCCGGTCGCGCGATGAACTCCGCCGACGTGATTGCTGCCCTCCATACGCGACGGAGCGTGCGTGGCTTTCTTGGGACGCAGGTTTCCAGGCAGGCCGTCGAAGCCATCCTGGCCGATGCGGCACGCAGCCCCAGCGCTTCGAATACGCAGCCCTGGCGGGTGTACGTCTGCGGCGGCAATGTGCGCGATCGGCTTAGCGCCGAACTCGTCGCCTTGCACCTAGCCGGCGGTAATGATCACCGTGAGGAGTATGTCTATTACCCCCCGCTATGGCGAGAACCGTATCTGGCGCGGCGCAGGAAGGTGGGCAAGGCACTGTACGGCCTGCTCGGCATCGCCAAGGGCGATGCTACAGGCATGGCTCGTCAGTACGCACGCAATTTCGACTTCTTTGGCGCGCCGGTAGGCCTGTTCTTTACCATCGAACGAGAGCAGGGGCAAGCCGCTTGGCTTGACCTTGGCGTGTTCCTGCATGGCGTGATGCTGGCTTCGATCGGTCACGGCCTGGCGACTTGTCCGCAACAGGCGTTCGCCCGCTATCACAAGCTGATCCGCGCGCGACTGGGTATCCCGGAAAGCGAAGTGGTCGTGTGCGGGATGTCGCTCGGGCATCCCGATCCCGATGAACCCGCCAATCGCTTGACCACCGAGCGCGAATCGGTGGGCGAGTTTGCCTGCTTCATGGGCCTGTAGGCAGCGTGCGGGCCCGGCTCAAGCCGGCCCGGCTGCCCAAGGTGATGTCATGCGGGCTCCAGCGGTGGAAACTGTTCCAGCATCCACTTGCGGAAGGTCGCCATGCTGGCGCTCTCCTTGCGGTGTGCCGGTGTGAGCAGGTAATACGTGAAGTCACCCATGTCGACCGTTTTCCGGAAGGGCGCTACCAACACGCCCGATTGAAGATCGGCGGCGACCAGGAAGTGCTGTGCGATGGCGAAGCCCTGGCCCTCGGCTGCCGCCGCGTAGGCCATGGCCGAGCTCTGATAGGTCATGCCGCCATGCGCATCGACTTGGCGGTCGACACCAGCCGCTTCGAGCCAGTAGCGCCAGTCGTCTGGGCGCGCGATGGAATGCAGCAAGGTCTGGTGCCGCAGGTCAGCCGGCTTTTTCACTTTGTTGCGCGTCGAAAGCAGGGAGGGACTGCAGACGGGGACCAGCACGTTGGGCACCAGGCGGTGCGCATGCACGTCACTCCAGTTGCCATCGCCAAGCCGGATCGCCCCGTCGATATCCTCCTTGCGGAAGTCGACCGGGTCGAGCGACGCGGTGAGCAGCACCTCGATCCCTGGATTCGCTGCATGGAAACTGGAGAGCCGGGGGATCAGCCAGCGCATGGCGAAGGTTGTATAGGCGCGGACTTTGAGCTGCGTGCGTTTGGTGCGCTTGGTCAGGCGAAGGGTGGCCTCACGTATCCCGTCCATGGACCGGGTCACTGCCCGGTAATAGTCACCGCCCGCACGCGTGAGCGAAATCTGCCTGTGTCCGCGATGCAGAAGCTGAACGCCCAGCCCTTCCTCGAGTGTGCGGATCTGCCGGCTGACCGCACCCGCCGTGACGTGCAGCTCGTCCGCCGCAACCGTGATGCTCAGGTGTCTGGCCGCCGCTTCGAAAGCGCGCAGGGCATTGAGAGGGGGAAGTGGGTCCATGGATCGGAGTTTGGCACACGGTTGAGATTTCCTCAATTACTCGGCGTGCCTGTGCCCAGGCGCGCGCTGGGGCTATGGCCCGGGTGGGCGAGCCGGCGGCCTCGTTCTCACCGGTTTGGCGAGGGAGAGGATCTCGCTGGAGCTGATGATAACGGCGGCGATCCTCGGTGGTCACGCGCTTGCTTATGGCCTGGTCGCGGCCACGTCGGACATGCCATGCGTGCCACGATGCAACTCCGACAGATCCAGCACGGTCCCAGGAAACCGGCCCCTTGCATACGCATTCTTGGTCTTGTCCTGCTTCCGATCTACCCTCAGTATTCCGACTGGCGTTTGCCCGGTTGACATCGGGCTGGGCGGCAGGGTATCCAGAGGCGCGGCGGAATGCGGTCGATCTCGGCGTTGACCCACGATTCGAGCTTCCCTTCCGCGTCCGGGCGGTGGTCGGTGACCTTGCCGTGCTTCGCCAGCACCTCTGCGTGCATGGCCTCGTGCTCGGCTTCCACGCCCGACTCCATGTACCAGCGCGCGGCGAACTTGTGAAGGGCCGCCTTCTGCTTCCCCCCGGCGTATTCAATCCCGAGCGGGCCGCCGTCGGCGGCGTCGTAGATCGAGGCCACCTTCTGCTTGGCGAGATAGACGTCGGCTTCGAGGCCATATCCGTCGTAGCCGACGAACGTCTTGATGTTCCTTAGCGTATACGCAAGGGCTGCGGCTGGGGTCGTCTTCTTCGCTGTCATCTTCTGTTTCCCCATTGGGATCGGGGGCTTTTGGTGGGGGACCTGGTTTCCGAGGGGCGCTGCATGGCTACGCCCGCCTAGTCGCAGTAAGCCTTGAACAGGCGTTTGCTCGCTTCGACCGGGAGCGACGGCGCGATGCTGGCCATTGACTACATCGACGCAGACCAAGTCGTCGACGAAACCACGCTCGGTTTTCTTGCATAGACGTTCATGCACGGGCGAGAGTCACGCCGAGCCTCGCTGGCCAAATCCCCCAGGTCGGCATCGCCCTTCTCCAGGATCGCTTCCGCGCTGTCGCCGTTAAAGCCGCCGGCCGCGACGATCGGCCCCTGGAAGACCTTCCGCAGGTGCGCGGCAGCGACCGGCTCCGTGTCCTCGTGACCGACCTTGGCGTCATCGCCCTTGATGCGGGGCTCGATGACGTGGAGATAGGCGAGCCCGAACTGGTAGAGCAATTCGCCTACGCGACTGAACATGGCCATAGGATCGCTGTCGACCATGTCGTTCCACTCACCGCTCGGCGAGAGCCGCACGCCAATGCGGTCGGCACCGCGCAGTGCGGACACCGCCTCTAAGACTTCCAGCAAGAACCGAGCCCGATTGTCTACGGCCCCCCCATAGGCATCGGTTCGCTTGTTACTGCCGTCATAGAGGAAACTGTCGAGCAAATAGCCGTTGGCGCTGTGAATCTCGACGTCGTCGACGCCAGCATCGAAGGCCCGCTGTGCGGCGTCGCGGAAATCCTCCACAGTCTGGCGGATATCCCCCAGGTCCATGGCGCGGTGGGGAGAGACAGGTTTCCACCCGCCCTGTGTGAGCGCCATCGTATCAAAGGGAATCACAGATGGTTCTAGCGGCGGCCGGCCGCCCGTGATGTCGGTATGCGAGGTGCGTCCGCAATGCAAGATTTGCGCTACAGCCAGTCCACCTTTTGCATGGACCGCGTCCGCGATCCTGCGATAGCCATTGATATGGTTGTCGAGATAGGGCCCTGGAGCACCGAAATAACCCCGCGCCTGGATTGAGATGTTCGCGGACTCGTTGATGATGAGACCTCCGTCCGAGTCGCATTGCGCGTAGTGCTCGACCATCATGTCGCTAACGCTGTCGTCGGGATTGGAGCGCAGCCTGGTCAACGGCGGCATGACAAGGCGATGCTTGAGAGGGATCGAGCCGATCGTGATCGGTGAGAAAAGCTTGGACACATTCACCTCCAAAATATGAGACTCGGCGGTTGCTGGTCTGAAGAGCTATTTGCGTGAAAGGGCGAGCCGATGGCTTGTAGTCTATTCACTCATTTCGGTTCGCTCCGAGAAACAAGCCAGCGCCCAGCACCTCCCATCAACCGGGTGCCGTCAGACTAAAAATGGCAAACTCCGGGGTGGAGCTTAACCAGTACCGATCGATTGCCCACCCGGCCGACACGGCCAATGCGCTGAATGACTCGACGCTGAATTTGTGTGAGCTTTCGGTGTGCAGCCGTTCACCAGCCTTGAAGGCGAAGCCGTGGCCAGCAACGTGCACCAGCTGATCGATCCGGCTTACCAGATGCATCTCCACGCGCTGCAACTGCGCGTTCCATATCGCATGGTGATCAAACGCGTCCAGATCGAAGTCGCCATGCAACTCACGGTTGATGCGAGCCAGCAGATTCTTGTTGAAGCGGGCGGTTACGCTCATCGAGTCGTCATACGCCGCTACCAGCATCGCGGGGTCCTTGATCATGTCCACGCCGATGATCAGCTGGGCCTTTGCGCCCAGCAGGCTCCGCACTGAGCGCAGAAACCACATCGCCTCTTGCGGCGTGAAGTTTCCGATCGTCGAGCCGGGGAAGAACCCCACGCGTGGTGCGTCGCCAACGTGTGCTGGCAGGGCCACGGCACGGGTGAAGTCGTCGGCCAGCGGCACGACCTGAAGCGCCGGGTAATCGCGGGAGATGCGCTCGGCAGCCTGATGCAGGGCGTCGGGGCTAATGTCGATGGGCACATACGTGCCGATCTGCGGCGCTGCATCGAGGATCAGGCGTGTCTTGTCACTGGCGCCGCTACCGAATTCGACCAGCACCGCCTCGGCTGCGATACCCGACAGTTCGTGCACCACGCTTTGGAGCAACGCTGTCTCGGCCCGCGTCACGTAGTACTCGGGCGTAATGCAGATTTCCTCGAACAGGGCCGAACCGGCCTCGTCGTAGAAGTACTTTGGCGGGGTCGTCTTCGGATGCACCGAGAGGCCAGCGATAATGTCTGCCTCGAACCCATCGGTTTCCACGTCTGCCTTTGGCCCGGGCTCCAGATCGCGCGCAAGGCGCAGCCCGGAAAACATCCAGCGCTGCCCGGGGCGGAAGAAATTCCGGTAACTGTGTCGCGCGTGGCCTGGCGATGTGACGCTCGCGCCGCCGCGCAGCACCATCTGCCCGACCATGAACTTGCCGTTGTACTCGCCGACTGCATTGGCCGATGCGCGAAACCCTGGGTACGCACCATACGCGCTTTGCGTCCATTGCCACGCGACATCCTCGGCCTGCTCAAGCAGACCCACAACTGCTGCGGCTTCCCACTCGGCCTCGGTCGGCAGCCGTGCGCCGGCCCAATTGGCGAAAGCGACCGCTTCGTAATAGCTTATGTGTGTGACAGCGGCGTCGGGCTCGATGCCACGAAGGCCGCCGAGCGTTATCGCTCGCCAATCCGTGCCGTTTGCTGCGCGCTCCCAGTAAAGGGGAGCTTCCCACTGCTCAGCTTGAACTAGCGCCCAGCCATCGGACAGCCATAGAGCAGCGCGGGTGTACCCGCCGTCGTTCATGAACCGTAGCCACTGGCGATTCGTGACCAGGCGATCACCGATTTCGAATGGCTCGATCCACGTTTTATGGCGAGGCCGTTCGTTGTCGAACGCGAACTTTGACGCGTCGTCACCAAGATCGCGCAAGCCGCCGGCATGGAACCTGAATCGGCCCGGGCGGCCGGATTCGTCCGCAGGCCAATCGGCCTGATATGCGGGTTTAAGTGGCGACTGCGCGAACAGGTGAAGGACATCCATTAGCAGCAGTTCCTGATGCTGCTCTTCATGCGCGATTCCGAGCAGGACGAGCGGCTCGAGATCAGACGCCGGCTCTGCAGCCAACAGCCTGGCCATGTGCGTATCGACGTGCCGCCGATACCCATCGATCTGCTGGCTGGTCGGGCGCGTCAGCAGCCCTCTGTGCCGCCGGGGCTGGCGCGGACCCAATGCCTCGTAGTAGGAGTTGAAGAGGTACGCATAGCTTGGATCGAACACCTCGTAACCAGGCAGGTGTTCGACGAGCACAAAGGTCTCGAAGAACCAGGTGGTATGCGCAAGATGCCACTTCACCGGACTCGCGTCTGGCATCGACTGGGCCACCCTGTCCTCGTCCCCGAGCGGTGCGACGAGACGGTCGGTATAGGCACGAACGCGCCTGAAGCGCGCCCGCAAATCTGCAGAGGCGCCCGCGACCGATCGCTTGAACGTCTCCCCAAACTCGGACGGGTAGACGCGTGCTTCTCTGGAAGAGTTGTTCTGGCTCATGCTTTTGTTCACAGAATTTCAAACACGCTGTAGACGGGGCCGTACACGAACCGATGGCCCACACCGACCGCGATGACCTGGTTCAACCACGCATACTTGCCGGCCGGCGCCTCGAACATGGGGTTGATCCGGAAGTAGTAGCTTGCAGCGTCGACTTCTTCGCCCTTCTCCAGCCGCTGTATGACTTCAGTGGCACCGCGGCGGATACCGCGGTAAGACATCGTGATGTTGGTGCCGTCGTCGGTCTGGAGGAGCAGACGCACGTCGAGCATGGTGCTTCCGTCTCTGCGAACTGTTTGCCAGTCGCTCCCGCCGTCCAGCACATTGCCAGACACTCGTTCGCCGGCGAACGTCCCCGATGGCACGATACCTACGCGTCGAAACGGGCCCGGCGTGTCGCCGACGACAGCCACCGGCTTGACGTCCAGGCGCATGACGAACAGAGGTCGCGTTTGTACGCGCGTGAGCGGTGCAGGGAGATCATTAAATAGGGGGGCGGACATCGTATCTATCATTGCCGTTGATGGCATGGGCTCGTCCCACGCCAGTCATTTGAGGTTCCAACCTGGGCAAGAATTTGCCTCGATGGGGCTGCTGCGGGCTTGCGCCTACTTCAGCGGTGAGAAGTCCGTCGGGCGCATGATCCGCGACTCCATGCTCACCAAGATGTCTAGCGCCTTTACCTTGCGACCGAATTCCTGCCAGCGGCTGTCGGCGGCCATCCTATCCCGACGCGCAAGCCGATCGTCAAGTCCTTTGTAGGCCCAGATATCGACGATCTGGCTGATGTCGCCAATTTCGGTCTCGAAGAATCCAATTAGGTCACCGAGGAATTCCTGCTGTAGCGCCAGCCCCTCGCTCTTGTACAAAGCGAGCCAATCGGCGCCACGCAGCGGCTTGAAGGTGTAGGTACGGATTTCGTAGAGCATTGGATATCTCACCTGGTGGTCAGAAGTTCGCTGCGCCGTTCGTGAATTCCTCGATTGCATCGATCCGGTCGGTGTAGAAAGCAAGGTGATCCCTGATCGGTCCGACAGCCGCGAATGGGTCTTCGTAAGTCCAGACCGCATTGACCGAGCGCTCGCCGCCGATCGGGATCGAGAAGTACGCGCAGTCGCCCTTGTAGGGGCAATAGGTGATGTGGTCGGACCTCTCGAGCAGCGTCATGTCCACATCCTTCCTCGGGATATACAGGACGGCCGGGTAGCCGCCCTCGCGAAGCGTCAACGCGTCGCGTGTATCTGCGATGACTTGGCCGGCTAGCGTTACCACCACGCGAGACGTGTTGTGCTCGATGGTGATCGGATGATCGGCATCCGGAACCTTGACGGTCCGGGTTGCGGCGGTGGCGTTGTTTAACATGAACACTCTCCTTTGGATTGACGCGTCGGCCTACGGCCCCGCTTCCCCCTCTACCCCTGCGTAGCCCCGGAAAGCCCCGCCTCTCAGACCAAAATGAGGTTGCGGAGGGCAGATGCCGCCTGGGTCGGGCTTTTGCGACAAAGGGCCTTGTCGTGATCTATGCTGACGCGCTGGGGCGCTTCGATACCACGTCGTACCAGCGCCGCAGTGAAGCGCGCTCCTCCGGGAGGAGGAAACCGACCGCCGTGGCGGCGAAATCCACGGCCACCATCGCAGTGATGTCGGCAGCGGAGAAGCGATCACCGGCCACGAATGGGACTTGTTCCAGGCGGGCATCGAGATCGGCGAAGAAATTCTCCACCCGCAGCTTGCTGCGCTCCGCCAGTTCAGGGATCTGCTCGTAGTCGTGGGGGCCAGCGATCGCGCGGCTTTTGAGACCTGGCGCGGCATTGCGGATTGCCTCCATGACCGCGGCGAAGCCTTCTAATTCGGCGCGCCGATCCCACATCGCCACCAGCGCCTTTTCCTTTGCCGTGTCACCAAGTAGGGGTGATTTCGGGTGAATTTCTTCGATGTACCTGCAGATCGCCGGCACTTCGCCGATTGCCGTACCGTCCTCCAGCACCAACGTCGGCACGACCCGGCGAGGGTTGATCGCCCGATATGGCTCGGAATGCTGCTCGCCCTTGCTTAGATCGACGGGAACGAGTGGTATTGACAACCCCTTCTCTGCGAGGAAGATGCGCACGCGTCGTGAGTTGGGTGAGGAAGCTGTGTGGTGGAGTCTGATCAGGTCGGAGGTCATAGTTGATTTCCTTTATTGAGAATCGAGATGCTCCCGGGGCGCAGGTCGGGACCTGCGTTTTCGGAGCGCGTCGGGAGTGCAGGTTCGGTGGAATGCAGGCTCACCCAGAACGCCGCCTTCCGCTGCATCAAGAGCAGCGCGATCGTTGCGAGGCTGAGCAAGGCGATCGCGCCGGCGCCAAGGTCGACCGCCAGGTCTAGTCCCTCGTGCGTGGCCACGACGCCCAGGCCGAGGGCGACCACGCCTAGCGAGAGATAGCCGAACAAATAAAGCGTCGAGAGCACTCCGCCGCGGTGTTGCGCATGGGTCAAGTCATTGATCAAGGTGAGACCACCCAGAAAAAGCAAGGCATAGCCGATGCCCGTCATCGTCGTGGCCGCCAGGAATATCCACAGTCCGTGCCAGGCCGTGGACAGAGCCAGCAATGCCATGCCGGCCGCTGACGCGATTGCGCCCAAGGTCATGGCAAGGCCCGGGTTTAGCCTACGCGCCACGATCCCGAACACGCCAGACGTGACGGCGAACAATGCCAGCGCGACGCCGTTGACCAGGGCATTCGGCGACCCCACCAAGTCACGGGCTACTTGGGCGCCGAGCGACAGGATCAATACGCCATGCGTATACGCGGTAGTCACCGCGAGCGCCGCGACTGCGAACGCGGGCCGCAAGGCACAGGGGATGGACGGCGCCTTGAGCCGCCACTTGCAAGCCCCCGGCTCACCCGCGTGACGAGGCAAGTGCCAGGCCGCGGCGAAGAGCAGTGCTATGAGGACAAACAGCACCCAGAAGCTGAGATGCAGCGGCCATGGCGCGTATTGCGTCAGCGCACCGCCTACCAGCAGCGCTGCCGCGAAACCGAAGGCTTGTGCAGCCGCCATAACGGATGCGGCCCGCTTCCCCTGCCCCTCCGAGCTGAACTCCACCATCGCAGCCGTCGAGGCGCCCGCGCTGAGGCCAACGCCGATGCCCATCAGGGCGCGACCAGCGAACAGCCACGACACGCTCGGCGCAATGGCAAACAGCAGCACACCAAGCAACGACGCGCCCAGCCCGAGCAACATCGTCGCTCGACGGCCAAAATGGTCGGAGAGATCACCGAATGCAATCAGGATAGTCACTACGAAGATCGGATAGACGGCGAATATGCCGGTGGTCACCGTGTGGGTCAGTTGCCACTGCTCGGCATACAGCCGGTAGGTCATGGCGGGCGCCGCGCTGGTCCATAGCGTATGTGCGACTACCCCCGCCGACACCCAGAAACTGGTGCGTGGCCCCAGCTCGAATGGCCGAGAGCCGCCCGCAGGATGGTTCGACATCTGGAGCTCGATGGTCACGAAGCGGTCTTGCCGCCGTTGACTCGGATGATCTGGCCCGTAATGAAGGTCGCCTTGCCGGATGCGATGAACACGATGGCATCGGCGATTTCCTCGGGAGTTCCCGCGCGCTTCAGGGGAACACTCGCGAGGAAGGCGGCTTTCCTGTCGGCCGAGCCGGTGAGCCGGTCGAGCATGGCAGTCTGAACCGGACCCGGGGCAATGGCGTTGACCCGCACACCGGATGCCGCACCCTCAAGCGCGGCCGATTTGGTCAGGCCCTCCACTGCGTGCTTGCTGGCGGTGTAGAGGGATGCGTTCGCCGCGCCACGCTCACCCATCGTCGATGAGATATTGACGATGCTACCGCTGCCTTGCGCGAGCATCACACGCATCTCATGCTTCACGCAGAGCAATGTGCCTAGCACGTTGGTATCGAAGGTGGCTGCGTAGTTCTCGGGAGTCAGTTCCGTTACTGGTGCGAACGCGCCTTCAGTGCCGGCGGCGTTAACTGCCACGTCGAGTCGACCAAAGCGCGCGACAGTGTCATCGGCCAGGCTGCGGACTTCGTCCTCATGACGTACGTCGGACTTGAAAAATTGCGCCTCTGCACCAAGCTTTCGAAGTTCGGCAGCCAGCTTCTGGCCTTCTCCATCGTGCCGTCCGGAGACGACGACGAGTGCGCCGTCACGAGCGAAAGCCAGCGCGGTAGCACGGCCTATGCCGGTCAGTGCGCCTGTAATGAGGACAACGGGATGTGTGGACATTGCTTTCTCCTGGACGGGCGCGCCCGCCATGTTGAGACAGAAACTTCAACCTGCCGTCTTGCCACCATCGATGGTGACGATCTGGCCAGTCATGAAGGACGACGCTTCGGAGGCAAGGAAGAGTATGGCGCTGGCGATGTCGCCCGGCTTGCCGACGCGGCCCAGCGGTACGGTAGCGGCCAGCGCGGCCTTGTTCTCGGGGGTGCCCGTAAAGCGGTCCAGCATGCCGGTGTCGACAGGGCCGGGGGCAACAGCGTTGACGCGCACGCCCGTGGTTGCGACTTCCAGCGCCGCCGACTTGGTGAAGCCCTCGACTGCATGCTTGCTGCCGACGTAGACGGAAGCGTAGGCCGCCCCTTCATGACCGTAGGTCGAGGAGATGTTGATGATGCTGCCGCTCTTCTGGGCAGTCATCACACGCAGTTCGTGCTTGAGGCTCAGTAGCGTGCCCAGCACGTTGGTGTCGAAGGTGGCGGCGTAGCTCTCCGCGGTCTGGTTGACAACCAGCCCCGGCTGCCCTTCCGTGCCGGCGTTGTTGACGGCCACATCGAGACGGCCGAAGCGGGCCACGGTCTGATCGACCAGGTCGCGAACCTGATCGTCGCGGCGGACGTCGGCCTGGATGAAGACGACCTCGGCACCAAGTTGCTGAAGCTCGGTTTCGAGTGCCTTGCCTTCGGCCTGCCGGCGGCCAGAGACAACCAGATGAGCACCATTTCTGGCAAAGGCCAGAGCGGTGGAGCGACCGATGCCGGTCAGGGCTCCGGTGATGAGGACTACGGGCTTGGTCATGATTCAAAGACTCCGGTGCGATATGATCTGCGGGGTATGGGGAGGCGCCTGGCACTAAGATCCGAGGGCGGACAGGAGCCCCCCAACACGCTGCCACGCGGGAGAATCTACAGTCTCGCGACAAAATTGGACAAGACTTTAAAAGCAGACTCACATACCTCCCAGGCATGGGGGTCGCGATACGTGAACAATGGAACTTCGACACCTTCGGTATCTCATAGCGGTCGCCGAGACAGGTAGCCTGACGGTGGCGGCCGAGCGACGGCTGCACACCTCACAGCCGTCACTGAGTCGGCAGATCCGAGACCTGGAAAATCAGGTCGGGGTCGAACTATTGAGCCGCAGCGCACGCGGCGTGGAGCTGACCGCAGCGGGCAAGGCTTTTATCGATCACGCGCGGCTGGCCCTTAGCCAGGTGGACGCTGCAGTCGAAGCAGCCCGCAGGGCCGCGCAACCAGCCAAGCAGCGGTTTGCGCTTGGGTTCCTCACCGGGCAGGAAATGACCTGGCTGCCCGAGGCCATGCACATCCTTTGCGACGAATTGTGCAATGTCGATGTCACTGTTTCCAGCGACTACTCGCCGGATCTTGCTGAAGGACTTGCACGGGGCAAGCTGGATCTGGCGCTCCTGCGCGCCGAGCCGGGCTTCGATCTCGCTTATAGGGTCGTGAGCCAGGAACCGCTAGTGGTGCTTATGCCCAGCGATCATCCGCTGACGTCACGCGACGCTATCTGTCCACAAGAGCTTATTGGCGAGCCCTTCATTGCCATGGCGAACAAGGCCAAGGTGCTACGCGCGGTGATCGACGACTACCTTGATCGCTCGGGTGTCCAGATCAAGCCGACGCAAAGTGTTGACAACCCTGCGATGGTCATGTCGTTGGTGGCCTCTACACGAGGCTTGACGCTGATCCCGGCCTATGTCGAAAATCTGATGCCCCTTTCCGTAGTCAGCCGCCCCCTTGCTGGTGAGGTGCCGACGATCGACCTCGTCGTTGGCTACAGCAAGGCGAACCGTTCCCCCATCCTGAAGCTGTTCCTGTCCCGGCTGGATGAACTGATTTCTCGCGTATCGAAGCGGTGACCGACAGCAAAGGCCAGGGCGGCCGCAATCTCTCAAATGTCGGCCTCGGCGGCCTTCTTGAGCAGGAATTCAATAAATAGTCGGGTACGCGCGGGAAGCTGCTTGCCGAAGGCATGCAGCGCATAAGCGGGAATGCGGGTCAGCGCGTGCTGGGGCAGGATCTGGACCAGATCTCCTGCGGCGAGGTCCTCCGCGACGGTCACCCGCAGCAGATAGGCAATGCCAGCGCCGGCAAGCGCGGCACGGCGTATGGAACCGCTGTCGTCCGTATCGAAGCGGCTCTCCAGCAATAGCGTCGTTCCATCGGCGAATGCAACAGGCCATGGTTTGCCTCCCACGGCGTAACGAAGGCCCGTGTGTGACGCCAATTCCTCGACGGTTCGCGGTAACCCATGTTTTCGGATGTAGCTCGGAGAAGCCACCATCACCCAGTTCAAGTCGGTGATCTTGCGGCTGATCAGTTCGCTGTCGTTGAGCGCGCCCATCCGTACGGCGACGTCGTAGCCTTCGCGGATGATATGCCCCATGAGGTTCGTCAGCTATGGGGTACCTGGAACAGCAGCTATGCCTGGATATCCTCGTGCCTGACGGCAAAGCCTGAGACGGCAACCGTTCAACTGCTGGACGTGGCGGACTTCTTGAGCGGAAATTCAAAAAATGATCGGGAGCCGGGAATCTACCTGCCGAAGGCGTGCAGCGCATAAGCGGGAATGCGGATCAAGAGCGCTGCTGGCACGCTCGCCGGTGGCTCGATCTCGGACATCTTTGTCCCATATATTCGGAACCCCAGCCTCTTTTTAGTATTCGGATCTGTCCATACACTCTCCTCAAGGAAAGCCCGCTGTTCACCGAAATTCATCGGCAACTCATCCTCGAGGAAATCATGTCCAAACTTCATTCACCCGTCAAAGTAGGTCCCTACGAACTCTCCCACCGCGTGGTGCTGGCGCCGCTCACCCGCATGCGCGCCGAGGAAGGTGCGCGGCCCGGCCCGCTGATGGCCGAGTACTACGCCCAGCGCGCTTCCGCAGGCGGCTTACTGATCAGCGAATGTGCCATCGCCGCACGCAACGGCAACGGCTACCTCGGAGCACCTGGCCTGTACGACGACATCCAGATTCCCGGCTGGAAGCTGGTGACCGACGCCGTGCACGCCAAAGGCGGCCGCATCTTCCTGCAGCTCTACCATGCCGGGCGCCAGTCCAACAGCCAGTTGCAGCCGAACGGCGCTCAGCCGACGGCGCCATCGGCCGTGCCGCATGGCGGGGTCGCCTACACCGAATCGGGCTGGGTTCCGAACACACCGAGCCGCGCGCTGACCCTCCCGGAGATCGCCGATTTGATCGAGAGCTTCCGCACAGCAGCCATCCGCGGCAAACAGGCCGGCTTCGACGGCGTTGAAATGCACGCCGCCAATGGCTACCTGTTCGATCAGTTCCTGCAGGACGGGAGCAACAAGCGCACCGATATCTACGGCGGCTCGTTCGAGAACCGGGCCCGCTTCCTGATCGAGGTCACCCAGGCCGTCTCCTCGGTTTGGGGTAGCGAACGCGTGGCTGTGCGCCTCGGCCCCAGCGGCACCTGGGGCGATATGTCCGACAGCAACCCGGAAGGACTGTTCACCTACGTGGCGCAGGAACTAGCCGGGCTCAATCTGGCATACCTGCACCTGATCGAGCCACGTGTGTTTGGCAATGTCGACGATGAGAGCAAAGACCCGAACCCGGTCGCGGCACAGCTGATTCGCAAGCACTACAAGGGCACTATCATCGCCGCCGGCGGATTCAAGGGCCACACCGCGGAAGCCGTTCTGCAGGCGGGTGACGCCGATCTCGTCGCATTCGGTCGCGACTTCATCGCCAATCCCGATCTGCCCGCGCGCCTGCGCCACAAGCTGCCACTGAATCCGTACGACCGTCAAACCTTTTTTGGCGGCACAGAAGTCGGTTACACCGACTATCCGTTCTATCGCAACGACATGGTAGCCGCGTAAACGAAGCATCCCTTCAATATCATCGGCGGGAAAATCGGAATCCCCGACCTTAAATGGGTCAAGTTTACGGCGAGCGACTTCAAACAGGTCCTTCTTCGCTACGGGTTCGCCGAGGGCGCGGCCAACTACTACGTCGAGATGTTCGATACTCTCGACAAGGGTCTACTGTTCGAGCACATTCAAGAAACCACGCCCAACGTGGCCGGGCTTTCCATCGAGGCGTTCGCAAAGCAGTTCGCCACTGCCTATCGCTAGAACGTGATACCTGCTCTGGCTATCCCCAAGGCAGGTATCGCTGGCCGGCCACTGTACACCCATCGCTCTCATCAATTATGACGCCATGAGAAATCGAACATGATCAAAGTCAGCGTGATGTACGCCAATGAGCTTGGTTCCCGTTTTGATCACACTTATTATCGCGACAAGCACATGCCGCTGGTACAGGCGCGCCTGGGTGATGCCTGCAAATACTACACGATAGACAAGGGCATTTCAGCCGCCAACGCCGGCAATACCACCGTCTATGTGGCGATGTGTCGTATCTTCAGTGGGTCGGTCGAAGCCCTCGAGACTGGGCTCGGACCTCATGCTGAAGAATTCAACGCAGCCATGCGAAGAGCATGGCTGCCTTCGACTTCACCATGGGCCCCACGGCGCAGTAGCTTGCTCGTGTCTAGATCTGCAAATTCCGGCTGATATAGTCGAAAAATACACGCAGCTTGGGTGAGGCGTAACGGCTCGCCGGCCGCAAGAGCCAAAAGGTAACGATCTGGTCTATGAAATCATCGAGTACGATCTGCAACGCACCACTCGCCAGCGCATCCCGCACGTGGAAGGTTGGCAGGAAGGCCAATCCCTTATCCTGAAGTGCCAGAAAACCCAGGACTTCAATCGTGTTGCTGACGAAGGTTTGCGGCAGTTCCGGTTCCGCTTCCGAGGCAGCGAGCTGGAATGGCCAGCGTTCCAGCTTGCCGGTAGCTGGAAATCTATGCAGCAAACAGGCGTGCCGAACGAGTTCGGACGGATGTGCGGGGACGCCCTGCCGCTGGAGGTAGCCGGGCGAGGCGACCAGCACCTGGCCGCAGGAACCCAGACGGCGCGACACCAGTCTTGAGTCGTGCTGCTCGCCCGTGCGAATGACCGCATCGAAGCCCTCCTCTACGACATCCACCATGCGATCGGAGAGATCGACATCCAGCTCGATTTCTGGGTATTGCGCCATGAAGCCGTCCAGCGCCGGTATGATCAACCCTGACAATTGCGGCGCGCTGATCCGTAGCCTGCCGCGCGGACTGCGGGCGGCATCAGACAGTTCGGCCACCGCCGCTTCGGCTTCGCCCAGGATGCGGCGGCATCGCTCCAGGAACAAGGAACCTTCGGCCGTAAGCGTGATGCTGCGCGTGCTGCGGTGAAACAGCCGCACCCCCAGGCGCTCCTCGGTGCGCGCGACGCTCTTGCCGACAGCTGAAGACGATACGCCGAGCAGCCGTCCCGCCTCCGTAAAACTGCGGGTTTCCGCCACCTGCACAAACGTCGAAATCCCACTGAGGCTATCCATTAGGCTTCTGGACACCCGGTGCCAAGCCGTGCAAACAGAACACGCTTGAATCGATTTACCGGCTCGGGGCTTCTCCGCACTTTCGCCACCAGGAATGCGCCTTGAAGCGACGACAAAACGAATCCCGCAAGGTCTTCGACATCAGTGTCGGGAGGAAGGTCACCTGCCTCCACAGCCGCCCAAAGGCAGTAGGCAATGGATCTCTCATCGTCGGCGAATGCTCGTACCACTCGATCGACGATTTCATCGCTGTGTTCGTTGGCTTCCGCGCTGATGTTTCCACAGAGGCAGCCATCACACATTTGATTCTGGTTGAGAAAGTCGCGAGCGCTGTCGATGTAGGCAGACAGCCTGTCGAGCGGGCGCAACTGGTCATTGAGCAAAGTTGCTTGCACCTCCGCTTCTGAGCGGCTTCTATAGCGCTCCAACACCTCCAAACCGAAAGCGTCCTTGGAAGGAAAGTGATTGGTAAATGATCCCAAAGGCACACCTGCAGCGATTGCTATGTCCCGAACACTGGTCGCAGACAACCCGTACTTATGAACCACCCGCGCGCCCTCAATAAGGAGCTTTTCCCTGTTGTTGAGCATGTTCATTAGAATAATTTAGTCGCACATCTTTTTGATATCAAACTCGGGGGCTTGCTCTACGCTCCCCAACGCACTTTTGAGCCAGAGGGTTATAAGGGCTTGCGCGGGCGTTGAGCGAGCGTGGTTTGGCCGACGCGCGCCCCACGCGCCGCATCCATGAGAGTTTCGAACTCAGTGACCGAACCCTACGGCAGCCCGCGGACTTGCATGACCTGCGGGCTGCCAGCGAGTCATGCGTAGCCCGGCTGAACCAGCCCGCCAACCTGCAAGCCCGACCCAGGCACTGTATGCCGCCCAATGACAATTCGACAAGACTGGAAAACCACATCGCCCCGACCCACCTCTAGCATGCGTTCAAAGCAGACGTGCCAACCAGACCAGAAGCGGGTCACAGACTTCATCTACATCTCGACGGCCGAGGGCTGGTCAAACGCAGCTGCAGTAATGGACCTCTATTCACGTCGCGATGTTGGCCGGGCCGTGACCGGAACGCTAGCCTACTCCAGTTTGAACAACGCTTAAAGGGGCAAGCAAAGCGTCCTGGAAACTGCCGGAAGCTCTCATCAAATCCTGCAAGCCAAGCCGCGCGTGGAGCGACTTGCTTCTTCTCGAGAAGACTGATCTGTTCAGCGCAGCCCTAAACCTCCGCTTAGACAGCGCTATGCCCGCCATCAACGTTAAGGCTATGGCCAGTAATAAACCTAGCTTCGTCCGAGGCGATGAACACGATTCCATCGGCGACCTCCTCCGAACGACCAAGTCGAGCAAGCGGTACTCCCTCGACGAGGATTGCCTTGTTCTCGTCTGTGCCGGTGAAGCGGGTTAGCATCCCGGTGTCGGTGGGACCAGGAGAAACGCAGTTCACACGAATCCCAGAGCTCGCGAGTTCAAGCGCAGCGGATTTTGTGATCCCTTCTACCGCATGCTTAGCGGCAACATAGACCGACGCGAATGCAGCTCCCTTGTGACCATAGGTCGACGAGATGTTGATAATGTTGCCCTTGTTGTTGCCACCGTTGGCTTGCATCGCAAGGATTTCGTGCTTCATACTGAGCAGCACGCCAACGACATTCGTGTCGAACGTTGCAGCAACACTTTCCGCAGTCTGGTCTGTAATCGGCCCAACTTGCCCTTCGGTCGCGGCATTGTTCACAGCAATGTCCAGTTTGCCAAATCGTGTAATCGTCTTTGCCACCAGGTTCTTCACTTCCTCTTCATTCCGAACATCCGCGTGGATGTATTCGGCCTCTGCGCCTATTTTTTTGAGCTCGTGTGCAAGCGCGTAGCCTGCCTCCGCACGCCGGCCAGACACAACCACTCGCGCCCCTTTTCTAGCGAAAGCGAATGCGGCTGCTCGGCCGATGCCAGTAAGGGCTCCCGTGATGAGAACGACTTGGTTTTTCATTTTAGTTCCTTAGATCTGACTAGGTCACATGTATGAACGTACAGCGTGAAATACGAGGAGCCACGATACGTACATCCAACCAACGGGATTCCCGGGCGGTGCGAAGTAACCGGTTACGAATCATCCGCTGCTGGGTTTCTGAGAGGTGGCATTGCAATGGGTCACATGGCTACATCGTTATAGAAAGGCAGGTCGGAATAGCCGCGACGATCTCCGCCGTAAAAAGAATCGCGATCGTAATTGGCAATCGGTAGCCCTAGCTGAAGACGCTTAACCAGGTCGGGATTTGATGTGAAATAGCGACCAAAGGCTACGGCATCGGCGTCTCCGCGCTCTAGAATTTCATTTGCCGTGTCGCCAACAAAGCCACCCGCGGCGATGATCGGACCATGGAAAATCTTGCGCAAAGATGCCGCAGCAACAGGCGCTTGAGTGCTCGGATCCTCGTTGTCATGGTCGCCGACAATGCGCGGCTCGATGATGTGCAAATAGGCTAGATTGAAACGATTCAGTTGTTCAGCAACATAACCAAATGTCGCTTGCGGATTGCTATCCCAAACATCACCGTGCTTGCCACTTGGCGAAAGGCGAACCGCGACGCGGTCGCCGCCCCAAACATCGACAATCGCCTCGACTATTTCAATTAGAAAACGTGCCCTATTCTCTACCGAACCACCGTACGCGTCGGTTCGTTTGTTAACGCCATCGAGGAGAAACTGATCGATCAAGTAACCGTTCGCGGCATGCAACTCGACACCATCAACTCCAGCAGCCTTAGCGTTCTTTGCCCCTCTGCGGAACTGGTCGACAAGGCCGGGAATTTCCTCAATCCCAATCTCACGATGCGGTGACGCCTGGAAAACGCCCCTGGGTGTGACAGCGACACCGTTGAAAGGCACTACGGACGGCGCCAAGGGTGTTGCGCCGTCCGTAAGATCTACGTGGGCCATACGGCCGCCGTGCCATAGCTGGGTAAAGAACACGCCACCTTTCTTGTGCACCGCGTCAGCCACTCTTTTCCAGCCGGCAGTCTGCTCATCAGACCAGATGCCAGGGCTGCGGTAATAGACGCGGCCCCCGATTCCGACAGCCGGTCCTTCCGAGATGAGAAGACCGCCAGGAGTGGCCCGCTGTGAATAATATTCGACCATCAGGTCACCGGGGACATCCCCATCGTCCGATCGCATTCGGGTCATAGGCGCGTGCACCACACGATGGGACAGGTTAATAGCACCGAGTTTTACGGGAGAGAAGAGTTTTGTCATGTTGCAGCGCAGCGATGTGCGAATGAGTAGATCGGTCCGCGCCCTCATTTTTTGAAGTCGCTGGCCGGCCTCGCTCTGACTAGATACACCCCAGGAAACGACTGAGGTACGACGTAGTGATTTGGTCCCTAGAAATACGGTGTACGTCCATCTTTTACGTAGGCGATGACGCGATCAACATCGACTCGCCATGTGGCCAATGTAGGCGTCCGTAGCGCACATGAAAAATACTTTGTAAGCTGGGGGGTATACCTTTCCGGCATGGAATGGCTATGGAATTGAGGCATTTACGGTATTTCGTTGCCGTGGTCGAGGAAGGCAGCCTGACGACGGCCGCCGAGCTCCGGCTGCACATCTCCCAGCCTTCGCTGAGCCGGCAGATTCGCGACCTGGAGTATCAGGTCGGGGCCGAGTTGCTGTCTCGCAGCGTTCATGGCGTCGAGCTCACCGCCGCAGGCAAGGCCTTTCTGGACCATGCCCGTCTGGCGCTGGCGCAGGTGGATGCCGCGGTGGAAGCGGCGCGCAGGGCCACGCAGCCCGCAAGGACGACGTTCGCCATCGGCTTCCAGACCGGTCACGAGATGAACTGGCTGCCGCGGGCCATGTATGTGCTGCGCGACGAACTGGAGAACATCCAGGTCACGGTATCGAGCGACTATTCGCCAGACCTCGCCGAGGCGCTCGTCCGCGGCCGGCTCGACGTGGCCTTCCTGCGCGCTGAGCCGGCCTTCGACCTGGACTACGAGGTGGTGGATCACGAACCGCTGATCGTCCTGATGCCGAGCGACCATCGCCTCACCAGCCGCAAGGCGATTCACCCGCGGGAATTCATCGGCGAGATCTTCATCGGCGGTTCGAACAAAGCCACATCGCTGCGCGCCGTGACCGAGGACTATCTGCGCCGCTCCGGCCTGGACATCAAACTGGATCATGGGGTGGACAACATGGCTATGGCCATTTCCCTAGTTGCGTCGACCCGCGGGTTGGCGCTTATGCCCGCCTATGCGAAGAATCTGCTGCCGCAGTCCGTGGTCAGCCGTCCGCTGGAGGGCGAAGCGCCAACGATCGATCTGGCCGTGGGCTACAGCAAGGCAAACACTTCGCCGATTCTCAAGCTGTTCCTCTCCAGGCTTGAAGAGCTGCGGGCACCGATGCCCGAAAAGGAGAATTGAATGCTTGCGGCCGGCATCAATCGAGCCCATTTGCGACGAAGTCTGGCTGATCGGCCCCTTGCCCTCGTTGCCGCCCGGGCGCCGGCCTTGCAGGATCTCGCCTACCAAAAGTTGCACGAATTCGAAGGCGTTTATCGCATCGGCATCAACGCACTGCGGCTAAATTCGGTCGAAGGCAATTGGCCCATCCTTAAGCGCAGCGGCGGTCGGGAGCGCGTCTGGCATCCGAATGCCGCCGATGAATTTCCTTGGTCATCGACGGCGTTTCCACATTCCGGGCGATAGGAATTCTGCCGGCTTGTAAAGGCATAGAGTCTTTCGATTGCGGCGAGGGGATGCGCCGGCCGTTAAAGGCTTTGCCCGCCGCGGTCAGCTCCACGCCGCGCGCGCTGCGGCTCAATCGCGAACCACCATGCCTGCGAGGTATGACCGCCAGCTTATAAAGTCTTTTCCAATTTTGTCACGAGACCGTAGATTATTCCTCCCGACCGCGCATTGGGGGCCTCCTGTCCGGGCCGGGATCTTGGTGCCGCCTCCTCTCCCCACACCCCGTAAATCATAACGCGCCGGAGTTGTTGAATCATGACCAAGCCCGTAGTCCTCATCACCGGCGCCCTGACCGGCACCGGTCGCACCACCGGTCTGGCCTTTGCCAAGAATGGTGCCCATCTCGTCGTCTCCAGGCGCCGGCGGGCCGAAGGCAAGGCCCTCGAAACAGAGCTTCAGCAACTCGGTGCCGCGCTCGCCTTCATCCGGGCCGACGTCCGCCGCGACGATCAGGTTTGCGATCTAGTCGATCAGACCGTGGCCCGCTTCGGCAGTCTCGACGTCGCCATCAACAACGCCGGCACGAAGGGCCAGTCCGGACCAGTGACGGAACTGGCTCCCGAGACTATGCGGTCACTTTCGACGCCAATGTGCTCGGCACATTGCTCAGCGTGAAGCGTGAGATGCGCGTGACGCTCGAGTGCCCCGACCGATGCGGAACAAACGAAATGGGTCATCGATCTATCCGTTCCAGGGATGAATCCGAGCGATCTCCGGGCTCCCCTCAACTGCTCGACCTGTGCGTTTCCACAAACAATGTATTCAGAAAGAGCGCTTTGCGTCCGATCAGCGGACCGCAGAATCGCGGCGACCGCACTCTGCCGTAGCGACTCCCGTGAACCGCCCTACCCAGTCTGCCGTCAGAGCCACCTATGAACTTCTCCCGGTTCTTCATCGACCGTCCCATCTTCGCCAGCGTGCTTTCCATGCTGATCTTTCTAATCGGCGCGATCGCCATGTTCCGGCTTCCTGTGTCGGAATATCCAGAGGTGGTGCCGCCGGCGGTGGTTGTCAAGGCGCAGTTCCCAGGGGCCAATCCGAAGGTCATCGCCGAGACGGTGGCCACGCCGCTAGAAGAACAGATCAATGGTGTCGAAGACATGCTCTACATGTCCTCGCAGTCGAATAGCGACGGCCAATTGACACTGACCGTCACATTCAAACTGGGCACGGACCCAGACAAAGCACAACAGCTTGTCCAGAATCGAGTAGCACAGGCCGAGCCACGCCTGCCTGAAGATGTCCGCCGACTCGGTGTTACGACCGTCAAGAGCGCCCCGGATCTGACCATGGTCATCCATCTGGTGTCGCCAAACAACCGATACGACACGACATATCTACGCAATTACGCGCTAATCAATGTCAAGGACAGGCTTGCGCGGATACCCGGCGTTGGTCAAGTGCTGCTACTGGGCTCAGGCGACTATTCCATGCGCGTCTGGCTCGATCCGGCCAAGACCGCTGAGCGGGGACTCACGGCAAGCGACGTCGTCAAGGCCATTCGAGAACAGAACGTACAGGTAGCCGCCGGCGTGATCGGCGCATCGCCATCGACGCCTGGCAACGATCTCCAGCTGTCGGTAAACGCGCAGGGGCGACTGAACACAGTCGAGGAGTTCGGTGCGATCGTGGTCCGGACTTCGGCTACGGGGGCAGTGACATCCTTACGAGATATATCCAGGATTGAATTGGGTGCGTCCGAATACAACGTTCGGTCGTTGCTCGACAACAAGCCCGCAGTCGCATTGCTCATCTCTCAGGCGCCTGGATCGAACTCGATCAACATTTCGGACGCTGCACGCGAAATCATGAAGGATGCCAAAGCCGGTTTCCAAGATGATATCGATTACAAAATCGTCTACGACCCCACCGAGTTCGTCCGTCACAGCATCGATGCCGTTGTGCACACGCTATTCGAGGCGATCGCGCTCGTTGTCCTGGTCGTGATTCTGTTCCTTCAGACCTGGCGCGCGTCGATCATCCCGTTGCTGGCCGTTCCGGTGTCGATCGTCGGAACGTTCGGGTTGATGCATCTGTTCGGCTTCTCGATTAACGCGCTTTCCTTATTCGGTCTCGTGCTCGCGATCGGTATCGTGGTGGACGATGCAATCGTGGTGGTCGAGAACGTCGAACGCAACATCGCGGATGGCCTTGCGCCCAAACAGGCCACGTACAAGGCGATGAAAGAGGTCAGCGGTCCCATCATCGCAATCGCGCTCACCCTGATCGCTGTCTTCGTCCCGCTAGCGTTTATGACTGGGCTGACGGGCCAGTTCTACAAGCAGTTCGCACTGACCATCTCGATTTCAACAGTCATCTCGGCGGTCAACTCGCTAACGCTCTCGCCGGCGCTTTCCGCACTCCTATTGCGCGGCCATGACGTCCCGAAGGACCGGTTGTCGCGCGGGATGGACCGGGTTCTGGGCGGCTTCTTCCGCCGCTTTAATCGATTCTTCGCACGAAGCTCCGATCGCTACGCACGTGGCGTCAAGGGAGTGGTCGCCCGCAAGACCACCGCATTTGGTGTTTACGTGCTCATGCTCGGATTGACCTGGGCAATGTTTCAGCTCGTCCCCAAGGGCTTCGTAACCGCCCAGGACAAACAGCATCTTGTGGCCTTCGCTCGCCTGCCGGCAGGCGCCACGTTGAACCGCACCGAGGACGTCATCCGGCGCATGTCCGCGATTGCGCTAAAGCATCCCGATGTCGAGGCGGCGGTGGCGTTCCCCGGCCTCTCCATCAATGGGCTGACCAACAGCCCCAACTCGGGGGTGCTATTCGTCACGCTAAAACCTTTCAGCGAGCGCAGCCGCGTTGACCAGACCAGCTTCGCGATCGGCCGAGAACTAACCCGGCAGTATGGCGAGGTCCGCGAGGCGTTCATCGGCGTAGTGCCCCCTCCCCCGGTGAGGCTCGGTACGATTGGGGGCTTCAAGATGATGATCGAGGACCGAGCCGCGCTCGGTTACGAGGCTCTGTTCAACGCCACGGCGGCGTTCACTGCTGCAGCGCGGGCCCGGCCCGAGCTCGCAGGCCTCTTCAGTAACTACCAGGTCAATGTCCCTCAACTCGACGTTAGCCTTGATCGTGTCAAGGCGAAGCAGGTCGGCGTAGCGGTTACGGACGTATTCGATACTCTGCAGACTTATCTCGGCTCAGCCTACGTGAATGACTTCAACCAATTCGGCCGGACCTATAAGGTAAGGGTCCAGGCTGATGCCAGCTACCGCACTCGCGCCGAGGATATTCAGCAACTCAAGACACGCAGTCTCGCCGGCGAGATGGTGCCACTATCTTCCCTTGTTCGTGTGCAACAAGGATTCGGTCCGGATAGTGTAGTCCGGTATAACGGCTTCACCGCTGCGGATATGAATGGTGTTGCGGCGCCGGGCTACTCGTCCGGGCAGGCGCGCGACGCCGCCGAACAGGTCGCATTAGAAACATTGCCCAAGGGCATGAAGTTTGAATGGACCGAACTGACCTATCAGGACATTCTGGCCGGCAACACCGGGCTTTGGATATTTCCGCTATGTGTACTTCTGGTCTTCCTGGTCCTCGCGGCGCAATATGAAAGCCTGACGTTGCCATTGGCGGTCATCCTGATCGTGCCGATGAGCCTCCTGGCCGCGATGACGGGCGTGTGGCTCACGAAAGGCGACAACAACATATTCACCCAGATTGGCTGTATCGTGTTGGTTGGGCTGTCGGCGAAGAACGCAATCCTGATCGTCGAGTTTGCCCGGGAACTGGAGCATGAGGGTCGCACGATCGTGGAGGCGGCAATCGAAGCCAGCCGACTGCGGCTGCGCCCGATACTAATGACGTCCTTTGCTTTCGTGATGGGCGTTCTGCCACTGGTCACCTCGCACGGCGCAGGCGCAGAGATGCGCCGGGCCATGGGCGTAGCGGTGTTCGCTGGAATGATTGGAGTGACCGTCTTCGGATTGATACTGACGCCTGTCTTCTACGTGATCTTCCGGAAGCTCGCGACGCTCAGCTCCCGCGGTACACGGTCCCGGCATCTTGCGCCCGGGCAAACCGAACCAGCGGGCACGCCATGATCCTTCTGCCAAGCCGGACGATGGCCACGCTTGTGTCGGGCGTCCCACACCATCGGGATCGATGTGCGCCCGCGGCGAGGACCCCGACCGCACTGCTCGGGCTGCGGCCACCGTCCACCTCGTCGGTGACGATGGCCTGGAACGATTGCCCGGAGTCCTGCGCCCGGCAGAGCGCAATCCCCCCGAGTCGGGCACTCGTTGATCCAGATCTTCTGCCCCCCGGACATGACAGCGAAGTTCTAGCGCTGGCATTTCAATCGCGACGTGGTCCTTTGGCGGACATGATATGACCAAAAGTAGGCTGCGAGGTGATTCAGCGCGTAGGTAAAGGCAGCGCAAGGCACGCGTTCCTCCCGACTGCATGCCGCCGGGCTCAACGCCACCCCTTGTGCCACCGGCTTCCTGCTTCAGAGGCATGGTGCCATGCCCACAAGGTCTTTTTCGGCCGGGCGGCCTGCTGCTACATTCAACCGCAAGGCAGCGGCACGAACCGGATGTATCGAACGGACACCCATGTAGGGTCTGGACTCGCGTACCACGGTACCTCGGGTACATTGATCTCACCTTTACTCGCATCAGGTCGCTTGACGACCAACGTTCTTGCCAAGCCATTCCGCACGCAGCGTCCGCTACTAATCCCGGTATGGAATGACACATATCCGATTCGGAGTCTTCTCGAAGCGGGACGGAATAGATGAATTCTCCAGTAACGCATCCAGTTAAGAGGCTCGCATGTCACGCATTATCAAGTTCGCAAAACCCGGTGTCCCGGAAGTTCTCGAATTCGTCGAGACGCAGGTACCGGCGCCCGGTCCGGCGGAAGTTCGCATCAAGGTCAAAGCAATCGGCATCAACCGCGCCGAGTCGATGTGGCGGGCCGACGCGTATATCGAGCCCGTCAAATTCCCGGCGGGTCTGGGATACGAGGCTGCCGGCATCGTCGATGCCGTCGGCCGTGACGTGACCGGCTTCGCGGTGGGCGACGAGGTCAACGTGATACCGTCTTTCTCGATGAATCAGTACTTCACGTATGGCGAGGTCATCACCGTGCCGGACTTCGCTGTTGTGAAACACCCAAAATCGCTTTCGTTCGCCCAAGCGGCGTCGGCCTGGATGATGTTCGTGACGGCCTACGGCGCACTCATCGAAGACGCCAAGGTGGGCAAGGGCGATTTCGTCCTCGTTCCCGCGGCTTCCAGCAGCGTGGGGCTCGCGGCGATCCAGATCGCCAACTATGCCGGTGCGACTTCCATCGCACTGACTCGCACCTCAGCCAAGAAGAAGCAGTTGCTCGAAGCAGGCGCCGCCCACGTGATTGCCACGGACGAGGTCGATCTGGTGCAGGAAGTGATGCATATCACTGACGGCAAGGGCGCGCGCGTCGCCTTCGACCCGGTCGGCGGCCCGAACTTCCCTAAGCTGATCTCGGCGTTGGCCTTCCAGGGGACCGTGTACGTCTATGGCGCGCTCGCCGAGGGGAGCACCCCAATGCCGGTGCTGCCGATGATCGCCAAGATGCCGGCTATCAAGGGGCACAACATCTGGCTGACGACTGGTGACGAAACACGCCGCAAGGCTGCGGTGGAATTCGTTCTCAAGGGTCTCGAGAGCGGAGCGCTCAAGCCAATCATTGATCGCACTTTCAAGTTCGATGAGATGGTGGAGGTTCATCGCTACCTGGAGAAAAACGGACAGTTCGGCAAGATCGTCGTGACGGTGTGACGGCGGATGAAGCGCAAGTGCACCCCATCTAACCCCACGAACACTCACCGGCAAGCACGCCTGTGAGTCGTGCTCGCCAACCTGCAAAGCCTTGTTGGTGCATAAATCACCCATCAAGGCCTGCCCACGTTGACGGGCCAACGTAAAGTACGCCATGTCATGGGTACTTGGAAGGGTCAACAACCGGCATGTCTCGGCCCCTACTTGAAACCTCTCATCATTGGAGTTCCCAATGTTCTCGACCGACGAGCAATCCAAGCACTTCTGCGAAGTTCATGGAAAAAAGATGGCGTATGTCGATGTGGGCGACGGGAAGCCGGTAGTTTTCCTCCACGGAAACCCGACGTCTTCTTACATCTGGAGGAACGTGATACCTCACGTGGCGCCCTACGCACGCTGCATTGCGCCAGACCTAATTGGCATGGGCGACTCCGAAAAGCTCGAAGAAGGCGGTGCCGATAGATACAGCTTTGTGGAGCACCGGCGTTTCCTTGATTCGTTCCTGGAAAGCGTCGATGCCGCTCATGAAGTGGTTATGGTCGCGCAAGATTGGGGAGGCGCGCTTGCCATGGACTGGGCACGGCGGCACGCCCGCGACATACGCGGCATCGCTTACATGGAGACCATGGTGCGCACCAGGACATGGGATGAAATGGATCCGATCGTCCGCGCCACGTTCGAACAATTGCGGTCTTCGGAAGGCGAGGAAATGGTGTTGCGAGACAACGTCTTTATCGAAAAGCTACTTCCCGCCCGCATTTTGCGCGAGCTTACGGAAGCCGAAATGAACGTGTACAGACGGCCCTATCTTCGCGCCGGAGACGATCGACTGCCTACCTTGACGTTCCCTCGTGAGATACCGATTGACGGGAAGCCGGAACTGGTGGCCCAAGTTGTCAGTGACTATTCGCGGTGGATGGCCGAGGCAGACGTTCCGAAGCTGTTCATAAACGGCGAACCGGGTGGTGTCTTGGTCGGTGAAATGCGGGACCTGTGCCGCACCTGGAATAACCAAGAGGAAGTAACCGTACGAGGCAGCCACTTCCTGCAGGAGGATTCCCCTCACGAGATCGGGATCGCGATAGCAGAGTGGCTCCGGAAATTGCCTTGGAGGTAACTGCTCAATAAGTCGGG